>JAHDQE010000071.1 GCA_018433975.1 Ornatilinea sp. | reverse complement strand
TTGTGTTGCGGCGTGCAGCCGGCATTTCCCTTACGTAAGTTGTTTCACCCATAACCGAAATTGTTCTCCACGTTCCTCAAAATCATTAAATTCATCAAAACTGGTCCCACCGGGCGAGAGGAGTACCACGTCGCCAGCTTCGGCAACCTGATGGGCTGCCTGTATTGCATTTTGCAGTCCATTGCAAACTTGCAATGTGTAGGGACGGCTGCCGTTGTGCAGTGAGCCAATTGCAGCTTCAATCTTAGGGGCGGCTTCGCCAAACAGGATCACATGGTCCACCTGCTGGTGCACCAAAGATGCCAGCCCTTCCCAGGGCAAATCTTTATCACGTCCGCCGAGGAGCAGTACCATGGGTTCGCGAAACGAGCGCAGCGCTGCCATTGTGCGCTCCGGAGCAGTGGCAATCGAGTCGTTATACCATTTCACTCCATGCAGTTCCCGCACGTATTCCAGTCTGTGCGGCACTCCGGCAAAACCTTCAACTCCGGCAGCCATTGCTTCAACGGGGAGCCCGGCGGCAAAAGCAATGGCACAGGCTGCCAGCACATTGAGCAGGTTGTGACGGCCGCGAAGCAGGATCTGATTGGTTGGCAGTATTTTTTGGGTGCGCTCGCCGTTAAACAGGACAATATCCGATCCTTCCAGGTACGTGCCGCGCAGGCCGGACCGGGAGCGGTCAAAACCAAAGGTTACCAGTTTCCCGCGCACGTGGCCCGTCAGGCCCCAGGAACCGGGATCTTCATGCCCCAGAACTGCTGTGTCGGTCTCGTCCTGATAATCCAGAATACGCGCTTTAGCAGCGGTGTAGGCCTCCAGGGTGCCATGACGATCCAGGTGGTTTGGCGTGATATTCAGGACAGCCGCGATATCCGGTGAAAGGGTCATCTGTTCAAGTTGGAAACTTGAAAGTTCAAGGATGACGATATCATCGGGCTGAATTTCATCTACATGATCAATCAAGGGCAGACCAATATTTCCGCCTACCCAAACCCGCCGGGGAGCCTTTACGGCGGCTTCCGCCATCCGGCCTATCAGGGTGGTGGTTGTGGTTTTTCCGGCAGACCCGGTAATTCCAATCACTTTCCCGGAGATCGATTCCATGAAAATTTGAGAGTCGTTGGAAATAGGAAGTCCCCGGCGTCGGGCCTCAACGATGATGGGCAGCGTGAGCGGAACACCGCCCGAGATACAGACCAGATCCATGCTGTCCAACAGTGCCAGAGGGTGTTCTCCCAGGACCCAATTCACAGGATATTCTTTCAACGCATCCAGCGCAGCTGTCATCTCTTCAGCAGGGCGATTATCGTTCAAAGTTACCACCGCGCCCTTACCGGAAAGAAAGCGTGCAAGGGCCAGCCCCTGTCGGGCTGCGCCAAGGATTAATATGCGTTGTTGGTTCCAGTTTTTCATTATTTCACACCAATGCCAGTGCCATGCCAAGCATGGCAAAAAGTAAACTCATTAACCAGAAGCGCTGCACCACCTGGGTTTCGCTCCAGCCGGAGAGTTCAAAATGATGGTGAAGCGGTGCCATTTTGAAAAGTCGTTTGCCGTGAGTACGTTTGAAATAGATGATTTGCAGCACAACGCTCAACGCTTCACTAACCGGAATGATAGCGATGATCGGCAGCAAGAGCCATTCTCCGGTCATCAGTGCGACAACCGCCAGGGTAGCTCCCAGTGCGAGGGAGCCGGTATCTCCCATGAACAGTTCGGCCGGGTGGACATTGAACCATAAAAATCCAAACAGCGCTCCAACCAGGGTGAAGCAGAAGCGGGCCAGAAAAATTTGGCCTCCCATGAGCGCTATCGCGCCAAACGCGGCAAAAGCGGTAGCCGAAATCAATCCGGCTAATCCATCCAACCCATCGGTGAAGTTGACTGCGTTGGACATCCCCACGATAATGAACGCGGCGATCGGGACATAGAATGGGCCCAGGTCAAACACGAACTCAACCCCCGGCCATAAGAGCTCCGGTACATCCAGAGCATATTTCAGCGTGAGGGCCACCATTACTGCCAGCCCTACCTGGAGAAGGAATTTTGTACGGGCACGCATCCCTAATCCCTTGCGCGCTCCACGGACCCCTTCCCAATCATCCACTGCGCCGATCATGCCGAAGCTGATCAGGACCATTAATGGAATCAGAATGGACTGTCCCATCATTCTTAAATTCAGACCAATAAATTGAGAGGCATTCAGCAGCACGGTCAGCAAAACGACCGGCACGATGATCATCACACCACCCATGGTAGGGGTGCCCATTTTGGTAATGTGCCGGGCAGGGCCCTCCACGCGGATTAGCTTGCCTATTTTGAAATGGCGAAGAACCCGGATCAACGGCCCGCCCCAGATTACGGCCATCATAAAGCTCAAGGTGCTTAGCGCCAGAGCCAGGGAACCTTCTTTCATTGAACTTCCTCCAATGCAGAAGCGATTTGATCCATGCGCAGGCCATGTGAGCCTTTCAACAACACAACATTTCCCTCCGAAAGATGTTCCTGCAGATAGGTAATCACTTCGGGTACAGTTTCAAACCATTTAATTTGGTCGGCTGGAAGCCGGGAACCCATCGCGGCATCGGCAATCATTTTGCCGCGCGGTCCAACGGTGATCAGTTCATCGCAGACTTGAGCTGCCCGGGCACCGACCATGTGATGTCCTTTTGCTTCATATTGACCCAGTTCAAGCATATCTCCCAATACGGCGATTTTTCTGCCTTCCAGTTCGGCCAGCAGATTCAACGCGGCCATTGTGGATTGGGGAGAGGCGTTATAGGTGTCATCCAGAATTAGCGCGCCATTCTTGGTATGAATTGCCACGAGGCGCAGCTGCATGTGACCTTTTTGCAGACCGGTAATGATATCATCCCAGGATAGATTGTCTGCCAATCCAACCGCTGCGGCGCGCAGTGCGGTATGGACGGAATGCCTGCCGATCAGGGGCACGCGGAGCTGAAGGGCTTCATTGCGGTAGTGCAGGCGGAAGCGTATTCCTTCCAGCCCCATGCTCTCAATGTTATCGGCCCACAGGTCTGCTTTTGGGTTCAACCCATAATAAAACACCTGAGCTTGGGTCCGTTCTGCCATGGGGCGAACCAGGGGATCGTCGTAATTCAAGATGGCCGTCCCTTCAGGGGGAAGCGATTCAACCAGCTCTGCTTTACCCCGTGCGATTTCTTCCTGAGAGCCGGCCCGTTCGGCATGAACTGTGCCAATGTTAGTGATCACCCCAATGGTAGGCAGTGCCATCTCGCACAGGAATTTAATTTCACCGGGGACATAAAAGCCCATCTCAAGGACCGCACGCTCGTGCCCTTTTCCCAGGCGAAGCAGGGTGAGCGGGAGCCCAATCTCGTTGTTCAGATTGCCTTCATTTTTTAAGGTGCGGTAACGCCGGCTGAGGACGGAGGCCACTACTTCTTTGGTTGTGGATTTTCCCACGCTGCCGGTAATTCCGATGACTTTTACGTCGAGCTTGCGCCGCCAGAAAGCGGCGATTTTTTGCATGGCTTCGAGTGTGTTTTCTACCCGTAAGCAGAAGGGCGAGTTGGGGATGGTCAGTCCTTCCGGGAGATCCCGTATATCGATGCAGGGGAACTGTCCGGAGCGATCTTGTTGGATCAGCGCCAGATTGGCTCCCCGATCGAAAGCCTGTCCAATATAGTCATGCCCGTCCACACGTTCTCCGGGGAGAGCGACGAACATGGCTGCGGGAATAACCTGCCTGGAATCAATTGCAGCCTCACTAATTACCAGTGAGGTTCTGCTGGGGCGGGTGCCGGTAAGGGCTTCCAGGATATCTGCGAGGGTTAACACAAGTCTTTTCCTTATTTGATCGTGTTTGCGTAAAGATTTTTCCGGACATCATCCGGAGGAATATTCATTAATACCACCAATTCGTTGATGGTTCTCTTAAAAATGGGCGAAACGACAAGAGAAGCCCAGATATTTGAAGTTGGTTTTTCCAGCCAGATGTATACCAGAAACTGCGGGTCGTCGGCTGGTCCCCATCCAATGAAAGAAGTGTTGGTAAGGTCATCCAGATATCTGCCATCTTCCGGGATCTGCGCGGTTCCGGTCTTGCCTGCAATTTTGTAACCATCGATAACGGCAGCCTCATAAGTCTCGCCTTCCATTGAAATGGAGAGCATGTTGGTGATGGTCTTCGCGGATTTACTGGAAATGGGAGAGTTTACCACGGTTGTGCCGGTGTCCTGCTGCATCCCATTGTACTCATACGATTTGACGATATGGGGAGCAACCATTTTTCCTTCATTGGCGAGTGCTGAGGCAGCCATCACCATCTGAATGGGTGTCACCATCACGCTTTGACCAAAGGAGTTCGCGCCCAGCAGCTCCAACTGCCATTGGGCGTCTTTTGGCGTCCAGAGCGGCCATACAATTTCGCCTGCCAGGTCAATATTGGTGCTGCGTCCAATCCGGAAGGCGTTGAGATAATTGTAAAAACGATCGGTGCCGAGTTCATCTGCCACCCAGGCCAGACAGACGTTTAGAGAATGCTCCATACAGGTTGTCATGGTTTGAGGGCCCCAGGCTCCATTATCCCAGTTGGAAAAAGTCTGTTTGCCGATGGTGTAACTTCCCGTATCCAGAAAACTGGTGTTGGGGGTAACCGCTTCTGCATCCAGAGCGCTTGCCATAGTGAAGATCTTGAATACCGATCCCGGCTCATAAGAAAGGTCAATAGCCGGGTTGAAAGAATCTTCCTTGAACTCGGTGTATTTGTTCGGGTTTGCGCGGGGTGTGGTGGCCATTGCAAGGAGTTCACCGGTTTTGGGGTCCATCACAATCAAAACGCCCAACTGTGCGCCGTTATCTTTAACCGCATCGTCAATTATCTTCTCCATCGCGGCCTGAATATCGCGATCAATTGTCAGCACCAGACTGGCACCGGAAGGCACTTCGTAATCAGCCTCGAAGATATGCGAGCTGTCCTGAACGTTTACATAGACAGGGGTGCCGGAAAGCAGCGTATCGTAGTGTTGTTCTACACCGAAATGAGCGTCACCCCAGGGTGTTTCATACCCCAGGATATTGGAAGCCAGCGAATTTTCCGGATAAACGCGGATGGTCTTGGGTTTCCAGTCGATGCCGGTCAGACTTGCGGAATCATCCAGCTTTTTATCGCTGTTAACGCGTTTTTGGTATTCTTCGATATTGTTCCAGATTTGGTTAACCTGCTCTTCGGTGGCAAAATGCTCAACCACTTTGTAGTAAACGCCGCCTTCAGAGCCGGGAACGGTGCTGGCTTTGGTGTAGATATCGTTGTAATCTGCATCTAAAATTTGTGAAAGCACCCTGGCAATTGTTTCTGCGTTGTTGGCCTCGGCGATCAAATTTAAATTCAAGCCGACTTCGTAGACGGTTTTGTTCCCCGCCATCAGGTGACCATATCGATCATAAATCAGGCCGCGTTCAGGCTGCGCCAACACCATCCCGGGAGATTCTGCGGGATCTTCCGGCGTATAAAGCCAACGAGTCTGCAAACGGACGGTTTGCAGAGCGATTAAAACTGCCATCAAATAGAAGAATGCGCTGGAAAACCCAAGGCGCGATCGGAAGCCGTTTTGCATAATCAGCCTCCCTCTTCTTCCGTGATTGGGATTTCAGCAAGCATCGTGTTGTATTTGTCTGAGAGCCAATCCCAAAGCGATTCGGTATACGATGGACGGATGACAATTCGTTCCTTGGACTGCGGCGTGCCGATTAATTCGGTGAGTTTGGCGGTTTCGCGCCCATAAAACCCGGGAACTAAAATGAATTTTCCTTCACCTTTGGCAATCCGGTGATAGCCCATTTCCTTTGCCTTTTCTTCCATCCGGCTGTAAGAGGTTAATTCTGCCAGCTGAGTTTGAAGCTCTGAGATTTTATTCTTAGATTCTTTTATGTTTCCTTCGTATTCCCATATCATCAAGCCGGCTTCAGCGGATTGGGAGCTGATGTACAAATAAACCCCTGCGGTTAAACCAACCAGGACAACGACCAAAAGAACCGCTACAATGCGTTGAACTCTGATCCGCCAGGGAGCCTGTTGATATGCTTGAACAAGTTGTTGAGCCATAATCCTTTACCCTGCAAAGAAAGCTTTTTTGATGACTCTTGCACGATTCGTGCCAAACCTAAAGGGTTATATTTTTTTGATAACTCGCAGGCGAGCGCTGCGTGCCCGCGGATTGACTTTTTTTTCTTCTTCCTGTGCCACAATGGGGCGCCGGTTGACCTCTTTCAGCGATGCTTTGTGCCCACAGGTGCAAACGGGTTGTTCCGGAGGGCAGATACAATCACGGCTTTCCTGGCGAAAGTACTGCTTGACGATCCGGTCTTCCAACGAATGAAAGGCAATTACTGCCAGTCGGCCGCCGGATTTCAAAGCTGCCACCGCCTGGGGAAGAAATGCTTCAACGGCCTGCAATTCCTCGTTGACGGCGATCCGCAGCGCCTGGAAGGTCCGGGTGGCCGGGTCAATCCGTCCGGGATACCCTTTGACCGCTCCCCGGATGACTGCTGCAAGCTGGCCGGTGGTTTTCAATGGGCGGGCAGCGTAGATTGCTTTTGCAATCCGCCGGGACTGTTTTTCTTCTCCGTAACGCCAGATCAGATCGGCCAGTTTGTCCTCGGGCAGGGTGTTGACCAGGGTTTCCGCGGTGCGGTCGTCTGTCGGATTGAACCGCATATCCAATGGACCTTCTGCCCGAAAAGAAAAACCACGTTCCGGAGTATCGAGCTGCATGGATGAAACACCAAGGTCGATCACAATACCATCCACTTCTTCCCACCCCAGTTTCTGAAGCTGACTGAGCAGGGAGGTGTAGGAAGCCTGTATCAGGGTACAGCGTCCCTGAAAATCAGATAGGCGCTGGCCTGCAATTGCCAGCGCCTGGGGGTCAACATCCAAGCCGAGGAGAGTACTGTTGGGGCCGGAAGCGTTCAGTATCCCCCAGGCATGACCTCCCGCGCCCACAGTGGCATCCACATAGTGTTCCCCGGGATCTGGGTGTAATGCTTCTAGAATCTCTTGGTAAAGAACAGGTTGGTGAGGGGGTTGTGCATTAGCATCGGGTATTTTCATTGCACAGCCTTACACCGAAATATTCAAGGTAGCAAAACGTTCATTATTGGCTTCGGTATCCAGAAGAATTTCGGATTGTTTCTTCCAATGTTCCGGAGTCCAGATTTCAAAGTAATCTCCAACTCCCACCAGGATGACATCTTCCACCAACTCTGCGGTTGAGCGCAGGAATTGTGGAACAAGGATGCGTCCCACTTTGTCTACATCGACGCGGTCGGCATTGGAATAGATCAGGCGTTTGATCAGACGTGCATCCGGATTTGTCATGCTGGTCTGGTTAACACTCTGGTACATCTGGTCAAAATATGCAGGAGGCATTACGATTAGGTTGTTGTCGAAACCCTGCGTGATGTACGCGCCGTCTGCCAGCAGTTCGCGATAGCGAGCCGGAATGGTCAATCTCCCTTTACTATCCAGACGGTGTTCGTAACGCCCTAAGAACATAAGTTCTACCTTTTGCATTAACGCCGGAACGCCGGGAGGAAACCGGCGTTCCACTTTAACCCACTTCATACCACATTTAACCACAGTATAAACGAATTGAGATCATTATGCAAGTGGTTTATGCCACTTTTGTCCTATGTTAGCCGGTTGTAAGTTTATGTTTCTGACGTAAAAGGAGGGGAATTTTTCCGGTTCTTTTTCACCATGAATGGTGCTGCGCGCAGCTTTGCCTGTGCTCTAAAAACGGCCTGGACGGGTAAGGGGCGCGCTTCAAGAAGAGAGCCAGGAGGAGAATTACGGATGAAATGATGAAGTTGTTGTAAGAGATTGTTTTTTGGGACCGGCTATTGTTTCAACGCTCCGGTAAAGTGGGGCAGCGCCCGGTTCAGCCGGAGGAGAATAATGAACTCACTGCCTTCACCGAGTTTGCTGTTGACCCGGATTTCTCCCCTGTGCTGCTCAATTACCTGCCGCGCAACGGATAACCCGAGGCCGATTCCCCGGAAGAGGTGGTCGCCGACCTGATCAAGATGGAAAAACCGATCAAAGATATGCGGCAGGGCATCGGAAGGAATCCCGACGCCGCGGTCCCGCACAGAAACAATCAAATGCGTGGTGGAGTGATCGGCACGGATGTAAACTTCCCCGCCGTCGGGGCTGAATTTAATTGCATTATCGAGGATTGCGGAGAATGCACGCTCTAAACTCTGGGGGTCGGCCTGAATGGTGGGTAAGCCGGCGGAGATATCCAGCTTGAGCGCGATATTGTTGCGTTCGGCGCGGCCGTGTTGGGATTCTACTGCGGCAGCGATTACCGCGCCTACATCGGTTGGACGGAAATCGGGAAGGATCAAATCCATTTCCTGAAGGAAGAGGATATCGTTGGTGAGGGCGATGATATCCTCAATATTGCGCGAAACGGTCTCTACAGCAGATTTAAGCGCTTCGCCCTGAATCTTACCGGTGCGGATGACCTGCATGAAGCCGCTGGCGGCCATCAGGGGAGTGCGCAGTTCGTGTGCGATGGTGGTCAGGAATTCACTTCGGGCGTGCTCCAGCTCTGCAAGCTGCTGGTAAGCAATGGCCAGTTCGCGCGCTTTTTCCCGCAAGTCTTCAATTGCCATTTCATCATTGTCGCGCAGACGGTTGCTGACCGCCCGGACCATTGCCAGAGACATGCTGCTGCTGAGTTCAACCAGGTGGGTAAAGGTCTCTTTGCGGATTTCCAGAACCTGAGTGGGCAGCGTGGTGGCTACTGTGGCCGCCCGTGGGGCGTTGTGGATGATTGCCATTTCTCCGAAAAAATCGCCGTTGGTGAGGTGTGTCAGCAGTCGGACTTCTTCATCGTTGATCACTTTTGTTACCCGAACTTCACCGTTCAGGATGATGTAGAAAGTGTCTTCTAAAGCGCCTTCCTGGCAGATGGTGGTGTTGGGCGGGAAGTTCCGGGTGGCTCCGCTTGCCAGCAGCTCATCCGCGACATTCTTTTGAATGCCGGGGAAGGCCCTTTTGAGAATTTCGTGGGTATCCAGATTAAAGTCCATTAAATTGACCTGTAAGTAAATGCGGGAAAACGCAATTCTTCAGATTTATTTTACTCAATTTCTATCCCTGTGACCTGATAATATTGAAAGGTCGGCGGCATCAGGAATATTTTTTATGTTCCGGCTATGGATTTTGTCGGAATTTGAAAAGATTGCTAAAGAAAGGGACACTTTTTTGAAGGAATAATTTTCTTACAGAATTTTGCAGTATATAATGGAAAGGGTAACCGGAGCGTTCCGGAAAAGATTCAACGGATGATTTTATTGTCTGGAATCGAACGATAAGCAATTGTGAGAAAGTCATGGTTCTGTAGGGAAATTTGTTGGCAGGCAGACCACCAGAGCGTGAGAATATTTAATGAGCAGTAAGCATGGAAGCATGGCTAAATTTTTTTAGAGAGGTTAGTTCCGGAGGGAAAACATGAAACATCGAATCCACACTTTTCTGATAAGCCTTGGCGTTTTGAGTCTGATGGCCACAACATTGGCCTGTTCCCTGTTGGATGTGGACCAGAGCGGTCCATCTCAGAATGATCTGTCCGCCACACAGGTCTCACTTCAAGCTACCCAGCTTGCATTGGAAATGATACAGCTTCAGGCTACTCAGCAGGCGCTGGCAGCCCAACAGGGTGTCCAGCCGACGCAGCAAGAGGCTCCATCTGTCCAGCAGGATACGCAGCCCGTTCAGCAAGATGCGCAGCCGGTTCTCCCGGATGTATCTTTTGATGGGGTTAGTTTTTCCTACGACGACAGCCTGGGCCGGGATGTGAGCACCCAGCTTGTACCTTCCGATTTGACCGAAGACCCGTATTGGGGAATGCCGGAACATCCCCAATTTGAATTGGTGGGGTATCCTGTGCAGAATGATTATCATAAAGCACAGGTGTATATCTTCCCGGTGGATGCCTATCGTGCCGGGAATGAAAATGCAGGAGGAATCATTGACCGGCTTCAGGCATTACTAAGCTCCCGGCCTGCGGACCCGAGTCAGGGCATTCCGATTTTGCCGTCCTTTAATGCGGGTGAAATAGGTTGGGCCAAAGTAGCCTATTTTGATTTTCAGAATGGCAGCGGTGTGCGTTTTGTGACCGAGTTGGGGCAGGCCGTATGGCCCTTTACGAATCAGAAGATGATCTATGTCTATCAGGGTCTGACCCATGATGGCCGCTATTACGTCTCTGTAATCCTGCCGCTGAGTCACCCGTTGTTGAACGAGTACAGCAATTATCAGCCGCCCGATAATTTCTATGAAGTGGGGCCGGATCTGGTGGATAGCCAGGTTGAAAATCTGAATAACCAGCCGGATGAGAGCTATTTCCCCAGTATAGCCGTGCTGGATGCGATGGTTCAATCTTTAAAAGTTGAGAAGTAAAAAACGGATGTTTGGGAGTCGTCATTTATGAAACAGGTGGTAGTTGCATCGAAGAATCCCGTTAAACAGCAAGCGGCACTGGTGGGATTTCAAAAAATGTTTTCCGGCGAGTGTTTTGAGGTAAAAGGAATTGCAGTACCTTCAGGGGTTAGCGACCAACCTATGACAGATGCAGAAACGCTGAGGGGGGCATTGAACCGCACCAACCAGGCCCTTGAGCTGGCCCCTGAAGCGGATTACTGGGTGGGGGTAGAAGGAGGCGTGGAGCCGGTTTCTGAGGGTCTGGCGGCTTTTGCCTGGGTCATTGTCCGTTCGCGGGACCGGATTGGAAAAGCGCGCACGGCTACCTTTTCGCTGCCGGACCGGGTGGTTGAACTGGTTCATCAGGGTGTGGAACTGGGCGAGGCGGATGATATTGTTTTTAACCGTGCCAATTCTAAGCAGGATAACGGCGCGGTAGGGCTGCTGACCGGAAACCTGATTGACCGGGTGGGACTCTACGCACATGCGGTTGTGCTGGCGCTGATTCCATTTAAAAATGAATCGCTTTTTTCTGCAGAGGGTGAGTAAGACCCTTGCTCACAACAGGGTCTGCTTTTTGTGCATTGTACGTTCGTTTTCTCCGGCCCGGAAGTTTTTATATAATGAGGTAACATTTCCAATCATTTGTGAGACGATTTATGAAATTAGAAAAGTATCCTCTTCAGCCGGGCCAGCATCCGGATACGGCTGTACTTCGGAATATCCTTGCTTTTCAGGGTGTTGAGGCGGAACACATGCATCAACCCTTCACGGAAGCCATGCTGCTGGGAATTGGGGGGGGCCCCGGCATGGGTTATATTTTGTGGGAATTCAAGGAGAATGACAACCGGATCCTGGTGCTGGGGTTTCGCAACAACTGGCAATACCCGGTAAGGTTTATGCAGAATCTCTGTGAACGCTTGAATATTGCTATCCGGGTCGAAGAAACCGGCAGTGGAAAACAGGCCGCGCAAAATCTCCTTGACGTTCTTGAGAACGGTCAACCCGCGATGGCCTGGCTGGATTTGCAGGGATTGCCTTATTTTGAGCTCCCGGAGAACCTCAGCGGGCAGATCCGGCATGTGGTGGGCGTGTTCGGCATGGAAGAGGGAGGTCAACGTTTCTGGTTGGATGACCGTGCATCAGAGGCTTTTCAGATTGATGGGGAAACATTGGCACGGTCACGCGGCCGGATCAGTTCTTATAAAAACCGTTTGATGACCTTTGAAGCCTCCGGCGAAATAAACCTTGAAAGTGCAATTTGGGCGGGGCTGGAGGATGCGGCTGTTCATCTTAGCGGCCATTCAGATTCATTTTCACTGCCGGCGCTGCGTAAATGGGCCAGGATGATGACGAATGAGAGCCACAAAAAGGGATGGAAAAGCATCTTTTCGGATGGACGTTATCTTTATGGCAATTTGAAGTCGATTTTTCTTCATACGCTGCCCACCTGGTCGGATGGCGGCACGCTGCGCGGTCTCTATGCTGATTTTTTAGACGAAGCGGCTCCGGTTATCAACAACCCGGCGCTGAAGGAAATTGCGGGGCGATACCGTTCGATTGAAAAACAATGGCGGACTTTAGGAGAGGCCGCTCTTCCGGAGTCTGTGCCGGTTTTTGCCCGGATCAAAACCCTGGAGGTGCAAAAACTGGCAGTGCTTGTGGAAAAAGGCGAGCGGGGGTTAGAAGAATATCGGAGGCTTAAAGCCCTTATTTCGGAACTTCAACAGGGTTTTAATGAACAATTTCCGCTGGAGAAAGATGCTGTGGATGATTTACTGGCAGGTCTGGAAAACCAGTTAATGGAAATCTACCAGGCGGAATTAACGGCTAATCAGGCGTTGAATCGGGTGGTTGGACGGTAACCTTTATCGGCTTCCGAGAGCGGCTGTAAGCTGTCCGGATGAACGACTGTTGGTTGAATCCCTATCGGAAAAAGAGTATTATAAAATTGCAAATGACGCCAAGGTTGTGCTGAAGTTAAACGAGTTTAATATTTTTGAGCGGTGGTTTTATAAAGAAGTACATGCCCAATGCCGGCTCCTGCACAACTCATCCATGAGAAATCTCCAGCAGCTCTAAAAATCACAATTTAAAATTCTAAACGCAGGGGAATAACTGCGTTCAATTGTTCAGAAAAAGAAAGGAGGAACTTGATTCCATCGGTCTGTGCTTGTTTCTGACAAAATGTGTTGTTTTTGAATTTATCAGGGAGGATGGCGGAAATGAACAAAAGAAGTTCTTCAAAATTTTTCAATGGAATTCTTGTCGTTTGTCTTTTATGGGTAGCGGTAGGGTCTTTGAGTCCGGTAGAACCGGTTCTGGCTCAGGCTGAAACCGGTGTGACGATCAGTGAAGTGCGGATAGACCAGACCGATACGGATAATGATGAATATTTCGAGTTGTATGGGCCATCCGAAACCTCATTGGATGGCCTGACGTATCTGGTGATTGGCGATGGGACCGGTGGCAGCGGGGTGATTGAATCCGTGACGGATTTAAGTGGGCAGACCATTCCGGCCAGCGGTTATTTTGTGACCGCGGAGGGTACTTTCACGCTGGCTGCTGCAGACCTGGTGGCGGATTTGAATTTTGAGAACAGCGATAACGTGACCCATCTGCTGGTATCCGGTTTTACAGGAGCGAACGGCGATGATCTGGACACGGATGATGATGGTGTGCTGGATGTGACGCCGTGGGCAGCCGAACTGGACCGCATTGCGCTGGTGGAAGAAGAAAACCCTCCGGCGGGTACCGAATATCATTATGGGCCACCCAGTGTTGGACCCGACGGTTCTTACGTCCCCGGACATGCCTATGTGTGTGACGGGAGCTGGGTAATCGGTTCATTCGATTTGGGAGTGGATGACACCCCGGGCGCAGAGAACCTGTGCGAGACGCCTCCTCCCCCTCCGGTGCCGGATGTGATCATCAACGAGATCGATTCGGATACTCCCAGCACGGACATCCTGGAATTTGTGGAACTGTACGATAATGGGGTTGGTAACACAGCGCTGGATGGGTTGGTAGTGGTGTTCTATAACGGCAGTGGAGACACTTCTTACGCCGCTTATGATCTGGATGGTTACACCACGGACGCCAACGGCTACTTCTTGCTGGGTAACGCAGACGTCGTCCCAACGCCGGGGATCATTTTTGCCAGCAACGGACTGCAGAACGGGGCGGACGCCGTGGCGGTCTATGCCGGAGACGCGGCGGATTTCCCCAGCGAAACGCCTGTGACAACAGAAAATCTGGTGGACGCCGTTGTATACGACACGGATGATGCCGATGACGCTGAACTGTTGGTGCTGCTCAATGAAGGGCAGCCACAGGTTAATGAAGCGGGTGAGGGTGATAAAGATAATCACTCCAGCCAGCGTTGTCCGAATGGGTTCGGTGGAGCGCTTAATACCGATACCTATCTCCAGGCCCTCCCCACACCCGGCGCAGAGAACCTGTGCGAGACGCCTCCTCCTCCGGTGCCGGATGTGATCATCAACGAGATTGATTCGGATACTCCCAGCACGGACGTTCTGGAATTTGTGGAGCTGTATGATAATGGAGTCGGCAACACCGCGCTGGATGGGTTGGTAGTGGTGTTTTACAATGGCAGTGGGGATACTTCTTACGCCGCCTATGATCTGGATGGTTATACCACAGACGCCAACGGTTACTTCCTGTTGGGTAACGCGGATGTCGTCCCGACGCCGGGGATCATCTTTGCCAGCAACGGGCTGCAGAACGGCGCGGATGCCGTGGCGGTCTATGCCGGAGATGCGGCGGATTTCCCCAGCGGGACGGCTGTGACAACGGAAAATTTGATAGATGCCGTTGTTTACGACACGGATGATGCCGATGATGCTGGACTGCTGGTACTGCTCAACGCTGGGCAGCCGCAGGTCAATGAAGCGGGTGAGGGTGATAAAGATAATCACTCCAGCCAGCGCTGTCCGAATGGGTCCGGTGGGGCGCTTAATACGGATACTTATATCCAGGCCCTCCCCACACCCGGCGCAGAGAATCTGTGCGAGACGCCTCCGCCGGTGGAACAATGCGGTGACGCCTTTACGCCGATTTACTCCGTTCAGGGCAGCGGCTTGGCCAGCCCCCTGGTGGGGACCGAGGTGTCGATTGAAGGAGTTGTCACTGCGGACTTCCAGGGGACGGATCAGTTGAGCGGCTTCTTTGTGCAGGACCCGCTGGGAGATGGCGATCTGACAACTTCGGACGGCGTGTTTGTCTACAGTGACAGCGTGGATGTAAATGTAGGGGAATACGTTCGTGTGCATGGGCAGGTCAAAGAGTATTATGATCTGACCGAAATTGGCAGCGTCAGCCAGGTTTTGATTTGCGAGCCGGTAGTCGCTCCCGAACCGGTTGTGGTCAGTCTGCCGATTTCCAGCCTTGATTTGTGGGAAACCTATGAAGGTATGCTGATTAAGGTTGATCAACAACTGTTCGTTACGGGGAACTATACTCAGGGACGCTATGGAGAGGTGGATCTCTCGATTGATGGCCGGTTATTTACCCCAACCCAGGTTGAACTTCCCGGAACGCCGGCTTTGACACTGCAGGATTTGAATGACCGCAGTAGAGTCTTGTTGGATGATGCCAGTTCGATACAAAATCCAACCCCGCTTCCGCCTTATCTTGGGCCGGATGGGACCTTGCGTCTGGGCGATACCGTTCCAAATCTGGAAGGCGTGTTGTACTACAGCTACGATCTGTACCGGATTTTACCCACTCAGGAAGTCAACTTTACGTCGGTCAATTTGCGTCCGGAAATGCCCGAAGCAGTGGGTGGGAGCCTGAAAGTAGCCAGCTTCAATGTGCTTAACTACTTTAACGGCGATGGCATGGGGGGCGGATTCCCAACCTCGCGCGGTGCGTATACTCTGGAAGAGTTCGTCCGCCAGCGGGATAAGATCATTGCCGCAATTACCACGCTGGATGCGGATGTGATCGGCCTGATGGAAATTGAGAATGATGGCTATGGGGAATACAGTGCCATTCAGGATCTGGTGAACGGGTTGAACGAAGTTGCCGGTGCAGGCACTTATGCGTTTGTCGACCCCGGCATACCGCAAATCGGTACGGATGAAATTGCGGTCGGGCTGCTTTATAAACCCGGCAAAGTGACTATGGTTGGGACGACTGCCATTCTCGATTCTTCAATTGATCCGGAATTTCTGGATGACAAGAACCGCCCGCCTTTAATCCAGACATTTGAACAACTGGACAGCGGCGAGCGCTTTACAGTTGCGGTGAACCATCTGAAATCAAAAGGTTCGGATTGTAATGATGTTGAGGATCCGGATACTGGCGATGGGCAGGGTAACTGCAACCTGACGCGCAAAGCTGCTGCTGAAGCTCTCACGCGCTATCTGGAAACCTTCCCGACCGGTGTGGCAGACCCTGACTTCCTCATCATAGGCGATCTGAACTCTTATGGCATGGAAGATCCTATCGTGGCGATTAAGGATGCCGGATATAACAGCCTGATCGATGAATACATCGGGACAGATGCCTATTCCTATCAATACTATGGACAGTCCGGCGTGCTGGATCAGGCGCTGGCTGCGGCCCACCTGGCGGAGCAGGTCAGCGGTGCCACCATCTGGCATATCAATGCCGATGAGCCGGAGGCAATGAGCTACAGCGATTACAACCAGCCCGATCTGTATGTACCGGATGCTTACCGCTCCTCTGACCATGATCCGGTCCTGATCGGTTTGGAACTGAAACCCTTGTTGGAAGATTTTGTGGTCCTGGCGCAGGAGCGTGTGTTGTTGCTTCCACGTGCCAAAGTGCTCAGCGGGGATGTAGGGGCCAATAATGATGCAGGTCAGGTCACTTTCTCGCCGAAAGCCGCGGTACTCGATTCCGTTTCTCGTGTGATGGCGGACAGAGTCAGATTATTGAACGACTCGCAAGTTTACGATGTGTTTTATAACCATTTGCTGAACAAGGGCGATATTCTGGGCAACGCGTATAAGCCGCTGGAACTGCCGCTGGTGGATGCCCTTCCTGCAATTCCGGGCTCTGTCTCTGGTGGCAGATCGGTTTATGTTTCCCGCAATGACACATTGACCCTGGAAGCGGGCAGTTACGGCGCAGTATTTGTCAACCGCGGGGCGACTCTGGTCCTGACCGGCGGCGTTTACAACTTCAGTTCTGTGTATATGCTGGAAAATTCGCAGCTTGTGGCCGAAGCGCCTGTTGAGGTCCGGATTTCTACCCGTCTGCACACCGGCAAGAGTGTGAAAATCATGCCGGCAGAAAGCGCAGCAGATCTGACCGCCGCCGATTTGCGGGTGATTGTAACCGGGAGAGATCAGACGCGCGGCAGGGACCAATTCAAAGCTATTCTGATCGGAACGCGGAACGAGCTGAAGGCCAATTTCTATGTTCCGCAAGGTTCACTGATGATTGGGAGCCGGACGAAAGCGACGGGCGCTTTCCTGGGCGAGATCGTGATGATTGGTGACCGGGTTGAACTGAGTCTGGAAAGCGGCTGGTAAAATTTTGAGAGTCTAATCGATGTTTTAATTGTGAAGGGGATGGAGAGCGAATGAGCTCTTCATCCCTTTTTGATCTCCACGTGGGTATAGCGGGTGTTCTTTGACGAAATGTGGTCCGCAAAAACCAGGATTGAGGAGAAGCTTCCTATAGGAAACAGGCAATTTGTCTGACAAACTAATCGAATTTTGTTATATAATTCTAGTGGCGTTACTTTATTAACCTCTATCACTCATAAAAAAGGGCTTGAGAAATGAAGAAACATAATTTTTATGCTGGTCCATCCATCTTACCGCAATATACAATCGACAAAACAATTGAAGCCATCAAAGACTACGAAGGGTCGGGCCTTTCCGTTCTGGAGATCTCTCACCGCAGCAAAGAGTTTGATCGCACCATGGCAGACGCGGCGGCCTTATTCAAAGATCTGTTGAGCGTTCCGGATGGATATTCTGTTATTTTTGTGGGGGGTGGCGCAAGCACACAGTTTTTCCATGTGCCTTACAACCTGCTTCAGACCAAAGCAGCTTACCTGGATACCGGCGCATGGTCTTCCAAAGCGATTAAAGAAGCCAAATTGTTTGGTGACGTGGATGTTGTTGCTTCTTCGGCCGATAAAAACTACACTTACATTCCTAAAGACTACGTTGTCCCCGCAGACGCAGACTATTTCCATATTACATCAAACAACACGGTTCGCGGAACCGAGATCCGGAAAGACTTTGATGTCCCCGTGCCGTTGGTCGCCGATATGTCCTCGGATATTTTCAGCCGGCCGGTTGATGTATCCAAGTATGCTTTGATCTACGGCGGCGCTCAGAAGAATATGGCTCCGGCTGGTGTGACTTTTGTGGTGGTGCGGGAGGATATCCTGGGTAAGGTAGATCGACCGCTGCCGACCATGGTGGATTATCGCACCCATATTAAGAAGGGTTCCTTGTTCAACACGCCCCCCGTTGTGGTCGTTTATGCAGCACTGCAGACAATGAAATGGCTGAAGGACTTGGGCGGTGTTGAGGTCATGGAAAAGCGGAACATCGAAAAATCCAATCTGCTGTATGAAGAAATTGAGCGCAGCAAGCTCTTCCGCTGCACGGTTCCCGACCCCGAAGATCGCTCCCGCATGAATGCGACCTTCTTGATGAAAGATGAATATCAGGATCTGACCGCTGATTTTCTGGCGTTTGCTGCTGAGCGGGGAATGGTGGGCCTCAAAGGTCACCGCGACGCAGGCGGTTTCCGCGCTTCTTTATACAATGCTTTGCCTCTTGAGAGCGTTCAGGCATTGGTTGATTGTATGAAAGATTTCGAAGCAAAACATTAGTTCATTCATCAACCCGGTAGATCTTGCCGGGTTGTTTTGACTGATAGAAGATCAGATGAGGTAAAAAAAATGACCAAAGTGTTAATTGCAACGGTGAAACCGTTTGCCCCAAAAGCTGTAGAAGGCATCCGGAAGATTGCCGATGAAGCGGGCTACGAACTGGCTTTGCTTGAAAAATATGCAGACCAATCGGATTTTGTCGCTGCGGTAGCGGATGCGGATGCGCTGATTATTCGAAGCGATAAAGCAACGCGTGAAGTGATCGAAGCAGGTAAGAACCTTAAGATCATCGTCCGGGCAGGCGCCGGGTACGACAACATTGACCTGGAAGCTGCAACCGAGAAGGGCGTTGTGGTCATGAACACCCCCGGGCAGAATGCCAATGCAGTGGCAGAACTGACCCTGGGAATGATGGTTTATCTGGCCCGGAACAGTTTCAATGGTTCAGCAGGCATTGAATTGATGGGGAAGAAGCTGGGTCTTCATGCGTATGGGAATGTGGGCCGAAACGTTGCCCGAATTGCGCATGGTTTTGGAATGGAAACCTATGCCTTTGATCCATATATTTCCAAGGAAGCCATTGAGAAAGACGGCACGCATGCAGTGGACAGCGTTGAAGCGCTTTACGAGACCTGTAATTATGTCTCTCTTCACATTCCTGCCACCGATGAAACGCGCAATTCCATCAATGAAGGTCTGCTCTCTCGCATGCCTGAACATGCTGTGCTGGTCAATACGGCCCGTAAAGAGGTCGTGAATGAAGCGGACTTGTTGAAGATGTTTGCCAACCGCAGCGATTTCTACTATATCGCGGATGTCGCTCCGGATTGCAAAGATGAAATTGCCGAGAAATTCCCCGGACGTTTCTTCTTTACACCCAAAAAGATGGGCGCCCAAACTGCGGAAGCCAACATCAACGCCGGTCTGGCAGCCATCAACCAGATCCGTGGATTCTTCGAGAATGGAGAAACCCGGTTCCAGGTCAATAAATAAGAAGCACAGGTTTTTTATATGGACACTCGCTCCGGAAATGGAGTGAGGATGATCTGAAAAGTACACAGCCCCGCATGTTCCGGGGCTGTGGGATTTAAAGAAGCCATAGTTATGATCGGCGATAACAACAGCTTACTCGATGTGGATTGTAGAGGGGTCCACGGAGTTTGCCGGGTACTGCATCTGGAAAGACTTTAATGTTTTTACCAATGTTTCAGCGATTAAAAGATTGCGGTACCATTTTTTGTCGGCGGGAATGATGTACCAGGGAGCCTCTTCCGTGCTGGTTTTGTTGAGCAAATCTTCGTAAGCCTGCTGGTAATCCTCCCAAAATGCGCGGACTTTGAGGTCGTCGGGGTTGAATTTCCAATGTTTGGTGGGGTCATCTAACCTGGCCTGGAAACGCGCTTTTTGTTCTTCTTTGCCAATGTGCAGGAAGAATTTTAGAATGGTAGTCCCTTCTTCTACGAGCATTTTTTCAAATTCTCTGATTTGCGCGTAGCGTTTTTTCCAGACTTTCTCGGGAACGAGATTTTTCACCCGCACCACCAGGACATCTTCATAATGACTGCGGTTGAAGATGACAATCTCGCCGGAACGCGGAGTTTGTTTATGGATCCGCCACAGGTAATCATGGGCCAATTCTTCTGCGGTAGGGACTTTGAAGCTGGAAACGCGCACTCCTTGAGGATTTACGCCTTCAAAGACATGCCGGACTGTGCCGTCTTTTCCGGCTGCATCCATTCCCTGCAGCACAACCAACAGTTTGTGCTTGCCCTCGGCATATAACAACTCCTGCAAAGTTTCCAGCTCTTCATTCAATTCCAGCAGGCGTTTTTTGCCATCTTTTTTCTTGCCGTCAAAAGCGCTGCTTTCATTGGTCTCGTAATCCTTCAAGTGGATTTCTTTTTCAGGTTTTACCCGATAGTGCTCCATGTGTATTTATCCTTCCTTTGCTGCCTGCTTATTTCTTACAATGATATGATCTTGTTTTTTATTATAGCGAAATCCCCGGGAAAAGTCCTAACCCTGGAGAAGTTATCAGGGTTTACAAATCACCACCCAACGTGTAGAGGCTTCGGGGTTGGAGAGAATCACCACCAACGAAGGATGAGTATCCACCAGAATGGAAGTATCCTCCTGCGAGACCGTTTTAACTTCCTCTACCTTGTACCCTTTTATATCGTTGTTGTTCATGAAGAGTACGAGCTCATCCCCCTTTTCAAAAGTTGATATGACGGCTTCGGTTTGTTCGCTCCACGGGATGGCAATGACCCGGCGAATGGTTGCATCCTGCAGGTATTCTGCCGCAACCGGGTTCCAATTCCCATCCCGGAATGTGCTCTCCTGGAGGGGAAAGACCCATCCCCCCGGCAGTTTCAGGCTGACGGGATAGATGGAAGGGTCAACCTCTTCCACAGCGGCGTTCTGGAGCGCTGAGGCAGAATCAGGCAACTGGATCGAATGGATGAAAGGGAGGAATATGGAATTGATGGCAAAGATGGTGATTGTGGAAAAAACGAGTAATCCGAATAAGACCGCTGCTCCTACCATCAGTTCTTCTTTAATATCCCATTTGGAAAATGTGGTTAAGATCTCTGCCAGGATGGATTTTGGCTTTTGTGATTCGTTATGGAAGAGTTGCGGGGCATCTTCGTAGCCTTTATCCAATTTTGTAAACAGCTTGCTGTTGTCCAATGCGGCAGGGTTGCCAGACTTTTCCGGTATGGAATCCTTTTCCTTTTTGGGCCCGACGCTAGCCAGATCTTCATGATTTACCAGTGAAGCATGGCTCTTTGAGCGGTCGTCTTCGTCCGTCTTTAAAACGGAACGGAGGTTGTTAAAATAACTTTCTGTTTCTGTGCTGCGGGAAAATGGCTCTGCGGTCTGCTTCTCATCCCTAAGCTCGGTCTCCGGTTCACCTGGCGTTGGTTTCTTATCCTTTGGCTGATCTTCTTCCAGGATGAATACGCGGTTTTTTGAATCTTTGAGGATGCTTTCGGGGAGAAAATCTTCCGGATTTAGCGCTTCAATTTCCTCTTCTGTCAGATCGAAGGATGATTCGCCGTCTGAAGGGGTGTCTTCGGGCAGGGATGGATCTAAATCTGCAAATGAGTCCGTGTCGTTGTCCCAGGTTTGTGGGCGAACGGGAGCGAATGTGTCTTCCCCTTCTTCGTTTCCGGTCATATCTTCTTCATTGAACATCGAACGCAGATTGAGGATGTCATCTTCCTCCTCCGATTCCACACGCCCGCTTTCTTCTCCAAGAATACGTGTTGGGGCCGGGCTTGGTGAAAAAGGAATGTTCCAATCCTCCGGAGATTGGGCCTCGAAACTTTCTGTTGGAGGGTGAGGGATCGTTTCTGCCTCTTTTGCGTCCAGTTCTCTGAGGAATGTTTTTAGGTCTTCATCAGAGAAACCTTTACCTTGAGTTGACTCTTCATTTCTCCTAAAAGGATCTTCATCAGGCGGGGAATCGGGCGAGACCGTAAAGGGCAGGTCGTTTTCTTGATCTTCCGGCATCCTCTTAAAAGCGGGCTGTTCGGGAGCCGGATTTTCGTTTGTGGATGGGAAAGGGCCGGTTTCCGGAAGAAATGTTTGGAACCGAAGTTCCTCTTCCGAAAGGATCTGTTGGTCAAGTGTTTCCTCGGGTTCCTGAATAGACGGCAATGCTTCTTCGGGAGAGGTTCCCGCTCCACTTTCCTGCTGTGTTGCGTCAGGGGGAGACTCTTCAAAGGTATTGATGTTCCTGATCCGGGGAGATTCCTCCTGTTGTTTTGTCTCCAGACGTTCCTGTTCAATAAATGCGAATCCGGCTTCAAATTCCGGGTCTTCTTCAACAGAATCTTTCTCATCGATGGGTAGAAGATCGGCATCAAAAATCTGGAATGTTGATTCCTCTTCTGTTTTTTCTCTGCCCAGACCCAGAACATTTTTTAATTTGTCCGTAAGATCACGGAAAAAATTGCCGATTCCAGAAGATGATTCCTCCTCAATGCGGGGAGTGTCTTCCTGCTGACCGAATGCGGAACGGATGATATCCGGCTGATCCAGAGCATCGGGCATAGCGGACGGATGAGGTTGTGATTCAGGAAGTGGTTCCGGTAAAGAGTCGAATTTTTGATCTGACATACGCGATAAGTCCTTAATTAAGGCAGTTTGGCGGGCAGCCTGGGCTGCTCAATGCAGAAAATTACCAGGATAGACCCCGTATCCGGGATCGTTTCGGTGAAGGATTGGTACAGTTCCGGGGCAGCGATGGTTACCCTGGAGCCGACCTTTTTCTTTTCAAAATTTATGGAGGTTTCTCCATTCATGATTTTTCCCGGATAAGTTTCTCCTTGAGGAAACTCTACCAGGATTGGAGACTCTGAGATGCGCTCATCTTCGTCAATCTGATAATTGCCGTTCCGGTCGAGGAACATGAAGATATGGATGGTGCCGTCAAGGATATCCGGCTGGTAAGTGGGGGTGGGAAGAGCCGGCATCTCCGTTGGGAATTGTGCTGTTACATCGACGGTGACCACGGGCGGGTAAAACTCCCCGAACGTGTCCAGTTTTTCCCATATTTTGTCCACATACGCCTCCGCTCCTTCACAGGTCAGGTGGGAGGAAACATTTTTCCAATAGAGAGGCTGCCCCTGAGAGATGGTGCGCGTGACGGCATCTTCGAGGCATTGATAACCGGCATGGTAAGAGACGAGGGTAAAGCGCCATAAATCCTCGTATCCGGTCTGAGCCTGGTATTTTTCGAGGATATAACCGGCTTGCCGGGCATTGGCGTAGATCGTCTGGGCCAGGATATCGATGCTTTCTTCGGCCTTGATCAGGTCAATTCCGTATTCGCAGGTGGGGCAGTTGGCATTGACCAGTTGGAGGAGCCGGCCGCGCAGCATTGCCTGAGAATAAGAGGGCAGGTTGGCATAATATTCCGGACAATCAAACAGGGTACTGGAACAGACCTGGTCATGCAGGCTTTTATCCCACCGCAGTGCCACGTCTGCGCCAAATTCATTGAGCTGGCCAAAACCATATTCATCCACAAAGTCACTGCCCGTTTTCTCCGGCCAGAATTGAGATTCCTGTTCAATGATGGCTTTGATCAATTTTGCGGGAACGCCGTGTTGTTTGGAAGCGTTCCAGATGACGTTATCGAACCGGTTTTGCCAGGAAGTGAGGGCGGGGAGGGCTTTTTCAATTCCGCAGCCATTGGGAGCCCAGTTATCAAACAAACCGTTCCCCGGACAATCCTGCGCGTTCACGATGCCGCTTACAATCAATTTGGCGGCCAGATAGTGCAGGGTTTTGCTGGTGTTGAGCTGGGAAGGGCTTTGAGGCAGGTACGTCCACTGGGGTTCCGTTCCCTGAGCCACCCCTTTCCAGACCAGTGCGGCGGCATCCGTATAGTGATAAACAATGCTGCGGTTGGTGACGCTGATGTTGTAATCGGCTTGATTCCGGGAAATGCGCAGTGTGGCAGTATAAGGCTGGCTTTCGTCGCCAAAGCTGGAGGTAGCCCAATAAGTGATCTGGGCGTCGTGATCAAAATATACATTGCAGGCATCTCCATCACATTTGAACGGCTTCCCTTCCAGGACACCCTGTATGCTGGTGATGTCATATTCCGGGGCCGGGTCGTATGCCCGGAGGGTGACAAACGTTTCTAGAACCTGTGCCGGCGGAGCCTCAATTTCCAGGATCATTTCAGGAAGCTGGATTTTGTTGGTCTGGGTAATTTCTTTGGAATCAATGAACACCCAATAGCTTTCGTCATAGAAATTTTGAATGATTACTTCGGTGGGTGCGGGTGTGAGCGCGGGGGTTTTGGTAGGCTGGGGAGTGTATGTTCCGGTGGGCGTTGGGGAGGGGTAAGGCGAGGCTGTGGGGGTCGGCGTGGCAGGGATAAGACTGGTCTCACAGGAGGACATCATTTCCAGGTCGGTGGGGAAACCCTCATGGGAAACGACCACTTCGCAGATCTGTTTCCCATTGGCGCGCGAAGAAAGATGCCAGATATATTCGGTGAAGGTGGTTGTCTTGTAGGTAACTCGACCCTCCCCGCTATCCTGTGCGATGACAGTGTGTGAATGGTTGGCGAAGCTCAAGAATATGGCCACAATCAACATGTAAAGCAGTATGCGATGATGAGGCTTCCTGGATTCCCTGCTTCTGTAATGATGTGCCAATTTTCCCCCGGCGAATCTGTTTCAATGAGATGTTGGCAGGTTGCCACAACAATACGTTTATTATACAAGACCGGTCTATTTTTTCTCTTAACAAAATCGTTACAATTTTGTAAACTGCGTTTGAATTTATCCGGCTGGTGATGGATTTTATGGCCCCGATTCTTGTATAATTATACAAATTTACTCAGGAGGAAGATCCAATGAGTCCGCTATTTGGTGCTATTGAAGCCGGTGGTACGAAATTTGTTTGTGCTGTGGGGACTGGCCCGGCTGATCTTCGGGATAAAGTCCGGTTTCCAACGACAACCCCGGAGGAAACCCTGGGGAAAACCATTGATTATTTCAAGCAGGCTGAAGTGAAATATGGAAAACTGGACTCGATTGGAATAGCCTGCTTTGGGCCTGTTGACCTGAATCTTGGTTCGCCGACTTATGGATATATTACTTCAACCCCCAAACCCGGATGGGCAAATGTCGATGTGGTTGGGCCGTTAAAGGATGCTTTTCATATTCCGGTTGGTTTTGATACCGACGTGAATGTAGCCGGTTACGGAGAATGGCGTTACGGTGCGGCGCAAGGCCTCGACACCTTCATCTATCTGACAATTGGCACGGGGATTGGCGGCGGCGGTCTGGTCAATGGAAAGATGCTGCACGGATTGGTCCATCCGGAAATGGGGCACATCCTCCTGCCGCTGGAAGCAGGGCCGAATGCGTTCACCGGGATCTGCCCGTTCCACGGGCATTGTTTTGAAGGCCTGGCCAGCGGCCCGGCTATGAAGGCCCGTTGGGGGGTGCCCGCCGAGACCCTCCCGCTGGACCACGAAGCCTGGAAAATTGAAGCGCGTACAATCTCCGTCGCTCTGACGGCTTATATTGTGATCCTTTCTCCGCAGCGTATTCTTCTGGGTGGGGGAGTGATGCAGCAGAAACAGCTTTTCCCGGCCATTCATCAGGAAGTCCGGAAGATCCTGAATGGATATGTCCAGTCCCCCCAGATTACCGAACATATTGCAGATTATATTGTTGAGCCGGGATTGGGTACAAAATCGGGCATTCTGGGCGCGATTGCTCTGGCGGAAGATACTGCGAAACAGAGCTGAATATCCTTTATGGAATGTCGAAAGACCGCTTTAGATTGGAGCAGGGCGGGAAGGAAGTAAATACTGTGGCAAGGCCGGTGTGGCATAAGTCGCGCCGGTTTTTGTTAATATTATAGTGAGTTAAGTGCAATTGCCCGAAATAAAAACCATCGCCAGGAAAACAAAAGCTTGCAAAAGGAAATCCCACCCGGAAAAATTGCAGAGTTCAAGTTGCAAAAGGATAGGAAGTGGTTCCCATGACAAAGAGTCTGGCGCATACGAAATGGATGTGCAAATATCATATTATCTTCACGCTGAAACAATTTAAGTTAACGTCAGACAATAATTATCTTTCAGCACTTAACCGTTCTCACGGGTGAGAATAGACAATGAAAGCACTGATTCGCAGCCGCCCTGGGGTAAGTTATGAAATTCCGTAGTCCCGCCGTGAACTTTTATGATCTGTTGTACGATGGTAAGGCCCAGACCGTGGTTTTGCAGCTCTATTGGGCTTTGCGAAGCTTTCAGGCTTTCCAATGTATCCTGCCGGAATCCTGTGCCGTTATCCGAAATTGAAAGGATGCAAATAATTCCGTTTCTGCTCAGAGAGGCCGTGATCACACATCCGCCTGGATTATGCTTCACACTGTTGTCGATCAGATTAGAAACGGCACGTTTTAAAAGTTCTTCGTCGCCCTCTACAACGATATTCTGCGCGTTCTCGCTTACTTCAACATCGATGGAATAGATATCCGGAAGACCTCCGTTTATAAACCCGGCGGCGACGCTGCGCAGGAGGGCCGCCAACGATACCGCGGCCTTTCGGAGCGGCTGCATGTCATATTCCAGCTTGGAGGCAAGGTTCAAATCGTTTACCAGCACTTTGATCTGTTCACTTTTGCTTCGGATTATACCTGCCTGTTCCCGTTTTGCGGGCGGTAGCTCGGGGTCCTCTTCGAGCTGGCTTGCATAGCCCATTACCATGGAAAGCGGCGTCCGTATGTCGTGGGATACGCCAGCAATCCAGGTTGTGCGGGCATTATCCCGCTTTTTCAATGCGGCTTCCTGGGTAATCAGTTTTTCGGAGGTTCTGTTGATCCCGGAAGCAAGAGCGCCGAGAAGTCCCTTTGTTGAAAGTTCTACCGGATGGTTTTCGGCCATGTTCTCAATGCCTTTGATAAGGGGCTTAAGGGAATGAAAGAGCCGCAGACCAAGAAGCAGTGCAAGCAATACCGCTATGATACTATTCAAAATTAGAACAGCCGGTATCCATATCTTGATCCTATCCATCATCTTTTGCGGTACTTCCATACCATGTTTCCACAGGCTGCCTTTTTCACTGCCCAGCACAAACAGGCCATCCGTCCGGCGCCATACATAGACAGGATAATCGTTCAAGTACCAGCGGGAAAAACTTGCTACATCGGAAAGGGTGTAGTCGCGTGGTACATCCGAGGGTAAACTTAAGCTCCAGATCACACTCCCGCTGTTGTCGATCAGCATTGCCCATTGATGTTTTCTTTCAATCACATCACGTGAAGCCTCGGACAGGGTGTAAGCGCCATTTTCAGATGTCAGACTGTCCGAAAGCTGAGAAGTACTATAGTCTTTCTGCGATATACTGCTCGACTGGACAACCCAGGCAATAAAAGCTCCAAAGTTGACAACAAGCAGAATAAGCGCGACTCCGGCGGCTGAAAGCACGTAACGGGATAATATCTTTATCATGCTCTTCATTTGCCGTCCACTCCTACCAGCTTGTAACCGAGACCTCGGACGGTCAAAAGATACCGGGGTACGGAAGGCTCCGGCTCAATCTTTTCCCGTAAGTGTCGGATGTGGACCATAAGAGCGTTTTCGTATCCGTACAGATCGTCACCCCACGCGGCACGGCACAGGCTGTCACCGGTGACGATGTTCCCACGGTTTTCATACAGCTTTTCCAGAAGAGCAAATTCCTTGGCGGTCAGTGTAACCTGGCCGTTTTTTGATATGACTGTTCCGCCGTTGAGGTCGATCTTCGTCCCCCCCAATTGAAAGACGGGCTTTGCCGCCTGGTTGAGAACGGCAGGAAAATAAGTACGGTTAAGGACGGCCTTCAGTCTGAGAGTTAACTCCCGGGGTAAAAATGGCTTCGTAATATAATCATCCGCCCCAAGGCCTAACCCGAGCAAGCGGTTTTCGTCTTCATCGCGGGCGGAAAGAAACACTACCGGTATGGCCGATTTCTCCCGAAATTCCCGCATCAACGAGAAACCATCTCCGTCGGGCAATGTGACGTCCAGAATCACGCTTTCCGGCTGTTCCAAGGCAAAGAGCTTGCGGGCCCGGGCGCAGCTTGTGGCAGCAATGAGTTTTCTAAACCCTTCCCGGCGAAGAATGTTATCCAGCATTTTTAGTAACTCCGGCTCATCATCGACGATCAGGAGCTTGCAGTCAAATATATCGTTCATAGTTATCACCAAGCTCATTATAAGATGAATCAGGTGTTTCCCCTCAAAATTAAGGTAAATGTAAGCTTAGCCACAGGTTCATGTAAGACGGACATATTACTATTCTCTCAATAACAAAGAAGGAGGCATTTATATGTCCGATATGATAACAACGACCGGCCTGTGCAAACAGTACGAGAAGGTTTTAAGGGTGAAGGATCTTGACCTCTCGGTTCAGGAAGGAGCGGTCTATGGTTTCCTCGGGCCGAACGGTGCGGGAAAGTCCACTACCATGAAAATGATTCTAGGGCTCGCCCGGCCAACGGCCGGTACGATTGCCGTATTTGGCAAGAAGCTTAGTAACCGGAACAGACTTTCCATTCTGCAAGAAGTTGGGTCTCTGATCGAATCCCCGAGTTATTATGGGCATCTGACCGGCAAAGAGAACCTTCTGATCGTGAGCACGCTCAAGGGCGTGCCGGAGAAAGACATCAACAGGGTGCTTCAGATTGTTCGGCTGGACAATCAAAAGGAGAAAAAAGTTTCGCAGTATTCAATGGGAATGAAACAACGTCTCGGACTTGCCTGTGCACTTCTGGGTAATCCGAAACTTTTAATCCTTGATGAGCCGACAAACGGCCTCGACCCGGCCGGTATTCAGGAAATGCGGGAACTGATCTGCTCTCTTCCGCAACAGTATGGAATGACGGTGATGGTGTCCAGCCACCTGCTGAGTGAAATTGATCAGATCGCTACGAGTGTCGGGATCATAAGCCGGGGTGAACTGGTTTTTCAGGGCAATATGGCTGCGCTGAGGGAAAGGAGCAGTTCTCACATCGCGGTGCGTACTCTTGATAATGAGGCGGCTTTCCATATTTTTAACGAACAGCGAGTAGCGTGCAAATTTCAGGAGGAAGCTCTGCTGTTGCCGAGACTCAGCGATGAGGAAACAGCACGTTATATGAAAATGCTTTTTAAAAATGATATTGGCATCGTTCGCATTGAGGAGCGGCGTAGAAGCCTTGAGGATATTTTCATTGAACTGACCGGAACGGCGGTGAGTTTATGATAAAGGCACTTATTACGGAATTTCATAAAATCCGCCGTAGAAAAGTTTGGCTGATCGTCGCCGCTCTGATCTTTGTACAGCTCCTATGGGCGATTTGGGCGTTTCGGAATATGGATGCACACGAACTTTCTCAAGGCTGGATGATCTGCCTGTACCAGTTTCCGCTGCTAAATACCATCATGATGCCGGTTATTGCCGCGGTGGTAGCTTCACGGCTGTGCGATATCGAGCACAAAGGGCAAACGCTGAAACTGCTTGAAACTGTAATGTCGTCCGGGAGGCTTTTTGATGCGAAATTTCTGTGCGGGGCATGTTATATGTTTGCCGTTGTTCTCCTTCAGATTGCCGTCATCATCATTTTTGGATCTGTAAAAGGATTTGAAGGAAACGTTCCGGTGGATAAGCTGTTATATTACCTGCTTTTTACAACATCCGTAAACATGACGATTCTTCTCCTTCAGCAATCACTGTCGCTGCTCATTGTCAATCAAATGATCCCGCTGAGTGTGGGGTTGATCGGAGCGCTGGCCGGGTTGTACCTGTTGTTTTTACCTCAAAGCCTTGGAAAGCTCCTTGTATGGGGATATTACGGCGTGCTGATGTTGGTGGGCATGGATTGGGATGGGACAACTCGCATTATGGATTGTTACTATACGCCTGTTGATTGGAACGGGTTTGTTGTCTTAGCAATTATGTTCTGCTTGATATATGTTGCAGGTCGCACGCTTTTTGTCCGAAAGGAGATGTGAAGATGTTTTTCAGAACGCTTCGGGCCGAACGGATGAAGCTTCACCGCAGCCCGGTCTGGCTTGCTTTTTTGATTATTCCGATCATTCCGGCTCTTATGGGAACCTTTAACTATCTGCAAAATTTAGAGATTTTGCAGGGCCAATGGTACGATCTTTGGACTCAACATACCCTGTTTGTCTGCTATTTCTTTTTTCCCGCTCTCATAGGTGTATACTGTTCCTACATTTTTCGTCTGGAACATATTAATTACAACTGGAATTCGGTTATGACCGTGCCTGTGCCGGTCGCTGGTATTTATTTTTCAAAGCTGATAGTCACTTCCATCATGGTGCTTCTGACGCAGATTTGGATCGGCATCTTGTTTGTGATTTCGGGTAAACTCTGCGGACTGACCGCTCCGATTCCGCCGGAGCTTCCGGAATGGCTCTTGTTTGGCGCTGTCGGCGGAATTGTGATTTCCGCCCTCCAACTTTGCATATCGCTTGTAATCCGTAGTTTTGCTGTGCCGGTTGGAATCGCGCTGATCGGTGGCATTGCGGGACTGGCAGCTATGGCCAAGGGATACGGCGTATGGTTCCCCTATTCGCTTGTGAGCCTGGGCATGCGAGCCAATCGTCCCGGAGGTCCCATGCAGTGTGGTACGGGACAGTTCCTCGTAATCAGTCTTTTCTATATCGTTATCTGTGTTGTTTTTGCAGTAACTTGGCTTAAGAAAAGGGATGTCGTGACCGGATAATCTGTAAGAGGATGCCTGGTAATACACAGGATAGCCCCGACGAAGCTTCATGATGGAAGCTTATAACACGAAACGCCGAAAATCTTGAAAATATAAGGTTTCCGGTGCTGTCCTATAAAAACTGATTAAAAGGGAAACGGGCGCTTTAGCCCTTTACTGCCCCTCGAAATTTGTTCAATAGACATTAAAAGTACCCCTTGCTAATGCATTAACAAGGGGTACTTTTCTCTGTTTACCTGCTTTGGGTTAATAGGTGCTGTCTTTCTTTGTTACTCATCATCATCGGGGTGAAACCAGCTCCTGGTTCTGTCGCCACCATTTAATGGATCAGGAAAGGTTTCATAGGCATCCACTTACGGCGCCAGACTACGGGCACAAGGAACCCGGTGACCAGTTTCGGGATGCCCTGAGAGAATAGGGCGCGTTCTTCAACGGGTAAGTTGTAAAGAAGGAAAGGCAAAGAAAGGGATAAAGGTTTGGAGTTCTTTATGGCATGCGCACTGATCTTTTTACCGATTTGAACCTGTTCCTTTTCGGGGATGCTTTTAAGCAAACTGTGTGCGCAGAAATGTCCCTCTTCGCAGTTGATGTGAGGATTCCACAGTTCTTCCAGGGCGCTCAATGAACTCTGGAGGGAATCGAGTCCCCCGGCTTCGGTAGCAGGATTGTCCAGATGGCCTAAGACTGCTTTCATCTCATTTAGAATGGACAGCATATTGTGATGCTCTGTTGCCAGTAATTGATAAGGCGCTTCCGGCGCATATTTCTGGTAGACGGGAAAAGCAATATCATCTTCTGAATAGTGATGATTGTCCAACGTAAGGATCAGGCTGCGGACATAATCGATAAAGCCTTTTTTGGTGCGTGGATTTGGAAAATCGGTCGTGCGGTACTTCTTTACGTTTTCCAGAGAAACCCGGATACCGCGCGTGATCACTTTGTGGATGGTATTAAGTTCGCAATAAACAGGGTCTAAAGGGGAATTTGACATAACACGCCTCCAATACAAATAACAGGAACTACAAATAAGGCCCGAATGTCATGAAATAGGGATGGTGTGGGGTATTACTTATATTGCCAGATCAGAATGGAGCGAGTCAAACTGTTTTAAAAGGTTTGGAAATCGGGTCAGGGCTTGAGGATATCGGGGAGCCTTTTTTGTACCGGGTCAATGCGGTCGGCAAGAATCATCCGTCCCATCCGGATACCGTAAGCGCTCAGTTCCGGGATTTTGGCGGGATCATCCATCTCGATGGGCTCGCGCAGGTCAATTTGAAAGCGGCGGAAATCCAGCTTTTTGAAGAAGGTCTCCACCAGGTTGACCTGCTGGTCATCGGCGGATTGCAGAAAAGCCCCCAGGATTGGCTTCAGCCACTGCCATGCCCAGAACTGTTGGGCGTGGTATGCAGAGAAGGTGTGGGGGGGTCGTCCGGTGCCGAGGCTGATCAGTGTGGTCTCAGCGGGGTCCCACCCGAGACAGATCGAAGCTTCGTACGCGGCCAGGTAGCATGGGTTGGAGTAGGACCCCACACCGCCATCGATAAAGCGTCCTTCCACAACCGGGAAATAAGTCGGAACGGTGCAGGAGGACTGCACCGTCTGGCATACATTCCAGGAAGTGTACTCCTCTTTCCAGGGTTTTACAAACCGGGTGCGGTTTTCCGTCAGGTCAAAGGTGGTGATGACCACATCGATGGGCGGCTCGTGCAGCCAGAAATCCCCCATTTCCATCGCGCCGAAGACATGGGATAAGGCATTTTTAAGGGGTTGGTCGGAGTAGCGATAACGTGTCAGCGGCCAGAGTGCGTGGCGCAAGGTGCGTTGAAAGACCGTTTCTCCCAACTCCATATACAATCCGGTCATCCGGTGCGCCGAAATACCCGCGCCGATCCCGGCGGAAATGATGGACCCGGTGGAAGTACCCACGGCCAATTGAAAAATTTCATGAACGGGCTTCCCCAACGCTTCCTCAAGGACGGAAAGGGCTTTGGTAACCATAATGCCCTTAATGCCGCCCCCGTCGATTGCGATGGCTACATTTTTTCGAAAAGGTTTCATAACACACGCCTATCCTCGCTGCCGTTTTCAAACTGCGGCAAAAATCTTTCGTACTTGGATAGGGTGCAAATTGTTTGCCAGAATGGACAGTTTCTTTGCTTTCCAATAAGTTTGTTTGATCCGGTGTGCGGGAGAGGATACGCCGTACTCTCTGATTTAAAAGCGCCGCTTTCACTTTTATGGCATAATCCGTTTAACAATGGTCGATATTGAATTACAGGTCGGAGATAATGAGATGGATCCAACACGACTTCCTGTTTTGGAAGAGATTGAAGAACTGGTCGCCTTTCTGCCTAAACTTTACGCGGATGGGTTTAAACCAATCAGGCGTTGGGGCGGCGGGGAGCAGGCTAAGGACGGGAGTTTCACAATGTCCTGGCCGGATTATGATGAAGTTGTGATCGAGTTTTTCAGGGCCGCAGGCAAGGACTGCTGGTGTGATTACGCATACCATCCTGAAGAAGCGGGACGGATGCTGAAGGATGAGGAGTTTGTAAAGACCA
>JAHDQE010000061.1 GCA_018433975.1 Ornatilinea sp. | reverse complement strand
TGAATGCAAGCTCTTCCAATACAGGAGGCTTCAGATACCGTTCGACCTTTAGGTGAGCAAATTGGAGGGGATCCGGTCTACGGAACAGGGTCTGTGCCCTCAGGTTGGGTCCAAATTCACCCTCCACTGCCTGACCAGTGCATCTATATTAAGCATACACTGGCTCCCCTTTAAAGATACAAGGTTGGGTTGAGCGACGCGTGGCTGGTACGACCCCGGTAAGGACAAGAGCGAAACCCAACAAAATAAGCCAAGCACGCTTTGCAGTTTTGCATAAGAGAAAACCTCTCCCACTCTGACAGCCGGCCGGATCCGGTGGGGTTCACTGCGTTTCATGTCCTACCGTTCATCCTGCTACACCCACTGCCCGTGGCGTGCCGCTTTTCTTGTCCCGAAGGGCGGCGGCGCGGTTTGTTTGTGGCAGTGAACGCGACTTGCGTTTTGATTTGCAAACGGCCAGTGTTGTCGGCGGCTTGATTTTGGGAACGCAGGGGAATACACTGTAATTACTTATTTGTGGGGTTATTTATTGGTGAATGGTGAGCGGGGCGTAATGCCATTTTTTTAATTACGGAGAATCTGTTTAAGATCCATCATGGGTTTGTTCAGGGTGATTGCAGTGTATCGAATAGTTAAGCGGAGCCCAAATAGATATTATGGAATTACAACATCGCATACTACAATTCAGTAACAGCCCAAAGTATGAGCTGCTCAAATCTACGTTTCAAAAACTTGATTGTCGTTATCAGTTTAACGAGAATGGCCCTTTATCATCCATTGAATACACTTTTTCGGAGCATGCACCCTACGCTTCGGAATTGATAAGCTTTGCCAAACTAAATGACCTATTTCTTCAATCTGCCTTACACTATGAAGAAAAGGAAGTATTAAGTGCTGAATGGGTAGAAGCCGAAGTAGGAGAATTTCAATACCCACAACCAGAAGATAGTTACATCGAAGCCACATATGACACACGGAATTATTGCAGCAGGTGCGGTCAAGGGAAAAAACAGGATAGACCATTTCGACTAAAAAAAGATTTTAGTCAGAAGCAAGCACAGTTTTTAGGCTTGCATTGGGTCTTTGATGAGATTTTTATCCGACCAATGGTTGTTAGTTTGTTTAATTCTACTGAAATTGCAGGCGTGAAATATCTTGATGTTATACACCATAAGACAAATCAACCTTTCGACAATGTTTTTCAGTTGGATATTCCAACAATTGAAGAACCAGCCTTGATTGTTGACAATCTTTTTTCAGTTACCTGTAAATCACAAAACGAAGAATCCTTTGTCAAAGGAATTGGGCAATTAAAAGATCGACCTGGAGCACCTTTTTGTGGGCGCGTTAAATACCATTATCCCTTGACCGAGCCAATCAAATTCAAGGCTAGTTCTCTAAAGGGATTGCCAGACTTCGTCAAGAGCTACGAATGTTATGGGTCTGGTGCAGGAGCGAATCATTTTATTCTTGTCCGCAATAAAGTTGTTCGTCTTATCAAAGAAAAAAAGATTAAAGGCATTGGTTTTCGTAGACCCATACATTTGGTTTAATTGGTATCTCCGGCTAACACAGCGTGCAGCTGACAGGCCACACCCTGGTGCTAAAACCAGCCGTTAGACGGCTTCTTAAGAGAACACCATGAATTTCATTCTTATCCTTAAAGACTCATTTCGCATTTTCCGCACCATGAAACTCATCTGGTGTTTTGGGTTTATTTTGCTCCTCACTACAACACTCCTTCAATTCTTCTCATCTATACAGGGCAATCTTTTTTTTCTATGTGTATCTTCCCTCTTAAACTTGGCCGTCTGGTGCTTTTCTGTAATTTCGTCAGGTGGTTTAACATATCTGATTTATCAAACAACTTTAAATAAAAGGCCCTCTTTTACAGAAGTATGGCATCAAAGCCAGGCAAGATTCCCCCGTCTCCTGGGTGCATCACTCTTTATCATCCTCCCGGTATCGACAGAGCTGTTGATTTTATATTTTTTTACGCTCAGGGCGTTTGCTTCACCCATTTTATGGCTCATCATCTTGTTATTAAATGCAGTTTTTCTCAGTTCGCTGCTTACCTTTAGCAATTGCGCAATCATGATCCATGATGTCGGTGCAGTTGCCGCCGCGTGGACAAGCCTTCTCATCACATTAAATAATTTTTTTCGGGTCTTTGTAATTACAGGAATGGCTTTTTTTACACAGTTGCTGGGTATGGGATTAGCAGCCATTCTCTTTTCAGTTTTATTTAAATTTGAGCTCCCCATGCCATTGGCTCTTGATTACTTCACCTATCAAAAAATAATGGCAATGCCTGTTGTCATCGTTACAGGCTTGATCATGAACCTGTTCCTGATACCGTTTACTTTAATTATCCTGACCCTTTCGTATTTAAAATTCACCAAAGAAATCTCTTATCCAGAGCTTTCAAAACAGCAAAGCGCCGCCTGACACCGCGCACGCCGGGCCGGGGGCGGCGGGGTTTCCGGCTCAAGAGAACGAGGCAGGAATCCAAACATTAGAATTGAGGTGAAAATGCCAGCAGGCGGCAAAGGCGACGAACCGTATCTTGATATCGTGGCGTATAAGATAAGGATATTCTCGGAAAAGGCAGACGATCTAATCCGGGAGGTGAGTATCCTCATGACATCTCTTGAACTTCGGGATTTCAGAGAAGAACTCTCCCGTATCCAACGTACCTAGGCAGCCGGGAATCTCAATATAGACGAGTTTGAAGAACGACTTGAGAAAATGAAAAAAGATTTGTTATCCAGAGCCCATGAACGTGGGTGGGATGTAGAGCAAGTTATGGCGATCAAAAAACGACTGTAGCCGGCCCGGGCCTGGTTGGCTTCACTTCGTTTCACCCACCCGTCCGTTCACCATGCTGTACCCGTCATATCATTAGTATGATGAAAGCAAAGCAATATGATTAAAGCAACACAGCAGATTGATCCTCATTAGGGCAAAAGAGTCTTTATAGCCTGACGTGAGCACATCCATGTATTCCCCAAAAAGTCATTGTAAACAAAAAAAGGGATTTCTTTGCGGTCTTGGCGGCTTTGCGTGAGACAAAGACTTTCTTGCCACAAAGTCCTTGCGTCCCTTCACAATTGTTCTGAGCGACCGCAGGGAGCGAAAAACCTCTCCATCTCTGCCCCGGTGACGGTTTTTTTGTGTCGCACCCCACGGGGTACCCATACGCCCCACGCCGCTGCCGCGCCGGATTGGTGCTCTCCTCGCGATGATATCCTTTAAAACCACCGCGCCGCCGGGAAGACATCCGGCGGCGCGTGATGATCAAAAACGGGTCAAACTCAGCGCACGGTGAGCTGGGTGTACGCCTCGCTCATGTTGCCGTCCAGATCGCTGACCAGGAACCCCACCAGGTATTCCCCGGCCGGGGCATAGACCTGCTCCCAGACAAAGGGCGAATTGGTGAAGGTCAGCGTATCGCCGTCCTCGTAGGCAACCTGGGTGACATTGCCGGAAGAATCCAGGTCCATCCACTTCTGGCTCAGGGTAAAGGTGTCACTATAATCCGGCGTGATCTCTGCCGGCGCGCCGGCGGTATCCTCGCCTTTGAACCCGAACACCTGGAACAGCTTCCCGTCTTTGAAGTAAAGCTCCGCCCTGCGCTGTTCCCCCGAAGAGGCAAAAGTATAGGTGCCCTGCACCACATAAACCGCATCTTCCGCCGAAGCGCCGTAGGACCCGGGGTTGAGCAGCGCCAGCGCCGATTGGTTGCCGTCCGAAATGGAGAACAGGATCGGTTCCCAGTCAAAATTCATCTTGAAAGTATCGCTCTGCGGCCAGACCGGATAGTAAACCCCGTTCAGCTCGGCGGTATCCGGGCTTTCCAGGTAATCGGTATCGGCCACATAAATGCTGTTGGACTGCGAGTCATACAGACCGGTGAACAGGTAAATATACCCGATATTCTCCCCGGTGATCTCGGCGCTCAACCCAACCGTCTCTCCCGGCGCGGCGGAACTTGCCGAAGCTTCAATCTGAGAAATGGAGATATTTCCGCTCCCCGGGGCGCGGGTGAGCGCGTCAAAAGCAGGGGTGACCGGCTCAAAGGCGTCGGCTTTGAAAGAACGATTGCTGTAGTGATAGACCAGGAAGTCATCCCACAACGAAGCGCGGGAGAACCGGTCCGCCAGCACCGTATAGGACTGCATCCCGGTATAAGGCGAATCATAAAGAGAGGAATTCGGGAAGTAAATTGCGATACCGGTAGAACCGGGCTTTGACCTCCCGTGCCGCTCGGCCACGACCGCACGGCCCAGGGCATCCATCACCTCACCGGCGGCCTGCTGCACCCCCATGTTCCGGGACTGCTTTGCCACCAACTGGACGAAATGCCCCAGATCAATATACGATGGCGGCACCTGGCGGCCAAAGATACTGGTATAAGACTGGGCATAACTGCGTGCGCTGGCGACAACCTGCTGGTCGATGGACTGCATGGCAAAGGCAAACTCGTTGAAGCGCATATTCAGATCGCCCAGCGCGTCCAGGTCAACGGCCGTCAGGGTGATACTCCGCTCCAACTGGCTGGCTAACTGCTCGGCGCTCACCTGGGAAGCCCCAAAGAAACCGCCCATACCGGAGCCCTGGCGCAGGAAATCGGAGCGGGCCTGATCGTTGACGACACGCTCATCCTGATCGATATAGGTATCGACGATATAGGACGCGAGTTGGTCCGCGCCCATGCCCGGGTCGTTCACCAGCCGCCCCAGGAAGGCGCCGTAGGCCCAGCCCAGACCGGGCTCGGTCTCTTCAGAAGCGACGGCATAACGCGCGTAGGGCTGCAGCGCGGTGTAAACTTCCATCTGGCTCATCAGACAGGCATCCATGCCGATCAGATCCAGCTTTTCCAGGCCGGTATTGCTCTGGATCTGGGCGAAGGCATCGTCCAGTTCGGAGAGGTAGAGCGAATCTTCTTTCAAGCGCTTGGTCAGCAGCGCGGTGCCCGGGTCCGTCCCGCCCGGCGCGGGATCACTCCAGCCGCCCGGCCACCCCATGCCGTGATCGGACATAATTAAGGCGTAGCGGTCCGCGGGATAGGTCTGCACGGCCCAGGTGACAAAGTCCACCAGGGTGGCCCCATCCGCCATGTTCAACTCACCCAGGTCGGCTATCAGTTCCGAGTTCACCGTGTTCAGATCGTCATCCTGGGTCACCAGGTAACGGCGGGTAGAGCGCCAATCCTCATTCCCCTCAAAGCCGCCCCGGAAGCGGTCGATCTGGGTCACGATGGTGACCTGGTCGGTCGACCCGTACAGCTCCACTTCGTTCAAATCCAGATAGATATCCTGCTCCAGAGTCTGGTCATCGGCATCCTGGTAGAGCATCACCAGCCAGGTCTGGTCGCTGTCTCCGCCCGAGGATGCCAGAGTGGGCCGGGGCGTCCGCGTGGCGGTGATTTCCGTCGGTTCGGCATAGGTCAGAGGCTGCTGCGAATCTCCGGCGAGGTCTCCCAGCCCGCTGCCGCCAAAGACCAGATAAATTACCACAAAGACGGCAAACAACAAAAGGCTGCCGCAGCCCATTTTCCCGCCGGAGGACCGCAATAACGACCCTCCCCCGGACCCAATCGAAGAACTGCCGGCTGGCCGGGCAGTGGACCCGCCGCCGGAACCGCGCCGCACCGGCGCTTCGGCCCGCCCGGTCGGTTTTCCGCCTTTTCGCCTGCGCTGAACATTGATCTCAGGTGTTTTTGCCATAAGATACTTTCCTCCGCTTTTGAACTTCCCATCGGGATCGTCTTACTTCTATTTTATAACAATGAACGGGAAAAGGAAGACTTTATATCACAGGTTACCCTGCATCCCATGTCGTTCTGATCGACGCAGGGAGAGAAGAACCTCTGCGTCCCTTACCGGCGACAGATTATTTAATGTCGCACTTTACGGGTTACAGATACCAATGCGCTGCCCGGTAAACCAGAGATCCTTACCCTACGTTCAGCTGCAGCGGCGGCAGATTGGGTGCAGGGGTGGAAAATAGAGCATCCCTCACAAACTACCGGCACCCCGGAACCCACCAATCCGGATTCGGTGGGTTTTACTGCGTTCCACCCATTCTACCGTTCACTTGGTTGGGAATGACCAGCGTTTTGATGGTTGCTGGATCGGGAGTGGTGTGATCTGTATCCAAACATTCAGGGAATATTGTGTCTTCATCCATCTTCTAAATTTTATCTACCATTTTTGGGACAAACACGTCATTCCCGGCGGCTTGCGTTTTGATAATCGGGAGAATATACTGTAATTACTTATTGGTGGGAAGCTTGTTGTTGTCATTTTTTAATTTGTCGATAATCCGTTTAATATCCTTCACGGGTTTGTTACAGGATCATTGCAAGTTATCCAATAGTTCAGCGGCAATTTCTAAACGGATAGAAATATGAAAAAGGTCATCTCTTGCATACTTATAATTTTATCTCTGGTTTCTTGTACAACAACAGCCGAACAGATGCCAGCAACTACACCTGTTTTATCGGATCCCCCTACAAAAACCTTAGCACCAACCATTACCCCGGCTGAAACGCCTAAAGCAACTCCAACCGAAGTGAACTACCAAATTCAGCCATTAATCCTCAAAGATCAGATTGAATTGGTTGACTCACGCATTAATTCTCTTGTCTCGGGTGTTGTCAGAAACCCTGCATCTGAGTGGTCGGATTGGGTAAAAGGTTTGAAATACGATGGTTTTACGCGGACAAGATTTACACTCAATTTCTCGGATGGACCCGCTGTTGATTTCTCCTACGCATTCATCGAAAATGAATTACCAGAAGATTATGTAGCCCTGTTCAGGCAAATGAAAGACCTCGGTATTAAGTCACGATTTAGCCTGTCCTTTTGGGATATGGCATACAGACAGACTGGCGGAACAATTAGCCATAACCGACTGAGCACTGAAGATGAAATCAATCGTTATCTTGCTTATGTAAAGATGGTGGCTTCCAGTTTGAAAGGATTGATAGATAGTTATGAGCTTTGGAATGAACCCGACGCCAATTACGATTTTTATCAGAGAATTGAACCTGAAGATTACATCCGAGTAACCAGACTTGTTATTCCCCTGATAAGAGAAATAGACCCACAGGCAAAAATCGTTTTGGTTTGCACCAGCAGTTATACGGATGAAGGCACCCCCGAATATTCAATGAAAATTCTACAATCCGATGTAATAGCCCTTGCCGATGCCATATCACTGCATACAGTGAATAATGATGCTTCGCCAGTATTTCGCAGCGAATATTATTATGGCTATGACGCAATGTGGGAACACATCAAGCAAACAGCAAATGCACATGGTTTTCACGGTGAATTCATCGCCGATGAACTCAATTACAGATCAAATTACAGCCTCAATACACTTCAGTCAGAACCTGGAGATTATCATCCATACGAGCCGGAAATAGCGGCAAAATATATTGGCAGAATGATTGCAACCAACCTGGGGTTAGATATTTCTGTCGGAACTTCTGGTACAAATGCAATTGAGCGTCCTTTCGAAGGAAATATGATTCGCAACATGGCATATTTATTTGATGGATTGCGCGCTTACTCGTTTCCTATAAATATAAAATCCGAATCAAACCTCGTTAGATATTACACATTTGTTGATGATGTTGGAGACAAATACATTGCAGTGTGGCATGATGGTGAAGCCAAATTAATCAGCGATAACTTTGTGAGTTCAATTTCAGTAGATGATATTTCAGCTTTCTCAGTAATAGCTCTTGATCCCTTTAATTCAACAATGCAGGGATTGAAATTCACCAGTGATGAGAATAAATTGTTGATCAAGGATATTAATTTAACGGATTATCCGATGATTTATAAAATAATTGTTCAATAATCATACGCAAATGGCATTAGCCCTATATTTTCGTAAACAGCCGCCGAACACAGCATGTACCCGACGGATGGCTGCCTTGTAAACCGAGAAACCCTTATGGCAAAACAGGTTTTTGAAATTTATAGAGGTGCAGGATGGCGCGTGAGCCGGTGTATTTTCCGCTGAGTCTGGATTCACTCAGGTCCTTAGGGGGCTGGGCTGCGGACTGTGCGGAAAGGGCGCTGCCGGTTTACGAGAAGGATGCCAATTCAGACTCCCGCCCCCGTGACGCGATTGAGGGCATTCGGATGTTCGCTGCCGGAGGCAGGCGAACCGCCCGGCTGCGTTCCCTGTCCCTAGCAGCGTTTTCCGCTGCGCGTGGTGCCGAGAACCCGGCTGCCGCAGCTGCTGCCAGCGCCGCGGGCCTTGCGGCGTCCAGCGCTTATACCCATCCCCTGGCGGACGTCCAACAAACGAAACATATCGTCGGCCCCGCGGCTTATGCCGCTTTGGCACTTGAGTTAAGCCAGGGCGGCGACCATGCTGTGGGGGTCAAGGAAGTGATTTGGGCAATCGAACACGTCCCTCCGGAAGTCCGCGAGATTTTATTGCAAATGCCCGCCCGTGAAATGGGGAAAACGCGATTAGAAAATTTGATGTACCGGGTCGATGCCGGTATCCGGGGTTGAAATAGGCTGCACAGCACCTGACAAAGCGTGCAATTTGTTTGCGGCAGTGAGCGCATCCCGTGCATGGTTTGCAAACGACCGGTAACGGCTTGTATTTTAAAAGTCAGGGGAATATACTATTTTTACTGATTTGTGGGGCTATTTATTGGTGAATGGTGAGCGGGGCGTTAACTATTTTTTGATTTGTCGACAATCTGTTTAAAACCCTTTACGGATTTGTTATGCAGAATCATTGCAGTATATCCAATAGTTATGTGTTTTCATCAATTAGACGGATGCTTAGTATGTAACCATAGAATATTTTATAAATGGATTAAAAAATAATATCAGGGCGGAGGAACTTATGGCAAAAATTATTCACTTAGATATCAAAAACTATCGAGGAATAAAGCATTTAACTCTTAAGTTTAAAACAGATCAAAATTTGATTTGCTTCATAGGTCGTGGTGATAGCGGAAAAACAACAATTTTAGACGCAATTTCATCAGCTCTATCTCCAAGCTGGAATTTAAATTTTTATGACACTGATTTTTATAACTGTGATCCTAATGAAAATATAGAAATAACTGTCTCATTAATTGATTTTCCAGAAAAGTATCTGTCTGAAAATAAATTTGGTCTTTATATGAGAGGATTAGTTAAGCAAAATAATGAAATCATTGATGATATAACTTTGGAGGAATTGAATGAGGATTTAATTCCAGTTTTAACGATCAAGCTAACCGTAGATAGTTCACTTGAACCTCAATGGGTTGTAACAAATAAACGAGAGCAAGAAGATAAACCTATCAGCGGTGCAGACAGAGCTCACCTCAACTGCTACCTGATATCAGATTCTGTAGACAGACATTTTTCTTGGAATAAAGGCAATCCTCTGTACGCATTACTTAAATCAATTAGCTCTGATGAAAACTTAGAGAATAACAACATAATCATCCAGTGCCTAAGAGAAGCTAAAGAGAAAATTGACCAAAACGATTTCACCAATCTTGATGAAGCTACCAATTTGATTAAAGAACAAGCAGCAACGTTAGGTTTGGATATTTCAGAAGCTGGTACAACATTAGATTCCAGAGAGTTATCAATAAAAGACAATCGGATTAGTTTGCATGAAGATTCCGTCCCTTTCAGACTAAAAGGAAAAGGATCTAAAAGGTTGGCTTCAATAGCAATTCAATCAGCCTTAGTTCATTTCGGCGGAATTATGCTTATTGATGAAATTGAGCAAGGGCAGGAACCTGATAGAGTTAAACAAGCCGTCAGGTCATTAATTGGGCACCAAGCAGGCCAAATATTTATCACAACACATTCGCGGGATGCAATAACTGAGCTTGGGTCGGAGCCACTTCTTTTACTACTGAAAAACGAGAAAACGGGTGAAATTAAAACAAGTTCGTTTGATCGTAGCAATGAAGAGCTTCAAAAAACTGTTAGAGCATGTCCGGAAGCATTTTTTGCAAAAAAAGTGATTATATGTGAAGGGGCGACTGAAGTTGGAATTTGCCGTGCTTTGGACAAATATAGAATACAGAATTCGAAAGAACCGATGTCGTTTAAAGATTGTGCTTATGTAGATGGCACTGGAAGTAATATTGCGCAAAGGGTAGATGAGATTAGAAAAGCAGGAATAAATACAGCACTATTTTGTGATTCGGATAGGGACGATATAAATGACAAAAAGCCCCGATGGCGAGAAGATAGGGTCGGAATATTTGATTGTGAGGATAAGTTTTGTTTGGAAGAGCAGATTTTTAACGATTTATCATGGAACGGTGTGATAGAACTACTTCAATATGCAAAAGATGAAAACTCCGATTCATTTGATAGTGCTTTTCTTGATCTTAAATCCATTTCAGTAAAAGAATGGACTGAGGAAAGCAGTTTAAGAGAAAGAATTGTTTCGGAATTTAAACCAAAGAAAAAAGATGAAAGCTCAGGAAAAAATTGGTTCAAATCGGTTCAGCATGGTGAGACACTTGGCGACATAGTATTCAAGTATATTGGTGAGAGGGAAAACAATACTCATCTTAAAAGTACTTTAAATAACTTGTCAGATTGGATTGATGCGTAAATGGATTATCAAACCTTTGTCGATGGGGATAAAACGTTGCTTATTGCTCCAGCAGGCTACGGAAAAACATACACGATTGCTGAGTGTCTAAAATATACAACGGGGCGGCAACTCATTCTTACGCACACACATGCTGGCGTCGCCGCTATTAAAGAAAAAATTAAAGAATTCAGCATTGCTCCTAATCAGTACAATGTTGAAACTATCAGTAGTTTTGCACAGAAATATGTAAATGCTTTTTATACTGGTACTGATACCCCAGATCAGGATAACTCAAGCGAATATCATCCATTCATCATTGATAAAGCAACAATTATCTTTAAATCAAATGTCATTAGAAATGTTATCAAAGCAACATACGCCGGTCTATTTGTTGATGAATATCAAGACTGCACCAAGATTCAACATGAAATGATTTTGGCTTTATCAAAAAGTTTGAAAACTCATATTTTGGGAGACCACCTACAAGGCATTTTTGACTTTAATGGCGATTTAGTGGATTTTGATACTGACCTATCAGTTTTCAAGAAAGTGCCTGATCTTTCCATCCCTTATAGATGGCGGCAAAAAGGTAATAATCGTGCATTAGGTGACAAACTTAAGGAGATTAGGAATCTTCTAGAGGATAATAAAGCTTTAGATTTTTCTTCAAATAGTATTGAAGGCCTATATCTTATAAAAGTAAAGCCGAATGAAATTTATGAAGCTGGGAGTAAATACAGGAAATGTCTAGATAAATTAATCTTAAATCCTAAACACAACCCCGATTTTGATAGTCTGTTAATCATTTTTCCGGAATACGATAAAGTGAATGACAACGGGGGAAAAATTAGAAAAGGCAACATAGATGATAGAGCGAAAATCCGTGCACAAATTGACTACAGTAAATCTTTAACTTTGTTAGAAGCTATAGATGATAAAAACTTCTACTTACTTGCAAAAAAAATAGATGCTTTATGCTTGTCTATTGGAAGATCTATAAAGCCTGAAAAAAGAATTAAAGAAGATGTTCTAGAAAAAATATTTCAAAAGACTGAGCTAAACAACTGGTTTACTGAAAACGGCGTAAAAAACAAACGAGGTGATATTGATAAAGCAAAAGCTGCCGCACTAAAAAGCACAATCAATTTATTTGTATCGAAGCCTTCCCCTCAAAATATGAAAAACATTATTCTTGAACTAAAGAATAACCTAAAGATTAAATACAAGCGAGAGGGATTTTTATATGCCATATTGAATGCTCTTATACATGCTGACTTGGAAGGAATATCAGTTTATGAAGCAATGAAAAATCATCGTAATATTATCAGACGATCAGGTAGGATTATTAAAGGGAAATGTATTGGAACTACATTGCTAACAAAGGGCCTTGAATTTGATACAGTTGCTATCCTAGACGCAGATAAGTTTGACTCCCCAAAACATTTATATGTGGCACTTACCCGCTGCTGTAAAAAGTTAATCATATTTTCTTCAAAGGAAGTATTGTCCCCTTATAAGTGATTAGAGTCTATTTTGAGAAAACTGTTTATTGTAGGCGCATCCTTTGGATGCGCCACTTGTATTTTAAATTCCAGCCGGACTGCCGTTCATCCTATGGAGAAACTCGGTTTTTTGAAAAAACCGAGTTTCTTAATTACGGAAATCAGAGAGCAAGGCCACTTCCGTCAGGGAGAGATCCTTATCCGATCCGGTCTCCTCTGCAATGCCAGAGAGGGAGATCGCCGCGCCGGGCGATGACACTCTTCGGAGCTGCTAATCAGGCAGATGGGTGGGCACGGGCCGGTCCGGCTGGAAGCAGGAGGCTTCCACCTCGCGGCAGGACGCGCCGCAGCGCGCGAGCGCGGCCTGCACGGCTTTGCGCAGGTCTTCCGCCGGGAGCTCGACGCGGGCATTCACCAGGAGGGTGACCCTGCCCCCGTCGCCTTCGGGGATACCCTCCTCCCAGCCCGGCTCTTCCAGGAAGGGAAAGCTGATCTTGCGCTCAATATCCCCGCTGCGCACCATAAACTTCAAATGGGCCACCGCCCCACCGCGCTGCCGGATCTCATCCAGGATGGCCCGCACCAGCGCCGCGACGGCGCGCTTCTCCTGGCCGGGCTGTGTTTCCAGCTCAATCCCCTCGTCCAGCCAGGCCAGAGCCGCTTCGGCCCGGCCGTAGCGTTCGTAATCCATGCGGGGGGATTTCCCCGGCAGCACAAAAGCCCCCGGCTCCAGGAACCCGAGCCAGCCCGAAACGCCCTGCTCCGCGAGGGAATTTTGCAGCAGGTAAGCCCGGCCTTTGAGCAGCGCCTTCAGTTCTTCCAGTTTTTCGGGGGACAGTAAATCCGTTTTATTGACCACCAGCAGACCCGCCCCTTCAATCTGCTTATCAAAGATATACATCACTTCTTCGCTGAAAGGGAGAGCTTCGCCCAGCAGGCGCATATACAGCAGACGGCTGTCGACAAACACGGAAAGGCTGATGGAATCCGTCCCGATCCGGCGCAGGCGCTGCAGCGGCTTCGCCACCGTCCCCACCAGGTCCGCCGAAGAACCCACCGCTTCGGCAAAGATCACATCGGGATGGCGGGCCGCCACCAGATGGTCCATCCTTTCCTCCAGATCGTCGTAATGGCTGCAAAAACACCCGCCGGTGACCTCCACGGTGGGGATATCCGCATAGCGGTAAAAAGCGGTATCCACCAGATAGCGCCCCTGGTCGTTGGTGATCACCCCCACCGACTTCCCCTGGCTCATGAGCTGCTTGGCCGCCGCGATAATGGCCGTGGTCTTGCCGCTGCCCAGGAACCCGCCGACCAGATGTAGCCTCATGCTCCCTCCGTCCGGAAATAAGGTTCAATGGCTGCCAGCAGTTCGCGCTGGCCGGGAATCAGTGAGGAGAATTTCAGCTCACCGTTGACCAGGATGCAGGGCAGGTTCTTGATGCCCATTTTCATCATGCGGGCCACGTTCTCCGGCCGGGTGATGCGGTACTCCACCATATCCACCCTGCCCGCGAGGGCCTGCGCCGCGCGCTCCGCGGCGTGCAGCATATACCCGCAGGCCGCGCAGGTCGAAGAATCCAGGGTAAAGACCTCCATCAACGGGCGTTCCAGAGCAGCGTAATCCGGCAGTGCCACGCTTTCCAGGTCAATCTCCTGGGCATGGTAGTTCGCCAGCATCAGCCGGGCGCCTTCCGGGTCGCGGATGGCCTCCACCGCGCCGATCACATTCTCCACCGGGATATCGTAGGGCATATCACAGCCCGGCGAGATGATCAGGTTGTGCGCGTCGAGCCGGTCCAGAAGATCGACCACATATTTCATGTTGTCCTGCTGGGTGCCCAGCAGCATCCGCGTGGTGAGCGGGATGTTGCCTTCGAGCGTAACGTTGTAGCGATCGGTGACCTCTTTGGCGGTGACCATATCCACGTTCTCGTCCACCGCCACGCAGTCCGGCCCGCTCTGGCACATGCCCTCGATGTTCTTGGTGGCATCCCCGCACACAAAAAAGGCGGAAAACGCGCCGCGCTCACGGATAGAATCAAAAACGGTGGTAAAAGGCTCCCGCAGGTATTTCCGGAACATACGCGGCGAGACCTGCGAGGTAACCGGGTCCACCACGGCGATCACATCCATACCGGCCTCCAGGTACAGGGCCGAAACCCGGGTGGCTACCTGGGCGGTGTAAGCCAGCAAGCCGCTGAGGAATTCAGGGTTATCCACCGTGTCGAGAAAAATATCGGTGCCGCGCAGGTGCGAGGCCAGCGTAAACGGGCCGGTCACCAGGCCGTAGAGCGCCGTCCGTTCCCCAACCTGCTCCTTCATCGAGCGCATCACATCCAGCACCAGGGGCAGGCGGCCGTCTCCCGCTTCGGGCAGGCGGGTTGGCAGGGTCAGGTCATTCGCCAGAGGATGCGACACCACCGAAGGCGGGGCATCCTCTGCCCAGACCAGGCCGCAGCCCAGAATCTCCGCTTCAATCTGCAAATCAAACATCACCGGCTGGCCGTCCGGGTTATAAAGCCGGTTGACTTCCAGCAGGGATTCCAGGAGTTTATCCCGGTCGGTAAGCACCTCCCGGGCGGAATACCCGGTGAGCTTTCCGGCATGCACTCCGGCAAACGGCACCCAGGGCACCGCGCGGGGCTCTTCATGCCGCAGCGTTTTAAACACCAACTCCTTACCCGATAAACCATTCCGAACCTGATTGGGAAAAGCCATGCCGGTCCTCCTGCCGTGCGATTAATTTTTATAGAAACCCCTGCCACATCTGCACAATGATTATATCCAGATATGACAACGTTGTCAAAATGTTTCTTGCCGGTTTTAGCCTTTTTTTTCGCTTTTAACAGGATAATGAACCCTTCATCCCCGGTTTTTCCCGGATCGTTCTGGTTTAACGCTTGATAGCAGCCCCAAAAATGCTGTATAATAAACCCGGTTAAGACAACGTTGTCGAATTATTTCCGGCATAAAATGGAGGTCCCCTTTTTTGATGGTCGCAACCATTAAGGATGTGGCAAAGCTGGCAGAATGTTCCATCAAAACCGTCTCTCGGGTGGTCAATAACGAACCCCACGTCACCGAGCAGACCCGGGAGAAGGTCCTGGACGCGATTGAAGCCCTGGGCTACGCGCCCAACATTTCCGCCAGAAGGCTGGTCCAGCGCAAATCGTATATGATCTGCATCCTGCTGCACGAAGCCGGTTTCTACCAATCCGTGGTGCTCTCAAAAATTATGGAAATGGGATACGAGCACGACTACGACATCCTCACCCAGACCTATTTCCCCTCCCACTCCAAATCCCGGAATAAATTGATGCAGTTGATTACCGAGCACCGCATTGACGGCCTGGTCACCACCCCGCCGTGTGACATGGACGATTTTCTGGCCGGTCTGCTGAAAAAATCCGATATCCCCCTGGTGCAGATCACCCCCTTCAACCGGGCCACGGACGCGGCTTACGTCTCCGGCGATGATTATCAGGGTGCCTTCCTGATGGCGGAACACCTTGTCTCTCTCGGGCACCGCCGGATCGCCTTTCTATCCGGGCCGCGCAACCAGCGCACCAGCCTCGACCGGCTGTTCGGGTACCGGGCCGCCCTGGAGATGCACCAGATCCCGCAGGACGAGGAGCTGATCCTGGATTCGGAGTTCAACTTTGACGGCGGCTACACCGCGGCAAAGATCATCATGGGGATGAAGGACCGGCCGACGGCGATCTTTGCCGGGAGCGACGAGGCGGCCCTGGGCGCGCTGTACGCCCTCCAGGAAATGCAGATCGATGTGCCGCAGGAAGTTTCGATCTGCGGGTTCGATGACCTGGCTTATTCCAAACACACCTGGCCGGGTTTGACCACCGTGCACCACCCGGTCGACGAGATTGTCGAACGGGCCACCGGCCTGCTGCTGGAGATTTTAAGCGGAGAGACACCCGCAAAGAAACAGGTCGTGCTGCCCTCACAATTGGTGATTCGCGGATCTACCGGCGAACCGCCCTCAAAATGAGGTATGATTTCAACAGGATTATGAACGACCATACCCAGTATGGATAACCATAAAATTGGAAATTTTACAAAATTTTTCTTCGGGAAAGGGTCAGAGACATGGAAGGCTTAACGCAGAATATTTATGATGGAATATTGGAAGGTGACCGGGGGGCCGTCAAAGACAGTGTCAATGAAGCGCTGGAAATGGGACAGAGTCCCGAAATTTTGTTGAACGCGATGATTGATGCCATGGGCGAAGTGGGCCGGTTGTTTGAGGAGGGCGAATATTACGTCCCCGAGATGCTGATTGCCGCCCGCGCAATGCAGACCGGCCTGGAAATCCTGAAACCCCGCCTGAAGGAAGCGGATGTCAAATCGGCGGGGCTGGTCGTGGCCGGGACCGTGAAAGGCGACCTGCACGACATCGGCAAGAATCTGGTCTGCATCATGCTGGAAGGCTCCGGGTTCAGTGTGATCGACCTGGGGACGGATGTCGGGCCGGAGAAATTCGTAGCCGCCGTCCAGGAACACCACCCGGAAATCATCGCCATGTCGGCGCTGCTGACCACCACCATGCCCAGCATGGAAGAGACCATCAAGGCACTCACCGAAGCCGGGCTCCGCGAAAAGGTCAAGGTCATGATCGGCGGCGCGCCCATCACCAGTGACTACGCCCAAAAAATCGGCGCGGACGGCTACTCGGAAGATGCCAGCCGGGCTGTGCGGTTAGCCAAATCGCTGGTAGCGTAAAATACAGACTAAAAAAGGCTGAGGAGCGAGAAATGAATTTCTCGCTCCTCAGTGGTTTATACAGGCAGACAGGCATTATTCTTTCAGTTTATCGTCTTCCATTGAAGCAAACGCTTCCGCCATCCCGGCACAATTGAGGTGGTTTACCTCCTCACTCTTCTCGACCCATTCCGCAGGGACAGCCTGAATACCGTTCAGGGCGCCCGATAAAGCCCCTACAATGGAGGCGATCGTGTCGGTATCGCCGCCGTTGTTAATCGCCGCGATAATAGCAGTCTCAGGGTCGCCCTTTGCCGCGTAGAAAATCCCCATAACCATTGCCAGGGTTTCCGAAACGTGGAAGTGAGAACCGATCACCCTCCGGATCAGCGCACCGGCTTCAAAAGCATCCTGTGCTTTTTCCGCCAGCTCCAGCGCGTATTCCAGGTTAGGGAGCGGGTAACGCTGCGCGATTTGCCGGGCAGATTTCTTCCCCAATTCTTCCCCCAATTTTGCTCCCGCCAGCGCCGCATCCACAACAGAGTTTATTGTGGCGGATGGGGTTAAAGCCTCGGAAATTGCTGCCGCCTGACTTCCGGCAGCGGACAGGGCCACATCGGTGGGATGGGTCGGCAGGATCACATTACAGGCAAGTTGGACGGCCTCCTGCCATCTGCCGGGGCACGCCCAACCCGCCGGAGAAACACGCATCATGGCTCCGTTCGAAGTCCCCGTAAAACACCAGGACCTCGTCCGGTCTAAATACGAATCAAATTGATTATTCATAAAATTTCTAAAAGCGATTTTTGTGCTGGGACCATAGACATTCCCATGCTGCCACACTTCCTGGTTGTTTTTTACCCAATCCGCCAGCTCCTGAATGAACTGGTCCGGCGAAATCCGACTGCCGTATTTAAGGATTGCCCGCGCAGTCACCACGGTCAGTGTGGTGTCATCGGTAACCTGCCCGGGTTTAAAGTCGATATGAATAAATTCGTCTTCAAATATGGGTAAAAAAGTGGTGACCAACCCGCCGCACCGGGCCCGGATTTCGTCCGGAGTCAACTCGTGCAGCGGCATTCCCATGCCGTCGCCTACCGCTAAAGCTGAAAAAGATCCCCATATTTTGTCTTTTAAATTCATCGTCACTGAAACACTCCAAAATATGATCCTGTATAATCGCACACGCTGAACAGGAAACTATCCAGCGTGTGCCTTCATTCTCATGCAGACTTGTTCGGTACCCATTCAGCCGGGCGGTATAAAACCCTATAAAAATTTTGCTTCCGGTCCCGCCCGGCGGGGACCCGTTCAGTCCGACTTATTTCCAATCTTCCAGTAAATCGACATTATCCGCAGAAACAAGGATCTGGATAATCGGAATAATTTCCGGAACTGCTGTGCCCTGTGCTTTCATCACACCCATCTGCACGGACAATTCTCCCCAAACATAGGGCGAAAACGCAACGCTGCCATCCAGTAAACCTTCCTGGATAGAGACTTTCGCATCCTCGATAAAGTCGGTGCCGACAACGATGATATCGTCTTTCTTTCCGGCAGCGATCGCTGCTTCAACCACGGCCAGGGCCATGACATCATTGGCACAGTAGAAGCCTTTGATATCCGGGTTGGCCTGAATGATGTTGGTCGCAGCGTTCAAAGCCACGGTCCGGTCCCAATCGCCTGCCTGGCTGGTGACCAGTTCAATATTGGGTGCACTTTCGAAGACCGATTTGGCGCCGTCTCTCCGGGCCATAGATTGTGGTGCGGCCGCAAGTCCTTCAATGATGGCAACTTTACCGCCCTCTGCGCCGAGCTGATCAACAATAAATTGGGCTCCAACCACACCCATCTGGTACATATCCAGGGTCTTCGGCTGGTCAATCTCGCCGCCGGCAGCCTTTACGGCTTCCATATCACTGATGATGTTCGGTTCAATAATCGGGACACCGGCTTCATTCGCTTTAACAATACAGGGGATGAGGTTGTTTTCCGTAATGGGGTAGATAACCAGAGCGTCGTAACCTGCCGCAACCATTGATTCACAGGTTGCCAGCTGCGAGCCGATATCTCCTTCGGTGGGAGCGGATTGGATATCTACGGTGATTCCCAACTCTTCGCCCATCGCCTGAGCGCCCTCGGAAAAGGTTACCCAGAAAGGATTGGCCATGGTGATCATCAAGACGCCAATGCGCATTTCCGGATTATTGGGGGCTTCAAAACCGACCATTCCGGCAAACGAATCCTGCTGCATCTGCTCGAAAATTGTCAACCCTTCTTCAGCCGCAGGAGCTTCTGCTGCTTCTTCCGCTGCCGGTTCTTCTGCTGCGGGTTCTTCCGCTACAGGTTCTTCTGCTGCGGGTTCCGCGACCGTCGGTTCTTCAACTGCCGGCTCTTCCGCCGCCGGTTGTGCTGTGGGCGCCGGAGCACCGCAGGCGGAAAGGACCAGTATACAAAACGCTGTAACTAACAGTGAAGCAAATTTAACCTTACTCATTTTTCTCTCCTTTAATTTAGTTATATTTAAGCGACCTGGCATTTCAAAATTCAGACGGTTCCCCTCAATCACCTCCTTGCTCAGAAGAAAGATCTCAATAAAAGTACTCTTTAATTTCCTCGCCGGCGGATCTTATCAATGAACACTGCGGCCACGATAACAATACCGATTGTTAACTGTTGGAAATAAGGCTGCACGCTTAATAAAGTCAGGCCGTTTTTCAAGGTCGCCATCAGGATGGCGCCAATAATGGTGCCCGGAATACTGGCAATTCCACCTGCCAGGCTCGCTCCGCCAATCACGGCGGCAGCAATGGCTTCCATTTCCAGCCCCGAGCCTGCCAGGGCTTCCGCAGCGTTCAGCCTGGCGGTCAGGATGAGGGCAGCCACCGCCGAGCACAACCCTGCCAGGGCATAAATCGCGATCTTGGTTTTCCAAAGCTTCACACCCGATAGTCTGGCCGCTTCTTCATTCCCGCCAATCGCCAGTGTGTAACGGCCCACCCGGGTCCGTTTGAGCACTAACAGAAGTAATAAGGCCACAGCGACGGCCAAAATAAATGCGTAAGGTATTGGGCCGAGATAACCTGTGCCAAAGATCCTGAAGCTCATGGGCAGGCCATAAATGGGTCTGGCGTCTGTGATGATATACGCAATCGCCCGGATTACGCTCAGGCTCGCCAATGTTGCAATAAGAGGCGTGATTTTCACAATCCCAATGAGGAAGCCATTGATTGCGCCCATCAATGTTCCCGCCGACAGGCCGATCAAAATGCTGATCCAGGCCGGTATTTCGGCCTTGATGCCCATTGCCATCAGGATCCCGGATAAGCACAACACCGACCCAACCGAAAGATCAATCCCGCCCGAGGCAATTACAATGGTCGCTCCACTGGCAATCACGATGGTGATTGCGGACTGGATCAGAATATTCGAAAAATTCTGTGTTGTGAAAAAATATGGGCTCAGAATAGTGAAAACCAGACTCAAGATCACCCACGCGAGGAAGATCCCCGATTCGGCCGGAATTTGTTTGTTCTTTAATTTTTCAAGGAATGTATTATTCTTCATCAGATTGATTTTTCCCGTTCTGCAGAGCCTCTTACTCTTACAATGTCATCGACATGATTTTTTCTTCGGTTACTTCTTTGGGATTCACCTCGCCAACAATGGACCCCTTACGGAATACCAAAACGCGGTCACTCAGCCCGATCACTTCGGCAAGCTCCGAAGTAACCAGCACAATGGCCACGCCGTTGTTTGCCAGATCCCGGATGAGTTGGTAAAACTCCTGCTTTGCACCGACATCAATCCCCTTTGTCGGTTCATCCATCAGGAGGATTTTCGATTCATGGTTCAGCCACTTTGCAAGGACAATTTTCTGTTGATTGCCCCCGCTCAGGAACCTGGTCCATAAATTGAGGTTGCTGCTCTTGATTTTCAAAGCATCGCGGAAGTGTTCGGCAATCTTCTCCAGACTGTGCGTCCGGATCAGTCCAAACCGCATGGATTTTTCGTAAATACCGATATTGATGTTGTCCAACAGGTCCATTGTCAGGATCAACCCCTGGTGCTTGCGGTCTTCCGTGATAAATCCAATCCCTTTCTTAATGGCATCCGAAGGGGATTTGATTTGCGCTTTTTCTCCAAAAAGGTAAATGTCCCCCGATTCCATCTTATCCGCGCCAAATATGGTCCGCAAAACTTCCGTGCGTCCCGCTCCAACCTGTCCAAACAACCCGACGATCTCACCGGCATGCACGTTGAACGAGATATTCTTTGAAATCAATTTGGTGCTGACATCCTCAAGCCGCAAAGCTTCCGCGCCCAACTTGCGCTGTCCGGAGTCCGGTTTGATCATCTGGTTTTTCTTGCCCGTCATGAGGGACACAATCTGGTCTCTGCCGACCTGATCGGCCTCATAACAGCCCTGAAAGACCGCATCCCGCAGGATGGTAATCCGGTCCGCCACTTCAAAAACTTCTTCCAGGTGGTGCGTGATGAAGATAATGGTGTGCCCTTCCTGGCGGAGTTTTTTCATGATTTCAAAAAGCTTTGCAATCTCACGGCTGGAAAGAGAAGAGGTTGGCTCATCCAGGATGATGATCTTGCTTTGCCGGTATAAAGCTGTGGCAATGGCGATCATCTGCTGCTCACTCACCGGAAGCGTCTTCACCTCCTGGTGGATATCCAGGTTAAGGTCTACCGATTGCAGGATCTGCCTGGCGTCGCAGTCCAGCTTTCTTTCGTTCACCAGAGAAAGCGGTCTCCCGATCAGAGGTTCCTGGCCCAACAGGATATTTTGACTGACGCTCATGGTAGGGACCAGACACAGCTCCTGGGGCACATAGCTGATGCCCAATTTAATGGCTTCGGACGGGTTCGGGATGGTAACTGCCGTGCCATTCAGGAGGATCTCTCCCGCATCCGGAGTGGTTACCCCGCACAGGACTTTCATCAGCGTCGATTTCCCGGCGCCATTTGCCCCCAGCAGCGCGTGGATCTCTCCCTTATTGACCTGGAAGGTAACGTCATCCAGAGCGACAACACCCGGATACCGCTTGGTAATCGAATTCATCTCCAATATGGGCGTGGTGGTGGTTGAATTCATAGCTTCCAGTTCCAACCCCCTGTTCTGGATTGCGATTCGATCATGCGCAGGGTTTCTTCATAGCTCACAATTCCGGTTGTAGCGCCAAAAGCCGTCACACAGATCGCCCCTACCGCGCTGCCGAAAACGGCAGCTTGTTCAACCGGCCAGCCGTTGTACAAGCCAATCAGGAAGCCCGCATCAAAAGCATCCCCCGCCCCGGTGGCATCCACCGGGTTCACCTTGAAGATGGGGATTTCCCCCGAGAACTCGTCGGATTGGATCAATGCGCCCTGGTCGCCCTTCTTCACCACAATGATGCGCGGCTCAAAAGAAGCATAGTAATCCAAAGCTTCTTCAAGGGTCTTTTTACCCGAGTACAACAGCGCTTCTTCATAATTGGTCAGGAAGATATCGCAGTATGGCAGGCAGGGCTCCAGTATGCTTGACCATTGATCCGTGCCGTCCCAACAGGTATCGACGGAAACGGTCACGTTCCGCGCTTTCGCCTTCTTAAGGATGTTGGCGAGGTCCTCCCCCTTCATCCTGTTCATGATCATCGCGCCGCCCACATGGAGGTAATCTCCCGGCTGCAAGGCGTCAAAATCAATATTGGTTTCGTCGAGATAATGATTGGCCGCCATGCACAAAACAAAAGACCGTTCTCCACCCGGATGAATAAAACAGATTGCATTGCCGGTGTTGGCCTGATCGGTATAGCACAGGTGAGAAATATCTACGCCCAGGTCCGTCAAGCCGTTTTGGATCACTCCCCCACAGACATCCTTACCGATACAGGAGATCAGACCCACCGGCGCCTTCCCGATTTTCGCAATCGATGCAGCCGTATTTAACGCCATTCCCCCCAGAACCAGTTCGGTGGTGTCCGAATTTACGGCTCCGCCAAAATCCGGCCATCGCGTAATAGGCTGCGTCACAATATCTACCATTGCCAAACCCAAACTCCAGATTTTATTCATATTTGACCTCAATGGATTTATCTGGTTCGAACGATATACCAGCTAAACTGGCTGTCCGGGAAGCTCAATGTGGACTGCCAGATGGGTGAATTATTCCCCCTGGTGTAATGGATCTGTACCAGACGGATTAATAACGTGCCTTTTTTGACATTTAGTTTTTCCGCGAGGAAATCATCCGCCATGGCCGGGACCAGCCGGGCGACGGCGTGGGTAATATTGAATTTCAGGTCATTGATAACGTAATTGAAGAGGGAAGCCCCCAATTCTTTGACGGTCACATCCTGGGGGACAATCGTAGCGGGGAAGATATTGCAGTCGTAAATCAACGGGATGCCATCCATGGTCCTTACACGAGAGATGATCGTGACCGGATCACCCACTTCAATTTGCAGCTCTTCGGCAATCATTTCATCCGCATTTTCCGCAGAAATGACCGTCTCTGTGGTTCCGGGAACATGCCCCCTTTGGCGCATCACATCGGAGATTGAAACCAGACGCTCAATCCCCGCTTCCATATTTCTTTTCTGAGAACCAACGACAAAAGTCCCAACCCCTCGTTTGCGGTCCACATACCCTTCCAGCTCCAGCTTTTGAAGGGCAGTCCTCAAGGTAACGCGGCTGATATTGAACTGCTGCGCGATCTTATCTTCGGAGGGTAATTTTTGCCCGGGGGCAAACTCACCGCTTTCCAGCAGTTCTTTCAATGCCTGGTATGCCTTTTCTGCCACGGTTTCATCGGTAACGATTTGTCGAAATATATTATCTTTCTTACTCATAGGGTTCACCTTTTTTCCAAAACACCTGTACCGCATTGAATTCTGAATACAATTGCAGTATAATGTCTGTTGTTATACATCTTACAACACATTTTTTTAATTGTCAACCAGAAAGGGACTTTTCATGAAGCTGAATACCCTCTTCACCACCTCAAAGCCCATCATTGGTGTGGTTCATCTACTTGCACTACCCGGAACGCCGAACTATGGAGGAGACCGCGACGCCATCATTGAACGCGCCCTCCAGGAAGTACATATCCTGCAGCAAGGATGTGTTGACGGAATTATTATCGAGAATTTCAACGATATCCCTTTCGTAAAAGATATGATCACCCGAGAACAGTTCGGCCTGATGGCTTCCATTATCACGCTCGCCAGAAAAGAAACCGACCTGCCGCTGGGTGTTAATGTGCACTTTAATGACTGGGAAGCCGAGATCGCATTGGCTTACGCCTGTCGTGCCCAATTTGTAAGGATTGAAGCCTACGTTAATGCTGTCGTCACAACTTCCGGTGTTGTAGAGCCCTGTTGTGCCGAGGTCACCCGCTACCGCAAGCTGCTGGACTCCAACCAACCCATTGAAATTTTGGCAGATATTCACCCAAAATACTCAAAGAATCTCGTTTCGTATACCCTCCAGGAATCCGCAAAGATGGCACAGCTTGCTCTCGCAGATTCGATCATCGTCACGGGGGAGACCACCGGAGTAGAAACGCCCCTCGCCGACCTGAAAACCGTAAAGGACGTCGTAGACCTGCCCGTATTGGCCGGGAGCGGGACAAACCTGCAAAATGTCCGGGAGACCCTCGCCGTCGCCGACGGCGTCATTGTTGGCTCGGCATTCAAAGAGGACGGGGATACCCGCAACATGGTTTCATTGGAAAAAGTGACCCAATTCACCAGCACAGCCCACGGCGGCTAGAAATAGCTGTTAAGATTATACGGATTTTAAAAAAGAATCATACTCCAGTCCATCCGCCGGGAATTACCGATCCCCGGTCCCCCCCACTGTTGCCAGGTCACCAGTGGTGTAAGCATCCTTAAAATGAATAGAGCCGGAGCGCAGGGTTGACCCTGCGCTCCGTTTTATGGTTAAGCTTTATTGTTGCCGGAGATGCTCGTCCTGCCCTCCTCCGGTAGGGGTATCAACAATTCACGCCAAAGTCGTCAATGAACGCTTCCATCAGCTTCAGGTCCCAATTGTCAATGGCTTCCATCTTGCCGAAGAAGAAGCGCAGCACCGGGGGTTCTTCCACAAAGCGCAGCCCTTTGACCAGGTCGCGGTGTTCGTAAAGCCATTTCAGGCGGTCCACCGTGTATTCGATATGGGACATGGTGTAAAGGCGGCGCGGCACAGCCATACGCACCAGCTCCACACCGGCCGGCACATTGTTGCCGTTTTCATCCCGGTCCGTGGAGACCGTGCCGCGTTCCATCCCGCGCACGCCGGAGACCAGATAAATGGCCGCCGAGAGCGCCCCGGACGTGAAGTCTAACTGCGGCACATCCGGCAGAAAGCGCAGCGCGTCGAGGTGGCAGGCCAGCCCTCCGGCAGGCGTGACCACCGGCAGCCCTTCTTCCACCAGGCGCCGTACAAAGAACTCCACAAACTCGGCGCCGCTGCCCGCCACATTGAGATCCGTCATCTCCCGCAGCCCGACCGCAATCGCCTCGATCTCGCGCGATGACATCCCGCCATAGGTGGAAAAGCCTTCGTAGACCGGCACCCACGGCAAAATTTGGTCAAAGAAGGCTTTCTGGTTGGTGGCGATCAAACCGCCGCGCGCCGCGGCGCTCTTGCGGGCCGACATATAGAAAATGTCCACCACGCTCATCATTTCTGAAATGATTTCGCTGATGGACATTTCGGGGTGTTCGCGTTCATGGATGAAGAACGCATTTTCGGAGATCAAACTGCCGTCAAAGACCAGCGGTACGCCATGTTTAGCGGTAATTTTCTTGACCGCGAGCAGGTTCTCCAGCGAGAAAGGCTGCCCGCCGATCAGGTTTGTGGTCGCTTCCATACGGACATAGGAAACCTTTTCGGCCCCATAAGTACGGATGGCCTCTTCCAGTTTATCCAGATCCATATTGCCCTTAAAAGGATCATCACTGACGGTCTGCATGGCACCCGGCTTGTAAAGCTCCAGGACCTTCCCGCCGGCCAGATCGACATGAGCCTTGCTGGTGGTGAAATGATAATTCATAATGACAACATCGCCGGGTTTTACGAACGCTTTTGCCAGCAAATGCTCGGCGGCACGCCCCTGATGGGCAGGCAGCAGATACTTGAAGCCCAGCACGTCCTCCACCGCACTTTGCAGCCGGTAGAAAGACTCGCAGCCCGCATAGGCATCATCGGCTTGCATCATGGCGGCCAACTGGTTATCGCTCATGGCGTTGGTGCCGCTGTCCGTCAGCATATCCAGAAAGATGTCGCGCGTCCGCAGCAGGAAGGTGTTGTAACCGGCCTCTTTGATACATCGCTGCCGGGCCTCGACGGGCGGCAGGTTGGTCTGTTGCACAATTTTAATTTTGTGCATTTCCATGGGAATGGATTTTCCGTTAGAAAGTTTGATCTGCATTTTTTCTCCTCGATGAACAGGCTAAGGTGGATAAAATAAAAACAGGCTGTCCAATTGGACAGCCTGTTGATTTCAGTGCTTTACCGCTTACGCTAAGACAGACCTCATTGCCTCAGCCGCTGCGTCCAATTGGACTGCTTGCTGTGGAATGGATAATAATAGTAATAAACGTAAGCAAAAGTATTTTTACGCATAACCTTCAAAAATTATAAACCTTTATTGAAATACGTCAACCAAAAATCGGACATATTTCACGAATGACTTTTAACCTGAAAGGTTTACTCCGCCGGCGCGGGAGGTTTCCACAGATTCAGGTCCCCTTCGCGGGCGTAGCGGTCAATTTCTTTCAATTCCTCTTCGCTGAAGTCCAGGTTATCCAGGGCTGCCACATTATCCTCAAGCTGCTTCAGGCTGCTGGCGCCGAACAGCACGCTGGTCACCCGCGGATCGCGCAGGCACCAGGCCAGCGCCATCTGGGCCAGAGTCTGCCCACGGCGTTGGGCAATCCGGTTGAGCTGGCGGATCTTCTCCAGGTTCGACTCGGTCAGGAAGGACTGCTGGAGGGAACCGTCCTCGGCAGCACGGGAGTCTTCCGGGATGCCGTTCAGGTATCGGTCGGTCAGCATGCCTTGGGCCAGCGGGGAGAACGCGATCACCCCGATCCCCTCCTCCTCTACCACGTCGAGCAGTTCCGTTTCAATCCAGCGGTTCAGCATCGAGTAGGAAGGCTGGTGGATCAGGCAGGGTGTGCCCAACCGGCGCAGAATGGCGGCCGCCTCACGGGTCTGTTCCGGGCTGTAGGAGGAAATGCCCACATACAGCGCCTTGCCCTGACGCACAGCCTGATCGAGGGCGCCCATGGTCTCTTCCAGAGGAGTCTGTGGGTCAAAGCGGTGCGAATAAAAGATATCCACATATTCCAGCCCCATCCGTTTCAAACTCTGATCGAGGCTGGCAAGCAGATACTTTCGGGAACCCCACTCGCCATACGGGCCGGGCCACATATCGTAGCCTGCTTTGGTCGAAATGACCATCTCGTCGCGGTAGGGTCTGAGGTCCTTCGCCATGATCTTGCCAAAGGTTTCTTCTGCGGAGCCGTACGGCGGGCCGTAATTGTTCGCCAGATCAATATGTGTGATGCCCAGGTCAAAAGCGCGCAGCACACGCTCGCGCGAGGATTCAAATGGGACCATGCCGCCAAACCGCTGCCACATTCCCAGGGTAAGGGCAGGCAGCTTCAGGCCGCTCCGGCCACACCGGTTGTACACCATCTTTTCATACCGCTTTTCGGCGGGAGTATAACGCATGTCAGTCTCCTTTAATCGGATTGGATGTGCTAAAGGTATTATAAGCGATTTGATTTCAGAAAGCTTCCCTTGTAAAAGACAGGCCTACATGGACCTGCCTGCCGGTTTCGCCGCGCAAGCCATTGACAAAAGGGCGGAAATTTCATAGAATGAATTAACTGACCATATGGTCAGTTAATGTAAGGAGTAAACGATGACCGAAAAGAATAACACCCCCTTTCTGCTCTCTTCCCGGGATGCCGATGTCGCGGAGACCTGTCTGCTGACTCTATACTGCCATGCGGTGGAAAGCCAATCCGGGGATCCGATCCTTAAGGATGAGAAAGCCGTAGAAATTGCCCGGGCCCTGAACCCCGCGCTGGCCACCGCGGAAAGCAAACTGCTGCGCAGGCTAGCCGCCGGAAAAATTGACCCGCGGCTGGTGGTTTTCATCAACCTGCGCGCCAGACGGTACGACCAATATGCCCGGGACTTCTTAGCCCGCCACCCGGATGGAACATTGGTCAACCTGGGATGCGGCATGGACTCGCGCTTCCTGCGGGTCGATAACGGACAAATGCAGTTCTTCGACCTCGACCTGCCGGACGTGATCGCCCTGAAAAAGAGATTTTTTGAGGAAACCGGACGCTACCATCTGCTGGGCCGCTCCGTCCTGGAACAGGATTGGATGGAGCAGGTCCTGCAGCACAGCAGCGGCCCCGTGCTGTTCCTGGCGGAAGGCCTCTTTATGTACCTCGAACCGGAACAGGTCCGGGACCTGGTGCTGGCCCTGCAGGCCCGCTTCCCCGGTTCGGAGTTGGCGTGCGAAGTGTTCAATAAAGCCTGGCTGCGACCCTTGATGAAAAAAATTGCCAGCGGCAAGATGCAGCGCCGTTGTAAAATGGGCAAAGGCGCCGAATTCAAGTCCGGTCTCGCGGACAGCCGGGAGATGGAGCAGTGGAATCCGGGCATCACCTTCCTGGATGACTGGTCTTACTTCGATGAGGACCACCCCAAAATGGGTTCTCTGCGCCAGTTCCGGAACAGCAAGCTTTTCCGCTATATGCAGTGGACGGTACACTACCGTCTGGATCAAAACGGATGACGAAAACCCCCTACGAAAACTTTGAGAAAATCCCGGCGGAAGACCGGCAGCGCATCCTGAACGCCTGCATCGAAGAGTTCGCGCAGCATGGATACCGGCAGGCCTCCACCAATGCCATCGTGAAGAAAGCCGGCATTCCCAAAGGGACGTTGTTTTACTTCTTTGGGAGCAAGAAAGCCCTGTACCTGTATGTTGTGGACCATGCCGTCCGCCGCTTCACGGTTCGTTATGCCGAACTGGCCGGGGAGATGCCCTCCGATCTGTTCGAACGCCTGCTGTACCGCGGGCAGGTCAAATTCCGGTTTGTCGCAGAGCAGCCAGTGCTGTTCCGGCTGCTTTACAATGCCTTCATCCACACGCCTCAGGAGATTCGGGACGAACTGCGCAGCCGGACCGGAGAATATGCCGCCGCCAGCGCGGGGTCGCTGACCGAAGGGCTAGACCTGTCCAAATTCCGTGAGGATGTGGACCCGGAAAAAGCTGCGGCACTGATCCAGCTCACTCTGGATGGCCTGTTGAATAAATACCTGGGAACATTTCAGCAAATCAGCCCCACAGAAGGGCTGGCGCTTGTCGAGCAGATCACGGCGGAGTGCCGCGAATATTTCGAGTTGATACGGCACGGGATCTACAAATGACGCACAGCCATTTTACGGCAGCGCGTTTCCCCCGGCTTCCGGCAAGGTCCGGCATGCCGGGAGAAACATATTTCCCCACCCTGGTGCCGGGGAATCCCCAGTGGCGCAGGAACGGCGGGATAACAAAAAACCCCGCTCTATTTCGGAGCGGGGTAAACCGGGTGGGGAGTCTTTACATTTCCCGGAAATTTCCTTTTCTATCGGATGAAACCCTTCACGGCCTCAACCGTCTTTTGAGGTGAACGGTTCATGTAAGTTTTAAACAATCTCAGGCTGTAATTGGAATAGGTGAGACCGGCGGAGGTCACCTGTGAAGCCGGAATATCCTGGCCCTGCTCAAAGGTGAGTTCCACGCCGCCGTCAACAATGCGCCGCTTCCCACCGACTTCCAGCATACTCTCGCTCTGGTAAACGGAAACGGACCGCAAATACCGGAGCGGGATGTAAAAAAGTTTATAGCGCAGCCCGGTTGCCAGCCAAAGACCTTCCTGAGACACGCGCAGCATCACGGGCGGAATCATCAGATAATAGGCCTGGCTCAGCGCAATCACGGAGCCTAACAACACGGCAAAAACACCGAACAGGGTAAAAAAGAAAGGATTGTTCCCCGCGCCGGCGGGCTCAAAAACCCTGTGAAAGACCAGGATATCCGACCCCGCTGCCGTGAACAGCAGCCCAACCGCCATCAACAACAGCAACAACCATCGCGAAACACGGACTTCAAATTGATTCTGCTTCATAACGTCTCCTGAGTATTTGTAATGTGAACCAAAAGCGGGGATCAGCGGCCAGGGCAAGGCCTTTTGTTTCTTCATCCAAACAGGACGCTGTCCAATACAAAACAAAACCGTTTGGGTCAGACAACCCCAATGACATGTTGCATCCGGCAGTTTTTACAGGCTCTCCATGGCATGGATTTCCAGTTGGGTGAGCTTCAACCCCAGCAAAGTGAACACCGGTTCGGCTTTCAACTCCAGTTCCCTTGCAATCTGCTCACGCAATGCAGCAAGCTGCGCAACGCTGGAAACGGACCGGCCGGTTTCAATAAGGATATCGATCACTTCCCCCGCCAGAACCCGGCGGACCTGCTTCGTCAGGGCCTCGGCATCCGGCATTTTCTCCTGAAGCAGGTCTGCATCCCTGACGACAACGGAACACTGTCCTCTGAGGCGCACCTGTACCGGCTCCTGGCCCACCCGCACCAGGATCGGCACTGGAGTGGTCCACAGCATGTCTTTGAACTCCTGAAGCGTAAAATAGATACTCATTCAAGTCTCCTTGTTGGCAATGTAATCTTCTTTGTGGATGACTCCCCTTTTATGCAGAACCTGTCCAAATCGTTTATTCCATTATGGTCCCACAAATGAGCATCGTTATTATATTTCTTCAACGACCCGGGGGCAATACGCCCGGAGGGCTTTTCGGGAGGTTGTTAATCCCCTGTAAACCCGGCGCACCCCTGTTGACAAAAACCCCGCTCCGTTGCGGGGCGGGGTAAAAGATCATCATTCGGCCAATCTCTACAGAGACTCTCTTCGCTTTTACGGGAGGCTGTTGATGAGAAAATAATCGAACTGCGCGGGCTTTGGTGCGGAATGAGCCTGAGCAGCCACCAATCCAACAAACATCCCATTCATATCGCTGGTATGCGCGCCGATTAGTTTCCATTCCAGACCGTCTTCACTGGCATAAGTCGTATAGGTGCTGCCTTCCCGCCGCAGGCGCAGGTACACCACATCGGTTTCAGGAGCCGAAACGGCAAAGTTTTCCGGATTCATGTTACCGTCAACGACCATATCGAGGTAAAAACCGTCATTCGCGCACTGCGGGTAATCGCAAAACGCGCGCCCAAACTGAACGAAATTGGCCGCGCTTTCATAGATCAGCAGCCCGGCGATCTGGAAATCCCCTGTTGGCTTAAATTTTACTTTTGTTTCCAGTTCAAAATTGCCCTCCGGGGCCGGGCGCAGCAGCAGGTTTTCCGCGCTGCCTGCAGAGACGCTCCCGGAGCTGACGACCATTTCCAGCCACCCCGGTTCGCTGCTCAGGCTCCAGGTCTGGGGGTTTTCGAGTACCCACTGCCACCCTTCACCCAGCACACTATCAAATTCATCCCGGAACAGGAGTGGGTCGGGGGTTGGAGAAGGTTCCGCCGTCGCGGTTGGCGGCAGAGGTGTAGGGGTTGGCAATGGGGCCGGAGTGCTGGTTGCCGTCGGGGGAAGGGTCGGTTCCGGAGTGGGCGGAGCAGCAGGCGCGCCGCAGGCAGACAACAGGACCGCCATCAAAACAATACATAAAAAGATTTTCTTCACAGGTACCCTCCAGAATCAGAACAGCTTGGTTATTTTTATCTGTCTATTATATAAGAAAACTGTCCGCAGTAAACACCCGTTTTTTGAGCGTTCTTATCGCCTTACCGGACGGCGGGAAACTTTCATCCGCGGGGCTTTGCGAGCCTTTGTCAGGGGTAAAGCATGACGGCTTCCCAATAACTGTGATAAAAGTCCAGATCCAATAATTGGCTCCAAGATCCGAGTTATAAGGAAGCGCAAGCGACCGCAGCAGCCCCCCGTTCGGCGGTGCAGACCCCACATTTTCGACGATACACCCTGCATCTTTCTAAGCAATCGCAGGGAGCAAAAAACGCTGCGCTGCTTCCCGGCGTATTTACCTTGAGCACAGATCGATAGAGCGCCAAACCAGAGATCCATACCCTTCGGACACAATGTCAGCCGCTGGCGCGACCTCAAGATGACAAACGAGATTAACTTTTTCGTTTTTGCCAGTTGGAGATTGCCGCATCTTACCCCACCGGAGAAGGGAGCTCTCCGTTCGCTCGCAGGACGCACATCCAGTTTCCGATTCAACTGCTTCAGCAGTGAAAGGAGCGTTTGCACGCAGCGCGTTTCGATCTCCAACGCTTTTGCTCGTATCCCAATTTATCTTTAACATCAATAGGCCTCTCGGTTTGCTGGTTTTTCACAACCTCAGCTTATTCCAGGAGGCCTATTCGTTCCAAGCCTTATGTTAAGATCGAATCTTGCCCTGATACAATGAATCCGGCAATCGTGCCCTGCTCAAGGCATGTCGAAGGCGGCCACCTGTTCCCCATTAACCCACACCGTGTAGCTGCCGGAAGGCAGATCGCCGAGCGGAATCTCCTGCTCAAACGACGTCGCCACCTGGGCGCACGCCCGGTTGGGGTTCGGCATGCTGTACACCTCCACCGCGATGCGGCCATCGCCGTCCGCTTCGGCCACATCCACCTGCAGCATATTGCACGGGCTGGCAGTGGAACCGGACAGGTGCAAGGTCGGGACGCCTTTCTCAAACACCAGGCTCTTCGTACGCAGCTGCGCCCGGTTCCTGTGAAACTGGTTTTTCAGGATCTGTACCTCATCCACACTACCGTCACTGCCACGGTCAATCTCCAGGGTGAGTTGGTCCTGGTCATCGGACTCTCCCACCGTGAGGTAATGGGTGTCACCGGCATCCAGAGCGATCCAGCGGTGCAGGGAGTGGCTTTCGCCGGATTGTGAGAAATCATCCAGACTGAAGTCGTAGATTCCACCCGATGCCAGGCTGCCGTCCAGTTTAACGGTCTGGCTTTGGACCGGGGCCTGAAGAGAGATCTGTTCCCCCGCTCCAACATCCGCGCCCGTGATGCGCACCTGGCGGCTGTGGGTTTCTGTTTCGGCGATCAATTGCAGGTCGATTTCCGTCGCAGCGTTCACCGCCCGGTACGAGACATCCATCCCGTCGGCGCCAATCTCCATCTGGTCCACAGTGTCCGTGCTGACCGGGATTTGCTCCACCCTTACCACGTACCCGGAGCCAAACTGGGTAATTGCGGCCTCGCCCGGTGTGCTGAGCCCCGCGCCGCTCAGGTTGTACTGGTAAGCCGCACCGGCGGGCAGAACGTACTGGGGGGAAAAGTACGAAGTTCCGCCGGTATCGATCGTCGCAAGGTATCCGTCCTCAATCTCTTCAAAGAGCTGCCCCTCCTGGTAGCCCAGGCGCTGGCCAAGGGCGTTTTCCACCAGCAGGCTGCCCGCCCCCTGCAGGATGGTGGTCACTACTGTGCTTTCACACCACGGACAGGTCGACTCTTTTTCATATTCCGAAATCGGCACCACGCCGAAGGTATGGGTGCTGGCATCTCCACTCCACTCGCCGATCTCTCCCCCCAGATCATAAGACCAGGTGTTGAGCGCGGTGTTGACGATGACAAACCGCTCCGCATCCCCCGGGTGATTATTATCATAGACGCGGATGTGGAACACCCCCTCTTCAATTTCCTCCACGGCGTAGGGAGTGAGGGTGTGCCCCCCCACACCGGACTGGCGCATGATCAGCGTGGTGGGGTCCGGAACCTCATTGGGTAGGGCCGCGATCAACTGCTCCAGCACCTCAGCGGGCGTTTTCTGCACCACCTGGGCCTTGTAGCTCTGTACCGGGTCCACCGTCTGCCGGATGAAGTATTTGGCAATGTATCTGCGTACGTCCTGTGAAAGCTCCAGCTCATAGGTATTGTCAGCCTCGGAGTCAAAAATCCGCGGGAATTCGTAGTCCGGTACAAACAGCCGCAGGCTGGTGACCGCCATGCCGTCGCAGTGCCCATCGGACAGGTAATCACTGACAATGATATACCACTGTTTCGCGGCCTTACGGGGAATGGCACATGCCGGGTCGGGACCCAGACAGGTTTCTTCATAGCCAAACAAGTCGCGGACATCGGAGATATTAAAATCATTCGCATTGGTATCACTGTAATTATCAAAAGCAAAGCCGTCCGGGTTAGGGCGGAAGCCGGGGTCAACCAGTTCCGCCGTGAGGTCCCGCACAAAAATATCTTCTACTCCGTTGGTGTCCCCGGCTACCAGGTTATTGGAGTAAGAACGGAACGCCGAAAAGCAGCCATCCGCGGAGAGAGAAGGATAAGAAGACACATTATTTCCCTGTGAACCATCGCCGGCTACAGAGACCAGCATGGTTCGCCCGGTCTGCCGGTCATGCACGAAGATGTCTGACCTATTATTCGTATCGCCCGGCACCAGGTTGGTGGCGTAGGAACCAAACACCACGAAACGCCCATTAGCAGAGATAGAAGGATCACAGGCAGGATCATTAGCCTGTCTGCCGGTGCTGGACACCGAAGCCCGTGTGGTCAGCCCGGTCTCCCGATCATGTACGAAGATACCTGGTTTTCCATTGGTACCGCCCGGCACCAGGTTGGTGGCGTAGGAACCAAACGCCACAAAACGTCCATCAGCAGAAAGAGAAGAATAACTGTAATAGGATTTATCATTTGCCTGTGTGCCGTCACTGGCCACAGAGACCCGCGTGGTTTGCCCGGTCTCCCGGTCATGTACAAAGACGTCCCACATGTTATTGGTGTCACCCGGCACCAGGTTGGTGGAGTAGGAACTAAACACCACGAAACGCCCGTCGGCAGAGATAGAAGGATAATCGCATGTATCATTCCCCTGTGAACCATCGCTGGCTACCGAAACCCTTGTAGTCTGCCCGGTTTGCCGGTCATGTACAAAGACGTCCCACATATTATTGGTATCGCCCGGCACCAGGTTGCTGGAGCTGGATTTAAACGCCACGAAACGCCCATCGGCAGAAAGAAAAGGATCCAAGGATGAACCATTTCCCTGTGAACCATCGCCGGCTACAGAGACCCGCGTGGTTTGCCCGGTCTCCCGGTCATGTACGAAGATATCTGACTTATCATTGGTGTCGCCCAACACCAGGTTGGTGGCGTAGGAACCAAACGCCACGAAACGCCCGTCGGCTGAAATGGAAGATCTGTGGGATTGCCTGCCATTCGCCTGTGAACCATCGCTGGCCACCGAAACCCGTGTGGTCTGCCCGGTCTGGCGGTCATGCACGAAGATATCTAGTCTCCCAATGATATTGCCCGGCACCAGGTTGGTGGCGTAGGAACCAAACACCACGAAACGCCCGTCAGCAGAGATAGAAGGATACCAGGATTCATCATTTCCCTGCGTGCCATCACTGGCCACCGAAACCCGCGTGGTGATGGAACTGTTCTCACCGTCCAGGGCAAAAACCGGTTGGGAAAATCCGTCCAGGGCAAAGACCGGCAGAGAAAATTCGCCCAGAGAGGTGACTAGTTGGGCGGCAGGTGCACTGTCTCCCAGCGGCAAACTGTCCACAGTCTGCGGCGGCTCCCCCGCCAGCACTTCCACGCGCGCCGCGGCGGGCGGGCCGCTCGTCTCACGGGCGATCCAGCGGTAATCCAGCTCCCCGGCCAGCAAACGGATTTCCAGGTCCATGCCGGGGTAGACCTGCTCGGAACGCACCGCGCCCCACACCGTCAGCGTCTCGTCCGGCAGCGGTTCCAGGCCGCTGAATTCCAGGGCAGCAGCTTCCACAAAGCGCAGTTGAATCGATACAGGAGCGCCAGTTTCCACGTCGTAGGTCAGCCACAGGCTGTCCGCGGTCACCCACAGCGCCTGATCCCCCGCCAGTACGGCGAAACACACCCGCTCGTCAAACTGCCCGTGGTTCTCGATGAATCCGGTCGTGCGCAGCGCAACCAGGGTGTTCAGGTCCGCATCGGAGAAAGGCTGCGTGGTGCTGTCTGCCAGAGGCTCCTGTTGCCCGGCAGCTTTGATCAGCACTGCGTGCAGCTGCAACCCTGAAAGGTCGGGCTGCAAGGCACAGGCCGTAAGACAAACCACAATCAGTGCGAGCGCGGCATGATGTAGTATGTTCCAATGATATTTCTTCATGGTAGATCCCCTTGGTGTCGTTAACTTTTTTCCAAATTTGTCCGGAGTAATTTGTGTGGGTTTCAGAACCGTGTCCCCCGTCATAAGTATTCTAGCAGAATTAAGGATAATTTCCAATGTTCACTTGCAACCCCCATCCCCCGCCAATGCCTTGCCGAACAACCGCCAGAGGCGAAGAAACACCCTGCCCCGTTTCCGAACGGGGCAGGGTGAACAGGTTATTCAAAAAAATTCTCTCCGTTTCTAGAGATCAAATCGCATCCTGTTCAGGGCACGTCGAAGGCGGCCACTTACTGCCCGTTGACCCACACTGTGTAGCTGCCGGAAGGCAGATCGCGGAGCGGAATCTCCTGTCCGCAGCTCAGGTTAGCATAGAAGAAAACGGTTTACTGTATCCTCAGCACTTTTATCGTTTTACCGGACGGCGGTAAGCTTTCATCCGCGGGACTTTGCGAGCCTTTGCCGCTTTTTTAGGGGGTGAAACATGACGGCTTCCCATCCAGATCAGGCCCGCGAAGAGCACCGCGAACCCAACGCTGATGGCCGTCCAGGTCAGCTCGTCCTGCAGACCGGTGTACTGCAAACCAAAGATCAATGCGCTGGAGGAGATACTGGCGTGCATCAGGATCGAGAGCAGCAGGCTGCCCTGCGTATGTTCATACACCCAGGTCAGAACCAGCGACCAGGCCGTCAGCAGAACAGGGCCCACCATCAGCATCAGCGGCCAGAAGGCCAGCCCCTTATCGCCCAGGCCGAAATAGTCGGCATAGCCGTGCCACAAACCGCCCCACACCAGCCCCACCAGCACGGCGGAGGCCAGCGGCGAATGGCGTTTGAGCAGGTGCGGGAGCAGAAAGCCGCGCCAGCCAAACTCTTCCATCAGACCTGCCGTCAGGCCCAACCCGATTCCCTGCGGGATCAGACTCAGCATTGCACGGAAATCCACCTCATACCCGGCCAGCTGGCGCACGACGGGCGTGAGGGCAGTGATCGCGGGGATGATCAGCAGGGCCAGCCACCAGCGGCCTACCTTGCCATTGCGGAAGCGCTTTCCCAGCGCCTGCATCCCCTTCTTTCCGTACAGAACCCGGGTGAGCAGCAGGCCGCTCAACGTGGGTCCAAAGCCGCCCACCACCACAAACACGAACGAGACCGGCGGGGGATTGTTCACCAGGCCACCGGGTTTGATGAACAGGAACAGCAAAGACCAGATGCTCCACGACCAGGCGATCGTCAGCAGGATATAAGCAAGGACAGGGTGGCGTTTGATCCAGGGTTTAAGGTTCATACAGGCTTTCCTCCGGAAGGGCGGGATGGCTTTCGTTTTAAGGTAATTTATCCACAGCGGGGCAGAAAGGAAAGCAAAAAATCTACCCGCAGTATTGGCATGCCGGTCTGTACGCTTTAACGCTCAATTTTATACCCCTCTGACCAGCAATGAATATTATATTCTTCCATTCCTGCAAGCGCAACACGAGTTTTATATGCTTCTGAGATGATTCCAACTTATAAAAAATACCCGCTCCAGTTCGAGCGAGGCAAGTTGGCTGTTGTTTATGGTTCAGAAAGGGGAATGGGCGTCCAGCAAATAAACCCACTGGGGGCCATCAACCCCTCATAAGAATATTCATCAATATATAGAATGACCGGCGCTGCGTCACTGTAGGAAACCTGATAGGCATCCAGAATGGTGTCACCATATTCCAGAGAACCTGTTCTCACATAGCTGACGGGCTCTCCGTTCGGCCCGCTCAAGGAATCAAGGTAAGCTCGTTCGCGAGGAGGCCCATCCCACGCGTCGCCTCCCACCTTGATCGCATTATCTTTGGAATACCCGTAAGTACTGTCGGAGGACACCGGGCAGGCGCTTCCGCTGATTTCCTGGACCTCGATGAACTGGATGGTATCCAGCAAGGTTGAAAACACTTTGCTGCCCTCATTTTTCCACTTCTCCTGGTCAACGCCTGTTCGGGCAAGCGCTAACCCAAACAGATATTGTTTTTCGGATGGCATAACCAGAACAGCCTGCCCTTCAATAGGAGAATTTGGCATACTTCCTGTCAGGTTAATCGCGGTCCCCTCAACACCGCCTATTGTGATCGAAAAGGGCTCTTCTTTTATAAATTCGCCGAAGCCGCGTTTTTCGAGAGCAGCCAGAAATCCGCCAATAATTTCTTCACTGGATTGGCCCTCTTCATTATTATTGGTCTCACTCATGATTGAAATGATGATGTCCTTACTTGTATCATAAACCGTTAGGATGTTCGCGCTGGTATTCTCCGTGATGTAGCCAAGAATTGGCCGGTAGGAGAATCCCGCAGCTGGCAATTCCTGAATTTCGTCCAGCTCGAACGTTGGCACAATGGTTGGCGTGGAAACACCGGTGGGCTCCGGCATATTAGTAGGTTCCTGTGTGTCCGCCGGAGCGGAGGTGAAAGTTTCTGTCGGAAGCGGCGTATTGGAAGGTGCCGCTGTTGCGGTTGGTTCGGGTATCTGAGTGCCGCAAGCGCTCAGTGAAATTCCAATCAGAAACGTCAACAACAGCAAGATTGTTCGACTTCTCATAATAACCTCCTCTATTTGTCTTACCCCCTTTTGAAGGAAGCAAAAAACAGTAGAAAATCAAAATCACTTTACCAGGTGGAATGGGTTTCACCTGAATGCCTATCTGTGCTCTTAGATACAAGATCGCGAACCCGCCTCTCACCATCCTACTGTTAAATTACCCCGCCCAACCAATAAGTAAAGATACTATAGTCCCTCAAGTTCCCTATTACAACCCATATTTCACAAGTCATTCTGGTGTGCACACCACATTTAGATACTCGGTTTTTTGAAAAAACCGAGTATCTGCAGGGTTGTATTTGCTTAATTTTCTATCGTCCCCCACAGGCTTACTTCTCTGAATACTCCTGAAGCAGTTCGATAAAAACGGGCACGAGATCGGGGTCAAAATGCGTGCCGCTGTTTTGCCGGATGTGCTCCAGGACACTTTCCCGGCTCCAGGCCGGACGGTAAGGACGGTCCGAGGACAGGGCGTCCCACACATCGATGATGGCAAATAATCTGGCCGCAAGGGGAATCTCTTTACCGCGCAGCCCTTTGGGATACCCGCTTCCATCCCATTTTTCATGGTGAAGATAAGGAATATCGATTGCATCCTGCAGATAATCAATTTTAGAAATGAGGTTATAAGCCGTCTCGGGGTGTTTTTTCATGATAACCCATTCGGCTTCCGACAGCAGAGCGGGTTTGTGCAAAATATTATCCGGCACGCCAATTTTGCCGATATCGTGGAGCAAAGCCCCCCTGCGGACATTGAGGACGTCTGTCTCGCTCATCCCCAATTTCCGGGCAAATTGAACGGCCATATCGGTCACCCGCAAGGTGTGTCCCTCCGTCTCCTTATCCCGCAGGTCCAGCGCTTCCGACCAGCCCTGAATGGTGGCATCATACGCCAGGGTCAATTCCATATTCGAGCGCAGCAGGCCGTTGCGGATTTCAGTGTTCTCAATGGCAATGGCTGCCTGCCCGGCCAGGGTTTCCAAAAAGTTGAGCCATTCGGAATTAGGAGTTAATGGAGAACGATGGAAAACTTCAAGGACTCCTTTAACAACCCCTCTGGCGATGATGGGGGTCCCCCAATAAACTACAAAGCCCTCAGATTGCCAGATGCGTCTTATGGACGGTGGAATAGAACTCATGTCCTTTTCGGAGAAATGAAGGGTGCGCTGCTCCAGGATCACTTGTTTGGAGAGGCTGTTATCCAGGCTGATATTGCGAATAGTGTCGGAGAAAAAGCCGGCTTTCACCGCGATTTTCCAGGAATAGGCCTCGCGGTTAAACAAGAAGATATCGGCTGCATCGACATTCAACTGTGAAATCACAAATGAAAGGAGCAGGTTAAGCGTAAGCACTAAATCTGTGCCGCTGTTGATGGACAGGTCAATGGCATGCAAAGCAGATAGTTGTTGGATTTGCTTCTGGATCAGATTTTTGTTCATTCGGTCTTCAATTGAAATTGCCAGGTTGTTGGCAAGGGCAGTAAGGATATGCTCGTCCTCCTCGGTAAAAGCCATGGTTGCATCGTTAAACAACGCCAATACGCCATGAATATTTTTCTCATGGCGGACCGGGATCAATAACACAGAATTAACGCCGGGGAGGATCTGAGTCCAGCGGGATTCTTTGGCCGTGTTCAGGATATTGATTGCCTCACCCGTGTGCCCCACCCATCCGATCAGGCCCACTTCTTCGCCCACTTTGAACACCAGGTCCCTGCGCAGCCCCTCCAGAGCGTTTTCTGCAAAACCGACGGCATCTATTAATTGTATTTTCCCCTGGGTTTCATCCACAGAAAAATATAAAGCATTTTGATAATCCGCTTTCTCAACCAGGGCGGAGAGCACCTCATGAATCGATTCGTTGACAGGTTTGTTTACCCCTAAAATGTTGCTCGTGTGAAAAATGGTGAACAGACGCGAGTTGCTTCGCTGGATCTGCAGCATCTTATCTTCCAACTTTCGGATCAAAGTATCGTTGTATTCGCGGAAAAAATTTTGTTCCTCCATGTCGGGGGCCTCCAATGCATCCGTCAGCGTGTTATCCTGACCGGCCAATACTTCGCGAATCATTTCCAGCAGGGCGTCCGGCTCCATTGGTTTAAAAAGGAAACGGTCTGCGCCCAGACTGAGTGCAAATTGCTTATCCTTTTGATCGGTGTAAGTTGCCGTGTAAAAAATAAAGGGAATATTTTTCAACTGCTCATCTTTTTTCCAGGCACGGCACAGGCTGAACCCGTCCATAACCGGCATCAGGATGTCCGTAATAATCATATCCGGCCGTCTGCTGCGGGCAATTTCTAAGGCTTCTGCGCCATTGGATGCCTGATCCACTTCATATCCGTTGGTCTTCAAGAGGACTTCGAGGAAATATAAGTTTTGCGGGAGATCATCGACAATCAAAAATCTGCTCATAATTTTGTTCCTGCACTGCCTTAAAGATGCTGCTGAATTTCGGTGACAAATGTTTCCGGGTTAATCGGCTTCTCAATATACCCCGAACATCCGGCTTCCAACGCATGTTCGCGATCTCCAGGCATGGCATACGATGTTACGGCAATGATGGGTACGGATTTAATGCTCTCAATTTTGCGGAGTGCACGGGCAACGGTATACCCATCCATGCCCGGAAGCTGGATATCCAGAAGGATCAGATCCGGTTCTTGCTGAAGTGCCAGCCGGATACCTTCCTCTCCATTACGGGCTTGAATGACATGGAACCCATGCTTTTCCAGAATAAAATTCACCAGATAGATGTTCTGATCATTATCTTCAATTACCAGAACTTTGTTTGTCATGGTTCACTCCTTAAAACAGGCAGCGCGAATGAAAAGCGGCTGCCCTTCCCCAATTCACTTTCAACCCAAATTTCACCGCCCAGCAATTCAACCAATCGCTTGCAAATTGAAAGCCCCAGTCCGGTGCCTTCATATTTCCGGGCGATCCCGGTATCCACCTGCCTGAACGGCACAAACAGTGTTTTTAAATCTTCCGGGGCAATCCCAATTCCCGTATCGCGGATTGTTGTGACCACTGTATCATCCTCGATTCGGCATTCAAGCTCGACCTGACCGGCTTCCGTGAATTTCACGGCATTGTTCAGGAGGTTAAGCAAGATCTGTTCAACGCGCCGCTGGTCGCTAAAAATTTCTATCCGGTCGGGGAAAATTGAACTGGTCAGCGCCAGACCCTTTTTCTCGGCCAGGGGAGCGATTTTCTCCATGCTTTTCCGGATGGCGGCAGCCATATCAAACTCTTCACGGACAATTGTGACCTGGTCGGCTTCAATTTTGGAAATATCGAGCACATCATTGATCAATTCAAGGAGGTGATAAGCGCTGCCCTGAACCATTTTTAATTGCTTTTCCTGTTCTCCACTGAGCGGACCCACCAGCTTTTGCAACAATATGCCGGTGAAGCCGATAATGGAGTTGAGCGGTGTGCGCAGTTCGTGTGACATTGTCGCCAAAAAAGCCGATTTCAGTTTATCGGCACTTTCAGCCTTGACAATTGCCGCTTTCAAATCCTTTACTTTCTTGCGCGTGGTGATATCCGTCGTCGTGCCGACATAACCAATCACCCGGTCTTCCGCATCCATCTCCGGCACGGCCTGACCGATTACCCAGACAATTGACCCGTCCGGATGCACAAAACGATAATCGGCCACAGAACTGGTTTGCGTAAGGACTGCTGTTTTCCAGTTTTCTGCCAGCATTGCTCTGTCATCCGGATGAACAGCTTTAAGCCAGTCCGTTCCCAGAGCCTCTTCAGCAGACAGGCCCGAAATCTGACACCAGGTGGGGTTCACAAAAGTGGTATTACCATCCAGATCCGTGCGGAAAATACCGGCCGGGGATACCCGGGTCAAAGTCTCAAAACGATGTTCGCTTTCTCTTAAATTCCTTTCCGCTTTAATGCGTTCCGTGATGTCCCGGATAAAAACGATCACTTCATCATTTTCACTTGCAACAATCCGTGATTCATAATCGCGCAAATTCCCATCCACGGGAACTTGAAATTCATACAATTGCATTTCCCGGCTTTCAACCGCTTTTTTGATCTTCATTAACAGAGTGTCAGCCAGATGGTCAGGCAGCAGCGCACGGATATTTTTCCCCGTCGGTGGTTCCGGCAGTTGAATGAACTGATCGTTGCTGGCAGCGTGATACCCCAAAATCATACCTTTTGGGTCTGTCCAAAAAATATGATCCGGGTTGTTCTCAAACAAAGCCCGGTACCGCAGCTCGCTGGCGCGCAGCCGCTTCGTTTGTTTTTGCACCTGAACCCTGGAGGTTACACTGACGGCCAATAGAAAAACAATAAAGCCCGCTCCGATGATCAACAGTTTGGAAAACCACGGAGGAATCACCTCTACGACCGTGTTCGCCGGGGCCTCGCCAAAGTACTGGTCCAGAGCCTGATAATAAACCGAGCTGCGGTCCGCCTTGAGCGCTTTAAGGTGCGTATCAATGCTTTCGCTCAGGTAAGGCGTTAGAGCAGCATCTTTCGTGAATGCAAAATACAAATGTGCAGGTTGGATAATGATCGGCGTTCTGATCACATGATATTGATGTTCATTAAAATCGCCAAAATCTTTATTCGTGACCCCCACATCCACTTCTTTTCGTTCCAGCGCCCGAAAAACTTCTTCATAACTGTTTTTTGAAATAAATGTGGCATTCACCCCAAATTTTTTAACCAGGGTTTTAATTCCTTCTGAACCATCAAAATTCAAACTTCCCCCCAGGCCTGCAACCGTCTTTCCTTCCAAATCCAGAATCGTCTCAACCGTTATGCCTTCATGGACATACAATCGACTCCAGCTGATCAGAGCAAACTCGTCGGTGAACGCGTACAACATTTCCCGGTCTTCCGTCAGGCCGACATCCGGCATGATATCAATTTCGTTATTTGCCAGTCTCTGCAGGCACTCATCCCAGGAGCCATACACCCAGACAAGTTCCCAATTCTCTTTCTGCGCAATATCTTCCAGGATCATCGGCCAAAAGCCCATTACCTCCCCGTTATCATCCGTATAGATTTTTGGCGGGTTATCATACACCCCCACCCGAATTTCACGGCGGGCCGGCAGCCGGGCCCAGCTTATCAAAAAGATATTTATCAATACGAGAAGGGGAAAAATGATCTTTCGGTTCATGACTTTAGACCACCTGAAAAAGTTCCAATAGTTTCTTGAAAAACAACTTGATATCCTTTCTTCGGTCGTTCCGGAGAACGGGAATTACAGATAGTATATGTCCGCAATTTCTTAAACGCAAACCACTTTGTGCATAAATTTTTACAAATATCACCTTAAAAAACCGGATCCCCGGACTCTTTCTTTACCTCTTACAAAAGATTAGAGATTCAGCGTGAACGACAGTATAATGAACCAACATGTCCACGATAAAGGAAAACGCTATGCTTTCAAAGTTCAAAGACCCCATCAGCGGCCTGACCCACCTGGCCGGGGCCCTTCTGGCACTGGCCGGAACGCTGGTGCTGATCGTCCCTGCCTTCCGCAATGGCGAGACCGTCAAGGCGGTTTCTTTCCTCATCTTTGGCCTCAGCCTGATCTTGCTGTACAGCGCCAGTGCCACCTATCACTTGCTGCGGCTGGACGAGAAAGGCAACCTCATCCTGCGCCGGATTGACCACATGATGATCTACCTCCTGATTGCCGGCACCTATACTCCCATCTGTCTGGTGGCACTGCGCGGTGCCTGGGGTTGGGGGCTGTTGAGCGTAATTGGCGGCCTGGCGGTGGCAGGTGTCATCCTGACCCTGTTTGTGATTAACACACCGCGCTGGGTGACCGTTTCCATCTACATCACCATGGGGTGGATGGCGCTGGCAGCTTTTGTGCCGCTGATCAAAGCCCTCCCGGTTGGTGGGGTGATTGGAATTGTGTTGGGTGGGGTATTTTACACGGTTGGAGCGGTGGTCTATGCCCGCAAGAAGCCGGACCCGTTCCCCGGTGTTTTCGGGTTCCACGAGATCTGGCATTTGTTTGTCATGGCCGGCAGTTTATGCCATTATGGGGTCATGTTCTTTACCATTCAAAATCTTTAAAACAGATAAGCCATCGAAAAGAAAGACTATTCCTCCGGCTCAAGCGGTCCCGAGATAAATCGTTCGCGATAGCGGATAACCGCCAGCAGCAGGGCCAGCTGCACCACCGCGAAAAAGATGGTGGAGAACTGGTCAAAGTAGAATGCCAGCAGGTTGGCCGCGGTCAGCTCGATCAGCAGCCCCAGATAACCAAAGCTGATGCCGTTCCGCTCCCGGCCGGTCACCAGCAGGACCGCAGATGCCAATTGCAGCAGGCCGATGCTGCCCTGCACGGAGGCATAAGCCGCGAACCATCTGGCCCCTTGCAGTCCCTTCACCTGACCGGCGCTGATCAGGTCCAGCAGGACTTTGGAAAGCGCATCCGGGGACTGCTGGATGCGCACCACCACCCCGAGCTGGAGCAGCGAAATCACTCCCAGCACACCAATGCCAATGGCAATTCCCCATTTCATTTGAGTTCGGTTGAGCCAGCGTTTCTCAATGGATTCGAGCCACCGGGTTACCCGCTGCCAGGCCTCGGGATGTTCCGGTGCCAGGCGCAGGTCGTGCTCGGTGACAAAATCCAGAAGCAGTGCCGACAGGCGAGACAGGTCCGGGTTATCCGAATCCTTTACAACCCGATTCAAATGCCCAACCAATTGCGTCTGCTCGCTGGGCTCAAGATCACGGTCCAGCACCTCCGCCAGCAGATCGAGAGCATGGTACATCTCCGTGCGGGGGTCATGCTGCTGCCTGCGGTTGACACGGATATAAAGTATCACCGTCAACAAGAAAAAGGTATAGATGATCGGGGCCGCCCAGGGGTAGAAATAATCATTGCTCTGCGTGATGAACTTACCCACTTCATCCATGAACAGGCCCACACCGACCCCACCCAGCACAGCGCCCAAAGAATAGACCCAGGGGTTGGCAAACAGCAAAAGCACCAGCACCGCCAGGAAGAGCAGCAGCCCGCCCCACAGCACATGGGCAATGTGCAGTTCACTGTTCCCGATTTGCGGGTATCCGGACAGTTCCAGGAACAGCCGGGTCAACGCCACGGAAAGCCCAAAACAAACCAGGGTGATCAGAACATAGAACTCCGCGCGGTTGCGCTGGACAGGATGTTTAACGCCTGCAGGTTGTGCATTCATCATTTTCCCCTCTAAAATGTAATTTCTTCTACCGCTTCAAGAACCTGACCGGCACGATGCCGGGCTTCTTCCGGGAGATCCGGTTTCCAGAGCGGCAGACCAATCTGTTCAATCAGGAAAGAAGCAGAAGCCGCTCCGCGTGCTCCGGCCTCCGGCAGATTCCCCTGATCCAACCACCCGGTCAGGAACCCGCCGCAGTAGGCATTCCCCGCACCAACGGCATCGACGACGGTAGTAGGACAAACCGGAAAGCGGTAAGCTTTTGCTGCCGGTGCTGCCGCTGCGAGCGAGCCATCCGCTCCCATCCGCAGCGAAATCACCTTCCCGCCGAGGTCCAGCAACCTGCGCAGGATTTCAAGCGGCTCCACCAGACCGGTCATCGAGCGGCCTTCATGCAGGTTGCAGGAAAAAATATCCGCGACCTGCACCAGCCGCATAAGCTCCGGTTCGGAAAGAGGCTCTTCGGCGGGGCAGAAGGTTTCCAGACTCAACAGGCCTCCCAAAACCCGCAGGCTGTGGATGAAGTCCCAATCCGGATCGTCCGGATGGATGCCAAGGTGAAAGCCCTGCGCCGTCCGGTAAAACGGCGGGAGCAGCCCCGCCGTGCGGTTAAAATGCTGTTTCACGGTTTCCGGGGGCACAAGCCAGGTCTGTGTGCGTTCTCCATCCGGCCCAACGTTCTGCCGGGCACGCAGGCTCCGGGCGCCGCGGAAGAGCAGCCCGCGGGTATCCATCTGGCTGGCCCGCAGCCAGGTCCAGACGCTCTGCGGCAGGTCTTCCCCCACACTGGCAAAGATGCCTACCCGGTCAGACCACAACCGCATTCCGAAAGCCGTTTGCGGTCCGCCGCCGCCCAGTATCCCCGTGTACACCGCTCCATCCGGCATGACCAGGTCATCCAGGATGATATTAAAAGCAACCAGCTCAATGGGTTCAGAATCCTCGTGTGTATGGATCATATCTCGATTGTAGCATTTTCACCGCTGAAGTTCAGCCCTTAATGAAAGGTCTGAGTGCGGATGGAGCGGAGCAGCCGGGTCAGCAAAAACCACGGCCGGGATTATTTCACCGCGGACCGGTGCAGCGCCATAATCCGCGCGTATTCAATGGCCGCGATCAGACTTGAGGGGTTGGCAATCCCTTTCCCGACGATATCAAAAGCAGTGCCGTGATCCACAGACGTCCGGATAATGGGAAGCCCCAGAGAAATATTAACTCCGCCGAAGAAATCCACGAGTTTTGCGGCGATATGTCCCTGATCGTGATATTGTGCGACCACAGCGTCGAATTCTCTATTTTTCTGCATGCGCAGAAAGACGGTATCCCCGGGGACGGGAGAAGGATAAACGTCCAGCGATTCACGACGGGCAGCGTCAATGGCGGGTTGAATCTGCTCAATCTCTTCGGTGCCGAACAGGCCGCCCTCACCGCTGTGCGGGTTCAATCCGGCAACGGCCAACCGGGGTTTGTCAATTCCCATTTGCAGCAGGGCATTATGCGTAATATGGATCACTTCCAGAACGCGGCTGGTAACACAGCGCTCCACCGCCTGCCGGAGCGAACAGTGCGTGCTGACATGCGTCACCCGGAAGTGCCCCGAGGCCAACATCATGGTTACTTTTGGCGTATGGGTGCGCTCGGCAAAGATCTCGGTATGCCCCGCGTAATGATACCCCGCCAGGTTGAGTGCTTCTTTATTGAGCGCGGAAGTGACCACGCCCGCCACTTGCCCTTCCAGCGCCAGGTCGATCGCTGTGGTAATGTATTCAAACGCCGCTTTCCCGGCGGCGCTTTGCACAACGCCCGGCTTCAACTGATCGGGGTCAATATTCTTCAAATCGTATACATCCAGAACGCCGGGCTGAAATTTCGCGTCCGCAATGGAGTGGATGGGGTTGACTCGACAGGAAGCGTTGATCAGACGGAAAGTCTTTTCCATCATACCTGCGTCGCCGATACATACCATCCGGGTGGATGTCTGCTCGGTTTCAGAGGCGGCTACTTTGGCAATGATCTCCGGCCCTGTGCCGGCCGGGTCCCCCATGGTAATGGCTAAAATTGGTTTTTCCGGGTTGTTCATTGGTTGATCCTTTTGGGGTGAAATAGTGTAATAATAAAATGTTTTCGCGTACCAGTAACTTGCTCTATTCTAGCACCGGCTCCCGCGTGAGGCAATTCCTTCTTTCCCACAGTGGAGGGGACGCGGTAATCTCCGCCCATAAAACCGGGGTACCGTCCATATCAAACGCAGAGAAAAAATTCTCTCTGAACAAATTACCGGAGAAACTCTTATAATAATGAAAAGAGAGCGTTCGTTGAAAGAGGATACTTTATGCGAGTCCGAGAAGCAACAATGGAAGACTCTGCCGCAATGGCCCGGATCCTGGTCGATACCTGGCAGCAGGCATATGTTGAGATCATGCCGGCCGATTTTCTGGCAGGATTGTCCTATGAGGTGCGGGAAAAACGAATTCGGGAAGGCTTCATGGTTCCCGACCCGAATCGTTTTCTCGTTATCGTGGAAGAAGAAAACAGTGCAGTGGTGGGGTGTATGGTGGGCGGGGCCTGCCGCGACGAAAGCGAAACGGAATATTCCGGGGAGGTTTATGCGCTCTATGTCCTGCCGGCATATCAGCACAGGGGGATTGGTGCAGCACTGATCCGCACAGCCATAAAGCGCCTGCTTGCGATGGGCTGCAACTCCATGTTGATCTGGACCCTGGCCCAAAACCCCTCCCGCGGGTTCTATGAAGCGCTGGGGGGCAGCCTGGTCCGGAAACGAAAAATAGAAATCGGCGGAGTGATGTACCCGGAGGTTGGCTACGGCTGGACAGATTTAAAAAGGCTGGAAAAAACGATTACGGATTGAAAACTGTTTTTAATGAACAGGAGACGCAATGAAACGAGTAAACGAGCATCCTGACGGCTTACCCCTTCGAAAAATCGGCTGGCTGGCCGC
>JAHDQE010000034.1 GCA_018433975.1 Ornatilinea sp. | reverse complement strand
CGAGCTTTCAGGAATGGGTTCAGGCTCAGGGACTTCCTACCCCGCAATACATTACCCGCAGTTCCTCCGGCCCCGACCATTCGAAGGTGTTTGAGGTGGATGTGCTTGTTGCCGGAAAAGTATATGGAAATGGCAGTGGCCATGGAAAGCAGGCGGCCACTAAAGCAGCTGCGGCCGATGCATTAAATCGCCTTGGTCTTGGAAATTAATAACAATTTATTTCATTAAGGAAGGCGAATGGTAGCAAGACTTAAGTCCTTAGAGTTACAAGGGTATAAAACCTTTGCAAGCAGAACCCTATTTAAATATCCGGTGGATATTACGGCCGTTGTTGGGCCTAATGGATCCGGAAAATCAAACATTGCCGACGCGATTCGCTGGGTGTTGGGGGAGCAAGCGTACTCATTATTGAGAGGGCGAAAAACAGAAGATATGATTTTCTCTGGTTCTGAACATCGTTCCAGAGCATCTATGGCGTCGGCAACCATTACATTTGACAATGAAGATGGGTGGCTGCCGATCGATTATTCCGAAGTGGCATTAACCAGACGGGCCTATCGCGATGGACAGAATGAATATCTGCTCAATGGACAACGGGTCCGGCTTCGTGAATTCCATGAACTTCTTGCTCAGTCGGGATTGGCTGAACGAACCTACACCATCATTGGGCAGGGGTTGGTTGACACGGCGCTTTCGCTTCGCCCCGAGGAAAGACGGAAGTTTTTTGAAGAAGCAGCGGGTATTGGGCTGTATCGGTCCCGAAGAGAAGAAGCTCTGGGCCGACTGGACAAAACCCGGCGAAATATTGAACGGGCTCAGGATATCCTGAGCGAGCTGGAGCCCCGACTTAAAAGCCTGGAAAGACAGGCCCGACGAGCTCATGAGTACAACCAGGTGAAGGACGACCTGCAAATCCTGCTGCGCGATTGGTATGGGTATCATTGGCACAACAGTTTAAAAGATTTATACCGTGCCAGAAAGACACTTAAAACGCAAGAGCAGGCATTGGAAGAAGCGCGTTTAAAGCAAGTTCAATCCGAGAAAGAGGTGTTCGAGGCTCGCGCCAAGATCAAAGCGCTGCGCGATCAATTAAATATCTGGCATGGAGAATCGTCAGAGCTCCATCTGGAACGAGAGAAAACCAGCAGGAGTCTGGCCGTTTTGGATGAGCGTGACCGGGCTTCTCAAAAACAGATGCAAAACCTGAAATCCGATTTGTTAAAGCTGGAGGAAGAATATCAGGCAAGGTTGGGGAGACAGCGTGATATTCGTGAAGAAATTGAAAATGTACGGGCTGAGCATAAAGAAGCGGAAGAGCAGCTGACTACGGCAAAACAGGCTTTAAATACCCGGCTTGATGAGAAAAACAAAATTGATCAGGCGATCAGAAATTTCCGGACCCAACTGGTTGAGGCTGAAACTAAAAAAGTCCGTTTAACGGCGCAGTTAAATGAGGCGAAAAATCGATTTGAAGATTTATCCCGATCCATTGGGAATTATAGAAATGCGGCAGAAGGATACAACCAGGAAATTGAAAAATGCAGAGAAGAAATTGAGCAGGCCAGGATCCAACAATTAAACCTTGAGCAGGAATATCAGGAGTCCGAGAATCAGCTAAAGAATTTGCAAAACGAGAACAACGCGATCGATGCAAAGCAAAAAACAGCTTATGAACAAAAGAATAAGTTAGAAACCCAAAAAGCGCGTCTCTCGGCCGAAATCAGCGTCTTGGAACAAGCGGAAAAATCATTCAGCGGTTTAAACCAGGGCGCAAAATTTGTCCTGGAGGGAGCCAAGAAGGGCGGCTTGAAGGGAAACTTTGTCCCGATCAGCAATATATTGGATGTGCCACCGGAGTACGAGGTGGCTATTGCGGCTGTATTGGGTAACTATCTTGATGCTCTCTGGATGGATTCGAATGTAGATATGTCTCAGGTTTTTGAAGCATTGGGTTCGGGCGAAAAGGGCCGGGCTGTTTTGATTCCGAATGATGCAAAAATCAGAAAGAGCGAGTTCCGTGTTCCCAGCGGAGAAGGTATTGTCGGAATTGCGTCTAAAGTGGTTTCACTTCCAGAGAAGTATCAAAACCTGTACAGCAGTCTTTTGGATCATGTTGTCCTTGTTGAAGACCGGGAAAGTGCGAGGAAGCTGCAATCCAGCATGCCGGAGAATTACAGCGTTGTTACCTTGCAGGGTGAAGTTTTTCTGGGAAGCGGCGTGTTGATTGTGGGGCGAGACGGGCGGTCCGGAATGATTGCGCGGCCCCGGAGAAAACGAGAGCTGCGTGAAGATTTACGGGTTGTGGAACAAGAAATTACACAGTTGGACCGTGAGATTGAAAATATAAAAAAGGAACTTGTTGAGGCTCAAAAGAACAAAAAAATATTTGAAGCCAAGCGAAATCATCTTCAAAATGAGTTGAGACAAGCTAATAAACTTCACCAACAGGCCAGTCTTAAATTGGAACAGCTTCGTGAAAGGAGCAACTGGCAGCTAAAGCAGATTCGGGAAACTGAAAGCCAAATAAAACGGTTTGATGATAAAAACGTTGAATTGGGACGCCAGATTACTTCAGTCGATGCGGAGATTAAAGAATTTAACGAAGAAATTCGCGAATACCGGAATCGACTGAATGCTTATCCCGTAGGTGAGCTTCAAGCAAATGTAGCTCATTGGAGTACAAATGTTGCGGTGGCTACCCGTGCGTTGAAAGATGCTGAGAAGCGCGTGCAGGAATTTCAGGGATTAATTTCGAATAACCAGCAAAGACGGTCCTCCATCGAGAAGCGGATTGATACGATCACCAGTGAAATTGAGGAGATCGAGCAGCAAAGAGGTGAGTTGAAGGTTGAGGAGAACCGGTTAAATTTGCTTTTGGAAGAACTGTTATCTAAAATTTCTCCTGCTGAAGCGGATTTGAATCAATTAGATGCCGTCTATAATGCTTTACAGGAAGCGCAAACTCCGATCCGCCAGACCTTAGCCATCGCAGAGCGACATGAAACGCAGGCTCAACTGGAAGTGACCCGGCAAAAAGAATCCCTGGACCAGATGAGGGAGAAAATTCAGGAAGATTTTGGCCTGGTCTCATTTGAGGATGGCGGCGGTTTGTCGGGGCCGAACCCATTGCCTTTTGGAAGTATGGTTAAACAGCTCCCGATTGTTACTGAAATAGCAAGCGATCTTGAAGAAAATATCAAGCGTTTGCGCGGACAGCTGCGCCGTTTAGGGGCAATCAATCCGGATGCCGAGAAAGAATTTAATTCTGTCCAAAAACGGTTTGGTTTTATGAAGCATCAACTTTCCGATTTGGAGAAAGCCGATCAGGATTTGCGTAAAGTTATTTCGGAGCTGGATGATTTGATGCGGACAGAGTTCCGTAAGACCTTTGATGCTGTGGCAGCAGAGTTCAAAAAAATGTTTACCCGCTTATTTGGTGGTGGTTCGGCCCGATTAGTTTTGCAGGATGAAGAAAACCCAACCGAGGGAGGAATCGATATTGAAGCACGTCTTCCCGGGAGAAGGACGCAGGGACTTTCTCTTCTTTCCGGTGGAGAGCGGAGTTTAACAGCAGTTGCTCTGATATTTTCCCTTCTAAAGGTTTCCCCCACGCCGTTTTGTGTACTGGATGAAGTTGACGCAGCTCTGGACGAAGCTAATGTGGGGCGATTCTGCGAGCTCTTAAAAGATCTGAGCCAGGAAACCCAATTTATTGTCATCACGCACAACAGGAATACAGTCCAGATTTCGGATGTGATTTATGGGGTCACCATGGGGAGGGATTCTGCGAGCCAGGTCATCAGTCTGAAACTGGATGAAGTGGGCGAGGAAATGGCACAATAATTATAAAAGAAACAAGCCTGCTCGTTTCTATGAGCCAGCTTGTTTTGTCGTTTGATTATAAAACCTCTCTTTTTTGCTCGCTTAGCTGTGCAAAAAAGAGAGGTTTTTGTTTTATTCTTTCAAGCGTAAAGAAATAATGGAAGTCCCGTTGGCTTGTTTTACTTCCCGAACCTTGAATTTTTCAGGATAAGCTCGAATGAGCAAAGATAATTGCTTATAACCATACGTCCGGGGATCAAACCCGGGGTCAAGCTGCCGTAAATGCTGTCCGACTACACCTAAATTTGCCCATCCGTCGTCCTGCACTGCCAGATCAAAGGCCTGATCGAGCAGTTTTTGAGGATCCGGCGTGTCGGATGTGCCGGATGTTTTACGGGTTGAGGATCGTTTTGAGACGACACTATCGGGGACGAGATTCTCCGTGTAAACAAAAACATTGCAGGCATTGACAAAGGCCCGGGGAGTCATTTTTTTTCCGATTCCCATCACGAAAAAACCTTTTTCCCGGATGCGTGTTGCCAAACGAGTGTAATCACTATCGCTTGAAACCAGACAAAAGCCATTTACAATCCCCTCATACAGGACGTCCATGGCATCAATAATCATTGCACTATCTGTAGCATTTTTTCCTATCGTATATCGAAACTGTTGAATCGGCTGGATCGCATGAGTTTGAAGGGTATCCTTCCACCCATTCATGTTGGCCGTAGTCCAATCACCGTAAATCCGCCGAATTGTGACGAAGCCGTACTTGCCGGTCTCAGCGAGCATATTACTCATCAGAGAAGGCTGGGCATTATCTCCGTCTATCAGCATGGCGATTCGTACTGATTCAACATTTTCTGTTGTGTCTTTCATTTATTCTCCCTTTAGAATGGTTTGGTAATAAGGGGTACAAACCATTCGATTGAATTCCTATAAAATAATTTTACTACATACCATTAACAAAACTTTGATTTTTGTAAGGTAACCTGTTTGAATTTGAATTAATCCTAATACAGTTCCCAAATTTTCATTGTTATCGTGCTGATTAAAAAGAGGTTGTACAGAGTAAGTCCGGAAAGCATGGTCGATTTGGATAAAGTATTTTATAATTTACTTAACTAGTTAAATAACTTTGAGAGAGGCTTTATGAATTCTGTTATAGAAGATCCGATTGGAAGAGTGCTGGCTAATCTATGCCGTACCCGCGCTACATTAACCGATAAATTTATTGATGATCTTGGGCTGTATCGCGGACAGGCTATTTTGCTGCTTATTCTGTCCCACGAAAATGGATTGACGCATTCGGAGTTGGCCGAGCGGTTAAAAATTTCACCTGCTGCCGTCTCGAAAGTGATCAAACGTCTGGAGTCTGCTCATTATATTCGGCGTCAACCCGATTTGAAAGATGAGCGCATATCCCGAGTCTACCTGGAGGAGGCCAGTTATGCAGTGCTTAAAGAAATCAAGCAAACATTTAACCGAATTGATGCACTTATGCTGCAGAACTTCAGTCCTGAAGACGTTGAAAAATTTCGGTTGATGATTTCGCTTGCCCAAAACAATTTATCCAATTATTCAGTGGACGAAACAGAATCAGCGTAAGGCAAAGGAATGTTTTCTGTACAAAAACAGAACAGGTTTGCAATGGAATTATTAAGGAGTTATTAATATTTAGCGGCTGATGCAATTTTGCTATTGACAAAACATTGTGAGTGATGAATAATACTACGCCAGATAAAGTTAACTAGTTAACTAATGTTGCGGAAGTGGAGTTATAGAATAAAGAAGAGCTGCTTTGTGGGTATTGATCGGCCGGAAAAACGGATTATGAGAATTTTAATTAAACTTAAGCGGGCATTGTCCTGATAATTTTAATATCAGCGGGGTGGCAAATTTGGTTCAAATATAAAAGTATGTATCAGCCTGGCCTGTATGAAAAAAACTTGAAGCCCTTTCATGAATTTCTGCAAGGGCGAGGGTGGTGTTTTGAAAAAATAGTCAGGCAGAATGCTGCTGTCTGAATTTTAATAATTTTACAGAAATAATCGGTTAGGATAATTACTCCAATAAGGAGAAGAACATTGATTAGAAAATTAGCGGTTTATATCGGAAAGTATAAAAAATATGTCTTTCTGTCGCCTTTTTTGGTTTTGTTGGATGTATTAGCGGAACTCAGTATGCCTATTTTGATGTCCCGGATTGTGGATAATGGTATTCCTAATGGAGATCTGGGGTATATCGCTAAAATTGGCGTCATCATGGTTCTGTTGGCCGTCACTGCAATCATCACGGGAATTGCTTTTATGCGGACTGCTTCAATTGCCGGACAAGGGTTTGGCGCGAATTTGAGAGAGGCTTTGTTTGAGAAAATTCAAACATTTTCATTTAAAAATATCGATCATTTCAGTACGGCTTCGCTGGTAACGCGGCTAACCAATGATGTGAACAACTTACAGCTTACCTTTTTGATGATATTACGTTTATTGCTGCGCTCACCGATGATGCTGGTTATTGCTTTTGTTTTTGCTTACAGCATTAACGCTCAACTGTCCATCGTCCTGGCTATTGCAATTCCGCTGCTGGCGTTTTTCGTTTTTTTGATCATGCGAAAAGCCATTCATTTATTTTCGGTTGTGCAAGAAAAAATTGATCAAATCAACAGAACGCTTCAGGAAAATTTGATTGGAATTCGAGTAGTGAAATCTTTAGTCCGCATGGATTATGAGGAAGAAAAGTTCAAGAAATCAAACGATGAGTTAACGAATGCCGCAGTCAAGGCTTCCAGTTTAGCTATTTTGAATATGCCGATCATGATGCTGATTATGAATAGTGCAACTTTGGCTATCATTTGGTTTGGCGGTAATCTGGTGTTTTCCGGAGGGTTGGGCGCAGGCGAGTTGATCAGCTTCATCAGTTATATCATCCAAATTTTAATGAGTGTGATGATGCTTTCTATGGTAATTGTAATGAGCGCTCGTGCGATTGCCAGCGGCGAACGCGTACTGGAAGTATTGGAAACGGAAGTGGATATTACCAACAAGCCGGAATATTCGATCACCCAGGGCGATCCGGAAATTTCCATTCAAGAATCTCCCAAAGTTAAATCAGGGAAGATTGAATTTCGAGATGTATCTTTTAAATACAATGTGACCGGCAGCGGCGATGATGTGCTGCAGGATATCAGTTTTACTATTAAACCGGGCGAAGTTGTCGGCCTGGTTGGAGGCACCGGAACCGGAAAATCGACTCTGGTTAACTTAATTCCACGCCTGTATGAAGCTACCGAGGGTAGTGTTTGGGTAGACGATATTGATGTGCGGGATTACAAACTGGAAGATTTGCGGGCTGGAATTGGCGTGGTATTGCAGAAAAATGTACTGTTTTCGGGCACCATTCGTGAAAATGTTCTCTGGGGCAACGAAAATGCAACGCAGGAAGAGGTTGAAGCTGCTTGCAAAGACGCACAAGCGCATGATTTTATTATGACATTTCCGGAGGGGTATGATACGGATCTTGGGCAGGGCGGTGTGAATGTTTCGGGGGGACAACGGCAGCGTTTGTGTATAGCGCGTGCGATGTTGAGAAAACCGAAGATCCTGATCCTGGATGACAGTACCAGTGCGGTGGACTCTTCAACCGAGGCAAAAATTCGCGAATCGTTTTTCAATAATCTGGCCGACACGACAGTGCTGATCATTGCTCAGCGAATCAGCTCGGTACGGAACGCAGATCAAATTATTGTCCTTGACGACGGGAAAATTGTGGGAATGGGGACCCATGACGAATTATTAGCAACAAATAAAGTTTATCAAGAAATTAACACATCCCAGCAGGAAGGGGTATTGACAAATGGCTGAAAATAAACCTTCAGAAGTTCGTGGCAGCAGCGCCCCGGTGGGCCGGGGCGGCGGTGGGCCTGCGCGAGGATTCGAAAAGCCCAAAAACGCAAAACAAACATTGCGCCGCTTATTGACCTATCTTATGAATCACAAACTGGCATTGATGCTGGTTGTGGTGATGCTTTTGCTCAGCTCGTCCAGTGCTCTGGCGGGCAACTATTTCCTCAAACCTTTGCTTAATAATTACATCCTTCCCGGAAATTTTAAAGGTTTAGCAACTGCATTAACTGGTTTGGGCGCAATCTATCTGTTTGGAGTTTGTGCTCTATACATTCAGAATAGAACCATGGTTGTGATTGCCCAAAGAACGACGAATAAACTTCGTGCCGATTTATTTAATAAAATGCAGAGTCTGCCCATTAAATATTTTGATACCCACACCCATGGGGAATTAATGAGTCGATATACCAATGATATCGACAATATTCAACTGGCGCTTGAGCAAAGTGTGACCTCTTTTATTTCCAGCGCACTGCTGTTTGTGGGTTCGGTCGTAATGATGCTGATATTGAGTCCGACCCTGTTTGTTGTTACCTTGTTGGTTTTGATCCTGATGTTTTTTGTGATGTCCAAGATTACAGGAAAAAGCTCTGCTTACTACAAAGATCAACAAAGAACATTGGGGAATTTAAATGGATATATTGAGGAAATGGTGGATGGGCTCAAGGTTGTGAAAGTGTTTAACCGAGAGAACAATGCGGTTACTGATTATAAAGAATTGAATGAAAATTATCGGGTAGCCTCAACCAATGCGAATTTTTATGCAGCTGTTGTGATGCCTATTGGGATGAATTTGAATAACATTTCGTACGCTGCTACGGCATTATTTGGTGGGGTGCTGACGGTAGTGGGCAGATTTGATATCGGCTCTTTGGCAGCTTTTCTTCAGTATTCGCGCCAGATGGGACAGCCCATAACACAAATCACCAACCAGCTCAATAATCTGTTAGCCGCTTTAGCCGGTGCGGAACGTGTTTTTGAAGTTATGGACCAGGACCCCGAGATAGATGACGGCGTGGTCACGCTGGTCGGAGTTACAAAAAAAGAAGATGGTTCGATTGAGCCCAATATAAACGGCAACAAACCTACCCATTGGGCGTGGAGATTCCCTCATGCGGATGGAACGGTTGAGTATATTGAACTTAAAGGCGATGTGCGCTTCCATGATGTGGTCTTTGGTTATGAACCGAACAAAATTGTATTGAATAAAATTTCCCCATACGCCAAACCAGGGCAAAAACTCGCATTTGTCGGCTCAACGGGTGCTGGGAAAACAACAATTGCCAATCTGCTGAACCGTTTTTATGAAATTGAAGAGGGGCAAATTACTTATGACGGGATAGATGTCAAGATGATCAAGAAGGGCCCTCTGCGCCAGTCTTTGGGAATGGTCCTTCAGGACACGCATTTATTCTCCGGCACCGTGATGGATAATATCCGTTACGGGCGTCTGGACGCAACCGATGAAGAATGCATTGCAGTGGCAAAACAGGTCAGCGCACATTCATTTATCAAACGCTTGCCTCAAGGGTATAACACCTACATTACCAGCGATGGCGGTAATCTTTCGCAGGGCCAGCGCCAGTTGTTGGCTATTGCCCGCGCAGCAGTTGCAAACCCTTTGGTTATGATTCTGGATGAGGCTACCAGTTCGATTGATACCCGGACGGAGCGCTTAATTGAAAAAGGTATGGACACCCTGATGGTTGGGCGAACCGTTTTTGTGATCGCTCATAGACTTTCCACCGTCCGCAACTCGAATGCGATCATCGTTCTTGAGAACGGGGAGATCATAGAACGCGGCGACCACGAAGAGCTGTTGGAACAAAAAGGGCGCTATTATCAGTTGTATACCGGACAATACCAGTTGACGTAATACCCCGACAGGTCCGGGTATTGAGATTCCAAATCACACATACACACCCCACAACAAAATTAAATATGGGGTGTGTATGTGTGTAAAAATGGAGCGATGTATAACTGGTTGGCGCATCAGGATTGTGCATAAGGTAGAAGGTGAACAAAAAGTAGTCTATAGTGGGATTCGAAATATCAAGAATAGTGAAGAGCCGTATGGATCAAAGAGACGAGTAAAGAGAGGCAAATTAAGTAAACTGCCAACTCGTTTTACATTGGGGGGGATATTGGGTGTATAATTCTTCGCTTGGGCGTGTTTAGAAACAACCTGTAAGGTTATTTAATTCAGGTTGTGTTGTATAGAAGGGTTATTACGGGTGAAAGTTTTATGTTGAAAAAAAGAACAGATTTACGAAATGTAGCAATTATTGCGCACGTTGATCATGGAAAAACCACGCTTGTGGATGGAATGTTGAAACAGGCGCGTGTTTTTCGGGAAAACCAGCAAGTCGCGGAAAGAGTAATGGATTCCAATGACCTGGAGCGAGAGCGCGGCATTACTATTTTATCGAAGAATACAGCCATTACCATTCCAGATCCAAAAAGTGGAGATCTGATCAAAATTAATATCGTTGATACGCCAGGCCATGCGGACTTTGGCGGTGAAGTGGAGCGGGTACTTAATATGGTGGATGGGGTTCTGCTGCTGGTGGACGCAGTGGAAGGTCCGATGCCACAAACCCGATTTGTCCTTAAAAAGGCTTTACAGATGGGACATCCGGCTATTGTGGTCATTAACAAATTGGACCGAAGAGATGCTGATCCGGAACGCGTTTTAAACCAGACGTTTGATCTATTTATTGAGCTCGGTGCGAGCGACTCTCAGGCCGATTTTGAGGTGGTCTATTCGGATGGTTTGTCCGGAAAGGCGGGTAAGACACCTGAACTGGAAGAGAATCTCCAACCCCTGTTTGAAGCCATCTTAAACCGGATACCCTGCCCGGAAGTCGATTTGGATGCTCCTTTTCGAATGTTGATTGCGAATCAGGGCTATGATACGTACCGCGGTGTTACAGCGGTTGGCAGAATTTTTGCCGGCCAACTGAAAGCCCGACAAAAAGTAGTCCGAATCCAGTTGAATGGCGAAGAAGTAATAGAAGAGGCCCGATATCTATCGATTTTCAGCGGACTTGAAAAAATCGAGGTGGAGGAAGCAGGCGCCGGTGAAATTGTTACGATTTCGGGATTAGAAACGGTAGAAATTGGGGAAACGTTGTGTGATCCTGCATACCCGGATGCCTTGCCTGCGATTGTGGTGGAAGCTCCCACGGTGCGAATGACCTTTGGCGTCAATACATCTCCTTTCTCGGGACGTGAAGGGAAATGGGGGACTTCTCGTAAGCTGAGAGAGCGCCTGTTTGAAGAAAAGCGCAATAATGTTGCTTTGCGTGTGGAAGAAACGGACAGCGCGGATACTTTTGTTGTGTCCGGACGAGGCGAATTGCATCTGGCTATTCTCATCGAAACTATGCGGCGTGAGGGGTATGAGTTTCAGGTATCGCGCCCCGAGGCTATCATTAAAGATGGGCCTGACGGAGAAGTGCTGGAGCCCTATGAGGAAGTGTTCATTGAAACAACCACTGATGCGATGGGTACCGTTGTAGAACTTTTGGGTCCTCGCCGCGGGAAAATGCTTGACATGTCAAATCAGCAGGGAGATTCTGTGCATTTGACCTATCTGGTGCCCACCCGAGGTCTCCTGGGATTCCGTTACCAGTTTCTCACGGCGACTCGTGGTATGGGGATCATGAACTCTGTGTTTCATGGGTATGAACCCTGGGCGGGTGAGATTATCTCGCGAAATTCGGGTTCTATGGTTGCCTGGGAAGCTGGAGATACGTCGACATACGGGTTGAAAAATGCCGAAGATCGAGGAATCCTGTTTTTAGGCGCCGGAGTGCCGGTTTATGAGGGAATGGTGATCGGTGAAACTCCTAAGGCGGGAGATATTCCGATTAATGTTTGCAAGAAAAAGCACCTCACCAATATGAGACAATCCAATAAAGATATTGAGTACCGGTTAACCACTCCGCGAGAGATGAGCCTGGATCAAATGATTGAATTTTTGAATGAGGATGAGTTATTGGAAGTCACTCCGGAGAATTTGCGCATTCGGAAGCGGATCCTTAATACTGAAGAACGGGGCAAATTGGTGAAAAAAGCCAAAGAAAAAGTTGCCTGATTGAGAAATAAAACAGCGCTTCCTCGTGAGAGCGCTGTTTTGATCATAAGGTTTTTGTCGGAGATTATGCCTTATGGATGGGGCGGTTTTGATAATGTTCCCAGAGCCTTTTCAAGGTTTCCTCCAGCCGCTTACCTAATAATTCACCACCCGACGTGGTGACATCGTCTTCATTGTTCATCACTGCGTAAGGGATGGAAAAGCCCTGTGCTTGAATAAATGCGGGATCGCCTGCACTGATTTCTTCCCAATCGGTTTCTTTATAAAGCCGCTCCAACTTTTCGTCTTCCAATCCATGTTCCAGTATGCTGTCAGGACGATCCGGGTTAAAACGGCGACGATTTTTTCGTAAAGACTCTTCCCAGGGGACATCAATATATAAAATCGCAGCTTTTTTAAGGACATCTTCACAGAGGTGTTGAAAGGCTTGTTTATATCCGCCATGCTCTTTCCCACGGGAGAATTCAATGATCGCGGTAAATTGGTCCGGCTCCGGTGTTTTATCCCGCATAAGTTTTTGATATTCCAGACAAATCCGCTCAATCAAAACATTCCAAAGATAAGGGTATTTGAAATAGTTATTTTCATCCGTGTGCAGCCTGGGACGACCAGCTTTGGCAAGCAGTTCATCTTCCTCAAACCATGCCCAAAGCATGGGGAAATCATCAATTTCCTCAAAACGCCCGACATGAAAACGATCTATTCGCTCCTGAACCCCGGTCTGTTTCAGATATTTAATTACTTCGCTTTTCCCGGCTGCCGGCCGCGCGATGAGCAGCAATATATCAAAAGTCTTTTTCATGAGATTGTTTACACCGACCCTTCTGGTTGTTGTTTGATATAGAAATATTATAATTCAACAGTTCGGATTGAGCTGACAGTTAAATGACACCATTTGTAATGGAGAATTGGCTCCGGATATTTTATATACTATGTTAAAATTAAAAAATGACAGATATTAAAATTATTGCAAAAAATAGAAAAGCCAGGTTTGAATATTTCATTCTTGAAACTTTTGAAGCGGGAATCTCTCTTAAAGGCAGCGAAATAAAATCAATTCGGGCGGGACAGGTGAGCCTTTCAGAGGCTTATGTCCGGATTGAAGAGGACCGGCAACCCTGGCTTTTGAATGCGCATATTGCGCCCTATGATGCGGCCAGCCATTTTAACCACGATCCGAAACGTGCCCGGCGGCTGCTTCTTCATCGCAAGGAGATTGATAAGCTTTTTGACGAAGTAAGGCAAAAGGGGGTTACTGTAATTCCGGTAAAGATTTACCTGAAAAGAGGGTTAGCAAAGATCGAAATTGCCCTGGCAAAAGGGAAAAAATCTTATGATAAGCGCCAAGAAATTGCCCGACGCGACGTAGAGCGCGAGTTGGACCGAAGAGCGCGCATAAAATAAAAGCTTCAAAGGGATGGCGTGACCATGTTGAATAATGTATGGCTGGCACTTTTTATTACGTTTGCTCTGGCATTGCTTTGGTTGAGATTTAATGATTTCCTGGCCCATAAAGGCTGGATTAGTGGACCTGTCAGCCGGAAGATCATTCATATGGGAACCGGACCGATTTTTGTCCTGTGCTGGCTTTTGTTTCCCGAAGTACCTTCTGCGAGGTATCTGGCGGCTCTGGTTCCGTTGAGCATTACGCTTCAATTTTTGCTGGTGGGATTGGGCGTTATTAAAGATCAAGCTTCGGTAGAAGCAATGTCCCGAAGCGGCAATCCGAGAGAGATTTTGAGAGGCCCGCTTTATTATGGCATTGTGTTTGTAGTTCTTACTTTGCTGTACTGGCGGGATAGTATGATCGGCATTGTGGCATTGATGCTGCTTTGTGGCGGGGACGGCCTGGCAGATATCGTTGGCAAAAAAATGGGCCGGAGGCAAATTCCCTGGTCAAGGGAAAAATCGGTTCAGGGTTCTATCGCCATGTTTTTAGGCGGCTGGTTGATGGCGCTGGGGGTGTTGTATGCGTATATCCAATCCGGGATGTTCGACACTTCTTTTGTAAGCCTGCTGCCCGGGGTAACTTTGATTGCTTTGGCCGGCACCTTGATAGAATCACTTCATTTCAAAGATATTGATAATATCACTGTCCCGGTGCTGGCTGTTGCGTTAGGCTACATTTTGCTTCAGTAGGAGGAGGGTGATGATGGTAGAGATTAATGGTCATAATCTTACCTATACGGATCTTGTGAAAGTAGCCCGCCACGGAGAATCTGTTTCGATTTCGAAAGAGGGTGTTCAAGCGATTATCGCTTCCCGACAGCGGTTAGATGCCATATTTGAAACCAACCGACCGGTTTATGGAATTAACACGGGATTCGGGATCTTTGCAGAATATCCTATCCCTGGCGCTGCTTCTGCAAAACTTAGCCGCAATTTGATTCTAAGCCACGCAGTTGGGACCGGCGAACCACTCCCAAAGGAAATTGTTCGGGCAGGGATGCTGGTGCGGGCCAATACACTAGCAAAAGGGTATTCAGGTATCCGACTTGAGGTCGTTCAGACGCTGGTGGATATGCTGAATAAGGGGGTTACTCCGGTGATCCCATCCCAGGGCTCGCTGGGCTCTTCCGGAGATTTATGCCCTCTTTCTCATCTCGCGTTGGTATTTACCACGGATGAAGAAAACCAGGAGGATGTTTCCGGATGGGCCGAATATCAAGGTAAAGTGATGACCGGAAAGGCTGCAATGGACGCAGCCGGTATTCCTCGCGTGATCCTGGGCCCAAAAGAAGGACTCGCCCTGAATAACGGCGCCACCTTTTCGGCGGCAATCACTGCGCTGGCGATCATCGATGCGGAATATCTTCTCCGGGTTGCTGATGCCTCACTGTCATTGAGTTTGGAAGCTATGGTAGGCTGTCTGGCGGCCTTTGATCCACGGATCCACGAGGCTCGAGGACATGAAGGCCAGAAACATGTTGCCGAAAATGTGCGTCGAATGACAGCCGGGAGTTCGTTTCTGGATGCCTCTGGAAGAGTGCAGGATGCTTATTCTTTGCGCTGTGCGCCTCAAGTACAGGGGCCGGTGTTGGAAACGGTACAATTTATCAAGAAGATTGTCGAGCGGGAGCTGAACGCGGCCACCGATAACCCTTTGATCTTTGAACCTGAAGATGTCCTTTCGGGCGGCAACTTTCATGGAGAACCGGTAGGATTGGCGGCAGATTATTTGAGTATTTCGATGTCGGAACTGGGCGCCATTTCGGAGCGACGTATTTTCAGGATGACGGACGGTAAATTGAATTTTGGATTGCCGCCCATGCTGGTTGATTCACAAGAAGCGGCCGGCCTTAATTCCGGATTAATGATTCCGCAGTATACTGCGGCCTCTTTGGTTTTGGAGAATCAAACACTCTCCGCCCCGGATTCGGTCCATTCTCTGCCGACTTCCGCGGAGCAGGAAGACCATAATGCGAATTCAATGACAGCGGCCCGCCATGCAAGGCAGGTTGTTGCAAATGTAAGTCACATTCTGGCAGTTGAACTTTATACGGCTGCACGCGCAATTGACTTGCGCATCCGGCAGGTGCCACGAGGACATCTGGGAAAAGGCACCCGTGCCGTTTATAAACGAATCCGTAAAGAGGTTCCATATCAGGCTGGAGATGCATGGTGGGGGCCGGAAATTGATCGTGTTCGGAAGATGATTGAAGAACGGGGCCTTTTTTCTGCTGAACAAGGTGAGGGTGTAAAAAATATTGACAAAGCAGATTAATGCGATTATGTTTATCTGAATAAGGCTTATTGTGATGATCACACGGAGAAACTTTTTAAAGCAAAGCTTGTTGGGGGCAGGTATGGTTGCATCCCGACCCTGGCTCAATCTGGCGCAGGTTCTTGAGGATTGGCCGGACGCAGAACGATTGGGTCGGAACTGCACGGGTGGGATTGCAAATATTCGAGCAAAACCTTCGGCAGAAAGTGCCATTGTGAAACAGGTCTATGAGGATTATATCTTTGTCTGGCTGCGGGAAGTCGTTGGTGAAGTCACTGCTGGTGTTTACAGCCGGAACTGGGTAGAGACTCCGGAAGGGTACGTGTTCTTACCTGCTGTCCAACCTGTTAAAAACCTGCCCAACCAGCCAGTGTTGGAAATGCCACAAAGCACATTAGGCCCTGGTTTTTGGGCTGAAGTAACCGTTCCTTATGTGGATATTTATCTTGACAAACCGGCTTCTTCTCCCTGGCTTCAGGAAATACCCCGACCACGGTTGTATTACAGCCAGATCATGTGGATCAAAGATGTGCGCCAGGATTCGGAGGGCGGCATCCTCTATCGTGTTGGTGAGCAATTTGGTAGTTATGGAGATGAATTTTGGGCCGCCGCAGAGGCTTTTAGGCCGATCACGGACGAAGAAATTGCACCCATCCGACCTGATGTTGAAGACAAAAAAATTGTTGTGAATTTATTTCACCAGACTTTATCCTGTTATGAAGAAGGCCGGGAAGTGTATTTTTGTAAAGTCTCCACGGGCTCCAAATTTAACGCAGCGGGTGAAGCGGTGGATGCCTGGTCAACACCACCGGGGCCACATCCCATTTTTCGCAAATTGGTTTCACTACATATGAGCGGCGGCTCAACCGGAGCGGGTTGGGACACACCGGGGATTGGCTGGACCTCACTTTTTGCGGTTGGTGGGGTGGCAATCCATTCAACCTTCTGGCATAATGCGTTTGGCATGGCCAAATCTCACGGATGCGTTAACACTACCCCCGAAGACGCGAAATGGATTTTCCGTTGGACATATCCTCATGTTTCTTATATTCCTGGGGATCTGGACGTCAGCGATCAATGGCCGCCGGTTGGGACGATTGTGGAAGTGGTTGAATAACTACGGTTTCCGGATGCAGTAAAAAGGATTTTTAAATGGAAATTTCAATAGGGCTGGCGTTTTTGGCCGGATTAGCATCGTTTCTTTCCCCCTGTGTACTCTCATTGGTTCCGGCTTATGTGGGTTATCTCGGTGGGAGGACCGCAAATGGGATTCGGACGGACAGCAATTTTTCGGGAAAACTACAGACCTTTTTGCACGGGCTGGCATTTGTGGTTGGGTTCAGTGTTGTTTTTATTGCGCTTGGGGTAGCCGTTTCTGCGTTGGGGGGATTGTTATTCAACCTGAGAGGGTGGTTAACTAAAATAGGCGGAGTGGTTGTTGTCTTGTTTGGTTTGCACATGACCGGGCTGCTGCGCATTCCATTATTGGATTATGATTTGCACCCTCAAACCAAATTAGATGAACGACGTAGTTACCTTTCTTCGGCGTTGTTGGGAATTTTCTTTTCAGCAGGGTGGTCGCCGTGTGTTGGCCCGGTTCTTGGGGCTATTCTAACGCTGGCGTTAAATTCCGGACAAGTCTTTAAAGGTGTATACCTTTTATCTTCGTATTCTGCCGGTCTGGCAATTCCGTTCTTGATCGCAGCGCTTGGTGTGGGCTGGGTGGCCGAACTACTTCGAAAATACCAGCGTGTTTTGCATTGGGTTGAAATTGCGATGGGCGTATTATTGATTCTGATCGGCGTGATGTTATTTGCAGGAACATTTGAGCAATTAGCTCGATTTGGTTTTTTTGTGGATTTTGGATTGTAAGAGGCTGGAGTGAAAAAAAGATCGATTTCGATTGCAGCGATTCTTATCTTATTGGGTTTATTGATTGTTATTAATGTCGTGACTTTTTTCCCTCGAAATGATTCGCACGAATCCGAAAGCCAACCCATTACTCAAAAAGAATTCCCTCTACAAGATTTTGAATTATCTAACCTGGAGGGTGACCTGGTACGCCTTTCTGATTTTCGTGGAAGACCAGTCGTACTCAATTTTTGGGCGACGTGGTGTCCTCCGTGCCGGGAGGAAATGCCCTTATTGGCAGAAATCAGCGAAGAATACGATGAGGAACTGGTTGTTTTGGGTGTGAACTCGATGGAGACCACCCAGGAAGTTGGTTCATTTATAACAGACAGCGGTCTGTCTTTCCCGGTTGTGATTGATGCGGATGGTCTGGTAGGACAGCAATATCTGATCCAGGGGCTGCCAACAACCCTTTTTATCGACTCTGAAGGGGTTTTACAGATCCGCCATGTTGGGCTATTGAACCGGCAGGTTTTGGATGATTATCTATCGGAGCTTGGAGTTATTGAATGATTGTTGTTACGTTATATTATAGCGCCTCAAATGAGGATGAAAAAACCGTAGAAGCGATATTGATGGATCTTCAAAAAGAAGTTTCTCATCAGTTGGTTAAAGTGAATATCGATGAGGATCCGGCGCTTCAGAAGGTTTATGCTGAACATTTGCCCGTGGTGGAAATTGGCCCCTATATTTTAAGAGATCCTTATATTACCCGCCAGGATATTTTAGTAGCACTTATGTCAGCTCATGACCGCAAGACTGATCTGGAACGTGTTGGGGATAAGGAATATTTGCGCCGCGTGGAGAAAAGTCGACAATTTTCAGGGCCTGATAAATTTTCATTCTGGTTCAGCAAGCGTTATATGTTATTGTTCAACCTGATTGTTTTTATTTATGTAGGTCTGCCTTTCCTGGCTCCCGTTTTGATGAAGATTGGTGCTCCGGCACCGGCTAAGGTCATCTATTCTATTTACAGCCCTTTATGCCATCAGCTTGCTTTTCGCTCCTGGTTTTTGTTTGGAGAGCAACCGGCGTATCCACGAGAGCTTGCTCATGTGGATGATTTATTAACCTATGAAGAAATTTCCGGAAGTACGGACGTGTCCATCATAGATGCGCGCCAATTCATTGGCAATGAGACGCTTGGATACAAAGTTGCGTTTTGCGAACGCGATATTGCAATTTATGGGGGGATGTTGTTATTTGGTATTTTCTTCGCGGTGACCGGGCGCAAACTCAAACCTTTGCCCTGGTATCTATGGATCGTTTTAGGAATCATTCCGATTGGGCTGGATGGGGGATCTCAATTGCCAAGTTTACTGCAAGGATATCTACCGGATTGGCTGCTCATACTTGAACGAGAAAGCACGCCTTTTTTGCGAACATTAACCGGTGGTCTGTTTGGGATTACAACGGCGTGGTACCTTTATCCTCTGATTGAAGAAACCATGCAAGAAACACGCAGAGTTTTGGTGCGTAAAAAGGCAGTTGTTGAGCAAGTTAATTCTGTGAAGAAAGATTGAGAATAAGTTATGCCATTTCGCGAAAAAGCATCTCTAAAATATTTTTATTTTGAGAGTATGGAAAACAAGGGGGTTACACAGGGAATATTTACCCGGCATGGGGGAGTAAGTCCTTTTCCCTGGAATTCTTTGAATCTTGGCGGAACGGTTGGCGATCCCAGAGAAAATGTGATCGAAAATCGCCGCAGGATCTTTGACTTAATGGAACGAGAAGTCGAGTCCATATTTGACGTCTGGCAGGTACATGGCGTGAATGTGATTTGTACAGAGCATCCACGGCCTTTAGATGCGGACCATGTTAAAGCCGATGCAATTTTGACAAATAAACCGGAAATCACATTATTCATGCGTTTTGCGGACTGCGTTCCCGTGTTTTTAGTAGATCCAGTTGCACGTGTGGTGGGACTGATCCATGCGGGTTGGCAGGGGACTGTACAACGTATTTGTGAAGTTACGGTTTCGGAGATGTCGAAGAAATATGGTTCCAACCCTAAGGATATATTGGCCGGAATTGGTCCTTCTATTGGCCCAGAAGTGTATGAAGTCGGAGAAGATGTTCTCCAACGTGTAGAGGACAGCTTTGGAGAAGAAGCAAAACATTTGATAAAAAGGTATAATGGACATACCCATTTGGATTTGTGGGAAGCAAACCGTTTGACTCTGGAGGGGGCAGGAGTACAGCAAATCGAGCTTTCAAAAATTTGTACCGGTCAAAACACCCACGATTGGTACTCTCATCGAAAAGAAAAAGGGAAAACCGGTCGGTTTGGTGCTTTGATTGCATTGAACTAAAAGGGATGGAAAATTAATGGATCAAAGTGTTGCTCAAATCCGGAAAAATCTAGAAGAAATTCAGGAGCGGATGGACCGGGCGGCTGGCCGGTGTGGTCGAGACCCGGCAGAAACCTGTCTGGTTGTGGTCACAAAAACTCGCCCCGTCGAAATCATTCGAGCTGCGATTTCTGCAGGGGCCCGATTGCTTGGAGAAAATTATCCTGACGAGTCTCAATCCAAAATTCAGGAAATCCGTGACGAGGGGCAAAAAGAAGTTTTCTGGCATATGATTGGGCATGTACAAAGCCGCAAGGCCAGAATCGTTGCAGAGCAGTTTGATTTTTTGCATTCTCTGGATAATCTTAAACTGGCTAACAAACTGAACAAAGTTTTGACAGAAAGTGGAAAGATGCTGCCGGTTTTGTTAGAGTTTAATGTCAGTGGAGAAGAAAGCAAATCCGGTTGGGATGCAAGTGACGAAAGCCGATGGCCGGAATTGCTGCCGATAGTGGAACAAATTCGAGAGCTTAAGCAACTTGAACTTTGTGGCTTGATGACGATGCCTCCTTTATTCAGTGATCCTAAAGTCGTGAGGCCATATTTTCAGAAGCTGAGGGCATTAAAAGAGTATTTTGAGACACAGGTAAAGGGCGTTGAATGGCGGGAATTGTCTATGGGAACCAGTGCGGACTTTGAGGTTGCCATTGAAGAAGGGGCAACTTTCGTACGAATAGGACAGGCCATTTTGGGTGCGAGGCCTCCAAAGTTGTAATATATAAAAACTGGTTGTAAAACAGCATTGATCACCATAAGATGGTGAGATTTCACACTTTTCATCCTGTTCAGTGTCAGTTTGCTAGTACATTAAATCGATCTTTTTCTACCATTTCTTCTTTTGTTTCATTCAATGTTTTGTGTAATCCTGCGGATTTTACGCGTATTGAATGGGAATCTTGTTTATGGTACACTAAAAAAAATAAATTACAGCAGAGAGTCTTCATGGTCGCATATATTAAAGAATTAATTGCTTTTCGGGAGTTGCTTTTTACATGGACAAAGCGCGATTTTAAGGTGCGGTACAGCCAGTCCATTTTAGGCGCGGCCTGGGCAATTATACAGCCGCTTTCCTTAATGATTGTATTTAGTGTTATTTTTTCTACATTTCTAAAGGTTCCGACTGACGGCATTCCTTATCCGGTATTCGCGTATACAGCCTTGCTGCCATGGACTTTTTTTTCCAACTCCCTGTCTTTTGCAATTCCAAGTCTGGTTAGCAACATGAATCTTGTAAGCAAGATCTTTTTTCCACGTGAGATCTTGCCTCTGTCTGCGATTTTTGTTTGTTTAATCGACTTCTTGATTTCTGTCAGTATTTTAGTCTTGTTGTTTGTCTGGTATCGAACGCCAATCGGATGGAATGCTTTGCTTGTCCCATTTGTTTTGTTAATACAAATTGTATTGATTTATGGCATCAGTTTATTGGCTTCGGCAGTTAATGTCTTTTATCGTGATGTTCGATTTGTCATTCCTCTGGTCCTGCAGGTATGGATGTATCTGTCTCCAGTTATTTATCCTACTAGCTTGGTTCCAGAGTGGTTAAAGCCGTTTTATTTTATCAACCCTATGGCGGTGATTATTGACACGTATCGACGTCTGCTTTTATACCAGCAAATGCCGGATTGGCCTTACCTTGGTCTCGCAACGGTAATGTCATTTGCGCTCTTGTTCATTGCTTACCGCTATTTTAAGACAAGCGAGCGAGAATTTGCGGATTTGATTTAAGCAAAGTGCAAATTACATTCTGGGGTATTTATTTGCTGCTGGTATTTTTTCAATTATGAATTCATCGTCCTATAGCAGGGGGAAGCAGTTTATCCGGAAGATTATTCCGAAATTTGCCAGGCGGTTTGGATGGCAAATCTATTGTTTGGTTAAAAATCGGGGAGCGATAACAGCTAAAATTTTAGATACCTGCAAGAAAGTGATGTGGAATGCGGAATTCGTGCCTCAGCCTTACCTGAAGCGCTGGGTGCTTGAAATCACCCGTTTTGCAGGTGATTTTGTACTCCTTCTAAATCAATCACGCGGCGTTGATTTATATCAAATTATTTGTGAAGGTAATATCGTTATTTATTCCGGCGGTCCCACCGAATTGAATGAATTGAGCGAACTTTTGTTTGAGGGCAAAGATGTTGAGATTACCAATCTAGGGAAAGTGTCTGTTTGGAAGCTGCCTTCCCTTGCCGAAGAGTATTTGGATAATGGGGCAGAACTGGTTGTATTGGAAACAAGCCGGTTGTTCCCTTTACGCTTTCGTGCTCCTTACAGGGTCAGTGCTCCTATTTGGATTACACAAAAACTGTCAATTCCCTCTGATTTAGAGACAATGCTGAGCGGAGGAAAATTTGGTCCAATCCGACGCCTTATTAATCGGGCGCAGCGCATGGACTTTAGCTACCGATTTACCCGTGACGAAGCAGATTTTGACCTTTTCTATCACCAAATGTATGTGCCATTAATCGTCAACCGGCATAAAGAAAGCGGTTATGTTGAACCCTATGAGTCTTTGCATTGGTGGTTTAATCGGGGCGGGTTGATTCTGTCTACTCGTAATGGCAAACCTGTTGCTGGAATTCTGGTTGCGACTACAAAAGAAAAAGGGTTGTTCGTCGATATTGGTGTATTGGATGCAGACCCGGAGTTAATTCGGTTAGGAATCCAGACGATTACGATCTGGTCGATGATTCAATGGTTTTTCTCGCAAGGCGTGAGACGGATCGATATGGGTGGCTCGAAAGCTTTGAGATCGAACGGTGTTTTTATCTTTAAGCATCGATGGGGTGCAACTGTTCACCGCCTCTATAGTTTTATACGGAGCAAACGACACTTTTTAATGAAAAGTCCCACCGCTGTGATGTTTCAGCGAGTAAATGCGTTAGGGCTGATTACTGAATATAACGGGAAATTTTTGGGTGTTCAATTCTTAGAGAGTGCTCAAACAGAACTATCTGAGACAGGGGACGTTGTTCAACAAGCGCTACATGAGGGGTTGTCCGGTATGGTTGTTGTTGGTCCTTACCAAAGCAAAATATTTAATGTTTGATAGATGGACAGATGTTTCAGAAAGCGCCATTTTGAAACGTATAAGGATTCGGAGAAAAGCATATATCGAACATTAAATGGTGCGGTTATACTAACATGTAAATTGGGCAATGTAAAATAGAGGGTAAAAAGGGATGGAAATTAAAAATAAAGACCAATTACCTGATTCTTCCAGCCCATTAAAGGTTTACCGGAATGTTAAAGTGCGCTTAAACGCATTCATGGATCGTGTCATCCAGCGCTGTAACTCTATTCTGGGTAATGAAGAAGAGCTTGGACAATCCTTCCAAGGGACTGTTGTTTTGAAGTTCGCATGGTTTATTGGCTCCCTTGCCAGGCTATTGCAACAATTTGCCAGGGCTGAGGCTTACTATATTATCAGTCCGGCCGGACGAGTGATTTATGTTGGTACAGAGCATGGGGCGGATACTTTTCAGAATCTATATGACAAGTCTAGTGATGCTCCCTTACAATCTTTTGGGCGATTCAAGGTATGGAATTTACCTTCTCTTGCAAAACAATGGCTTTTAAATGATGTTGAGATGGTTGTTTGTGAGTTCAGTCCGCTTTTCCCTTTTCGTTTTAGCACAGCATTTGTTGTTTCTAGCCCGGAATTAATAGAACAGGAAATATCTCTGCCGGAAAATCTTGATGATTTTTGTAACCGATCCAATTTTCGTGTTGTTCGTCAGAAGTTGAATCGTTCCCGACGACGGGCGCAGTTCGAAAGTTATTTTACCCATGAAAAAAGTGATTTCGATCTGTATTATTATAAGATGTACCTACCTTATATCACGCAGCGTCATGGAAAAGCGGCTGCTATCACGTCGTATGACGGAGCATTGGAAAATTTTAACCGCGGCGGGTTGATGATGGTTAAGGAAGACCAGAAACCAGTTGCAGGGATGATGTTTATCCCTAAAGAACAAACTTGTTTTGGTCTGGAGGCTGGAATTCTTGAGGGAAACAAAGATCTTATCCGAAAAGAAGTTTACACTTTTAATATCTGGTCCGTGTTTGAGTGGACAAGTAAGCATGGTCTCGCAAAATTGAATATGGGGGCAGGATCGGCCTGGAGATCAAATGGTGTGTTCTCGTATAAAAAAGACTGGGGGGCACGGGCTCGCAGGTTTAGATCTATCCAAAACGATTTATTTTATCTGATGGAAAAACCATCTGAGGAGTTTTTGGAATATCTTAATGAAAAAGGTGTCATTACCGAGGATAATGGCAAATATTATGGCGTTATTTTCTCTCAAGGTAACACTCAAAGTGAAGCTGATTGGTTGGAGACAGAATTAAGTGAAGCTATGAAAGATGGACTTTCTGGAATTATGATCGTGTCTCCAAATTCGAAGGTCGTTTTTGGTGGAAATGCTGAAATTAAAAATTGTGAGGAATAAACGTGCACAAAAACAAAAGGAGCTAGCTTATGCCCTCTGATTCTTCGCGAGTTTTTTCAATCTACCGTGCGATTAAAGTTAAAATTAACCACTGGATGGATGATATTATCCATCTCTGTAATAGAAAATTGCTCAGTACGGAGAAAATTCGAAATGATTATTTGCGATTCTATCTTCAGCGATTAGTTTTTGGAATCGGCAACCTGGCTTTGTTTATTCAACAATTTCCCCGATCCGAGGTTTATGAGCTTCAAAGCCGGTTGGGTAAGGTTATTTTTGTGGGGAATGAATCCGGAATCCCATATTTTACACAAAAAATCCTTGTTTCTGAGGACACAAATGTAGAATTTCTTGGTCGATGTAGTTTGTGGACACTGCCTTCGCAAACCGATAAATGGTTTTCCGAAGGTGCACAGATGGTTGTGGTTGTGCTAAGTCCTTTTTACAAGCGAAAATTTCACTCGGCCTTTGTGGTAGAAATTCCCTATCTCATTCGGCAGGTCATGTCTCTTCAAGAACCGCTTGATTCTTTAGTAACAACTTCCAAGTACAGGGGCGTTCGAAAATATCTTAAGCGTATACGTAACCAAGGGATAGAAATACGTTTCAGTAAGAAGCAAGAAGATTTTGACTTGTTTTATCGTAAAATGTATCTTCCTTACACTGCTGACCGTCACGGCGAGACGGCATGGATCAAGGAATATGACGATTTGTGGAATTTTTTCTCAAAAGGTGGATTGATTATGTTTTACCGTGGTTCTGAGCCAGTGGCAGGTTCGCTGGTTATGAATCGAGGAAACATCGGTTTTGGTATTGTGGGCGGAGTGCTGGATGGTAATCAGGAATTACTTCATTCAGGGATATTTACAATGATTATGTGGGAAGCGGGGAGATGGGCACAAGATCAAGGGATGGAATATCTTGATTTGGGTACCAGTAATCCATTACGCTCCGATGGAGTTTTTCGTTTTAAGAAAACGTTTAGGCCAGAGGTTGAACGTTATTATTATCCTAAATCAGTTAATCAAATTTCTGTTCGTAGTCAATGGACTTTGCTGATGCAAAATCCATCATCGGAACTTCTTGAAAACCTTGAACAAATTGGTTTAATTGTGGAGAGTCACAAGAAGTTTTATGGTGTGGTTTTAAAAAATGATGTTCAAGATCCAATATCTGAAATCCAGAAGGGTAAGTTGAAATCTGCTCTAGATGATGGGTTAGCTGGTTTAGCAGTCTTCAAGCCGTATCAAATTGCTTATTTTGACGCTCGTGAAGATATTAATCAATCTACTTAACAATAAACAGGTAATCAATAAAATAATTGTATGATTATTTTGCCTACGAGGTCTAGAAAACAATATGTCTGTAATTGATTTTGAAAATGTCTCTAAAGCTTATCGTCTTGGGGTCAATCGGACAAGTTTGCGTGAAGCGATTTCTCAAACAAGCCACAATCTTTTTCACCGGAAAGATATTCCGTCCAAGGATGCCTATTTTTGGGCTTTGAAGAATGTTAGTTTCCATGTTGAAGAAGGTGAAATTTTGGGGATTATTGGTAATAATGGCGCCGGTAAAAGTACCACACTGAAGCTGCTTTCGAAAGTCACTTTACCTACCAGTGGTCACATCGTTACCCGTGGTAGAATGGCGGCCCTAATTGAATTGGGTGCAGGATTTCACCCTGACTTGACAGGCAGAGAAAATGTTTATTTGAATGGAACAATTCTTGGATTGAAACGCGATGAAATTGCAATTTCCATGTCTGATATTATTGAATTTGCCGGGTTAGAAAGGTTCATTGATACTCCGGTAAAGCGTTATTCTTCTGGTATGTATGTGCGTCTGGCTTTCTCAATTGCCGCACATGTAAAAGCCGAACTATTACTGATTGACGAAGTTTTGTCTGTTGGGGACATCTCTTTTCAAGTCAAATCTGTGGCAAAAATGAATGAGCTCCGTGACAGTGGTGCAACGATTGTTTTCATTTCTCACAATTTGCTCAATGTGACGAATTTTTGTGAGCGGGTTTTGCTCTTACAGAAGGGGGAAATCATTGAAGAGGGAGGGGCGGATGATGTTGTCCAGAGGTATCGAGACCTAGAACGTGAAGCAGCTCTGAAAGCAGCAGTTGAAGATAAGTTTGGTAAAGAAGTAGAGCATTCCGGCGGCGTCAAATCTGCGGCGATAACAAATCTTGAATTGTTGAATCCCCGTAATGAACCGACATCCGAATTTGAGGTGGATGAGCCACTGGTGATCCGGTGCGAATATTATGCCAACAATCCGATTGAAGAACCGGGTTATGCTATCCGAATCTGGCGGGCTGATGGGTTACATTGTGCGACGATCGTAAGCCCAAGAGATTATTCGATGAATGCTCACAAAGAAGGAAAATTTGAAGTAAGTATTGGCCCATTATTTCTACAACCCGATTTTTACAGTCTGAATGTTTTTATTTTTGATCGGACAACCGATCTGCTTCATGTTTCTCGCTCTAACGTGACGTTTCAACTTAAAGGGATTGTGAGAGATGGGAAAGCCGGGGTTGTGGCTCCAAAGGCTGACTGGCACGAGGTGACTCTCCAAGCCGAATAAATACTTTTTGACATCTTTCCGAAATATACGAGAGGCCAAAAGATGAATGGGTACAATCATGCCGATTATGCTTGGTCGTTGCAAAAGTTTGGGGCTCCGCGGGAGCTTCACCACTGTGGTGGGTGGGTATTAGAACGCGATACACCAGGCGGCGACTACAAAGATGCAATGGGGTTATACCCTTTTTTTGTTTGTGAAGATTGGGCCAAGCTCTCGAAGGATTTAGAGGCTATGAGTGAGGATACGGTTTGTGTCTCTTTAGTGACGGATCCTTTTGGAGATTTTAATCCTTCTCTGCTTGAAGATAACTTTAAGGATGTTTTCAAACCATTTAAACAACATTATATTGTCGATTTAAATGTTCCTATGGAAGAAATTGGCGGGAAGAGACGTCGTAAGCACGCCCGTAAGGCTTTAAATAAATTGGAAATGGATGTTGTTGAAGAACCTGTTACACGGATTGATGACTGGTTGGATGTCTATGACGTTCTAATCAAGAAACATGACATCAAAGGGATCCGATCTTTTTCTCGGGATGCTTTCTTGCAGCAATTCCAAATACCAGGAACCGTTATGATCAGAGCGCTCTATCAAGGAAAGACCGTTGGGGCACAAATCTATCTAATACAGGGAGATGTTGTTCATGCCCATCTTGGAGCCTGCACCCAAGAGGGTTACGATCTGGATGCTACTTATGCACTGGATTATTATTCATTTCAACATTTTCGAGGTGAAGCCCGATGGGTTGATCTGGGCGGTGGGGTTGGGGTATCAGCGGATGGTGGTGACGGTTTGAGCCAATATAAAAGTTGGTGGGCTACTAACACAAAACAAACCTACTTTTGTGGACGAATTTTTGATTATGATAAATACAATGAATTGGTGCTGAGTAGAAATACTCCTACAACACAATATTTTCCTGCTTACCGTTTTGGAGAATTTAATTAAAACATATACTGCTTACTTTGAAAAAGGATGACAACTCATGAAAACCTCTCTTGATCATCTTGCAATCTTCGGCGGCGCGCCTGAATTTACAGAGCTGCTGCATGTAGGTCGTCCAAATATTGGTAATAGAGAAAAGCTTTTTGATCGATTTAACGATATTCTTGATCGTAGATGGCTGACGAATCACGGGCCTTACGTCAGTGAATTCGAACAGCGGATTGCGGATCTGATTGGCGTGAAGCATTGTATTGCTATGTGTAACGCCACAATCGGTTTAGAGATTGCTTTTCGAGCCGCAGGATTAAAAGGTGAAGTTATTGTGCCGTCGATGACTTTCGTAGCCACTGCTCACGCGCTTCAATGGCAAGAAATTACCCCTGTTTTTTGTGATATTGATCCGGATACCTGCACGATTGATCCAAACCGGGTAGAAGAATTAATCACACCTCGAACGACGGGAATTGTAGGTGTGCATTTATGGAGTCGTCCTTGTGATATTGATGCTCTGGAAGAGATTGCCGAACGACGAAATCTGAAATTATTGTTTGATGCCGCACATGCTTTTGGGTGTTCTTTTCACGGAAAAATGATTGGAAATTTTGGGGATGCTGAAGTATTAAGTTTTCATGCCACTAAATTCTTGAATTCCGGTGAAGGTGGCGCGGTGGTGACAAACGATGATGAATTGGCCAATAAAGTTCGATTGATGAAAAACTTTGGGTTTGAGGACATTGATAAAGTTGTCTATATTGGTACGAATGGAAAGATGAACGAACTCTCCGCAGCGATGGGCCTTACGTCTTTGGAGAGCTTAGAGGAGATTATTGCGGTAAACTATCGAAATTATAAGTGTTACGAGAGCGAAATTAAACGAATTCCCGGTGTTGAGCTGAAGTTGTTTAATGAAAGCGAAAAATGTAATTACCAGTATATTATCTTGGACTTGGACGAGACCATTGCGGGAGTCAGTCGTGATCAGATGATGGATATTTTGTGGGCGGAAAATGTATTAACCCGGAGATATTTTTATCCGGGTTGTCATTTGATGGAACCTTATCGTTCCTATTTTCCGCATGCCGGATTGCTGCTGCCGGTTACGAATGATTTATCACAGCGCATTCTGGCAATGCCAACCGGTACAGCAATTTCTCCTGGCGACATCGGAAAAATTGCCCAAATTATGCATTTTGTAATAGCGCATTCGGCTGAAGTCCGGGAAGGGTTTAAAAGCATCCAAAGGACTGCTGGATAGATAGTTAGTTTTGGATAAAGGTACGTGCCAGTAATGAAGGTCTGTTTAAAAGGATGTCAAAGTGAATTAAGTCGGGTTTGGATAAGGAGAGTGCAAAATGGATATGCCTAAAATCTCAGTAATTATTCCTACCTATAACAGGGCGAAAGTGATCAGCCGGTCAGTTGAAAGTGTCCTTACCCAAACTTATCACAATATTGAACTCATTGTTGTGGATGATGGTTCTACAGATGATACCCTGACCGTGTTGTCAAAATACGGTGACCAGATTAAAGTTATCGAGGAACCCAATGGGGGAGTTGGCCAAGCCAGAAACATGGGGTTGAAGGCTGCTACCGGCGATGATATTGGTTTTTTGGATTCAGACGATTATTATTTACCAACTAAAATCGAGGAGCAGGTTTCTTACTTGTGCGATCACCCGAGCATTGATATTGTGCTTTGTGATTGGCGAGTTATCAGTGCGCAGGACGAAACGATTAATATTGAATTCAAATTACAATGCTCGATGAAGGATGTCCTAAATGAAATCTTGTGGAAGGATATCTATGGGTTGTTTCCGGTGCATACGGCTCTCTTTAAACGCCAATGTTTGAAAAAGGTGCATGGGTTTGATACCACACTGGCAGTGCGAGAAGAACAGGACTTCTGGCTTCGAATGGCTCTGGCAGGTTATCAGTTTGACACAATTGAGAAGATTTTATGCGTGTATGTTAATAGTCCAGATTCAAAGGGCAAGAATTTAGATCGGACCGAGGGGGCAATGCTTAGAATTCTTGACAAAGTTTTTAGTCACCCGGAGCTTCCTGCCGAGACGGCCCGGTTAAAAGACGAAATCTTTGCGCGGACTTATTTGCATCTGGTTCGCCCCATGTGTCATCGGAGTGACGCGGATAATAGGGGAAAAATTCGGATTGCACGGGGTTACGCGAATAAAGCTTTTCAAAATTCTCCTGATATCACTAATTGGCGGACGGATACGGTCCTTCCATTGTTATATCTAGTTTTGGATATTGATGTTGACGACGCTGTTTCGGTTCTGTTGGAAATCTTATCCGATATTCCTGACGAGGATTTGCGTTCCAATTTATTAAGCCGGTTGCATGTGGTATTGGCCTTTCGAGCTTATTCGGAGGGAAAAAGAATGATGGTCTTAAAGTCTATACTGAGGGCCTTTTCAAAAAACACGAAAATATATAATAATAGAGGTATCCGGTCGATCTTGATCCGTTCGATGCTTCCATTACCTCTGCAACCATTAAAAGGTGAATAGAAAGTCTTTGTGTTTGCTTGACGAAAAGTCAAGGGGAATAACGAAAAGTCAAGTTTGAAGCAGAACAGCGTTTGTTCCAAAATTAGTATTGGTCCCTATTCTAAATCGGGAAGCCATTGCCTCTACGAGAAAATAAAATGATGCTAACTGAAAATTCGTCAATATAGTGACATCACTAAAGTCATCCCAGTCATTGAGTAAAAAGGTCATTGTGCTTTTGGGGTAGGTTCTAAAAGTGAATAAATATAAAACTGGGTTTGAATAAGGAGAATACGAAATGGATACGCCTAAAGTCTCGGTGATTATTCCTACTTATAACAGGGCAAAATTGGTCTGTCGGTCAATTGACAGCATTCTTGCTCAAACCTATCGCAATATTGAACTCATTGTTGTGGATGATGGCTCTACAGATGATACCCTGGCGGTACTGTCGAAATATGGCGACCAAATTAAAGTAATTGAGCAGGCGAACGGTGGAGTAAGTAAAGCCAGAAACGTAGGGTTGAAAGCTGCCACCGGCGATTATATTGGTTTTCTGGATTCGGACGATTATTATTTACCAACTAAAATTGAGGAGCAGGTTTCATACTTGTGTGATCATTTTAATATTGATATTGTGCTCTGTAATTGGCAATATATTTGGGTGCATGATGAAACGATTGACCTTGAATTTAAATTGAAATGCTCGATGAAGAATATCCTGAATGAAATTTTGTGGAAGGATATTTATGGATTATTTCCACCGATTGTTCCTCTCTTTAGACGGCAGTGCCTGGAAAAGGTCCACGAGTTTGATACTACGCTGGCTGTGCGAGAAGAACAGGATTTCTGGCTTCGAATGGCCCTGGCCGGTTATCAGTTTGGTATGATCGAGAAAATCTTGTGCGTGTATGTTGACAGTAAGGATTCGAAAGGCAAAAATTTAGATCGGGTTGAGGGAGCGATGATGAGAATTCTCAATAAAGTTTTTAACCATCCAGAACTTCCTGCCGAGACGGCCCGGTTAAAAGATGAAATCTTTGCGCGGACTCCTTTGCATTTGGTTCGTCCCATGTGTCATCGGAGCATGGCAGATCGTGCGGGAAAAATTGAGATTGCACGAAGTTATGCGAATAAAGCTTTTCAGAATTCTCCTGACATCACAAATTGGCGGACAGATACAATTCTTCAGTTGCTGTATCTTGTTCTGGATTTGGATGTTGACGATCCCGTTCCAGTTCTTCTAGAAATCTTATCCGATATTCCTGACGAGAATTTGCGTTCCAATTTATTAAGCCAGCTACATGTGGTACTGGCTTTTAGAGCTTATTCAGAGAGAAAAAGGTTGTTGGTCTTGAAATCTATACTGCGGGCCTTTCAAAAGAATATGAAAATCTACAATAATCAAGGCCTCTTATCGATAATGATTCGTTCATTACTTCCATTCCCTCTTCAACCATTAGAAAACGAATAAAGAGGTGTTATGTTTGTTTGCTGAACAGACAAGGGCAGTAATGAAGAGCAGGTTATCCTTGGAATCAAAGATTTATTTGCCTTTACGGGGAAATAGCATGGGCTAACTACCGTTCCATCTCAACGGGGGTTGTCTGTACAATAATATCATTAGAGTTGTGTATTGTTACAGATGGTAGAATCTAGGCTGAATTAACTCTATAATAATTGTGGAATAACTGCTTCGGGTAATGTTTTACGGGTGTGGTGTATCGGGTGTATCATTGTTGAGTGGAATTTGGAGCAATTTTGTTGTTCAAATGGAGGGTGGCAAAGATCAGGAATAGTGGAATCAGGACCTTTTTTCATCAAGTGAGTCTTTTTCTGTTAGCTTTGATGATGTTTTCCTGCCGAAAATAATGTTTTCGTGTAAAAGTTTTAGTAGTTAATACTTAATATTCTAAACAAGACATTTGGTGATGAAATTCTTGAACCAGTGTCGAGGGTGGTCTGGAGTGTTTTTAATGGTTCAAAAAATACAATATTCTTACATTCTTTGTTTTCTATATTATTGGAATGAACGCTTGAGTTGGGAATTGTGTTAAATATAAAAAGGTGAGATTAAGGGAAAAGACATCAATGACTTCATCAATAAACCTTCCACTGGTTTCGGTCATTATTCCGACATATAATCGCTCGAACTTGCTGCGGCTTACGATTGAAAGTGTATTATCGCAAACGTATCCAAATGTAGAGATTATTGTCGTTGATGATGCATCGACGGATGACACACCGGTCGTGATGAAGTCTTATTCTGACCGCGTCAGGTATATTCGAGAGCCGATTAATCGAGGTGGAGATACAACTTGTTTTTCCGGTTTAAAAGTGGCCAATGGAGTTTATGTCAATTTTCTCGATCATGATGATTTATTTTTGCCCAGAAAGCTGGAACGACAAGTTCGGTTAATGGAGCAGAAACCTGAATTGGGATTGGTTCACTGCGGTTATTATCATATCGATCAAGAAGGAGCTTTGCTGGAAAAAATATCCTTTTTGCCAGAAGGTCAGGTTTTTAAGCAACTTTTGCGCGGTGATTTTGTTTGGTCAGGTGGCCCATTGTTTCGACGAAGCTGTATGGATCAAGCGGGCCTGATTGATGAATTTTGGAGTTCAGGCGATTGGTCAAGAGTATTGAAAATTGCACAGGCAGGTTATCCCTTTGGCTGCATTCAAGAACCGCTTGGAGCCTATCGGATTTTGCCGGACAGTGAAGTGAGTAATGTAGCCGGTCTGGAAGAATGGGTTTTACAGACATTAGATAAGATTTTTGCCAGCCCGGATTTGTCTGCCGATGTGGTTGCAGTAGAAGCTGAAGCTTATGCACGAATCCATCTTTATTTGGGCTGTAGATACTATTCGGCATCTCAATGGGAAAACGGCAGCAGCAGCCTGGAAAAAGCGCTTGATTGGCAACCTGAATGGAGGAACCGCCCAGAATTTCTGTCCAGGTTTTTCTTTGAGGATGCGTTGAATGTGCGGGTGAATGCGCCGATAGACTTTATAGAGGGTGTTTTGGAACATCTGCCGGAATCTATGCTTTTGTTGAAATCTTATCGAGAGTATATCCTTGCGCGGGTTTATTCAGGCCTTTCCATGCGCAGTTATGCTTGTCATGATGTTGTCGAGGCAAAAGGGTTTTTGGTAGAAGCTGTGAGGTTGGACCCTCATTTGCTCGAGTCCATGGACGATTTTATAGAAATTTTATGTAAATATGCAATGAGTCTACCAACGACGGACCCCGTACAATATGTGCGTGGTTACCTGGAGCATTTGCCTGTAGAGGCCCAAGCATTTTCTGAAAGACAAAGAAAAGTGATTGGGCAAATTAGGATTTTGTCAGCGTTTCAAAGTTATTACGCAGGCCAATTCTCTAAAGTGCCGGCGGAAGTATTAAAGGTTTTGATTGACCAACCAGTGTTTCTGGCAAATCGAGGAGTTGTCTCTATTTTAATTAAGTCACTCCTGAAATGGGCCCAAAAACCTAAGGATGAAGTGGCTATTGCGAACTCATTTGGAAAATAAAAATGGGCGCAAATGTGTTTTGCAACCGATGTTGCGAAAGTAAGTTTCTGATATCGGCATAGTGTTTTTTACTTATAAGGGAAATCATGCCTGCTGTATCCATTATCATCCCATCCTATAATCATGGCCGATTTTTACCCCAGGCCCTGAAGAGTGTATTAAGTCAATCCTTTTCGGATTTTGAAGTGATTGTTGTTGATGATGGCTCAACAGATGATACCAGCGAGATTATTTCCGATTATTTGGATCGGGTTAAGTATCGTTATCAGGTTAATCAAGGACCTTCGGCTTCGAGAAATCATGGAATGCGTGAGGCAACAGGCGAGTATTTGATGTTTTTGGATGCAGATGATGTTCTATTGCCGGGGAAGCTGGAAATACAGGTAAAGGCTCTGGAGCAACATCCTGAATGGGGGGTGGTGTATTCGGCCTGGCAATATATGGATCAAACTGGAACGCCGATATTGTCGGCTGTGCGTCCGAAGAAACAGGGGCAGCTCTTAAAGGAATGGCTTTTACGCAGCTTCTTCTTTCCGCCTGGGTGCGCTCTTATGCGTCAGGAATGTTTTCAAACCTGCGGTTTTTTTGACGAGAGCTTGAGTGCATCTGAGGATACCGATTATTGGATGCGCTTGGCATTGGCGGGTTATGCTTTTGGTTATGTGGATGAGGTCTTATTTGGATATCGTATTTCACAGGGCAGTATAACCAGCAACTTTCGAAATCAAATAAAAAATGAATATCTAAGATTAGATAAATTTTATGCCCAGCCCGCTCTTGAAGAAGATATTCTCGCTTTGAAATCCAAGGCTTACGCAATTTTAAGATTTGAGGCTGCAGCTAAATATTATCAAGCTGACGAAATCACAACGGCGCAAGATACAATGCGAGAAGCGGTTCAACTGTGCCCGGAATTAATTCAAGATAAAAATTGGTTGGTTGAATGGTTAGCAGGAGCTGCTATGGATCCTCGAGTCGACCGCCCGGTTCAATTGATTGCTACAGTTTTTAACAATCTTCCTCCAGAAATTTCTGATTTAGAAAAATATTATCGAAAAGCTGTTGCCCGATATCATATCGCATCAGCGTTTAGTGAATATTACAACAAAAACTTTAAAGGTGTACGTCCCCATCTTTTCCCGGCTTTATTGGGAGATCCTCAGATTCTTTTAAATAGGGGATTCCTCCGGATTGCTCTTGAAACCGTATTTTCATGAGATGAGGCGTTGTAATGTTTTCACATGAGGTGAAACGTGAATATCAATAAAATACGAAAATTGATTTTAAAAAGAAAGACCATTATTTATTTGATGCCGCTGATCGGGATTAGTTTTATTTTTTCGATTGGAATTGGAGGATGTAATGCCACGGCAGAAAAACAGAACAATCGCACGAGTGAACGAAAGATGGATTCGCAGCCTTTAATATCTTTTGAGGGGAGTGGGGGAGCTGTTACACAGTCCTCCATCTCTAGCTCTGTACAAGCAGCACCCAGTTCTACTCCCTCTCAGGTGTTCACTTTTATTGCCCAGCAAACCTCCACCCCTGTTCCTTTGCAAACATCCAATTTTTCTGGACAGATATCTTCCACCTCTACACCTGCGCAAGTATCCAGCCCTTCTCTTGTGCAAGTATCAAAATCTGATTTGACACAAACAGCTACCCTCGTCTTTGCTCTCGATGCTACTCAACTGCCATTCTTTTCGGCGGATGAATCTAATACTGGTGCTTTGTTGGATATATCGGACTGGGCTACCCAATTTTTGCCTTTGGTGATTCAGCAGGCAATTCCTACTCGAACACCAACCCCTACCCGAACACCAGCTCCCACTCGAACATTCACTCCTACCCGAACGCCCACCTCTACTCAAACAATGCTGGTTTTCTCCGATGAATTTAATGGCACTTCATTGAATTCGTCAAAATGGGAAACTCAATATCCCTGGGGCGGGACGATAGAGACCAATGAAGAACAACAATGCTATTCACCCGATTCTGTGAGTGTAAAAAATGGCGTTTTAAGTTTAACAGCTATTGAACAAACCGTTACCTGTATGGGAATATATGAACAAAGGTCAAACCTTCCATATCGGTCCGGGATGATTGCGTCACATTCGCATTTTTCTTTCAAATATGGATTTGCGGAAATCCGCGCTAAGGTGCCGGCCGGGACCGGTTTGTGGCCTGCTTTTTGGCTGCTACCTGAGGTGGAATTGCCCAACACCATCGATTGGCCTCCCGAAATTGATGTTCTTGAAATCCTTGGCAATGAAACGACCAAAGTTTATATGGGGAATTGGTCAGGAACTGAAAATAACCCCGAGCATTACGCAGGAGACTACATCGGGCCGGACTTCTCTGAGGAATTTCATCTTTTCGGGATGAGATGGTCATCAGATGAAATTATCTGGTACGTTGATGGCGTTGAGCGGTTTCGTTCTACGCAAGGGATATCCTCGGTGCCCATGTATTTGATTGCTAATTTGGCGGTGGGTGGATCATGGCCCGGATCTCCGACTGCGGACACTGAATTTCCGAGCACTTTTCAAATTGATTACATTCATGTGTACAATGAAGCGTATTGAGTTACAAGAAGGTTTGTAATGGACCGTTTGACCTCGCCCCTTACAGTAAGTGTTATTGTGCCAGTGTATAACGGCGCTGAAACAATCGTCGCTTGCCTGGAAAGTTTATTGGCACAGGACTATCCTGTTGATTATTATGAAATCATCGTTGTGGAGAATGGCAGCACTGATAATACCTCTGATGTTGTTGGGCGATACCCTGCTGTTCGTTTACTGCATTCACCATTGCGTGGCCCAGGTCCCGCCAGAAATTATGGGATCGCTCGCAGTGAGGCAAAAATCATTGCTTTCACGGATGCAGACTGTATTGCAGAACCGGATTGGCTTACCGAATTGGTGAAAGGGTATACAAGTCCTGAAATCGGTGGGGTGGGTGGTAAAATTACTGCTTACGAGCATTCGGAACTCACTTCCGTGGAAAGATTTTCTTGTGAGCACTCCCCGTTAATTAACTTTGTCAGTGGAGAGGATGAATTCTTGCCCCATTTGTATACTGCCAACGCATCTTTTTTGCGGGAATTACTCAACCAAGTGAATGGCTTTAATCCCCGGTTGATGACGGCAGAGGATGTTGACCTTTCATGGCGCATTCAGCTCAATGCTTCCGCAAAATTGACTTACTGTGATGATGCTATTATTCATCATCATCACAGAGCTACGACAAAAGGGTTAGCCCGTCAGTATCGGCAGTACGGATTTGGTGAAATTCTTCTGGACACGTTGTACAATAAGTATGAGAAATATCCTCGAGCTGGTGCTTACCAGGTAAAGAGGATATTGGCACAATTGATGGCGCTTCCAAGATATGTTATGTCTATGTTTGTTAGAAAATTAAGATTCCTTCTAGGGCGCGCTGATCTTTATCGGGTTCTGGAACCGAGATATTGCTTTATGATTGAAAGCAACAATATTTTTGGAAAAATGGAAGGACTGATTGCTACCCGGTGGATGACAGATGCTGAGCATGCTTTGGGAATACGGGGAGAAGAGCTGATTGAACGTTATTTTCCTAACAAGAAAATGTGATCTCTGTCATAATTAATAAAATCCTTTTTAATCAAATAACGAGGGGCTATCTATCATGAAAGTTGCCATGATCACCCATCATTTCCCACCCATCTTTAATTCGGGTGCAGAACAATACGCCTATAGAATAGCTAAAGCACTGGTAAAGATGGGGCACCGGGTTGAGGTGGTTTGCATCGAATCTATTACCGAAGGGACACTTGCTCCGGTTTGCAAAACAGATGAATATCATGGAATTCTTGTTCACCGTCTCTATTTCAATCTCGGTCTCTCCCCCCAACCTTTTGAGTTACGATTTCGCAATCCAAATCTGGGCTTATGGGTAAAAGAGTATCTGGAGCGGACCGATCCAGATGTTGTTCATTTCAACAGTGGTTATTTAATTGGAGGTACGGTAATTGAGGCGGCTTACGAATTGGAGATACCTTCTGTTTTAACACTGCATGAATACTGGTTTTTGTGCCCAACACATACGCTAATCCGTTCAAATGGCGAGCTTTGTGAAAAACCTTGCGAACCCGCCCGTTGTGCCTGGAGTTATCTCACCGAGAAAAGACGGTATCGTGTGCCAGATCAACTGCTAGGCGGTAAATTGGGTGATGCATTTGTATCCTTATCCCAATCTGAACGTTTTGCAAGATTGACGGGAGCTTCCCCAATTATCGAGCTGGTCGAAGAGCGAAGGAAATATTTGAAAAATGTGCTTAACAAAGTGAATGTTATCCTCTCGCCTTCAAAATTTCTGATTCAAAAATTTAATGACTTTGATTTGAAAGAAAAAGAGATTAATTATTTGCCTTTTGGTCTGGATACAACGAATCTTATTCCGGTACCAACTCGTGCACCATCCGAAGTGCTTCAAATAGGTTATATGGGGCAATATGCCCATCATAAAGGAGTACACATTCTTGTGGAAGCGTTTAACCGTCTGGATCAATCCCGCAGGAAATGCAAGCTCATTCTGTATGGAAGATTATCCGAGAGCACTGCGTACGGTGAGAAAATTTTAAAATTAATTCATGGCCAAGACAATATTATTTATGCCGGTCCATACGATAACACTAAAGTAGGGGATGTCCTCAATGGTGTAGACCTGATTGTGGTGCCATCCATTTGGTTTGAAAATCGGCCGACGATTATTGTAGAAGCGTTGGCAATGAAGACTCCGGTGGTTGCCTCCAGAATTGGTGGAATTGTCGAATTAATCGAGGATGGAAAAGACGGATTACTCTGTGAACCAGGAAACATAGAAGAGTTAACTTCTCAGTTACAGCGTTTTCTGGATGATCCAACTCTTCAACCCAGATTGCGTGAAGGAATCCAACCGGTTATTCGTACCGAAGAGGAAATGGCGTCATTGCTGTCCATTTATTTTTCTCTTTTACCTGCAAAAGAGAACCAGAACTAAAAACTATTTTGAGAATTCTTCCTTTGTGTTTGTGATAGTAGTAGTAAGAATTTTGAGGATTTTACAAAGTTAATCGTGGTAATACATTACTAGCGTTATAATAAAGCTACAGGTGAAAAATATATGACTACATTTTTAATTCTTTTGATTCGCGTTATTTCTCAGGTGTTGTTTTGGGTGATTGTTGCTGAAGTTATTTTGTCTTATTTTATGTCTCCCTATCATCCAATACGGGCGGCTCTTTTGAAAATTACCGATCCTCTGCTGGCGCCGATCAGGAGAATTGTCAAACCGGTGGGTACACTTGATTTCAGTCCATTAATTTTAATTATTTTAATTCAGGTCATTGCAAACTTGCTAATCGGTCTGCTCTCTGGATTGGGGTAAAGAACTATGGAAAATTCAAGAAAATTCCACTTGCATGACGGGAAATCCGGCGCGGCAATTGCAGTTCGGGTTACTCCGCGTTCCAGCAAGACTGCAATAACCGGCGTGATGGAGGATGGTACGATAAAAATTCGCCTTACTGCTCCCCCTGTGGACGGCAAAGCAAATCAGACATTGATCGAATTTCTTTCAAAGGTATTGGGTTGCGCCAAAAAGGATATTGAAATTATTGCAGGTGAAACCGGACGGAACAAACTTATTACAATCGTCAACATGGATTCTGAAGAAGTCCAACAACGGATTATGGCCGAAGTTTCTTGAATGTGTGCTCTCGCATGGTAAAACAGCCTTCCAAACTCAGTCGGAAGGCTGTTTTTTTATGGAGCTAAGAACGGCTTTTGCGGGTTAAATTGTTTCCGTTTCGGAAATTTTGAGCTGCCAGAGTGCCTGGTGACTTGCCAATTGCAGATCGCCCAGTGCCGTTTCGATTGTTGATGCAATCGTTTGAATAATTTCCTGATCGGGGGTTAGCCGCAGATAGGCCAGTGCGGCTATGCGTTCGGCCGTTGAACCAGTTTTTAGAGCCGATAGTAAGATCTCGATTGCATCTTCATCCGGGGCAATGCCCAACCCTTGTTCGCTGGCAAAGGCGATTAACCAGGATGTTTCTGAGGGGCGAGTAAGCGGGTGTGGTATTTGCCGGTTGGGTAATAAAGACGCATCATGTGCCTGCCCAGCAGCATTCCGTACAACCCATTGACTGTCTTCAATAGAGATTTTCTGCAGTAATTCTGCTGCCCATTTTTCGGCAATTTGTGAAAGTCCCAGCACAGCCGCACGCCGAATCATCAAATTATCCAGTTCAAGAGCTTCTTTGAGCACTTCATGCCCTTCTTTGCCATAGGATGACAATAACTCGGCTGCTATCTGCTGCAAATCTTCTTCTCCTTGCAGGAGGGCATCAACAATGCTTTGAAAAGCAATTGGGGATGGAATTGTGCTGAGTCCCAAACAGGCCGCGATTTGAACTTCAATAACGGGATCGCGTAAAGCCTGTTGAAGTTGAACGACGGATTCTGTGTCTTGAACCAATCCGCATCCTAAAGCAGCGAGAAATCGAATTTCGGGTGTTTCGGACTTCAACAATTTTCGGAATAAAATCGGCAAAGAGGAATCGTTCGTGATCGTGAAAGCAGTTAGCAAACGAACGCGCTCATTTAGAGAGATATGCTGGTCATGCAGATGCTCCAGCAAGTAACGCATAATATCAGGACGCCATTGAGAATTTGTTGAGGCGTATTGTAATGCTCTGCATACAGAAAGGAGGGAGAGGAAAAATGGTTGCTCAAATCTCCGCAGTTGTTCCTGTACCCAAAGTATTGCTTTATCCCGTGCAGCCATAAACTGTAATGCGCTTTGTTCTACTGCCCATCTTTCTTTTTCAACGGTTTCGAAGTTGATGTCCTCCAACAATAAGGCGGCAAAGTACCCTGTAAACAGCGGAGATGCAAATCGAAGTTGCTCGTTCCTATGTTCAATTAATAGCCCCGCATCGAGGAGTGTAGTAATTGCGCGGTCGGCAGAAGAGATTTTCCGTGCTCTTTTTCGTTTTGAGGATTTTTTTCCTCGAACACCTTCCAACGTGGGTAAGTCAATCTCTGCGAGAGGTGATTTCTCTTCTTCCTCAGGAAAATCCTGTGGCCGGAGCCGGCTAAAGGTTTTACTTAACGTTTTGTAAGAAATGCTGGGCTGCCGCGATTGGATTAACTCGATTGCTCCGGCAGAAAGCGCTTCAGCAGGAACCGTGTTTTTGGAAATCCGGTCCAGATAAGCATTTACGGCATCTATTAACCTCGGGCCGGCTGCATCTCCGGCAAAAGCTGCCCACACTCTTAATGTCCATTCCAGTGGAGAATGGGAGTTGGTGTCGTGAATGAACCAATTGATTAAAACGGTAGGATTTAGTACGTTAGTAGAATTGGTCTCGGAGATTTTTGATGCAATGTTTTCTTTCCACAAACGTCCCCATTTTTCAGAGAAAGCTGCTTTTTCTTTGTGATTCCATAAAGACAATGCCAAAGGATAGGTGTTTAAATCTGACAGGCCGTCAATATAATCAGGAGATGCTGCGGCAATGAACTGGTTACCGGGAAATTTTTGAGACAAAGATTTGAGAAATTTTGAAGCAAGACGGATCTCTGCAGGGGGAAGTTCATCCAATCCATCCAAGATCAGCAAACATTTCCCTTGAGTTAAATAGCGAGTGATCAGATTTGATAGCCTTTTAGAAATCAAAGCTGTAGATTGTTCAGAAAGTGCCTGAATTAAGATAATATCCGGACCCTTTTCCAGTAATGACAAATCCAAATCCAGTACATGGAGAAATACAGGAAGCTTTTCTTTAAGATTTCCAATGCTGTTATCTTTGCGAGCTACTTGAGAAGCCAAGTTAGCAAGCCCGACGGTTTTTCCACATCCCGGTTGTCCGATTACGAGGATGTTTGCTTCTCTTTGCAAGGCTTCTGCCAGTGTCAAACGTGTTGTGTTGAATGGAGCGGATAACTCCGGAAGGTCGGGATAATAAGGAATGCTCTGATCGACTAAAGTATCAGATCGAATGGGGGTGTCCGGTGTGATTGGGGTAGGGGGAGCAATTAAATGTGGTTCAATAAGTATCTCGTCCAGAGCAAACAATTCATTGGCAAGATGGAGCCTTTGAGCTTTTTTCAAGATCTCTCGGCGTAAATAGAGTTCGGTTCCAAAGGTACGTCTTTTTTGAAAATTTTCCTTTTGGTGGGCCGCAAAGGATTTTATTTGGGGGAAAATGAATTTGAATTTTGAAAACAGCCACCAGAAAAGAGAAGCAGCTAAGAACCCCAGCCAGAAAGAAAGTTGCTCGAAATTGAAATGAGGAATTATTCTCATAAGTTAGCCGGCGTATAAAATCCTTCCGCAGGTTGGGCAGAAGGTGATTTTGCTTGTATGCGCGGATTGTAATTCCGCTGGTCTGAGCGAAGTTCCGCAAGCGCCACAGCATTGGTCGTCAATGAGCGCCATTGCCCGACCGTTCTTTTTTGAACGGAGACTTTGATAAAGCTGGAGAGAATCGTCCGGTAAGAAACCTATAGCGGCAGCGCGTTCTGTGGAAAGCCGGTCATTGATTTTTTCGAGCTGTCCTTTTTCGCCTAATAATCCCGCAGAGCGTTGTGCAAAATCCGCCTGGGATTCGGAAAGGTTGGCTTCAGCCTTTTTTAAGATCTGATCATTATTCTCCAAATCTACCATTGCGTCCAGCTGCTCATCCTCCACATTGGATAAACGGCGTTTCAATGCGGCGATTTCGTTCTGGATATCTTGAAGCTCTTTGGGGTTCTTGATTTTCCCGCCATACAGTTTGTTTTCGCTGATTTCCATTTTTGTTTGTACTGACCGAGCGGTTTCTTCAATTTCGCGTAGCTTTTGATGTGCTTTTTGAACATCAAATTTGGCTGTCTGGAGGCGGCTTCTGGCCTTTTGGATCGTTTGATCCGATTCAAGGATCCTGTTAATTTCCTGGATGCGTTTATGATTATGATCCAGCTCTAGATCGAGCTTTTGGACACGGAAAAGGTGGGCTGTTTGGTTCATATTAGCGATTATAGATAGGTATCGAAGATAAATCAAGGTGCTGGCGAGATTAACCGATTATCTTTGTCGAATTAAAAAAACTCCTGTATACTTTCCAATAGGTAAAGAACACTATGAACATTCGGAAAATTTTATTTATTCTGGTTCTGCTGGGAATTCTGTCGATGCCCTATTTTGTGGGCTTTGGGGCTGATGCGGGTCACAACGATTTTGTGGGCTTCTTAATTAATCCCATTGATGGGAATTCTTATCTTGCAAAGATGCAGATTGGTTTGCGAGGAGACTGGAGGTTTCAACTCCCTTATACGGCAGAACCCGGAAAGGGTGCGTATCTTTTCCTTTTCTACATTTTTTTGGGACATCTTTGTAAATGGAGCGGTTTGGCTCCCATTACAGTATTTCATTTAGCCCGTGCACTTTCCGGGGGAATCTTATTCTTTGCATTGGATTACTTTTTTAGAATATTTTTCGCCGAAGAATCTCCTGAATTAGCTCAAAAGTCCTTTTATCTGGCAGGCATTGGTTCCGGATTGGGATGGGCAGCCTCTTTCTTGGGAATGCTGACGCCAGACCTTTGGGTGCCCGAAGCCTATCCTTTTTTTTCCGCTTATGCCACCCCCCATTTCTCATTGGGAATGGCGCTTTTGCTCTTGATTTTTACGCTTTCTCTTCAAAACGGGAATATGTACCAGTTTATTACAATGACCATCGCGGGGGTTCTTCTGGCAATTATCATGCCGTTTGGAATGGTCATAGTTGCGCTGGTTTTAGGTATTCAATGGGTTTGGAGGATGCTCGAATCCCGGAAGTTTATCTGGCAGCCTCAGATTTTTTCCTTGCTATTGGGAGGAGTCCTGCTTTTATATCAGTATTGGGCAACGGTAACCGATCCGGTGCTGGCGGGTTGGAATAAGCAAAATATTACCCCCGCACCACCTGTGTGGGAGTTTATCATTGGTTTTTCTCCTGCATTGGTACCGGCAATCTGGACTATCCGTGATCAGTGGCGTGCCGGCGCAGGCGAGAAAAACAAGCTTCTGGTGATCTGGGTTTTGGTTGGAGCAGGGTTGATCTATTTCCCGTTTTCGCTTCAGAGGCGCTTTATGTTTGCTTTATTCGTGCCGGTAGCAGGACTTGCGGTTCAAGGGTTGATGTCGCTTCTGGTTGATAAAAAAATACGCCAGCGTCTTTGGTTAGTTTTGCTGATTTTATCCCTTCCTACGAATGTTTTTATTCTACTTGCCGGTCTATTTGGTGTTCAGACGCAGAATCCCAAATTGTATTTAACCGGTGATGAAAAGGCAGCTTTAGACTGGGTCAGTCAGAATACTGAGGAAGATGCGTTGATCCTTTCTTCTCCAGAAATGGGACTGTTTATTCCTGCGCAGACCGGCAGGCGGGTGCTGTATGGACATCCTTTTGAAACGGTGGATGCTGAGGCCGAGAAGGGTTTTGTCGAGTCCTTTTATTCTGATCGGTTTGACTCTATCCAGGAAGAGAAATTTATTGACGAACTTGGTATTGATTATGTGTTTTATGGTCCACGGGAAGCGGACCTGGGGCATTTTGATGAATTAGATGATTTGGTCCCTGTTTTTAATCAGGGGGAGGTTACTTTGTTTGCAGTGGGGGTGCAGTGAACAGAGAGCTGAAAAGAGATTTCCTTTGGGCTACTCTTTTAATTTTTGTCGCGCTTGGATTTTTTCTGCCGCATCTCGGGGAATTTGTTTATCCTTTTGGTTCCCGGTATTCCGATCTGGTGATTTCTCATTACTCAAACTTGATGTTTTTAAAAACAGCTATCTCGAAATATCATCAAATTCCGTTCTGGTCCGATTCGATACTCTCGGGTTATCCGTTTGCGGCTGATCCATTATCAGGGCTGTGGTATTTGCCTACCTGGGCAGCAGTTTTTACCCCGGCGCCGTTTGGAATTAATTTATTGGTCCTTGGACATTTGATCTTTGGCGGCGTGGGGATGTATTTTTTCCTGAAAGACCAGGGGTTGGTGTTCTGGGCTGCTTTGCTTGGAGGGCTTTCGTACGCCTTGATGCCAAAGCTTTCTGCTCACTACGCTGCGGGGCATATTACTCTGGTTTTTGCGATATGCTGGACACCGTGGCTGCTTTTGGCGGAACAAAAGAGGCGGGCGGGCGCCGGTGGCAGACTTGGACGATTACTGTTTTTGCTACCCGGAATCCTGCTGGGAGAAATTTTTCTGGCGGATCCGCGCTGGGTAGTGTATGCAGGCGGTTTGTGGTGTCTTTATGCGATTAAATTGCAATTAGAAAACGGGAAACAGCTTGATTTTTCCACAATAAAGAATCCGCATTACAACGTCAGTTGGACAAAGTGGCTGCTGGGAATGGTTACGCAGATTCCGGTGGCTTTGCTTATTGCAGCTCCTTTACTACTTCCGTTAATCCAGTTTTCCAAACTCTCTACTCGAAGTCTGATGGTATCTGCGGATAATCTGATTTTGTCTCTGGATTTTCTGCGCTTATTCGGATTGGTTATACCCGATATGGCAGGTTATGCGGAGTTTATTGTTTATCCCGGTGCATTGCTGGCAGTCGCTTTGATCTGGACGTTATTTCATCGAAAAGCGAGAGAAAGAAATTGGTTTTGGCTCCTGCTATTTTTAATAACAATTCTCTATTCCCTGGGAGAAAACATTCCCCTAGTGCCGGTTCTAGCTCGTCTGCCCGGAATGCGCCTGCTTCGTGTTCCTTCAAGGGTACTGTTCCTGACGGGATTTGCATTCTCGGTAATTTTTGCAAATACTCTACAGGATTTGATCGCCCAAAGAAACAGGGATGAAGAGGAGGGACGGTCGGGGAATGTTTTCCTGGTTGGCTTAGCGGGTTTTCTGAGCCTGATCACCATCGGAATCTGGTTTCTCTCCGGTTCGATGCCGGTGGAGTTTGTGTGGGGAAGTGCTGCGGTCCTTCTAGCAGTCATTTTGATCCTTCTTTACGAAAAGAGGAGGATATCAAATCTCTTTGCGATCTGTGGCTTTGCAGTTGTGCTTTGCCTTGATTTGGGAGGGGTAAATATTTCTCAAATGGATTTTTATGACAAAGCGGATATCATGGGGGAGAAGGCGGATCTGGTTAACTTTTTTTCGGAGGAAACGGCTCCATTCAGAATTTACTCACCATCTTACAGCATACCCCAGCAGGCCGCCGTGTTAAATGGGTTGGAGCTTGCCGATGGAATTGATCCACTTCAATTAATGCCCTATGTGGGTTTCATGGAAAAAGCTACAGGGATCCCCATTAATTCGTATAGCGTTACAATGCCACCTTTTTCATCCGGGAATCCCGGTTCGGATAATCAAAGTTTTGTTCCCGACGCTCAACAATTAGGGCTATTGAACGTTAAATATGTCGCTGCGGAATTCCCTATTTCGTCAGAAGATCTGGTGTTTGTAAAACGCTTTGATGATACATGGTTGTATAAAAACACGAAAGCGCTGCCGCGGGCCTGGGTCCAGGATAGTATTGATGAACAAACCGGGGGACGCGTTCGACCTGCCGAAATTCTAGAATGGACTCCAAACCGGATTGTTGTTGAGGCAGAGGGGCCGGGGTTATTGGTTCTGTCTGAAATTTTTTATCCGGGGTGGAAAGTGAAAGTAGATGGTCAGTCGTCCGATCTAGAAAAACCATTGGGACTGCTTAGAGGTGTCTTGTTGGAATCAGGCGTTCATACGGTGGCGTTTGACTTCAGACCCATTCTGGTTTATTTGGGAGTCCTGCTTGGAATATTGGTTTTGGCAGGAATATTGTTCTTTGTGTGGAGTGATTAATCCATGTGGCGGAAGATCTCTGAAGAAAAAAAATGGATTATCCAATTTGCTGTTGTGGTGATGCTGGTAACGCTTATCCCGTACTGGATTGGTTTTTCCAGACAGGGCGCTGATTGGTCTTTTACGGGTTTTGTCTTTGGCGTTGAGGACGGCAATTCGTATATCGCCAAAATGTTGAGCGGCGTAAGTGGGCACTGGTTGTTTCAATCACCTTATACTGCTTACCCCCAAAAAGGTGCATTGGCTTTCCTGCCCTATTTGCTACTGGGCAAACTATCGGCGCCCCCAGAGGCGCATATTCAATTGGTGGTGCTGTATCATGTTTTCCGTATGCTGTCCGGATTCTTAATGATTCTGGCTACTTATGATTTCATTTCGGTGTATATCTCGGGTGAAAATCTGCGCAGATTAGGCACTGCCATTGCCACGTTGGGCGGTGGTTTGGGATGGCTTTCTGTGTTTGGTCTGAGAGGGCTTTGGCAAAACGGGCTACCCCTTGAGTTTTATTCTCCTGAAACTTTTGGCTTTCTGGCTCTGTTTGGGCTGCCTCACCTGGCAATGGCAAGGGCCTTCTTATTATGGGGCCTAACCCATTTTCTTTCTCCAGGTGATGAAATGCATTCCGGCCGCTCGGGAGTGATCGGTGGGTTATTCTGGTTAGGAATGAGTTTCTTTCAGCCCCTGACGGTTGTAGTTGGATGGGCCATTCTGGGTGTTTATCAAATGCTACTGGGTTTGAGCGGAATTGTCCGTATTAAAAACAATCGACCGTTTGACTGGACGATCTGGCGGTTGAGCTTAAAGCGTGTTTTCAGTATGGTATGTATTTCTTCGCCAGTTGCCATTTATTCGTTTTTTGCTTTTTCATTAGACCCGTTTCTACAGCAATGGACCGGACAAAATTTAATCCTTTCTCCGCCCATAGAGGATTATTTGCTGGCGTTTGGCTTGATGCTTCCTCCGGCAGTGTTAGGTTTGAAGGGTTTGTTGCGACGAAAACCCTTTGAGGCCTGGTTAGTGATTGGATGGGTTGCAAGTTTCCCTTTTCTTGCATACGCGCCTTATAATCTTCAGCGCCGCCTCCCGGAAGGTGTTTGGGCAGCTCTTGCTGTGATAGCGTTGAGCTCTTTGGAGACAATGGAAAATCGGAACCATCAGAAATGGTTGAAAGGCGTACTATATTCGTCCTTTTTAACTACTCTCCTGGTCTATTTAGGCGCGATTATTACGGTCTGGCAGCCCTGTACTCCACTTTACCGGCCGAAAGAGGAGGCGAAAATGTTCAATTTTCTGGCGGAAAGAGCATCCGATCGTGAAGTTGTGTTGGCGTCTTATGGCACTTCAAATGCGCTACCGGCCTGGGCGCCCGTAAAAACTTTAATTGGACATGGACCGGAAAGTGTAAACCTGGCAGCTGTGCAGGAACAAGTGGAGCAATTCTTTCAACCCGACACCAATGAAGCTTTCCGCCGGGAAGTCATTCAAGAATTCGATGTAAAATATGTGATTTGGGGACCGAGCGAGCAGGCTCTCGAGAAATATGATCCGGACCATGCTGCATTCCTTGAAGAAATTTACGATTTGGACGGCTATCGGGTTTTTGAAGTGAACATGGGGGATGAATAAGAAATGCTTTCAAAAGATACCTTTTTAAAGCGCGCACAACTATCCTATTTGCCAATTGTACTGTCTCCGATTGTATTATTCGCTCCAATTCTGTTTACCGGAAAGGCTCTTTATTGGGGCATTCCGGCACTGCAATTTATCCCATGGAGGCTGGCGGCGTGGACTGCCTTGTCACAAGGGACACTGCCTTTTTGGAACTCATTCAATGGCATGGGAGCGCCGCTCCTTGCTAATTATCAACTGGCGTTATTCTATCCCCCCGGATGGATATTGTATTTGTTTCAGTGGGTAGGAGGCACATCCTGGATGGCATGGGCCCACACTTTGCTAACCGTAATTCATCTGATCTGGGCCGGGATAGGCATGAAACGGCTGATGAAGGGGCTTGGTTTTGGCGAGTTGGGGCAGATTGTCAGCGGCATGTCCTTTTCTTTATGTGGTTATCTTGTCGCACGGGCAGGTTTTTTCAGTATGATCTGGGCCGGAGCCTGGTTTCCCTGGATTGTGATGGCCGCCAGCAAAATTGCCGCACCGATCCGCGAGGAAAGGCTTCCGGGGCGGCAGAGATTCCCGCTTGACCTTGTGTTGTATATCGGGATGCTGCTTCTTTCCGGACACGCCCAATTGAGCTGGTACATTTTGTCTCTGACTACAGTCTGGGTATTGGTGGGAGCATGGCTGAATGGCGGCTCCCGAGAGGCTATTTCTGCGCTGGGACGGTGGGCTGCGGCCGGATTGATGGGCGCTCTTTTGGCAGCGATTCAGCTTGTACCTACCGTGGAATATCTGCTGCAATCACAACGCGCCTCAGCGGTGGATTATGAAACAGCTTTATCTTACTCTTTTTGGCCCTGGCGTTTTTTAACTTTATTCGCGCCTGATTTCTTTGGAAATCCCGGCATGGGGGATTATTGGGGGTATGGAAATTTCTGGGAGGACGCAATTTATATTGGCATTCTCCCATTATTATTGGCGCTGATTTCTCTGACAGGACTATTCCGAAAACCCGGAAAAGAGGTATGGAAATACCGCCCGCTGCTTTTGTTTTGTTGGGGAGCAGTGGTTTTGGCGATTCTGTTTGGCATGGGTAAAAACACACCAATTTTTCCTTATCTGTATGAAAATTTTCCTACCTTTGATATGTTTAACGCCCCCACGCGCTACATGATCTGGTTGGAGTTCAGCCTGACTTTACTGGCAGGTATTGCCGCAGAGATCTTCTGGCGGCGCCCCGAGGGTAAATGGGTGTATTGGGCTCGCCTGGGAACAGCCGGCACAGCGGCCGTGACGATTGGCGCTTTTCTGGCCTGGAAACTCATGGGGGATATCAGCCCAAGTTTTATCCGTTCAACGGCGGTGGCTGGACTGTGGAGTTTGGGGGCGGGGTTGTTAACACTTTTTATGCCGGATAAAGGACGCCATCAATCCTGGAGCCGCTGGTTGGTGCTGGTTATCTTTTTGATCGGAATGGATCTCCTCTATTCTTCCTGGTGGATCAATCCATCTATACAAAGTTCGTTCTACGAAGAAAATATGGTTAATCTTGCTGCAGAAAAAGAATTGTTGGGACAGCATCGTCTTTATCTGAGCCCTCAGGATGAGTATGAAATTAAATATAACCGTTTTCTTCGGTTTCAAGATTTTTATCCGATTGAGGATCTATTCAATCTCCGTCGTGTGATTCTCCCAAACTTAAATCTATTGGATGATATTTCAACGGTCAACAACTTCGATCCATTTGTCCCGGCCCGATTTGCAATGGTCATGGATTATGTAGATACACTTCCACCAAATCAGAAGGCAAACTGGCTTAAATGGATGGATGTAAGTTTATGGGAAGAAGCAGATATAAATTTGCCTCTAGGGGTAAATTTCAGCCCACTGGAGGCTGATGGCCGGGTTCGTTGGATAAACTGTGCTGAAGCCGCAGAAAAGCCTTCAGAAGCCCTTAATTTACTCAGAAAACGATTGGACACCAGTGTTGAAAAAGATTTAACAATTGGGCGGGTTGTTCTTGAAGGCGTGAAAACAAAGCCGGATACAGATTGCTCCTTATCTATTCAGGATCAGGTGAAATTGGATTGGACTCAAGATAAGCCGGGGCAGCTCCGTGTTGATGCGCAGACAAATAAAGAAGGGTATCTTCTTTTTGCGGAAACCTGGTATCCCGGGTGGAAAGCAAAGCTGGACGGTCTTCCTACAGAGCTTTATCGGGCGGACTATTTGTTTCAAGCAGTTGCTGTGCCAGCCGGAACTCATAGGGTAGAATTTGTTTACCAACCTTTCTCGTTTTACATAGGGCTTGGTTTAAGTAGTATTTCCTGGCTTCTTCTGATATTATGGGGCAGAAAGCATAAATTGATATGCAGCTAATTTTCCACAAACTGACCAAAATTTATTCAGGGAGATGATTGATGACATTGGATGTTTCCAAAGTTCAGGAATTTTCTAAAAAGATTGTTGATAACCTGGAAAAAGTCATTGTCGGCAAACGCAAGACCGTTGAACTGGTTGTCATTGGACTGCTCTGTCAGGGGCATTTATTGATTGAAGATGTGCCGGGGGTGGGAAAAACGATGTTGGCACGCAGCCTGGCGAAATCATTGGGGTGTTCTTTCCGCCGTATCCAGTTTACCCCGGATATGTTGCCCAGCGATGTTACAGGGGTTTCAATTTTCAATCAAATCTCCCGTGAATTTGAGTTTCGCCCCGGCCCGTTAATTTCTCAGATTGTACTTGCAGATGAGATCAACCGGGCGACCCCAAAGACCCAGGCGGCACTACTGGAAGGTATGGAAGAGCGCCAGGTGACAGTGGATGGGGAGACACACATCTTACCATCGCCCTTTATGGTATTGGCCACACAGAATCCTATTGAATACGAAGGAACTTTTCCTCTTCCGGAGGCACAGCTTGACCGATTTTTGATGCGGGTGAGTCTTGGATATCCGGGAATCGAGGATGAAATGAATATTTTGGGGCTGCAGCAACTTCGTCACCCAATCCTGATGCTTGAGTCGATCACAGGAACAGAAGAAGTGTTGGAGATGCAAGAAGCAATAAAAGAGGTTTACGTTGCCGAGGTTATTAAGCGGTATATTGTGGAGATGATCCGCTCAACACGGGAGAGCGGGGATGTTTACCTTGGGGCCAGCCCGCGGGGAAGCCTTGCTTTGTTTCGTGCCAGCCAGGCGCGGGCAGCATTGCACGGCAGGGATTATGTCCTCCCCGATGATGTTAAAGCACTTGCCGGTTCTATACTTTCGCACAGGATGGTGATTGACCCTGCGGCGCGTCTGCGAAATATCACAGCGGACGTTATTGTGGAAGAGATCATGCGCGCATTGCCGATGCCCGGCGGAGATTTATCTGCGAGAAAGCGGTAATGATTGAAATAAGGCGCTCTTTTTGGATCGTGGGGGTAATTCTTGTAACTGCGGTCGCAGGTTATTTTTGGACGCGAACACAGGTGTTTGTGCAGTTATTCTATTTTAGCCTGCTGCTGCTTGTGGTTAGCTGGTTGTGGACCCTTTTTTCCAATCGGGGTGTGGTTGTTCAACGCAGTTCTCGAGAGCTGCGCCAGGAATCCGGCAAGGTCTTTGAAGAGCGTTTTGAAATTGTTAATCAGAAAGCACTTTTACGTCCCTGGTTAGAAATTGTGGACGAATCAGAGTTACCGGGCCCCGGTGGATCGCGGGTGTTATCCTGGCTGGGTAAATTTGAGACCCGCAACTATTCGGCATATACACCTTTAAGGAAGCGCGGGCAGATCCTGCTTGGCCCCACAAGCCTTTATTCTGGCGACCCGTTTGGGATATTTGTCTACAGGCGCGTTTATCAGGCCAATCGATCTTTGTTGGTGCTGCCCCATATGTTTGATCTCCGCTGGTTCCCTTTTCCTCCCGGATTGCTCCCTGGGGGAAAAGCTCAACGACAGCGCACCCTGGAAGTAACTCCTTATGCTGCCGGAGTTCGTGAATATTATCCGGGGGACTCTCTCAATCGAATCCATTGGCCTACTTCGGCCCGACGAGAGCGGCTGATGGTAAAGGAGTTTGAAAAAGACCCCCAGGCTGATTTTTGGGTTTTCATTGATGCTTTCCACAAAACGCATGTAGAAGTCAAGGAAGAGCAACAGGAAAACATCCGGATAGACCGTTTTTGGTTTTGGGAAAAGCGGAAGCAGATAACATTGCCTGTGGATACTTTTGAATATGCCGTAAGCATTGGCGCTTCTATCTGCCGGTATTTTGTCCGCAAAGATACGGCAATAGGGTTTGGGATCGCGGCACAACGGCACGCTGTCATTTCGCCTGACCGAGGCGAACGACAATTCAATAAAATTCTGGAGATACTCGCTTACGCTCAACCGCAGGGTAAACTGCCGTTGATTGGCTTGATTCAAAGTGAAGTTCGCAACATTGCGCGGGGAAGTACGATTGTTCTGATTACAAGTGCAATTGACGGCAGCGTCATTTTGGCTGTTGATCTTGTACAGAGACGTGGTATGCAACCTATTGTTATCTTGATTGATCCTTTTACGTTTGGCGGTGAGGTAGGAGCAGATCATCTCCTCCCGGAATTACACCGCAGAAAGGCTCCGGTGGCTGTTATTTCCAACGGAGATGATTTGCAGAGTGCATTGGAAGAAGGACTATCCGGATATTAAACCAAAAAGACTACTTGAGCCAAGCAGTCTTTTTGATATAAAAAAGTTATTGTAAATTTTGTTTTAACCAGAGAAGAAGTTCGTCAGGCATGTAAGGTTTTTGGAGAAATCCATCTGCGCCGTTCTTCAGCCATTGCTCACTGTAATCGAGTCCTGAAGTCAAAATCACTTTCACATTCTGAATGTCTTCCGTTTTGCGGATCTCTTGAAGAATTTCCAACCCATTGGCAAATTTTAAATGAACATCCAGCAGCATAGCATCAGGCATTTCGGCTTTCAGAAATTCCAGAATGTTTTGGCTCTGGTTTTCTTGAAATATGACCGGGTTATAGCCTTCAATTTCTAACAATGTGCCAAGAAGGTTCCTCATCGTAAGGTCGTCTTCAACCAATAGAATTTTCTTTTTCTGCATATTTATTCCTTTTGGTTGTGATCTTCTGGCAGATCGAGAGCGGCTTTAAGAACTGCTTCCACCGTATCAGCAAAAATAAATTTGATAGAATTCCGGACCTCTTCTGAAAGCTCATCTAAATCAGGTCTATTATCTTCCGGAAGAATGATTGTGTCGAGGCCTGCTTGATGGGCGGCCAGCACCTTTTCTTTAATTCCGCCAACGGGCAAAACCTGACCGCGCAGGGATATTTCGCCTGTCATGCCGATATTGGAACGGATGGTCCTGTTTGTCAATAAGGAAACCAGCGCGGAAACCATAGTGACCCCGGCTGAAGGGCCATCTTTTGGTTGAGCGCCGGCAGGAATGTGCAAATGAAGATCGGAGTTTTCGTAAAAATCCGGATCGATGCTAAGCGATTCGGCGTGTGCCCGGACATATGACAACGCGGCCTGGGCCGATTCCTGCATTACTTTGCCGATAGAACCGGTGATTTGAAATCCTTTGTTCCCTCGCATGCGAGAGGCCTCAATAAACAATATTTCGCCTCCCACAGGAGTCCATGCCAGGCCCGTTGCTACTCCGGGAACGGCGGTGCGAGTGGCGATCTCTGCGCTTTTGATAAATTTTGCCCGGCCGAGCAGATCTGTGACCACCTCGGGGGTTATTAAAGGGCGTTGAGTTGGGGCCTCTTCGGTGATTTTTGTAGCGATCTTTCGGCAAATTGTGCCGATTTCGCGTTCAAGATTCCGAACTCCTGCTTCGCGGGTGTACATTCGGATGATGCGCTCGATTCCCTCTTCGGTGAATTCTATTTCATCCGCTCTCAGTCCGTTTTCCCGAATTTGGCGAGGAATGAGATAATATTTCGCGATGTTAATTTTTTCATTTTCGGTGTAACCTGCGATTTTGATGATTTCCATCCGGTCGAGCAGCGGTGAAGGGATTGTCTCAAGCTGGTTGGCCGTGGTGATGAACATCACCTGGGAAAGATCGAAGCCCACCTCTAAATAGTTGTCACGAAACTCATTGTTTTGTTCAGGGTCGAGCGCTTCGAGCAATGCGGCAGAAGGATCTCCCCGAAAATCCGCTCCAAGTTTGTCAATTTCATCCAGCATAAAAACAGGGTTGCGGGACTCGACTCTCCGGAGGGCATGAATTATCCTGCCGGGCATAGCACCGATGTAGGTACGCCTGTGGCCACGAATTTCCGCCTCGTCCCGCACGCCGCCCAAAGAAATTCTGATAAATTTACGTTCCATTGTACGGGCGATTGACCGCCCCAGAGAAGTTTTGCCTACGCCGGGAGGACCCACAAAACACAGGATTACTCCCTCCCGTTCGCGCCGGAGGAGGTCTTCAGACGGATGGTTTTCAAATTCATCTTTGCGGTCCAACCGCAGTTTGCGGACTGCAAGAAATTCCAGAATCCGTTCTTTCACATCTTCCAGGCCATAATGATCTTTATCCAAGATCTTCCGGGCATGGGATATATCCAGATTATCTTTTGTCGTTTTCGACCAGGGCAATGTAGTGAGCCAGTCCAGATATGTACGGATTACACCAAACTCGGGGGAAGCGACAGGGAGTCTGGAGAGTCTTTCCAATTCGTATTTGGCTTGTTTTTCTGCTTCGGGAGATAACCCGGCTTGGTTTATCTTCTCTCTGAACTCTTCAACTTCAGCGGTCTGGTCGTCACTCTCACCCAGTTCACGCTGAATAGCTTTTAATTGCTCCCGGAGGAAATATTCTCGTTGCACCCGGTCTATTTCAGAGCGTGCTTCATTCTGGATTTTTTGTCCAATTTCCAGGACTTCAATTTCACGGTTCAGTATTTGGGTGAGCTTGGTTAATTTTTCGGTTACGGAGTCCATTTCCAGAATGGACTGCGATTCTTTGAGTTCCATCCGTTGAAAATTGGCGATTAGATATATGGACTGGAGAGGATCTTCAATATTGCTGATGGAAGAAACCAATTCGCGAGGGATGGAGGGAATCATCTCGGCAATGTGAGTGAATTGTTCCTGGGCGTTCCGTGTTAAAGCTTCAACTTCAATTCCACTTTCGATTGTTTCCGGGATTCCCGTTATTTTTGCTTTCAGATAAGGTTTTACTTCAACAAAATTATCAATGCGGAAGCGATCCAGAGCCTGAACCAATAATCGAATTGTGCCGTCCGGAGCACGAAATAAGCGCTGAATTTTAGCTGTAGTTCCTATGGTGTAGAGATCATCCGGACCGGGAGTTTCCAATTCCGGGTCTTTAGCTGCAACCAGTCCGATTAATGAGTCCTCAGCCGCTGCCTGGTCAACCAATCTTATGGACCGCGGCTGCCCAATCGTCAGAGGTAACGCGGTTTGAGGAAAAGCAACCAGCCCTCTTAGTGGAAGAATGGGCAATTCCTCAAATGAAGTTTGATCGGTCGATTCTTCTATGGATATTTGATTTTGAGGATTCCCTTCGATTTGGGGCTCGGCTTGGGCATTATCTTCTTCAAAGATCCAATCGGTTGTATTTTTGTTCATTCACTTTCCTGTTTTTTCTGGTTTAGTTTTGGTAGATTGATGTGAAGTAATCCATTCAGGTATTTTGTTTTGATTTCATTTTCATGGATCGGGACAGTAAAACCAACGGTTGAGAGAAATTCTCCGCAATTAATTTCAATTTGATGGAATACCGAACATTCGGAGCGGATATTGCGTTTTCCCTGGATGGACAGCATGGAATTTTCGAACAGGATGGTTATTGAGCCTTCGTCCATTCCGGCGATTTCGATGGTTACGATGAACTGATCCTGAGTTTCGTAAACATCCGTTGGTGGACGCCACAGGTTGTTTTTCCTGACCAGCGACCAATCATTCATATTTGAGGTTATATAATAATTGGCCTGATTGGAGTTTTGTTTAAATTCACTTTGAGGGTGATTCTTATGTTTCATCTCAACTAGCTCCTGTTCCGAAATAAAACAACCTGCTAACGTTGTATTCATAAGTTAGCGGGTTGTTTTGAAAACAAGGCGCCCCTGGCGGGAGTCGAACCCACAACCTGCGGATTAGAAGTCCGACGCTCTGTCCATTGAGCTACAGGGGCAAATGTAAGTGCTATGAATTAACCGGCCGTATGCCTTTGAATACCTTGGATCCGGTAAAAGTTCTCAAGATCGTCCTTGCAGGTTTTCCAATTCCTTCCGCCAACTCTTCCGGTGTTAAAGGTGTGTTCCCGTTAGCCAGAAAATATCTAAAAACAGAATCAACCATAGTGGTATGAAGTGTAATGAAATCCGGTTGGTTCGCGCAATGTGACATCAAGGCATGTAACACTCCGTCAACTCTTTGGACTTCTCCGGTATCAGGGTCCACCCAATCTATGAGGGTATCCTTGTCCAAATCCTTGTAGGACTCACTGCATTCATCACAAAGATAGCTTTGAAGGTAAACCCGCCAGTTGCTGTCATGCTGTTGCCACCAATCAAAATCAATGTGAAATGGGGTTTGCAGAGTCGGTTTTATTAAGCTGTATTGTTTGCCTTCGTTCATTTGATCAATTCTCCCCTGGAGATTCACTCAACCGGAAGTAAAGGTCGCCAAGATGGGTAAACTGTTCCTGATTGTTCAGAATGCTGAGAAGCTGGCTGGCGGGGCAACGACGGACGAGGTTGACGGCAGCATACAATTCTTCCGCATGGACGTGACCTTGAGGAGATAATTTTGCCAATTCCCGCAACATATGCACAACAATTTTTTCCAAACTGCGTTGTCCGCCTCTGGTGTTTTGCCACAACTTATCAAGGGCATCCGGATCCGGGACTGCGATTAGCATACGATCATCAAAACCTGCAGAAACAAGCTGTTTGAGCATTCCGAATATTACCTGTTCATCAGAGCTAACCATTACTGTGCGAACCCATTCACGGGTTGGGCGTTGTTTTTCGGGTTTGATGACAACTTCTCCGGGTTCTTCCCCTTTGGAAAGATGCAGTATACTGCCCGGCATCAGTGCATTTGCTTTATACCATTCTTCAAGGCCATAAACATAGCGGTGTTTTCGAACAACCCATCCCGGGAATTTTTCTCCGGTGATGCCATCCACAAAATCGAACCGGACACGCGGTGATTCGTAGGCGGTAGGGAAGAGGTGATGGAGTCTTTCGGAAAGCGGAAGCGTCCCTGCGCGAAGATGCGGATAGATCAGACTGAGTACTACTTCCTCGGAAAGATCATTTTTACCTAATTCGGGTTCAAGCTCGTCCAGAATTTCATTTTCAAGCATGTCGAGCATTTCCTGAACGGCACCACAGTCATAATCCAGGGGCTCATACTCTAAGTAAACAGGTAGTTTTTTAACCCCTTCCGGTTCCAGGCGATGGAGATACCAAATAATTTTCCCGGCGGGGCCTACTTCGTCGAATCGACTATCTTCCTGTAAGGCAAAGTTTAGAGAGAATTCGGTGAGTTTGCTATTGGTATCGGTGGGCAAATCAATTTGTTCTAATATTGCCGCAGTCGTGAGAGGACCGCCATTTTCCATGTCCAACAATGCTTCGGCAAGATTCAAATAACCAATGTTTACGTTAACTAATAATGCCTTTGGAAACCACCGACCTGCAATTTGAACCAGGTCGGACTTGCTTTCCAGAGCTTCTTTTAGCTGTTTTTTAAGAGATTTTCCGTAGGTGTTAATGACTTCATCAAGCTTTAACATGGGGTCGTCCAGGTTAACAACGACTGCTTGATTAAGAGAATGGTCCTCCAGATTGGTAACGAGTTCTTTTTCTTCTCCAGAATCAAGTTTAACCCGCATAACTTTAAAAGGAGACATCTCCGGGTTAAAACCATCCCTTATGCTGATTACTTCGCCTTTTTTATAATTAAATGCCGGGAAAATAATGGTTTCTCCGACGTTATATTCGTTTTTTGGCAGATAGAGAATTTCTTTTGAATCCTTACGGTTTTTAAGATTTTCAATTTCCTGTGAAATTCGTGCGTCTATTACTGCCCTTAAAAGCTCATTTGCAGAAGAAGGATTTTCTGATTCCAATAAAAAATTATAAAGAAAATCAAGGTCTGAATCATCAAACTCAAAATTTTCCCAATAATTTTCACGTAAAGAAGTAGGTGCAACCATTTTGTTACCTTTTAATTAGCCAAGTTCGGAAGTTTGTTTTCTCTAACCTGGTCAATAAGAATATTGTCGAGCAATTAAATATTATACCGTACCTTTGATGAAATAGGTCATTAAAAATTTGTTTCCAACCAATCCAATGGATTAACTTGAACGCCATTAACCCATAATTCCCAATGCAAATGGGGACCAGTAGAACGGCCTGTGTTTCCGATTATTCCAATCTTTTGCCCGGTCTCAACCTCGTCTCCTACATTTACTAAAATTTCTTCCTGATGCCAGATGCCACTATATACTCCGTGTCCGTGGTCTATGATGGTGGCGTTTCCTCGGACCACGAGGCTGCCTGTGTAGACAACTTTCCCCGGTGCGGGAGCGTAAATATTAAGGTTTTGAGCACAAATCCCAAAATCCACGCCGGTGTGGTAAAAGTCGTATGGGCCGCCATTGTATGAGCGACGGTAACCAAACCATGCGTTAACACAGGGTTCATCTGTTAAGTAAGAGAAAGTGTCGGTCCATCGTTTGGGGTCAGTATAAGGGGCAACGATTTGGTTGATCAGGTCTTCCTCCGGTTGGGTGACAGCCGGATCTATTGTGGTCGGATCTACAATGAGCGCAGTTGCATCCGGGTACCCTCCGGATTCCAACAAAACCTGTTGCGAAAAGTCAAAGTTAGTACTACCTTCATCTGAACTGGCAATCACAAAGGATTCGAGGCCGGGTTGTGCCATAGCGTTGATTCCCTGGAGGGCGATGTATTCATTCTCTCCAACGGATGAAAAATGCAATGTGTTTCCTGCCAGTTCGCCAGTCAATTGGAGCGGCTGATTTGTGGTTAATTTGATCTCGGTTGTCTTTCCCTGAACCAACGGCAGGGGTGAGATTTCAATTTCTTTGATCCAGGGGGAGATAGAACTGATTTCGGAATTGTTTTCTCCCTGCGCAAAGAAAATTTCACCCGGAAGAGCAAGCCATTGGGAATCTATCCGATTGTCCGATAGAATTTTCCAGGGATCACTATTGTGTTGCACTGCTAATTCAAGGATGGATTGATGCGGGTTGAGAGAAAAACTGGGCTGCAGTGGATTGTTTTCCTCATTTTCTACGATTATAAGCTGTGTCCCCGCATAGATTTCTGACGAGCTGACGATTCGATTTAAATTGGCAAGGGTATCTACGGGCATATTGTATTTAAAACTCAGGGATTCCAGAGTTTCCCCAAGTTGAACGGTTTGTGTTGTGAGTACCCCGGTAAATCCTTCAAGTCCCGGAACCTTCAGTGACTGTCCGGCTGATATGGCATTCGGATTTTCCAGCTGGTTTGCATCAATCAGGTCCTGTACTGTTACACCAAGGCGGGCAGCAATTTCTCCCAGCGTATCGCCGGGCTGGACAATATAGACAGCGCCTTGCGTGTCATCTGTCTGTGCAATAGCAGGGCTTTGCGGAATGCATAGTAGTGAAAGGAGCAGAATAAGTACAATAAGCCGTTTAAACATCTTTAAATTCTAACTGGTCACCAATCCGAAAATCTGAAAGGTGATCTATATGAGTTTCTAATATATATTGGCCCGGTGCAGAAGGAACGCAAATAGGCGTCCAACGTTTAGCGAGTTTTGCGTCAGCGACTCTGAACTTTTTATTTATCCATATTGCACCAATGTCGAATCGCATGAAGAGCATATGAATGGCAGCTTCTGCACGGCTTTCTTTTTTTTCAACCAACAGCAGACCGGAACCCTTTTTGACCGGAGCTTGAAACATTAACCCCCGAAAGCGGCCCCAGAAAGTATCGCAATAGGTTGCTGTGATCGGAGTTGATTTTGGATTTGAGAGATTTTGGATCAATATTTTTCGCATAGATTGTAAAAATACAACCTTTAATCTGTGTAATCAGCCGGCGTGGGTGAAGAGAGAACGCGCTCAATGCTGGCTAAAAGTTCCTGCGGGTGGAAAGGTTTGCTGATATAGTCTTCAACTTTTGCAATATACAGGCCCAGGACACGGTCGATGGGTTGGGACTTGGCTGTAATAATTATGATTGGAATGTTTTTTGTGATTTCGTTTGATTTGAATTGTTGGAACAGATCCCATCCGTCTACATCCGGCATCATCAGGTCCAGCAAAATGAGGTCGGGTTTTTCTTGTAAAACTAATTCCAATCCCTGTCCGCCATGTGCTCCCTTTACTACAAACCCTCGTCTGTTTAGAATAAGTGTAACCAGATCGATCATTTCAGGATCGTCTTCAACATACACTATGCTTCGTGGTATATTTGTTTCCATGTATCTATACTCTCCTAACCCAATGAAGTAAGTTTACCACAGGCAAAAAAAGAAAGCGTAATAAAAATGAAAATTTCAACATGGAATGTAAATGGTTTTCGATCAGTCCTTCAGAAGGGTTTTCTGGATTGGGCAAATTCAAGTGAATCGGATGTGATTTGTCTGCAGGAAATCAAAGCCAAGCCTGAACAGGTGGATGAAGAGGCTCATCGGCTGGACGGTTACAAAACCTTTTGGAATCCGGCGGAACGGGCGGGCTACAGTGGCGTGCTGACTTACAGCAGAAAAGAACCCATTGAGACAGTTTATGGATTGGGAATCCCTCGATTTGATGAAGAAGGCAGGCTTATCCGTACGGAATTTCCTTCTTTTTATCTTTACAACATTTATTTCCCGAATGGAAAGAGAGATCAAACAAGGCTGGACTATAAGCTGGACTTCTATACTCATTTGTTGGAGGAGTGCGATCAGCTTCATAAAGAAGGCAAGCGAATTATTATCACGGGTGATTTTAATACGGCTCATAATGAAATTGATCTTGCAAACCCCAAAGCCAACTCAACCGTATCCGGCTTTCTGCCGGAGGAGCGTGAGTGGATTGACCGGTATCTTGAGCATGGTTTTGTGGATGCATTTAGAGTTTTTTATCCGGACCGGGTCCAGTATACCTGGTGGACTTACCGATTTGGCGCCCGAAAAAGGAATATTGGCTGGCGATTGGATTATTTTTTGGTTTCTGAAAGTATGATGGAATATGTGAATGACGTGGTGGTACATGATCAGGTTATGGGTTCTGATCATTGTCCGGTTACCCTTGATCTTAAGGAGATACCGTAATCAGAATCCTTCCGTAATGGCTCCATAAACGTTCAAATTCCGGATGTTTTTTCCAGGTAATTTCAGGGAGATTGTGAGCCGGGTCTACGAACCCCCAACCCTGTTTTTCATCCTGTGCAACGAGTATCAAATAGTGCGCCCAGAGGGGTTTCCATTCTCCAATAATGAGAATGGGAATCATTCCCTGGCGTAATGTGCGAATCAGCGCAGAATCTGTTTGAAAAGGGGTCCATTGCGTTTGCAGGCCAAAATCCTGGAGGGCATGCACAACCCCCCAGGGAAAAGTTGCCCAATTTGGAATGCGCTGTAAAGCCGGCAGAATACCTTGCCAACGAAAGGCGTTCATCTGCTGTCCCAGCTTTGAGCCTTCGATATCTGTTAACTGCAAGGCTCTTAAGACAATTGCGGCGCTAAATGGTCCGCAATCGTTGGATTTTCCCTGGCAGTGATGAGCTTGTAAGAGGTTTTTGAGGTAGGCGGTTGAGATCATCGATTGATTGATGTAACACGTTTCTTTTTTAAGAATAGCAGTAATTAAATCATCACGGTATAATTTGTCTAGATATTATACATTTTTTAGACGAGAATCGTAAGTCCTGCGATACACAACACAGAATGTCGATTGCACATAACTGGGAGTGTGCGCTACAGAAGGAGTGATTTCTGGAATGACAAAGCAACGGATTTTGTTGGTCGATGATCACGAAGTGGTGCGGTTAGGATTGAGGGCTTTATTGGAACACCATCCACAATTTGAGGTTGTGGGAGAGGCATCCAATTCAAAGGAGGCTTTAGATCAGGTTGAGCTTACCCGCCCCGATATTGTTTTAATGGATATCCGTCTTCCGGGAGCATCCGGGATTGAGGCTTGCGAAGAAATTACCAGTAAATACCCGGATTCCAGAGTTGTTATGCTGACCTCTTATGCTGAAGATGAAATGTTGTTCTCTGCTATTCGAGCAGGAGCCTCGGGATATATTCTTAAGCAAATTGCTGGAGCAGATTTGATTCGTTCTATTGAAGCTGTGGGACGAGGAGAAGCTCCGTTGGATCCGGCTGTTACCCAACGTGTTTTTCAAGAGGTTCGCCGTGCGGTAAAAGAAGAAGAAGCCTCTGCTTTTGCAAATTTGAGCCAACAGGAACGGCATGTTTTGTTGTTGGTCTCTGAGGGGAAAACCAATCGGGAGATTGCCAAAGCGTTGTTTTTGGGAGAAGGAACTGTTCGAAACTATGTAAGCAGTATTCTTTCGAAATTGGGTGTAAGCAACCGAGCCGAAGCGGCTGCTTACGCAGTGGAGCATAACCTCAAAGAGTATTTGTAAACCCAATCAGGGTCATGCGAAATGATCCTGCCAAAGTTGTTTCATCAGCAATGCGTCGTTTTCCATAGCGGGACTTTCGCATAAAATCCTGCCAGAACAACCAAACTCCTTCAGTGCTGTGAAGAGTGAATCAAGGTTGAAATCGGATTCCATCAGTGTCAAATGATTGCGCTCTCCTTTTTCGGTGTATTCAATTCCTGAAAGATGACCATGAAGAGAGCGCAAGGCTTTCTGACCTAAAAACTGCGCGTAGGTATCCAAAAGGCGACGCCATTCGTCTGTTGAATTCATGCTCCCATCTCCCGGCCGGGCGTGAAGGTGGGCAAAATCAAGACAGGGCTCTACCATTTCAAACTCCCTGCTCATTTTCAAAGTGTCTTCGAGTGAACCCAACATGGCCGATTTCCCCATGGTTTCCGGGCGTAGTTTGACCCAGATTTGTTGTTCCTCCAGTTCCTGCAAGATGCTTTCTAATCGTGGCAAAGCGGTTTCTAACACGATTTCCGGTGACTGCCCAAAATAAGATCCCGGGTGAAAGACGATATCCGTAGCTCCTGCTAAAAAGCCGAATCGGGCAGCATCCATCAGCCGCTGACGAGATTTTGGCCACTCCGTTTCATTTGCATTCAGATTAATATAATAGGGTGCGTGGACACTGATGGCAATATCCTGTTCAATTCCCGTGCCTTGAATCGATTGGCAAGTCTTTTCTGAAACTCTTACCGAACGAACCCAGCCTAATTCCAGGGCGTCCAGGCCGAGTTCACGAAGCCTTAAAATAGCTCCAATGCTTCCTCCCGGTTTGGCGGGGGTTGACTGAGGAGATCCTACTGTACCAAAGCGAAACGAGTTCATTTTGTGGGGGTTCCTGTAATGCTTTAAAAAAAGTTCGCCAGACGAATAAAGAGGGGCGGACCTAATACCAGTATTCCGATTACAACAGAGAAAAATGCAGCAACCAGAACAGAAGCAGCACCAACATCTTTTGCTATCTTAGCCAGATGATGGATATCGGGTGAAGCCAGATCTACAACGACTTCTAAGGCTGTGTTGAAAAATTCGGCTACCCAAACACTTGAAATGGTGAGTATCAAAACGGCCCATTCAATTCGTTCCAGTTTGAGCCATGCAGCTAAACCTAATACGATGAAAGTGGCAATTGCGTGAATTAGAATGTTGCCCTGGGTGTGGAAAACAGAAGCGAGGCCGGCAAAAGCGTATTTAAAGGATTGCGCTCGGCTACGCAAATATTGCAGCATGAGTTTTCTATTCCTCGGGAAGTTGATTAATCTGTATGGAGAGCGTTTCTAATAGTTTTTTCTGTAAATCCCACATCTCTTGTTTTTCCGCTTCGGTGTGGTGATCAAAGCCTAAAAGATGAAGCATTCCATGTATAACAAGCAGTTGTATTTCACTTTCTAAAGGATGCCCTGCTTTTTGAGCCTGGATTTTTGCGCGAGGTAAAGAAATGATGATATCCCCAAAATATTGTTGGCCTGTTTCAGGGTCAACTTCATCGGAGGAAAAAGACAGGACGTCTGTCGGCTCATTAATCCCTCTGTATTGAGCATTTAACTTTTGGATTTCTTCGTCGTTTTCGATTACTACCGAGACGTCAAAGTCTGGTGAAATATTTTGTTGTTTTGCAACGGCTTGAATACTCTTCTCCAAAATTTCCGGAGAAATCATTTTGGAATAGACTTCACGGATTATGACGTTGATCATAGTAATGGATCAGGTAGATTTGATTGGAACGGTTTTTGATTCATCTCCGGATTTTTTTCCGTGAGTTTTAGCGCTTGAGTTTGCCTCTTCTGCGGGTTTAGGGTATTTGATGCGGGGGTGATAGGTGGTTTTGAGCGTGGAGACAAAAGCTTCGGCCACCTGATTCAATTCTTTATAGGTGATTTGAGTGTCATCCAGCTGCCCAGCCCGACGGATATAATCGAAACTATCACGGATGAGCGCACGGATTTCATCGTCGCCTTGAGGTACTTCAGCTCTTGTACGTGCTTCAACGCCGTCAGCCAGCATTAATAATGCCGTTTCTCGAGAGCCCGGTTTAGGCCCCGGATATCGAAAGTCTTCGATATCCACCAATTCTGTTTTATTGTTTACCAATTTAAGTGCCTGGTTGTACTGGTAACGGGTTATCAGGGTCCCATGGTGTTCCAGCATGAAGTCCTGAATACGAGCCGGCAGCCGATATTTTTGAGCAAGCTTTACGCCGTCCGTAACATGCCGGATAATGGTTTGCGAGCTTGTTTTAGGATCAATGTCATTATGGGGGTTGAGCTTTCCTCGTATCTGATTTTCGATAAAGAAAGAAGGATTTAATGCTTTCCCGGCATCGTGATGAAGCGCACCAACCCGTACAAGCAGAGCGTCTGCTCCGATTGCTTTAGCACCTTGTTCTGCGAGATTCGCCACCATCAAACTGTGCTGGTAGGTTCCCGGTGCATTTTGCAAAATAAACTGGAGGAGCGGATGGTCGGGACGTGATATTTCTAAGAGTTGCAAAGCGGTAGTAACCCCCAGAATTTGGGCAAAGATAAACTGGAGCAATAAGGTGATGCTTGCCGATAGCATCCCGTTTAGAAAAGCGGCGCCCACGAGGGTTGCAATGCCGATTAAGTCCGTCTCAGAATCCGGAAGGCGATAAGCAAGAATGACGGTTGAACCGGCCATTGCGACTGCCATGCCCGCCCAGAAGAAGCTGGCAATGCGGCGTCCCTTTCCTAAAATGAGAATGCCACATAGGCTGGCGAGGAGATAATATAAAGTGAGGTCCAGGCTGAAATTATTGCCGTAAGCCGCCATGATGCTAAGGATTAATGAGAAAATCATGCCCGTGCCGGTGGTATACAGGCTGGAGATGGTTAATCCCAATGCCGGAATAGGGAAGAAATAAGGAATTACCACTCGGTTTGGAATCACCAGTCTGGCAGCAAACAAAAAGCCGATAAAACTGATGGCAATGATTAACAGTCCTCTCTGGTCCGCTTGCAACGGATCGCGAGTCTTGGTCAGGTAAAAAACGACAAACACGGCTGCAAGGATTACCAGAGCGGAAGAGCTGATAACGTCTCTCGTGATATCCTGGGGCTGAACCAGGTCGTATTCATTCATAGCTTCCCAAGTCAGCGGTGTTATTACCTGTCCTCTTTGAACGATACTTTCACCTGAGATATATTTCCGGGAAACGGGTGCTACAGCTTCGCGCGCTTTTTGGCGCAGGCTTTCCGTTTGGTCTTCGCTATAGAGACTGTTGGCGGTTACAAATGGCGTGGTGAGGTCTTCAACGATTTGGGCTTCGTTTTGGGAAAGAGAAAAACTAATTAACGCGGGAACATTGTGCCGTGCTTCGTTTAATTGATCTTCCCGTATCGTGGTGCGCATTATTTTTTCGAGCACAATTAAAGCTTCGCTTTGAGTTGCTTCCCAATCTTCCTGGTTCAAGTCAAGCATGCTCTGTGCTAATTCGGGATCAATTTCGATTTCCGTGAGGTTGCCGAGATCGGAAATTTTCTGCTCCTGCGCAGCATAGGTGTCATCCCGCACAATGGAGATATATTTAAAAGCGGCCCGCATTTTTTCGATTTGGCGCCGGGTAATACTTGGGTCTGCCGGAAGATAAACCTTTGCGACGGCTTTCTCCGCATCATCTTGGGCCTGTTCTGTTAATATTTCGCTTTCAAAAGTAATTGTGCTTGGCGCTTCAATATCCTGGCTGGCGACATCCCCAACCTGCAGTGAATATTGGTCCGGCCGGACGCTGATGGGCAGAATCAGAGCGCCCAAAGCCAGAAGACTGGTGAGCACCAGGATGATTATTCTCATAAAAGGGAAAGTAAATTGCCCCAAGAGTCTACGTTTATTATCAGCCAAACTGGATACTTCCTTTATTGGTTTAGTTTTTCACGCACCATTGTGCTGATGAGAGAGTTGGGGGCCTGCCCCGCAACGCGAGGTAATAAAATTTTCATTACGGCACCCATTTCCTTAATACTTGTTGCTCCAACTTCTGAGATAGCTGCATTTACCATCTTTTCAAGATCGTCGTTAGAGAGTTGTTCGGGTAAAAATGTTTCCAATACTTCTATTTCCTCTTCATTGGACTCTATCAGATCCTTGCGCCCGGCTTTTTGGGCGTCTGCAATGGCTTCGCGCCGCATTTTAATTTCTTTTTGCAATATAGCGGTCAGTGCAACTTCGTCCAAAGGGCCTTTGTCTATTTCCATCAATTTAATGTTCGATAGGGCCATGCGAATTGTGTTTTTACGCACAAGATTTCCGGAACGCATGGCTACTTTGAGCTCTTTTTGTAATTCTTCTTTTAGATTCATGAGTTTATTATACCTTTTCAGTCAAAATTAGATATTTTATTTACAACCTGAATAAACATCGGTTTCAATTTGCTCCTTCAATGCGTCAAACGTTGAAGGGCCAATACCAGACACTTGCATGAGATCTTCAAGTTTATAAAACGGGCCATTTGTTTCGCGATAATCAATAATGGCGGCAGACCGGGTAGGGCCGATTCCGGGTAAAGTTTCTAATTCCTCAGCTGTGGCTGTGTTGATGTTGATGCATGCTTCCGTAAAAACAGATGAATTTGAACGTTCAATTATGCCGCTTTGTGTTTCCGGAATGTCGCTTTCCGCCATTCCTTTGGATGGAATAATGATTGCGTCGCCATCTTTCAATAAAGTGGCCAGTTTAAGAGAAATCTGATTTGCGTTTGTTGTAACCCCACCAGCCTGTTCAATGGCGTCTTGTAAGCGGGACCCGATTGGCAAAGAATAGACTCCCGGTTGCATGACCTCACCTTGAATAGATATAACTATAGGAGCTTCTGATGGGCGAGGTGTTAGCTGAATGGGTTCGCCTCTAGGGGGAGAGACGGAGAGGAAAACGATCCCCGCTGTAAGTAAACCCAGGATAACTCCGATTGCAATGTTGCGTATTTCTTTCATATCTGCTTTGCAGTGACCTCTCCTTTAAAAGTATAAACTTGTCTGGGAGGATGTCAAGCAAAACATAAAAGGGCAAGGCGGTAAAGAGGAGTAATTACGCTGTCCCCAAATACCACTATGCCCTTTTCGTTCTCGTTTTAAAGATATAAATATAAAAGCGGGTAACTTTTAAAGCTTCTCTTTTTGGAGCACCTCATCAACCCGTGGATGCGGGTTCTTTAATGGCCCTGGACAGCCCCAAATCTCCCTGGAGAATTTTTTCCCGTTCGAACATAGCATTGAACGAGGCTATCGACACTTCAAGCATCTCTTTTGTTGGCTCCCGAGTGGTAAGGCTCTGCAGAGCCAAATTGGGTTTGATCAGGAACTGAACAAATTTTGAATCCAGATGATTGCCAGACCACCGGATGTATTCATAAGAAATCCCGGCTATAAAGGGAAGCAAAAGAACCCGACTAACCAACCGCCATAATAGCGGCATAGGGCCGAAAAGCGAGAAAAGCAGAATCGAGAAAATTACCACCGTAAGCAAAAATGCAGTCCCGCAGCGAGGATGCTCCACAGAATATTTCGCAACATTTTCCGGGGTTAACTGGGCACCAGCTTCAAACGCGTTGATGGTTTTATGTTCGGCTCCATGGTAGCTGAACACCCGTTTAATGTCTTCCATCTGGCCGATTCCCCACATATACCCAATCAGAAGCAGCAGACGAACAATACCTTCGACAATATTGCCCCACCAGGCGTTGATATGCAAGGCATTTTGAGCCAATTGTCCTAAGGCGGCTGGCGCCAGAAAGAATAAGGCTATTGCAATCGCGAAAGATGTGAACAAGGTTAGAAAGAGCGTGGGGCCTTCTATTTTTTCGTCTTCTCCCGTTTGAATGTTTGCGGAAAGAGTGAGGTATCGCGTACCCAGGCCGAGTGCATCCCACAGAATAATCAGGCCGCGGAGAACCGGGATTTTTCTTAAAGGGCTTTTGTAAATACCAGTAAGGTCTTCGACCTCGATAATAATTTCACCCTCGGGGTTTCGCATTGCGGCTGCGACGGCTTGAGAGCCACGCATCATTACGCCTTCAATAATTGCCTGCCCGCCGTATGAGGGCAATTTTTCATTTGCCATAGATATTCGCCTTTATTAACTTATATTTTGCATGTTATAGAAGAAATGGATCAGGGTGTCAATGCCTTTGTAAAAAGTGGGTAAATGCAGTTTTTCGTTTGGGGCATGGATATTGTCGTCCGGCAGGCCAAACCCAGTCAGGACAGATTTAACACCCAGCAAATCTTCCATGGTAGTGGTGACCGGCACACTACCGCCTTCCAGCTTGTAAACTGGTTTTGCTTCAAAAACGGTTTCAAGCGCCTGTGCCAATGCTTGCGTTGCCGGCAGCTTTGGGTCTGTCAGGCAGGCCGGCCCTCCGGCCATTTTGATTACCTCCCAGCGAACTGTTGAGGGGGCATTTTCTTTTAAGTATTGAAGCAGTGCTTGATGGACTTCTTCAGGGTCCTGATTGGGAACAAGCCGGGTTGAGATTTTTGCCATAGCGTAAGCGGGGATCACCGTTTTTGAACCTGGATCAATGAAACCAGAATAGAGGCCGTTGATTTCGAGGGTTGGGCGGGCGCCAAGACGTTCCACCGGTGTATAGCCCTTTTCCCCTTCCCAAAGTTCGGGGACGCCTGTTTGGCGGAGGTATTCCTCATTGGATAAAGGTAATCGGGTCAATTCAAGACGTTCTTCATCGGAAAGCTGGCGTACCCGGTCGTAAAAGCCTGGAAGAGTAACCCTGCCATTCTTATCATGCATGCCCGCAATTAATTCGGCAATGACCTGAGCCGGATTGTGTACAATACCTCCAAATAAACCGGAGTGGAGATCATGTTCGGGGCCAAAGACTCGAAGTTCAAAATAGGCCAACCCACGCAGTCCATAAGTGATGGTGGGGATAGTAGCAGAGATCATGCCCGTATCCGGGTTCAGAGCCACGTCACAGGAAAGCAGGTCCTGATGAGAAGCAATAAAGCTGCCCAAATTTGGAGAACCAATCTCTTCTTCTCCCTCGATAATGAACTTAATATTGACCGGGAGGGAACCCTGTTTGAGAATCGATTCGACAGCTGCCAGGCTGGCAATTACCTGACCTTTCATATCCGATGCACCGCGGGCGTATAAATTATCGCCTTTTTGGGAAGGCTCAAAGGGAGGCGACTGCCAAAGCTCAACAGGATCGGGAGGTTGAACATCATAATGTCCATAAACCAGTACCGTAGGGACCTGTGGTGCAACGATGCGTTCTCCGAATACTGCGGGGTGGCCTCCTGTAGGATAGATACCGACATTGTTCATCCCAATCTGACGCATCTTTGAAGCAAGCCATTCTGCTGTCCGGTTCATATCCTCTTTCCGGTTAGCATCAGTGGATACAGAAGGAATGCGAATCAGTTCTTCAAGCTCAGTCAAGAATTTGCCCTGGTTTTCATGTGCGAATTGCAACGCTTTATTGCGTGTATCGGACATAGTTGTTCTCCTTAAGTTATTTTCCTGAAATTTCCTGCTTATGAATTATATGCGAATTCCCGGAATTTTGAAAATCGTGCATAGCTGTTCAATGTATCGAAATTCCTGCGAAAATCTGATTGACCCAGCAAGTCTTTGTGCTAAAATATAAAGCATAGTCAAAATCTATATACAAAGCATGGTTCGGTGGTCTGTTTAAAATTTTTTGAACAGGCGTCGGGCCGGTCAGAGCCCGTCGAAAAGTGCCGCCTTCCTGTGCTCCCACCGAATCCTATGCCAATATACAAAAGTTATTTTATTCCCCATTCAATACAAGATGCATTAAAGGTGTTGGAAAGTCAAACACCTGAATCGGTCCGGTTAATTGCCGGTGGAACTGATTTGCTGCTGGACCTGCAACAGGGCAGGCATCCACCTCTTGATGCTTTAGTGGATGTTACCCAAATTCAGGAAATGCAAGTCTTAGAACGACGCCAGGACAGGCTCTTTATTGGAGCTGCTGTGCCGCTTAAGCAAATTGCAAGTTCTGCTCTTGTCCGGGAGGGCGCAGAAGCCCTGTCGGAAGCAACCGGCCTGATTGGCGGTCCCCAAGTCCGTAATACGGCAACGCTGGGTGGAAATGTTGCTCATGCTCTACCGGCGGGAGATGGGACTATTTCTCTGGTTGCGATGAACGCGACCGCACAGATTGCCAACAAAGAGGGTCTGCGTGAAGTCCCGCTACTGGAGCTTTTTGCCGGACCCGGAAAATCCAAACTCAGGGTTTGTGAAGATATCCTAGTTGGCTTCTTTGTGCCCGTAGCGCGTACTTTACAGGCTTCAGCGTTTAAAAGGGTGATGCGTCCTCAGGGCGTGGCGCTGCCAATTGTCAACATGGCTGTCTGGATAGAGAGAAGCGCCGAAAAAATAGCGGATGTTCGAATTGCTGTGGGCCCAGCGGGCCCTACACCTCAGAGAGGTTTTTCCGCAGAGAATGTCTTGAAGGGGTATCGTCCTGATCCGGATGTAATTCGTTTGGCTCTGGATGCTTTGCTGCAAGATGTCCATTTCCGAACCAGTCCACAACGAGGTACCGCAAAGTATCGACGCCATCTGTGCGGAGTATTATTGAAGGATACCCTGGAAACGGCATGGGATCGCACTTTTAAAAAGTAAACAGGTTTTAATGGTTTGGAGTGAAAATGGAAAAACAAAACAGACTTGAATTTACTGTAAATGGACATGTCGTTTCGGTAGATGTTGATCCGGGGGAAATGTTAGCGAATGTTTTACGGGAAAAACTGGGTCTTACGGGGACAAAAATTGGGTGTAATGAGGCGGAATGTGGTGCCTGTACGGTACTTCTGGATGGGAAACCGATATTATCCTGTACTTATCCGGCCCAACGCGCTCATGGACATGAGGTTTTGACAATTGAAGGGCTGGCGGTGCTCGAAGCAGGAGAGAAAAAATTGCATCCGCTTCAACAAGCTTTTGTGGATTACGGTGCTGTTCAATGTGGCTTTTGCAGTCCGGGCCAGATTATGACTGCATACGCTTTGCTGCAGGAAAATCCAACGCCTACTTCGGAAGATGTCCGACGGGAATTGAAGGATACATTATGCCGGTGCGCGGCATATCCAACCATTGAGAACGCTATTCAGGCGGCTGCGAAATCCGTAAGAACGGGACAACCCGTGGAGCCCCCTGATATTCTTGCTTCAAGCCATCCCAGGAAATCTGTTGGGAGGCTTTTCCCGCGTCCTGAGGCAACGGAAAAAGTAACCGGCGAAGCCTTGTTTACGGACGATATCAAGTTTGAAGGGATGTTATATGCCCGCGTGAAGCGTGCTGAAATCCCACATGGTATTCTGACCCGATTGGATGTTGAAAAAGCGCGTAATTTGCCAGGAGTTCGCGCGGTTCTTACCGCTGAAGATATCCCCGGCAAGAATATCCATGGATTGGTAATCCAGGATTGGCCGGTTTTGGTGGCGTTAGGCGAAAAAACACGGTACGTTGGCGATGCAGTTGCAATTGTGGCCGCCGATACGGCAGATATTGCCGAACAGGCGTTAAAGTTAATTGACCTTGAGTTTGACGAACTGCCGGTAATCACAGATCCGGTTCAGGCCTTTGAGGCGGATGCGGTTAAGATTCACGAAAATGGGAATTTGCTGAAGCATATTAAAGTGCGCAAGGGAGATGTTGAGAACGGGTTTGCCGAATCGGACATTGTTATGGAGCATACTTTCCATACTGCAACTACCGACCATGCTTTTTTGGAGCCGGAGTGCAGCATTGCTCGTCCTTTGCCCGATGGCCGGTTGGAAGTTTATGTAGGATCACAAATTCCTTACGAGGATCGCGAGCAAATTGCCCACGCGTTGGGATGGGAAGAAGAACGAATCCGAGTACGGGGGATGCTGATTGGGGGCGGCTTTGGCGGAAAGGAAGACATTGCAGGTCAGATTCACGCGGCCTTGCTGGCGAATTTCACCGGGTATCCGGTTAAACTTCTTTATGATCGCCGGGAAAGTTTAATTGCACATCCCAAAAGACACGCCACACAAATTCGCGTCAAAGTCGGCGCCAGAAAAGATGGAACGCTGGTCGCTGTTCAGACCGAATTATACGGAGATACCGGGGCCTATGCTTCGCTGGGTGAATATGTGATGACCCGGGCGACTACTCATTCTGCCGGACCTTATATTATTCCTCATGTAAAAGCAGATTGCTATGCCATGTATACCAACAATCCACCCTCGGGTGCGTATCGGGGTTTTGGCGTCACCCAATCCGCCTTTGCAGTTGAAACGATGATGGATATGCTGGCAGAAAAGCTGGATATTGACCCGATTGAATTACGCCGGAAAAACGCCCTGCGCGTTGGGTCGGTCACCAATACCGGACAGGTATTGAAAGATAGTGTAGGGCTGCTGGAATGTATTGATAAAACCGAGCAAGAAATGCAGCGGCTCTCAGAGGGCAATCCCTATCAATCCAAAGCAGTTCCAGGTGAGGAATATAAAAAGCGCGCATGGGGATTTGCTGCGGCTTATAAAAATACCGGATTGGGAGGCGGCGCACCGGATCACGCGGGGGCAATTGTTGAATTGTTCCCCAATGGGAAATTTGAGGTGCGCACATCTTCCGCTGATTTGGGACAGGGCTTAGTGACCGTCCTCCAATTGATTGTTTCAGAAGAACTTCAACTGCCTGTAGAGCAGGTTCAGGTGCTTCTATCTGATACAGACCTGACACCGGACGGCGGCCCTACGACAGCATCTCGCCAGACTTTTGTGAGCGGTAATGCAGGGCGTATGGCAGCCCGAGCCATGAAAGAAGCCATCCGCAGCACTATGGCCGAAAAATTTGATGTTCCTCCCTCTGAATTACGCTTCGAAAATGGATTCGTGCGGTGCAATGGGGATTCTGTTTCCATGCAAGAGGTTTATACTGCGATGAAGGCAGATGGGAAAGAGCCCAAGGTGCTTTATGATTATTGGGCACCCGAAACAAGGCCATTGGGCGAAAATGGAGACATGCACTTTGGTTTTTCGTTTGCTTCTCAAGCTGCTGAAGTGGAAGTCAATACTTTGACAGGTGAGGTACAGGTTTTGCGCGTAATTGCTGCGACCGATGTCGGAATGGCTTTGAATCCGCTTGGCTTACAGGGACAGGTGGAGGGCGGTGTCGTGATGGGAATGGGCAATGCGCTTACCGAAAAATTTATTGTGGAGAATGGGCGGGTGGTTACAGACCGGTTGGCACGTTACCGAATCCCCTCGATTGCACAAACCCCTGAAATCACCTCAATCATCGTGGAAGATCCTATTGCTGAAGGGCCATTTGGAGCAAAGGGGGTAGGAGAAATCATCAGTATTCCAACTACTCCTGCAATTACTAATGCAATTTATAATGCAGTGGGTGTTCGAGTGGATAGTCTACCTGTAGATCAGGAACTGATCGTAACCGAGTTGTTTGATTTGAAGGAGATGTAAATGCTGATCACGAACGGAAAATTCATCACCTGGGAGAAAGAAAACCAAATTCTGGATGGCTATGCTCTGCGGATTGAGAATGACAAAATCGTTGAACTGGATTTGCAGGACGCCCTTCTTGAACGCTTTCCCCAAGAGGAGCGTTTGGACGCTCATGGGCAGTATGTCATGCCGGGCAATATTTGTGGGCACACCCATTTCTATGGTGCGTATTCCCGGGGTATGTCGATACCCGGTGCGGCCCCCAATGCCTTTCCTGAAATTCTTGAAAAACTGTGGTTTAAACTTGATCAAGCGTTGACCATGGAAGACGTTCGGTATTCTGCGTTGGTCTGCATCATTGATGCTATAAAACACGGCACTACCACTCTGATCGACCATCACGCGTCTCCGAATGCCATTGCAGGCTCTCTGGATGAAATTGCTCAAACAGTGGAGAAATCGGGGATTCGGGCAGCTTTGTGTTATGAAGTTACGGACCGGGGTGGAGCGGAACGCATGCAAGCCGGTATTGATGAGAATGTCCGTTTCATCCAATCCGTTAAAGGTGGAAATTCTTTGAACGGGCGGTTGGCAGCCCTGTTTGGGCTTCATGCCGGCCTTACATTGTCCGAACGCACCCTAGACTTGTGCCGTGAAGCGCTCCCGGATGATACCGGGTTTCACATTCATGTGGCAGAGCATCCATCAGACGAATATGATAGTCTGGCAAAAAGCGGAATGCGTGCTGTAGACCGATTGCAAAAACACGGCATTTTGGGACCAAAAACAATTGTCGCCCATGCAGTCCATGTAGATACTCGGGAAATTAATATCCTTGCGGATACAGGAACCTGGGTCACGCACCAGCCACGCTCCAATATGAATAATGCAGTGGGAATTACTGCTATTGAATCGATGATGCGAGCGGGAGTTAAGGTTGGGCTGGGGAACGATGGAATGTCCAACGATATGTGGGAGGAGTGGAAAGCTACTTATTTTGTACATAAATTGGCAAACCGGGACCCACGGCGTATGTCTGCTGTGGACATTGCTCAAATGGCAATTTATACCAATGCCGAGCTGGTGAATAACTTGTTTGATACCGGCCCGGTAGGTGTTCTTAAACCCGGGGCACAAGCAGATATTATTTTTGTGGATTACCAACCCTTTACTCCGTTGACCGCGGGAAATCTCCCGTGGCACATTGTATTTGGCTTCCATTCGAGCATGATTACCATGACAATGGTGGACGGGAAAGTCTTAATGAAAGACAGAGTGTTGTTGACACTGGATGAAGAAAAGATTGCCTCGGAAGCTCTCAGAAATGCGCCGGGGGTGTGGGAGCGATACGCGAAGCAGTTTTAAAAATATAAAGTGGATACTATTTTATTTATGGAGGCAATGTGAGCGAACAGGTTACACCAGAAATCAAGACCATCTCAATTTTAGGTGGCACAGGAAAAGAGGGCAAGGGATTGGCTTATCGATGGGCAAAAGCCGGATACCGGATCGTAATTGGTTCGCGGCAAGCGGAGAAAGCAAAAGTCGCCGCAGATTCGATTCGCGAATTGTTTGACCAGCCGATGAGTGTAGAGGGAAAAACAAACCCCGAAGCAGCTCAAGAAGGCGATCTTATTGTTATGACGGTTCCATTTAGTGCACATACAGCAATGCTTGAGGGAATCAAACCTTATGTCCAGGGGAAAATATTTGTGGATGTTTCCGTTCCTTTGGTTCCTCCTAAAGTGACGAAGGTTCAAATGCCGCAAGCCGGAAGCGCCGCTCAGGAGGCCCAAAAAATCCTCGGCGAGGACGTATTTGTAGTGGCTGCTTTTCAGAATATTTCTTATGAAAACCTCTTAAAAGATGAAGATGTAGATTGTGATATTCTGGTTTGCGGCACCGGGAAAGCAAACCGCCAAGTGGTATTGAGCCTGGTAAAAGATGCGGGTTTGATCGGTTGGGATGCCGGTGTGATTGAAAACAGTGTTGTTGTAGAAGGATTGACCTCGATCTTGATTGGACTCAACAAACAATATGGTGTCGAGGCTTCAGGGATACGGATAACGGGTATTGAGCGTCCGGAATAAGTTCCAGCGGTCGTGAAGTTAAACTGCTTTTGTTGATTGGATAAAGGTGAAACAAAATTAAAATGCCGTTAACACTGACTGCTTTATCTGGGATTCCAATACTTAAACCGGGAGATAATCTCGGCGATTTGATCTTTGAGGCGTTAACTAAAAATGGCGTGAAACCGGAGAATGGTGACATTCTGGTTTTAGCACAGAAAATCGTTTCAAAAGCTGAAGGGCGGTTTGCAGATCTTTCTCAGATTAAACCTTCCAAAAAGGCTGAGGAATTAGCCGCAGTGGCTCTGAAGGACCCACGATTTGTGGAGTTGGTGCTTCAGGAAAGCAAGGCTATTTTGCGTGTACGTCCCGGCGTTATTATTGCAGAACACCGGAATGGGTTTATCTGTGCAAACGCGGGCATAGACCATTCTAATGTTCAGAGCTTGGGCGGACAGCCGGAGAACTGGGTTCTCTTGCTGCCTCAAAATGCTGATGAATCGGCAAGAAAATTGCGTGTAGACCTCGAAAAACGATATGGGGTTCGGCTTGGCGTTTTGATTATCGATTCACACGGTCGCGCCTGGAGAATGGGTACGATTGGCATGACGATCGGACTCTCGGGTTTTCCTGCGCTTGTTGATCTGAGGGGGGAGGAGGACTTGTTTGGGTATAAACTTCAGGTGAGTCAAGTTGCTGCGGCGGATGAATTGGCTGCTGGAGCGTCCTTGATGATGGGGCAGGCGGGTGAGGCCGTTCCGGTGGTTCATGTCCGGGGATTTCCATATCCAATGCGTGAAGCTTCGCTGGAGGAATTGATTAGACCTAGAGAACAGGATATGTTCCGATAAAAATGATCGCAATTGCTACGTTACTTGAATTCTCGGCAAATTCGAAAACAGAGCGAACCTGGCAACGGCTGGAGAGAGAATGCGGGTTGAGTGGTATAAAGATTGCCCCTATGCCGCATCTTTCCTGGCAGGTTGCAGAAAATTACGATCTCGAAAAAATTAATTCTGTACTCAAAGATGTTGCCGAAAAAACTCCGCCTTTTTCTGTGCAGGGAATTGGTCTGGGGATATTTACCAAAGAGATTCCGGTATTGTATTACGCTCTGATGAAAACGAAGGCATTAATTGAAATCCATCAGAGATTATGGGAAGGAGTGTCTGAATGTGCAGATGGACTTCAACAAGTTTATTCTCCCGATACCTGGATTCCTCACATTACGTTGGCTTACAAAGATGTTATCCCGGATAAACTGGCTTGCGCCGTTATGGATCTTGCATTCCAGCCCTTACACCTTGAAATTGTGGTGGATCATTTTGCTGCGATCTATCTGGATGGAACGGATTTTGGTATGAAATTTAACGTTGCATTTAACGGGCGGGCGTAGACTATGAAAGTTGTGGCATTGGCCGGCGGGGTTGGCGGAGCAAAACTGGTTGATGGTCTTGCAGATTGTCTTGGCGCATCGGATTTGTCCGTTGTGGTTAACACCGGAGATGATTTTAATTTCTTGGGCTTGAGAATTTGCCCTGATCTGGACACAGTATGTTATACCCTCGCAGGAATTGCCGATCCATCAACCGGTTGGGGCAGGAAAGATGAAACCTGGAATGCCCTGACAACTTTAGAACAGTTGGATGCTCCCGCCTGGTTTCGACTTGGCGATAAGGACCTGGGTCACCATCTGGATCGAACCAGTTGCCTGTTTCAGGGCTGGTCTCTCAGTGCGGTGGTGGAACATTTTTGCCAAAGGTTTGGCATTCAGACTGTTATACTGCCCATGACAGATAATGAAGTGGCAACTTATGTTCACACACAGGATGAGAAGTCGCTTCCTTTTCAGGAATATTTTGTCCATTTACGTTGTGAACCGAAAGTAAAAGGATTTGAGTTCAGAGGAGTTGAACAGTCCAGACCGGCTCCAGGAGTGTTAACCGCAATTCAAGAAGCAGATTGTGTAATTATTTGTCCATCCAACCCCTGGGTCAGTGTTACCCCCATATTAAGTGTGCCAGGAGTGCGGAAGGCCTTAAATGAGAAGTTGGTTGTGGCGGTTTCTCCTTTGATTGGAGGAAAAGCCATAAAAGGACCTGCCGCAAAAATGTATACCGAGTTGGGAATTGAACCTTCTTCCGTGTCTGTTAGCCGCCATTATCAGGGGTTGATTTCGGGTATCCTGATTGATACGGAAGATGAAAAGGACGCAAAACAAATTTCGCGTTTAGGTATAATTCCAATGATGACAAATGTATTCATGCGCGATTCTGAAGATCGAAAGCGATTAGCAATTGAGCTGTTACAGTTTTGTGAAAGTCAATTAAAGGGTAAAAATTTATGAGCCTGTGGGCGATTGTACCGGTAAAACCAATTCGGAGAGGAAAATCTCGACTGGCAGGTGTGCTTTCAGAAGAAGAACGCACTGAATTGAACACTTTTTTGTTTGAACATACGATGCAGGCACTTGTGAATGTAAGCCGTATTAATCAAATATTGGTTATCAGCAGGGATCCATCTGTTCTGTCGATTGCGCGCCAATATAAGACCCGTACACTTCAGGAAGACAGCAGTTCCAATCTGAACCTGGCGTTGAAACTGGCAACCCGAATGGCACAACTTTATGAAACCAGAGAATTGCTGGTAATACCTGCGGACCTGCCCCTGGTTACGACGGATGAAATTGATCAAATGCTTGATCTTTCAGGCGACCCGCCAGAAATGATCATTGCACCAGACCGGCATCTTAGTGGGACCAATGCACTTTATCTAAACCCTATTGGTGAAATAGAATACCATTATGGGCCCAATTCCTACCAGCTTCATATTGCAGAATCGGAATCCCATGGCTTTTTACTCAAAAAACGAATAAGCCCTTTTCTGGGATTTGATTTAGATCTCCCTGAAGATTTAGAAATTTTGAAGAAAATCCAAATTGGTGAAATTAATCCAGAATTAATCTTTGATCATTCAAAACAACCCGAATTGGAGGAAAAATGACTGAACGTGTGGCACTTTATTTGCAGGATGCTCATGATTTACGAGATGGGCTTGATTATGCGCGTTACGCAGAAGATCGCGGGTTTGAGGCCGTCTGGCAGGCAGAAAGTCGTCTGGTGCGGGATGCAATTGTCCCAATGGCTGCTTATGCCGCTGTAACAGAGCGGATTAAGGTTGGATCTGGTGTGATCAATAACTGGACGAGGAATATTGGGTTATTGGCCTCTACCTTTTTGACATTGGACGATCTGGCCCCTGACCGGATAATCTGTGGGATCGGTGCATGGTGGGATCCATTGGCAAAGAACGTTGGCATTGATCGCAGCAATCCATTGCAAGCCATGCGAGAAACTGTGATTGTGTTGAAGAAACTCCTGAATTTGGAACGCGTATCATTTGACGGCGAATTTGTCCATGTGAATGGAATTGAACTGGATGTGGTTCATGGAAGGCGAGAACCCAGAAATGTCCCAGTTTTTATTGGTGCCACAGGGCCCAAAATGATGGAGCTAACAGGTGAGTTGTGTGATGGCGTGGTGATGAATTACTGCGTTGAGCCGAAATACAATGAGCGGGCTCTTGAACTGCTGGATGCGGGAGCACGTAAAACCGGAAGAACTGTTGAGGATATTGACCGGCCACAACTAGTCGTGTGTTCAGTGGATGAAGACCACGATAAAGCATACGATGCAACTCGCGAGCTTCTTACTCAATATCTTGCACAACAGCCTCATATTGCCAAGGCATCAAATGTTTCAATGGATATTGTCCATGAAATCCAGTCTATTCTGGGCTGGCCGGCTACACACGAGCAAATTCAAGAAGCGAAGCATTTTGTCCCGGATGAATTAATTGAACGGATTACGGCTTCCGGTACGCCGGACGAAGCGCGTGCAAAAGTAGCAGAATATCGTAAATATGGCTGCACCTGTCCTATCCTGTATTCTGCCGGTGGCGATATCAAGTTACTGATTGATACATTTGCGCAGGATTAAGTTTGTCGTTGAAATTTAAATGATGGTTATGGTGATCTTCCTCAATCCAATTTCGTATTGAGGAAGATGATCGTAATTCATTTTTGGAAGTCTTTGGAATTTTCTAAAGCTATTTGATTGTGTTTGCATTATGATCTCTTAGACCAGATAGTAGACATATTGAAATCAGCAAAGTACTATACAATATATTTGCGAAATTAAGTTTTAAGAAAGATGTGCATTAATCCGTTATCGCAGAGCAGGTATTTTTTACCTTACTGCAGTTGTGTAAGTGTAAAGAATGATTGCCGCGAAAAACATCTTTACTCCTGGAGGTACTATGTGGCAAAAGTATGTCTGTGCGACAAAAATTGAAGATGCGCTGCAAACTTTAAAGGAATATGGGGAAAACGCGCGGGTGGTAGCCGGGGGCACAGATTTGGTGCTTGAAATAGAAAATGGTGTCAGAAAGAACATCCATGCCTTGGTGGATGTGACTCGTGTCTCTGGTTTAGACCAGATTGACCTAGATGAAAACCAAGTTATCCACCTGGGCCCTATGGTTACTCATAATCACTGTGTGTCCTCCAAATTATTGCGGGAACATGCTTTGCCACTCGTGTTGGCAACATGGGAGGTCGGCTCACCTCAAATCCGAAATCGGGGAACTATTGCCGGGAACCTGGCAACAGCTTCTCCGGCCAACGACACGATTACGCCGTTGATGGCTCTTGGGGCAAAGGTGACTTTGAAATCTTTGTTAGGTGAGCGAGTTGTTCCACTTGAAGAATTTTATTTAGGCGTGCGCAAGACCGTTATGCGGCCCGATGAAATGATTGTGGATATTTCCTTCCCGGCGTTAAAAAGGGACCGTCAGAGAGGGAATTTTATAAAATTGGCTCTGCGACGGGCTCAGGCAATTTCATTATTAAATGTGGCTGTCGTTCTAACAATGGATGGTGATCTGGTGCAGGAAGCTGCGATTACACTCGGGGCTGTTGCGCCTACCATCATTCATGCATCTGAAGCCGAGGCTTTTTTGGCCGGGAAACCGCTTAATCCTGAAAATATTAATACGGCAGCAGAATTGGCAATGGCAGCAGCCAAACCTATTTCCGATGTGCGCAGTTCCGCAGCTTATCGGAAGACTATGACCAAAGTGATTACCAGGCGTGCACTCCAGGCCACAGTTGATGGGACGGCTGGTATAGCATTGCCGGAGCGGCCCGTGTTGTTGTGGGGTAGAGGAGAGCACCACGGGAATCTTTCTCAAACGTCCGTTTTGGATCAGACGACTGCTATTGATACGGTTATCAATGGGAAAGCATACCAATTTGAATCCGGGCAGAATAAGACATTGCTGCGTCTGCTGCGTGAAGATGCCGGTTTAATTGGCACAAAAGAAGGTTGCGCCGAGGGAGAATGCGGAGCCTGCACCGTTTTTCTGGACGGTATTGCAGTGATGAGTTGTATGGTCCCAGCACCGCGAGCCCATGGTGCAAAAATTGAAACCGTTGAAGGTCTCTCGCTGGATGGTAATCTGCACCCTGTGCAACAGGCTTTTGTTGAAGCCAATGCAGTTCAATGCGGGTACTGCACACCCGGGTTTATTATGTCGGCAACCAAACTCCTGGAAGAGAGACCTACCCCTTCACAGGAGGAAATTAAACAGGCTATCACCGGTAATCTGTGTCGCTGTACAGGTTACTATACCATCGTTACAGCAATCGAAACGGCAGCACAAAAAATAGGTGAGTAATGAGTAACAAATACCAGACGTATACAAAAAAAGAGGATCTCCGGGACCGAGAAGTAAGACTTCATCCGGTTTGGAGAGGTGTGGGCTTCGCATTAATCGTCCTAACACCGATTATGGCCTATGCCGCTACTCTGGTTATTCTGGATGCAAATACAGCCAACAATTGGGTTCAAATTCCCAAGGAATTACTTTATCAGGGCTCAGATCCGCTGTTATTTGTGAAGATGATCTTGACGGTAGTTTTGATTTTTTTGATCGGCTCTTTCTTCTCATTGATCACTTTTATTCTTTATGGGGCGTTTGGTCCGAAACGGTATGGGCCGATGGATGCGCCTCCTACCGTTTATCGCGGTGGCCGTTACAAGCGGTAATTAAGAAATTGGAATATCGTCACAACAGGAGTGAGATATGTCTTATATAGGGAAATCTGTAGGAAGGATTGATACGTCTGATAAAGTACAGGGTCAGGCGCTTTATCCCGGCGATATTAATATGCCTGATCAGGCATATATGAAAATTTTATTTGCAAATCGCCCCCATGCGATTGTTAAATCAATTGATACATCCAAAGCTGAAGCAGTTGCGGGCGTGATTGCAGTTTTTACTGCAAAAGATGTCCCTGTTAATGAATATGGACAATATTTTCAGGATCAGCCCGTATTATGCGGGCCGGGGTCCGGCAAACAGTATGCTGACCGGGTAAGGTTTGTGGGTGATCAGGTGGCTCTTGTTGTGGCAGATACGGAAGAGATTGCCGCCGCAGCACGCGACCTGATTGTAGTAGAGTATGAAGATTTACCGGTTGTTTCGGATGCTCGAGGTGAGATGGAAACCAGCTCAGTATATCTTCATCCGGAGCATAATTCGAATATGTTTCACCACATTAAAATCCGCCACGGTGATGCAGAAGAAGCTTTTCAGAAAGCGGATGTTGTGGTTGAAGGGCATTATCATACCCCAGTTCAAGAACATGTTTTCCTGCAGCCCGAAGCTGGTACGGGGTATATTGACGAGGAGGGCCGGGTTACCATTGTAGTGGCCGGACAATGGATACATGAGGAACAAAAGGAAATTGCACATGCATTAGGCTTACCCATTGACAGGGTGCGGGTTATTTATCCTGCCATTGGTGGGGCCTTTGGCGGACGGGAAGATATGTCCGTTCAGATTGTGCTTGGTCTGGCGGCCTGGCGCCTCCATCAACGCGGAATAAACCGCCCGGTGAAAATTATTTGGAGTCGAGAAGAATCCTTAATTGGACACGGAAAAAGACACCCCTTTGATATTTATGCGAAATGGGGCGCAACCAAAGACGGAAAAATCATTGCTGCTGAAATGGATCTGGTGGCCGACGCCGGCGCATATGCCTATACCACCCCCACAGTATTGGGTAATGCGGTGGTAATGTGTACGACACCTTATGATATTCCAAATGTAAACGTGGATGGCTATGCCGTATATACTAACACCGTTCCTAACGCTGCATTCCGAGGATTTGGCGGGCCGCAAGGGGCCTTTGCGGCGGAATGCCAAATCGACAAATTGGCGGAAGCATTGGGAATTGATCCGGTTGAAATCCGCATGCGCAACATTATGAAGGAAGGCTCGTTTGTCAACACCGGCACAAAATTACCTGAAGGAGTAAGTATGCCCCAGGTGCTTGAAGCATGTGCAAAAAAAGCCGGGTGGGAAGAGACTCCAACCGGATTGAAATTATCTCTTTCATTCGTTCGAGAAATTCCTGGAAAGCCGCATTTACGTCGAGGGTTGGGCATTGCCTGCGGGCTGAAAAACGTTGGTTTTTCTTTTGGTTTTGAAGAAGAATGTTATGCCACAATTGAACTGTATGGCAAAGCAGAAGTTGAAAAAGCTATTCTGCGGCATGCAGGAGCAGATGTGGGGCAAGGGGCTCACACTGTTTTGCGCCAAATGGCAGCACAGGCTCTCGATTTGCCTTTGGAAAAAATAGAGGTCGATTATTCCGACACGGCCACTTCGGGCAATTCCGGCAGCACATCAGCTTCCCGTATGACGATGATGGCTGGAAATTCAATTAAAGGCGCGGCTGATCTTGCGATGAAAAAATGGCTTGATGAGGAACGTCCGGCGATTGCGACTTATCGATACCTTGCGCCAGCGACCACTCCCTTCCAGCCGGAAACCGGCGAGTCTTTTCCGAATTTCACGTATGGCTATGTGGCGGAAGCTGTGGAAGTTGAAGTTGATCTTGAAACAGGGCAAGTGCAATTGGCAAATGTAATCTGTGCCAATGATGTAGGAAAAGCAATCAACCCTGAACAGGTAAAAGGCCAGATCGAAGGATGCGTGGTGCAGGCCGGCGGGTATGCGGTTATGGAGGACTTCATTCAGAAAGAAGGGAAACCTTTAATGCGTACTCTGTCAACTTATTTGATCCCAACGATATTGGATATTCCAGAAAAAGTTGAATCCCTGATCCTCGAATATCCGGATCCGATAGGGCCGTGGGGCGCGCGCGGAATGGCAGAAATGCCATTTATTCCAATGGCTCCTGCGGTTACCTCCGCGGTTCATGATGCTACTGGCGTATGGTTTGACCGCTTCCCGGTGACCCCAGAACGCGTTCTTTCGGGAATGGGAAAGCTTGAAGAAGCATAATGATAAATAAGGAGCTAATCAGCTCCTTATTTTCTGTTTTGGTTTTGAGGTGTGGATGAGATTGAAAGAAGCCTTTCGGATACAGGATCCGATTCGTCTGGCGTTGGTTGGCGCCGGCGGAAAATCAACTACGCTTTTCACTCTGGCAAGAGAATTGAACCCGCCGGTTATCCTCACAACCAGTACACATCTGGCGAAGGCGGAGGCTGGGCTGGCAGATCGCCATATTGTTTTTGATCCGAATTCCTCGCTTGAAGAAGTGAAGCCTCTGTTATCCAAAGGAATCACTCTTTTTACCGGAAATTTGATCGACCAGGATAATCGCACCGCCGGGCTGGAGGCTGAAGAACTGGAGCAGATATTCCTTATCGCGGAAGAAATGCACTGCCACCTTCTGGTTGAAGCGGATGGATCCCGACGGCTTTCCGTTAAAGCGCCTGCTGCTCATGAGCCCCCCATCCCACCTTGGGCGAATACGGTGGGCGTTACGGTAGGGCTTTCGTGTTTAGGAGAACCTGTTACTCCTGAGCATGTTTTTCGGGCGAATCTGTTTTTGGAGTTGTCCGGTTTGGAATACGGAGGGGCTCTTACTCCGGATGGGTTGGTAAAGGTTTTAGCACATCCAGAAGGCGGCTTAAAGAATATTCCATCGTTTGCAAAAAGAGTGGCAATCTTGAATCAGGCGGACACACCCGAGCTTCAGGAAATTGCTGCGTTAATGGCTGAAAAATTGGTGGCAGTGTTTGATGCGGTTCTTATTAATTCTTATCAGGCGGCAACTGCCGAAACGGGGTCTGTGCACGCTGTGCATGAAAAAATTGCCGGGCTTATTCTTGCCGGTGGAGGCTCCAAACGGTATGGCGTTCCGAAAGCTTTGTTAGATTGGAAGGGGAAACCTTTTGTGCGCCATGTAGCAGAAAGAGCTCTGCAAGCCGGATTGAATCCCGTCTATATGGTTTTGGGTGCTGTGATTGGACCTATCCGCGAAGCGTTGGCAGGTCTCCCGGTTCAGTTTGTGATGAACGAAGACTGGGAACAAGGACAAAGCACTTCTGTCGCCCGGGGGATTGCATCGCTCCCGGAGCGCGTTGGTGGGGCCGTGATGCTGATGGCTGACCAACCGCAGGTGCCCAGTGAATTGATCCGTTCTTTGGTGAAAATGCATTCCAGGACCCTGGCACCCATCATTACTCCTGTAGTCGAAGGACGCCGGTCCAGTCCGGTCTTGATGGATCAAAAAATGTTTGGTGATCTGGAAATGCTTCAGGGGGATATGGGGGGAAGAGCGATTTTTGGAAATTATCCTCTGCTCAAGTTGCCCTGGGACAATCCGGATGATTTGTTTGATGTGGACACTCCAGAAGATTATCAGCGGTTGTTAAGCTTATAGGATGACAGTATCCATTGGTTAGGCAGATTCGGGCCAGAGGGACTGGATCAATTTGGGGAGAAAATCCTCTGCAGAAAAAGGAAAATTGTACTGGGCAAAAATTGTCATTGGGGTCGGCATTGGGTTGACTTCAATGACGGCAGCTTTGTTTCGAAGAGCTTCATAAGGTAATGACGCTGCAGGCTCGATGACTCCCGATGTACCAATGGAAAAGAAGAAATCACAGTTTTGACTGGCAGCTACTGCCGATTCGATGATTTGTGGCTTCAGTGCTTCTCCAAACCAAACTACATCCGGGCGTAAAGGCTCTCCGCAGTTTGGACATATTGGAACGGGGAGCTCGCTGTTTGGCCAGGATTTAAATATGATCGATTCATTGGCACAATATGCCCGGTGAATGTTCCCGTGGAGCTCAATGACGTTTTGATTTCCGGCTGCCTGGTGCAGACCATCTATGTTTTGAGTGATTACTTGAAAATCAGGGAAGTGTTTTTCCATTTCACGAATGGCTAAATGGCCCGGGTTGGGCTGCGTCCGGTTAATAAGTTCCTGGCGCCAGCGGTACCAATTCCAGACCAGTTCCGGGTCTTTTTGGAATGCGGCAGGTGTAGCCAATTCCTGGGCGTTATATTTCTCCCACAGGCCATTCTTTGAATCACGGAAGGTTGGAATCCCGCTGCCTACAGAGACTCCGGCTCCTGTGAGTATTGTTACCGAATTTGCGGAACGCAAATCGCGGATAAGACCGGTGGGAATTTCGGGCATTTGAACTGGCATGATCCTCGGCGCTTTCTTCTGACAGTACTAAAAATATTTTAGCAAACTTTTGGTTTTCGGGCAGAATTAAATGTATAGAACGATTTTTTGCCTTCTTTGATATAAAGGTGTTGGATTGGATAACATGGGTTTATAATTTGGAGTATTAAATCTTGTGGAAGTAAGGACTGATAAATGTCGTCTGTAGCAACCTGGAAAGTTGTTTTTAATCATCATACTGCAAAATTAAAACCCTTAGAAACCTTTTTAGATGGGAACTCTTCGCTGGACGCCGTTTCCAGTAAATATCTTCCGGCTGGAGCTTATACGACTTTTCGCACTTATCAACAGGATAAGGCGCTTTACCTGGAACGTCATTTAGAAAGGCTTGAAGAAACTGCACGCCTGGCGGACTCTCCTATCTGGTTTGATCATGATCAGCTTCGGGGAGCCATCAAAGATGCTATTCATCAAGCGGATCTGGTGGAATCGAGAGTCCGGGTCACGCTGGACCTGAAAGTTTCTCCGGGAACTTTTTATATTTCCCTGGAGCCTTTGAAAATTCCTTCACCCGAAGAGTACAAAAATGGTGTAAAGCTGGTTACCGTTAATATGCAGCGGTTTAATCCCAAGGCCAAGCTGACCGATTTTATATTGATTGCTGCGAAAATTCGGGTAGAGCTTCCCCAAGATGTTAATGATGGTTTGTTGTATGGCAAAGAAGGTTTCCTGCTGGAAGGGATGACCAGCAATTTCTTTGCTATTAAAGGGGGAGAATTGTGGACGGCAGATGATGGAGTGCTTTCCGGGATTACAAGAGCTTCTGTGTTGGATGAAGCCCGTAAAGAAAGTTTGATTGTTCACATGGATGGAATTCGCCGTTCGGCAATTGGGGAACTTGAGGAAGCTTTTATTACCAGCTCCAGCCGAGGCGTTTTACCTGTGCAACAAATTGATGAAACCCTGTTTGGTGCCCCCGGACCCATTACAAAATGCCTTTCTGATCGCTACCAGGTGCGGATAGGGCAGGAAATACAGCCCATTTAGGATAGTTTTATTCATCCATTGGGTAAACGGGCGATCATACTGGCTACTGCTTTTTGTTGGCCGTGGGAAGAACTGCGCCAGCCTTCCTGATAATAAAGAATTTCCCAATCCGAAAAAGCTGCTTTTAATTCGTTGTGATGGAGCAAGTACTCCGGAGATATGTCTTCGCGTACCTTGCGGATGTCCTGTGTTAATGTCTCGTAAAAAAGGAGTCCTCCGGGTCTGAGAATACGTGAAAACTCACCCCAGAGATCCCGCTGGAGGTAGTAAAAATTCAGGAGGACATCGAAATAATTTGTGGGGAGGTGAAACCGGGTAAGGTCCGCTACAAAAGCCATAAGACCGGGATACGACTGTTTGGCTCGCTGAACAGCCAGAGGTGAGATGTCCACTCCAATGACTTGAAGACCACGATCTTGAAGCAGACCGGCATTTCGTCCGGGCCCCATTGCGAGATCAAGTGCCAGACCATGCCGAGGTAGTAAATGAATATGCTCTACCAGTAATTGACGAGGATGGGTTAACAGCTCTCGTCGGGGATGCCGATACCGTTCGTTCCAATGGATGCGGTCTTCAATTGACATTGGTCAACTTTCCTGTTCTTTTGATAAGTCCTGAAGTTTCCCCAACAAACGTTGACGCCGATGTTCTATTGCTGCCAGATTAATTTCGGAATTGATGCGGGGTAAATTTTGAGTTTCTAACCGTTCTTTGGCGAGATCTGCCCAAAGAAGGGCTGCGGATGGGTCCCGCAGGAAATGTTCGTGATACTTTGCAAGTTCCAAACAAGCCTCAATATCTTGATATCCGGCAGCGGATTCCCATAGTTTTTTTGCAGAATCCCAATCCCCGGCACGTTTATAAATTTTTGCATACCGGTTAAGCGTTTCTACCAAAAAATTTAACGGTAATCCTTGAGCAATACTGTCTTCGTATAGCTGTATTGCTTTTTCTAAATATCCGAGTTCTTCGTAAAGACGAGCGATGGCAATGAGATCCAGGCTGTGGGCCGTGTTGGATTCTGATGGATTGTTCAACATTTTTGCCAGGAGATTGAGCAACGCAGCCAGGGAAAGGATATCGATTTCATTGTGGTAAAAAACCCCGGCCAGTGGACGGGCGTCATGCGTTTTTAAATATTCAATGTACAGCTCGGGTACCATCCACCCCGGGACTTCTTCCTGGGTCCGGGCAAGATTAAGGATTTCTGTTTCTAAATTGCCGAGCGTGCGGCTGGCCAGACGGTTTTTCCATATCCGACGTGCCAGGTGGAGCAGATCAATATGCTCTTTGTCTTGAAAGGGTATTGGGTGCTTTTGCAGAACGTAACGGGATGTCATCAGGGGAACATCAAAGGATTTTCCATTAAAGGTAACGATGATATCAAAGGCAGAAAGAATCTGATCGAGGGTGACCAACAGCGCATGTTCTTGAGAGGGATCTCGCAGAAACAGTTGTATCAGTTTAAACCCTGTCGCTGTGAAATGCCCCAGTCCGATCATAAACGCGAATGTCCCGGCACCCCCTGCCAACCCGGAGGTTTCGGCATCTAAGAAGATGATATTCTGAAAATCCTGGGATGTAAGCAAATTTGACCGGGCCCATTGGGCAAGGAATCCGTAATCCGGAATTTCGCAAAGATCGACGTTCCCGTGGAAGCAACCGTTCGGAAAATCTTTTTCTACGACAAAGGTGCTGCCGAAACGGTTTTCTCGATTTTCTCCTTGGATCACCGTTTCGATAGTGTGCGTTTCGGAGGGCGTTTCAGGCTTCTGGATGTGACCGGTTCCAATTTGGACACCAAGTGATTTTAGTTTATCACGCAAAGACTCCGTTTTATGCTCCATTGGCTGCTCCTCCGGACAGGATTTCCAGGAGAGCCAAGGCTTCCTGCTTGCCGCCTATTCCATTCTCACCAGCCGGACCGACGCAGCCCGGGCATCCATCTTTACAGGTGCAGGTGCGCACCAGATCATAAGCATCCAGCATCAATTCATTGTGCATATCAAACAGCGATTTACTTAAGCCAATGCCTGCCGGGATTTGATCGTATAACAAAATGGTTGGCTTTCCACCCGTGAGCGATGAGACCGGATCGGAAAGAGCTCCAAGGTCATTGATGTCGCACATCACAAAAAGAGGAGCAATGTAACTGAGAACATGTCGCGCACCTGAAAGGCCGCTTTTCATTCTGACAGCTGTTTCTGCAATCTTATGACAAGCCGGACAAAGCGTTACCAGGTTGTCCAACTCGTTGGCATCTTCATAGGAGAGAAAATTCCGGAAGGGGATTTTATGATGAACATGATGAGCTTTTCCCTGTTCCGGGATTCCACAGTGCTGGCAGCGATATTGATCGCGCTTGCGCGCTAGAATCCGTTGATGGGTCCAATTCGGCCCGTAATTATTGGGGGCGTTGTTCCAAAGCCCCTGATCTTGAAGCTTTTCAACGGTTTCAGGGGAAAGGGACAGCCAATATCCTGTTGTTCTTAACTGGGTAGCAGGTAAGGTGAGCTCTTCGTGTCCAAGCACTTCTCGGGTTAGCCACTGTACTTTTCGATATCCGATGACCTGATTGGTAACCATAATTTCACCGAAGAAAATCTCTCCACCGGCAATTATGCGTTGTTCCAAAACCTGGATGGGATCGACCGTAACTTCGTTCTTGGGCTCGGTAAAGTAATCCACAGAAACCGGTCGTAATAGTGCCTCATGCTTCTCAAGGTCCAATGTGTCTACAAGATAAGTTTCTCCTTTGTGCAAGTAAATCGCGTCGGGATGGACCATCCAGAGTGAACTGGATTGATCTACTTCTCCTATAATTTTGGTGGAACCATTTGTTTGAGACCGCAGTATAACTGTGCTCGACATTGTATGCCGGAGGGAGATCTGGTCAGCGGGGTACTGATCTGAAACCCAATAGTATTTTTGCTCGGAAACATGCAGCTTTCCGGTTTCGGATAGGATACCCAATAATGTATTGACATCTTCGGCGCTAATATTCCCGAAGCCCTCGTTTGTCTCGAAGGGTAGTTCAAAAGCTGCACATTCGAGATGCTGCAAAAGGACCAGGAGATTGTCCGGATTGATGAGCGCCTGTTCAGGTGATTTATCTAAAATAAATTCAGGATGGTTAACCAAAAATTGATCCAATGGGCTTGCTGAAGCAATCAGGATGGAGAGTGAGGGGGCCGTCCCGCGTCCTGCTCGCCCGGATTGCTGACGTGTGGCAGCAATTGTCCCCGGATAACCGATCATCAATACCGCTTCCATCTCTCCAATATCCACACCCAATTCCAATGCGTTTGTTGAAACTGCAAGGCGAACCGTCCCATCCCGCAGGCCACGCTCGATAGAACGACGTTCTTCAGGAAGATAGCCGCTGCGATAGCCCGATATGCTGTTTGCCTGCCGAGGATTGTTTTCTCGCATACTGCGCAACAGCAGCTCTACGGAACGGCGCGCTCTGGCAAAGACTAACGTTTGCACGTGGTAGGATAGAAGGTCGCTCGAAAGCAGTTCTGCGCCAACCGATGCACTCTGGCGAATCCCAAGATCCGCGTTGACGATGGGTGGATTGTAAATCCAAAAATGGCGATCTCCTCGGGGCGAACCATCTTTGTCTACCAGAGAAACAGGCGCTTCAATCAGCTTTTCCGCGAGTTGTTTGGGGTTTGCAATTGTTGCAGAGGTGAGGATAAATTGAGGATCGGAACCGTAAAACCGGAGCACACGTTTTAGTCTGCGAATCACATTGCCGATATTTGAGCCAAAGACACCACGGTAAACATGCATTTCATCCAACACGATAAAACGGAGATTTTGCAAAAATCGAGCCCACAAAGTGTGGTGGGGCAGTATCCCTATGTGAAGCATATCCGGATTTGTGAGGATAAGGCGACTGGTGGAACGGATCTCAGACCTGGATCGGGGGGATGTATCGCCATCATAAATTGCAGGGAGCAAATTGGTTTCAGGGGAGAATAACTTTATTTTTTGATTCAGAGTTACCAGATTCTGATATTGATCCTGAGCCAATGCTTTTGTGGGAAAGATGTAAAGCGCACAGCTTTGATGATCTCGCAGAAGGGCGTCCAGCACCGGGAGATTGTAACAGAGTGTTTTTCCACTGGCTGTCCCTGTCACAACTCCCAGATTTTCTCCGGATTTTACGATATTCCAACTTTGGAATTGGTGCGTATACAGCAAGTCGATCCCGATGGTGTGCAATGCCTTCTGTAAAATTGGGTTTAGAGAATCGGGGAAAGGCTCGAAGACGGGCTGGGTGGCCGGCGCGAGGTGTTTAAAGACAATATTGGAGGCAATCTGGTTTTCATTTTGCCATATGTTCAGCAGATGATCTAAATACGATGTGTTGGATGTTGGCATAATATCGGTATAACCAATCAGGTTTATGGCTAAATTATAGAACAAAAGTCCATTGTTTGCCAATTCTTCTCATCAAGGTTATACTTTTTCTAATTCACAATCTGGATGGAGTTAAATATTTACCCATGCACTTTTATCTGACAATTTTTTGGGTTTTTTTATTCGGTCTACTATCCGGAACAGCGATTAACTATATCGCGGATGTTCTTCCCATAACGCGCAGGCTGTCGGACGCAATGTGTATCCATTGTCAGGAAAAGACGCCCTGGAAGGATTATTTGTTGTTGAAGAACTGTAAGAATTGTGGAGAGCCGCGATCCTGGCGGAGTTGGGTGGTTCTTTTGGGGACGCCCCTGGTCTATGTCGTGTTGTGGATGTTCCCGATCGAAAGATTGGATTTCTGGATGGAAGTATTAATCCTGATCTATTTTAGCATTGTCGCTATAATCGACCTTGAGTACCGGGTCATTCTTCATCCGGTAAGTCTGGCAGGAATTTTTCTGGGTTTTGGAATTGGATTTTTACTGCATGGTTTTGTTTTGACGCTGGTGGGTGGGGCTGCCGGATTTGTTATTATGCTGGCCCTGTACCTTTTAGGGTCTGGTTTTGCGCGACTGATGAGCCGAATTCGGCACGAAAATATCGAAGAAGTCCCTTTGGGTTTTGGGGATGTGAATTTGAGTTGTGTGCTGGGGCTGATGCTTGGATGGCCGGGTATTTCGGCGGGTCTTTTATTCGCGATCCTTTTGGGCGGCGGTTTCAGCGCACTTTTTATTTTAATTTCTAAATTATTTAAACAGTATAAACCTTTCGTGGCTATTCCTTATGCACCGTTTTTGCTATTGGGGGCGATAATTTTACTTTTCAGGCCTTGATGAAATTCAAAACAATTCCGAAAAACGCAATCTGATACGATTTATTGGATTGTTCCGGTAAAACGGGGGTACCAATACCAGATCACATCGGATGCCGGTTTGCCGTGGATAGAATACGTATTGTCTTTCAGACCCACGGGAGGATAAAACCCTCTTGAGGTCACACCTGCTATCCAATCGTGTTCATTGATCGCCGCAAAAGCCGCATTGTAGATATCAGCCTGTTCCTGCAAATCCACCATTTCACCGGTGGTGTACAGATTATTCTGGAAAAACGCATCAAATGAAATACAGGTTTTTCCATCTTTGATGCAACCTTGTGCTGCGCCATCTACAGAGGGATAGGTGAGACCAATCCAGATTGGCTTACCTGTTTTTTCATAGAACGGCTGAATTTTTTTGTTCAACAAATTATTAAAAGATTTGACCAATTCCGTTTGCGTGGGAGAAGTCGATTCGGACAACGGCGCTTCCCAAAGCAAATAAATAGCATCCATCTGAGTAAGCAGGGCGGACTCTGTTTTAAGTCCATTTGGATAGGGCAAAGCCCAGATCAGCTGCCCGCTAAAGTGTTCTTTAACTTCATTGATCAAAGACAGCCAACGTTCCTGCGCATTTTCCGGGGCGATTCCTTCAGAGCCATGGGGCAGCATACCGCCGGGCCAGGAAGGCCGACTTGCCGGTTCGCCGATAATCAGGCTGGAGACTCCATTGCTTTCTGCTATATCGGCAAAATGAATCAAATATCTTTCGTATCGTTCAAACCAGTTGTTCCACCATTCTTCATCCTTCCTGGCGTCTTTCCACCAATCCAATTCATCGGTTGAAAAGCGAACCTGCGGGAAGAGCACCGTTTCCATTCCTTTTTCTTTGGCCCAGAAAAGTGCCTGCTGTAAATCGGCTGTCAGCATGTCGTTTCCGGGAACGGGCTCTAAAACAGGTGGTGTGTTGGAAATGTAACTCCAGGTGGGGTCCAGAACGACTCGGTTGGCACTGATGTCCTGGACATAATCCAATGCATTTCCCAGATAAGCCTGCCAGGAGGGATGATAATCAGGAAGAAACTCGACACCCGCGGCAAATGTAGTATCTCGCGGCTGAATTTTTACTGCTGCAATTGCAGTGGGTTGGTCAGATATGGACCAATTTGTCCAGGCCGCAACCTGATCTTTGATCTCACCCGGTGCGGTTTCTCTCAAAGAGCGAGCGGGCTGCTGGTCTGTGATGCGATCTTCGCCGGCCGTTTCGCATTGTTCATTACGGCAATAGCGGTATTCCAGGTTGTTGCCGATCTGTGATGGGCTATAAAGACGGTACGTCCAGGTGTTATCTCCAAGCGGCCATAAAGGAACAGGTTCTGTCCAACCAAATGGGGCAAATTGAATGGAGATAACATCCCGTGCCGGAGTCGTTGAGGGTGTCTCTAAAAGAAAAGAGAAAACCTGATCCTGATCCGTTTCCCAGGTAATGATTTGGTCTTTAATCGTGGTATCTTGTTCGGGGACGATCAATTGACGGGTGCGGAAGCGGCCTTCTGGTGTACGTTCAGCGTTCCAGAATCCATCTCCCAGAGTGTAGCTATAGCGCAGATCCATCCCAACGGGAAGGCTTGCGGTAAGCAAATATTGCCCATCTTCCCGGATTTGCATTAAAGGTGCACGAGAAGCAAGCACACTCATCCCTCCATTGAGATCGGCAAAAGTGTTCCCAAAAGAAAAGACGTTTCCTACCATTCTTATTGGAGCTCCCGCGGGTTGATCCGTGGGTGGGGTGACAATAAAAGTGACATCTATGAATTTAGTGGTTGACATTGTAAAGTCAGCCTGTGTTGTCGCATTGTTGGTAATGCGTGCGCCCTGTTGGAAGGTTTGGTGTTGTCCGGTGGTGGAATATGCGACGACTTGATGGGTTCCAACGGGGACATATTCAAGGATGAATGATCCATCCGCCGCGGAAATTGTTTGCATTCCTGCGATGGTGATTAAAACGTCGGAAATAGACTCTCCGGTATCTGCGTCGGTGGCTTTGCCAACCAATCTGCCCATTTCGAGGTTTTCTGGCGGCGCGTCCCAGGAAATTACCTGATCCTTAATGATGGTGGGATCAGAAACATGAACTATTCGGTACCGCACAGGAGTACCCCGGCTGGTATGCTCTACAAGAGTTGGTTCACTACCCAAGACATAGCGATATTTAATGTTGGAACCGATTGTTATGGGAATGGTAAGGGTATAAACCTGATCCTCTTCTTTTCCCATCTGCAATCTAAGGGGATTCCAGGGAATCCCTGCCACCTCGTCTACGATATCCAAATATACCGGGGCAGTATTTGCCTCGGGGACAATCACCTCAAATGAAATCTCTGCCCGATCAATTTGAATTATGTTTGTCTCAGGTTGGGTTGTAGGCGATTGAGAATCATCCGAGAAATCTTTTGCCGCTGTACACGATGCAATTAACAAGGCCCCAAGCAAAAATTGAAAAAAAATAGGAACAGGAAAGATTGAGAGTTTTCGGTTTCCTGGCATAGACTCCCCTTGCTGTATGAAATTGTGGAAAAGTTTTTCATCCTCTGGAACAGAGAAAACCGATAATTTTATGGGAATGGTCCCTTATGATTGCTGACTTTTCAGGGATTGGGTAATTTCGCTTTTTCGTGCTGCCAGGCCACCCAGAACGCCATTGACGAAACGAGGAGCACTATCCGAACCATATATTTTAGCCAATTCAATGGCTTCGTTGATGGCAACTTTGACCGGCGTACAGTTGGCAACTGCAAATTCCCATAGAGCAATGCGGATGATGTTGCGATCAATTACTGCCACCTGGTCCATTGGCCATTCCGGTGCGTGCTGCGCGATGAAGTCATCTAATTTAGAGGCAATGGGGAGAACGCCTTCAATGATCTGGCGGGAAAAATCTTGCAGAGATTTTTCCAGATCATCTGGTTCCAGACGCTCATTTAATACCCATCCCGCAGGATGACCGGTTAAATCAACTTCGTAGAGTACCTGTAGGGCGATGCTCCGCGCCTTGGTGCGAGACTTCATGGTTTTGCTGGGTTCTCTTCAGTTTCGTAATCGATATCTTCAACGTGAATATTTACGCTTCCGACTTCCATCCCAACCATCTCGGAAATTGCACGAGACACTTTTTTCTGAACAGACCGGCTGACATTGCGAACGTTGACATCGCGGCGCAGAATGAGATAAAGATCTACGTAGACAAGATTATCTTCAACGGAAATGGAAACGCCTTCATCAACCCCTTGGTTGAACAGACGATTTACCACATCCGGCGAGTCGGCTAACTTGCTAACACCCTGAACATTCAATGCTGTAAGGCGAGCAATATTGAGCAGCACTTCGGGTGCGATTGTGGTTTTTCCTAGCGGGCTTTCACGATCAGTCATAGTATCTCCACATTTAATGATTTCTAACCTTGTAAAATTACCATCCTTATTATAACCCTATTCCAACGTTACCGCTCATTTAATGCGATGCCATGTAAAGCGAAGATTGAAATTATAAAGAGCAGTCCATAGATGATAAAAAGTACGAGATATCCCAGACCCGGTGTGCGCGGTGAAAGGGCAGTGATGGAATCGGCGATGGGGCCGCCAATATATGCGCTGATTGCGCCGGCACCGGCACCCGCTAAATTGGAGATTCCTAAAAAACGGCCCGCTTCCGTTTGCGGAACGATTTCAGTCCCCAATGCCCAATTTGCGGAATAGAAAAATCCGGTTCCAAGCCCGATTAAACTGCCGCCAACCGAAACAAATGTCATATCAGGCGCAAGGATCAGGATCAGAGTTCCCAGAGCGGCCAATGCACTGCTGAGGGCAACCATGGGCTTGCGTCCAAAACGATCGGAAAGATATCCACTTGGAAGGGCAGAAAGAAGGATAAACAGCCCTACAATCATGGTGAGATTAGCTGCCGGTTTTGCCGCTTCTTCCCCCTGGAAACCAAATCTGCCCTGGAGAAAATAAATTATGAAGCTAACCATTCCGGTAGAGCCGACAAGAAAAGACAGGCGGTTTATGACCCACCATGTAAAGGACCGATGCTCCTGTGCCGATTTTCCAATCCCTACTCGCGTGCTGAGCCAAACGCCCAATACAATTGCAAATGTCATCGCAATCAGACCGCATGAAGCCAATATCAAAATAAAAGATTGTCCATCCAGTTTCATTGCAATAATTTGTGCTAATTTAACGAACTGGCCCATGCCGAGGATCACTACCGTAAACACACCGGTCATCATGATCAGCCGTAAAAAGGGCTTCCAATCCATTTTTTTTGAGGTTCGTTCAATTTGTTTTTCAGGTACTCCCATTGTTAATAACATGGTTATCAGCAAAATTCCACAAAGGACAAATAATCCGGCCCATAACTTTCCAGATGAAATCAGTTTGGCGATTGTGAGCGAAACAATAATTACAGGGACGGGCACTTCCAGAATGGCCTTTATGCCGGAAAACAGACCTCGTTTGTTTTCCGGGACAAGATCTGGAATTAAGCCCTGCTGTGCTCCGTGTCCGGTATTGGCGGCTACCATCAAGAGGTTTATCAAAGCAAATAGAGTCCAATAACCAGACATTCCCTCTAAATTGGCACTGAAGCCGATGAGAATCACCACCACGATTGCACCGAGAGCGCCAGCCAGGATAAACGGACGCCGACGACCTAATTGAAGTGAGCTGTGGTCAGAGATCATTCCCATCAGGGATTGAACCAACAGAGCAACCATCAATGACCAGAGCCGAAGAAGGCCATAATAGGTGCCTTTTTGTGCTTCACCGACGAAATTTTGAACCAGTAGCGGAACTACCAGAGGGGTCATTGTTTGAGAGAGGGTGGAAAGCCCCAAAAAATAAACGTTGATCGTCAGGTAGTCATACCAACGGAGGGAACGGTTCAAAATTTCTCCTTGTTAACCGAGTGGGTTCTGTTGTACTTCAGGTAAGATGTTTTTGGCAAAAGGAAGAAGCGCGATTTCAGGTCCAGAGGGGAGCAGTTCCCTGGCTTTTGCAAGGGCTTCTTCAGGGGTAGTTGCCGGGATCAACAGCAACTTTTTTACCAATTCGCTATCCAGGCTTGAGAGCAGAATCACCTGAATGCGTTGTAATTCTCTGGCGAATTGGAGTGCTTTATGGGGGCCGACTTCAAAACCGGATTTTTTAAATTTATCAAAAACTGCTTGAGGCGAATCAACGTCCTGCATAAAGGCTTCGTAGCCGGAGCTTCCACTGCCTTCCGGGCATTCGGCTACCAGGATCACCACACCACCATCCCGGGTGATGAGAGATGCCCTGGAAAGGGCTTTTTGGGACTGATACAGATTGATATCTTTTGGGCTGCCGCCTACGGAGGCAATTACCAGATCGTATAACTTTGTGACCGGGACCTGGCAGACTTGCCGAGAAAGTTGAATGCCATGCTTCATCACGGTGAGAGGTTGGCCGCTGACCGCGTGGATGATTCGTTTCTCCTCGTCAAGGATTGTGTTTAATGCAAAATCCACACCTATCATTTGTCCGATTTCTTCCACATCCTGCCGCATGGGATTTTCCTCGTAAACTCCCAGAGCGGATTTGGCGTTTAACAGAAAGGTGTGGTTAGTGTTAATGGTTTTTCTCCCCGTCAGACCAATGGCGGCGCTTTTGACTCCTCCCGAAAAGCCCATGAAATGATGCGGTTCGATATTCCCCGTTACAATTTTGAAATCTGCGTTAACAAATTCGCGGTTTACCCAGACGGGTGTTTTACTTGTAGTTTTTCCGATGTAAACCAGTTGGTTTACATCATCACAATCGTGGGCAGTTACCAGGTAATGAGCAAGGATTTCTTCCGGTAAAAATTTGTTTATTTCCGCGCTTTGCATGGGGATATGCGTGCCGCTGGCAATGATGAACCGAATTTTATTTCTTGAGGCCCCCATTTTTTTTAGTTTTTCCAATAATGGAGGCAAAAGATCGTGATGGGGAACCGGACGCGTTTTATCATTAATGGCAATTGCTACAGAGCTGTCCGCATTTAATGATGGTAAATTCTCGAGCCCAATTGGATTTTCCAGGGCCGAACGTATCACCTGGAGTGGATTGTTGGCAGGAAGGGTTGTTTTGGGGATAATTGTTTCCGGGCTCTCGTCGGGTGCAAAAATGAAATTCAACGAACTATTGCCGTATGGCATTGAATATGCGGTCATGAATGGTGTACGCTTTTCGTGTATTTGTAAAATTCTGACAGTCTATGAAATATCGTTTTTAACTGGCTAAGATTTTATCATTGAATTGCCCGGATCTCACCAATAATCTGAAGAAATAAAAACATGGCTTCGCATATACTATAAGAGATGTGTTTTTGTTTGTCGATGCTTTTTAGATTGCATTTTGTGAATTTAAAACAGAATCGAAACAGGAGAGAATATGTCTTACTTTGATCTTCCACTTGATGAACTCAGAGCTTATTCCCCTCAGCGGGAAGAGCCAACAGATTTCGACTCTTTTTGGAAGGATACCCTTTCAGATGCCCGTAAATTCCCGTTGGAGCTTCAACTTAAAAAAATGGATTTTGGATTAAAGTTGATTGAGTCTTATGATGTTACTTTCAACGGGTATGCCGGCCAGCCCATTAAAGGATGGCTGCTGCTTCCGAAATCTAGAAATGAAAAATTACCGTGCGTTGTGGAATACATCGGTTATGGCGGAGGGAGGAGTTTTCCAACGGAATGGCTGCTTTACGCTTCGGCGGGTTACGCCCATTTTGTAATGGACACTCGCGGGCAGGGGAGCAGTTCACTTAGCGGTGATACTCCGGACAGAGATGAAGTTGGCGGCTACCCTCAATATTCCGGATTCATGACAAAAGGTATCCTTAATCCTCTAACATATTATTATCGTCGATTGATGATCGATGCAGTCCGCGCGGTAGAGGCGGCAAGTCAGCTGCCGGAAGTCGATCCAACTCGAATTGCAGTAACCGGAAAGAGCCAGGGCGGCGGGTTAAGCCTTGCTGCAGCCGGTTTGGAGCCCACCATAAAATTGTGTCTGCCGGATGTCCCTTTCCTGTGCTATTTCAGACGTGCCACACAATTGATTGATACAATGCCTTATTATGAAATTGTGCGTTTCTGCCGTTCTCATCGGGATAAGGTGGAGCAAGTTTTTCAGACTTTATCTTATTTTGACGGGATGAATTTTGCCGTGCGGGCGAATGCAAAAGCGTTGTTTTCGGTGGGTTTGCGGGATGATATCTGCCCGCCTTCCACTGTGTTTGCAGCTTACAATTATTACGCAGGGGAGAAAGAAATCCGGATCTATGAATTTAATGAACATGATGGGGGCGGTGCACACCAGAATCTTGAAAGGTTGTCGTTTTTAAAGCAACAGCTATAAATTTTTTGATTTGTTGGAATAAAATCAAAGGATCTCTCATACGCGCTGCTGAGAGATCCTTTGATCTATCGGAAACTCAAAGTGGTAATTCGTCTTCTGCGTTAAACCGGGCTTTGAAACGAGAATACATTTTTACCAATGCCCAAATCAAGGGAAGAAGCAGTGTGCTCCAAAGATAGGTAGTAGGCTGCAACTGTGCAGTCCTATCTACCCGGATCTGGTATTGGGTATCTGTCCCGAATAAGTCGGGGTCAGAAGCTGTTACTTGTAAGTAGAAAACACCTGAATCTGGAGCGGTCCAGTCGATTTCAGCAACTTCTTCCGGTTGGGGAGATTTTGCTTCAGATAAAATTGAATCATGATCTAATCCAAACAGACTAGCTGAAATAGAAATGCCTTGAGAAATGGGCTGAATTGAAAAATGGTAAGATGAGCCACTCTCCGCGGAAAAACGTATCCAGTCGATATCCTGCTGACCACACAGATTATGATCCTGCGTGTGTGAGAGTTCGAGTTGGGCTGCGCCACTCCAATAATTGTCTGGCAATTCCTCGTTTTCAAATTCATCCGATATACAGTTGAGCGGCATTTTTAATTTGATCTCAGCTTTTTCAGGAAAGGCTTCCAGATTTCCGGCTTTGTCTACGCTTCGCATCCTGAATGCATAGGTGGAACCGGGCTTGCCCACGAATTGGATTTCCCGGGTATTTGCATCCAGCTCAGTTTCCCAATCTGTCCATGGATTCCCGTCTTTCCGCATTTGAATCTCAAAATGATCGAGGTCATTCTCGCCTTCCAGTACTTTCCATTGCAGTTTGATGAACGTGGAATCCCATGTGTCTTCTTCCTGAACCATTTCCGTCACAGAAGGTAAATCTTGTTCCTGTATGGTGAAAGTGAGTGTGCTTTGACTTTCGCCTGAAATATTCCGTGCCCACACGGTCCATAAAAATTCACCGGGGGGAAGTGTCCCTACTTCCCATTTCTTTTCGGTTTGCCAATCCAGCGACTTTTTCCAATCGTTGGGGCCACTCAGTTCGGTGCGGTAAGTAACATCTTTTCCTTCTGCCGCCCAGGTGAGTGTAATTGGATCGTTTTCTTCCAGGGGTTCTCCATCCGATGATTCAGGGGAGTTAAGTGTTGGAGGCGCAGGGATGTTGGGGCGAAGAGTTACTGCTAAAGAGGAAGCCTGATTGCTGCCAATCTTGTTGTCGGATAAATCCGGATCTGGGTCAATGAAGGTTTCTTTTTTGCCGCCCCAGTTGTTATCTGTGTAAAGAACGGCCATTACGTTAGCGCCCACCTGGATTGAATCGGTGTTATTGGTATTGATTTCTTGAAAATTTGCCAACCGGGCATATTCGCCGATTTCAAACAAAACGCACGTGCCATGATAATTGGGCTCGGAATACAGGGCAATTTGATTTTCGTCGGGAATGCAGATGGGTGGATCATCAGGACAAGAAAATTTTTTCTCAAGTTGAACCAACCCGGGGACGCCGTCCGATAATTTTCCAGCGGTATCCATCAATTGCAAGGACAGAAAAAAGGGACCATTTGGAATACCTGCTTCGCAGAGATCGATTTGAGTTGTAAAAGGCGTTTGCGTTAGCAGCGGGCCAACAGGTTTCCAATCTCCATTGGAAGTAGCCATGACCTGAATATAGCTTATCCCGGTGTCATCACTCCCGGAGCCGCGCACGGTGACTTTGGGGGTGGTGATGGTCTCATTGGGAAGCGGTTGGGTAATGATACCGGTTGGACGTTCACGGTCTCCATTTTCAGAGGTGAACCAGTTTCCGGATTGGCATTGGGCACCATACTCCGGGAAGTTGGCGGCTTCAGTGCAAGTACGAGGTCGTCCACCGTTGATCTCTACTTCATCAAAGACGATATCTACCGAAGTGCCCCAGGAGGAAGTGGCGTTTGTGTGGACATGAAAGTGTAAATGGTGGCTGGTGCTGTAGCCCGTGTCATCTGCCAGACCAACAAATTCTCCCTGGAGCACTTCCGCACCTTTGACGCGGAATTCTTCAGGGATGCTGTCCTGAGCCAGATGATAATAGACTTGAAAAGTAGTTGGGGTTGTGGTGTCATCTTCGAGCACCAGATAATTCGCATGTTCGGTATTGCCATTGGGCCAGTTCCAGACTGCATATTTTACCCGGCCGCTTTTTGCGGCAAGAACGGGGAACATGGTGCCGTCCGCAAAATCAAATGCGTATAGACATGTAGAAGGACAAGATTTATAAGTTAACACGTGACCAATACTTCCGGACACACGGATTGCGCGCCCGTTTTCCCAAGGAAGCCTATACCCAGTGTAAACTTTGTGATCTTTGGGAATGTCCTGAATGTTGGGCATGTACCAGTTTTTTTCTTCCGCACTTAACAATTCTTCGGGAACCTGTGAAAGTTTGGCGGCCCAGGAAGAGTCCGTCTGTAAAGTGATTTTCCAGGAGGGGGCCTGCTCTTCGTTGTTTTGCCGTGAGGCAATTGCCAGCGCCGGCTCTCCGGGTAAGATTTCACCACTGTCCGGGTCAATAAAAGAGATCCACACTAATGCTAATGAAGCGTCTCGTGAGAAGTCAATGTGATCAATTTTAATTTCATAGATCAGAAATGCAATAACTTCTTCCTCCTGTTGAAAAATTGCCTGTTGAAGTGCCTTTTTAATAACTTCTTCATCCTCGTTATTTATTTCCGAGGTACTGACGAAGTCCTTGTTTGCAGGAGGTAAATTATTTGGCTGGCAACCAGATGATAAAAATAACAGGATGATACCTAAAAAAAGACTCGCGAACTTGATTCTGGATTGAAGCATAGAGAAGATGTCCTTATGTGTAAGCATAATTCACTTATCCATGTTGCGTGCATATATCGTGCCAGTTTACCGGCTTGAATTACAAAGCAAGATGCCTGTATAAGGATGGCGTATAGGGTTTTGGGAAAGAAATGCAAATGAATTGTATACTCTTAAAAGATTGTCTTGATCGTATAGTGCTAAATAGAGAAAGGTGTGAATGGAATCCGAGTTGGTTAAACCAAAGCCCGGACAAGGATATGAGCTGACATTACCCTGGATATCCTTGGATGAGGTCTGGATGACCCGTGAATATATCGCGGTCTTTTATAAAGGGGAGTTGGATCAATAAATTGCTAACCTCTTTTGTTGAATTGTTAAATCAGGTTTGGTTATATGGTGCAGGTCATTCCAAGGAGTTTTTCCAGGCGGTCGCGGACCATCTGGGCCTGGTCGGTATTGCTCTCGGGACCGGCTTATTGATTTCTACACCGTTAGGGGTTTGGACTTCACGGTCTAAATTTGCCTCGGTAACTTTTATGAATGTCATCAATGCGTTACGTGTTTTGCCCAGTCTGGCAGTTTTGTTTCTGGTTGTGCCTTTCTTGGGGTTGTCAAAGGCATCAGCGTCTGCTGCGCTTGTTGTCCTTGCGCTCCCGCCAATTCTTATTAACACAGATGCTGCTTTCCGTAATTTGCCTGCTGCGGTACTGGAAGCCGCACGCGGTATGGGAATGACCTCTCCACAAGTTTTGTTTCGGATTGAATTCCCGCTGGCGTTGCCCGTCATTGTTGCCGGAATTCGGACTGCTGCGGTTGAAGTGATTTCAAGCGCCACGCTGGCTGCTTTTGTAGGCAGCGGTGGTTTAGGGATTTATATTACCCGAGGTTTTGCTTTATACGATCAAGCGATTTTATTGGTAGGAGCAATCCCGGTTGCTTTGCTTACTCTGCTCGTGGAAGTCGGGCTTTCAAAACTGCAACAGGTGGTTGAGCCGCCCGGCACAAATCGTTCAGAAATTGGATAGTTTGTATTTTTTAGACAGGAGGAAAACCATGGAATTCACAAAGTCCCGCAAATTTGTAGCGGCAATTTCAATTCTTATTTTGGCTTCAATGATGCTCACTGCCTGCGGGGGCGGATCCAAAGAAACCGTCCTTCGGGTAGGTTCAAAAGATTTCACGGAACAATTTATTTTAGGGGAGATGTATGCTCTGGCGCTTGAGGATGCCGGTTACAAGGTTGAAAGAAAGTTAAACCTGGGCGGTACCCCGGTTGCACAGGCAGCATTGGAATCGGATGAGATTGATCTCTATCCTGAATATACAGGGACAGGGCTGCTGACAGTCCTCAAACTGGATGTGATGAGCGATCCTCAAGAGGTTTATCAGACCGTTGCCGATGCCTACAAGGAGCAATACAACCTTGTCTGGCTTGATCCTGCACCGATGAACAATACCCAAGCCCTCGCGATGACAAAAGAAGTTGCTGCTCAATATGGGATTAAAACAATTTCTGATATGGCGGCTAATGCGGATCAATTGGTTATGGCGGGTCCACCGGAATTTGAAGAACGTGAAGATGGACTACCCGGCTTGCAGGCAAAATATGGCAACTTTGAATTGAAGGAGTATAAGGCAATTGATTCTGGTTTGCGGTACCAAGCCTTACTTGAAGGTGAGGCGGATGTTGTAGTCGCTTTTGGAACGGATGGTGAAATCAGTGCGTTTGATTTGCTTGTTTTGCAAGATGACCAAGGGCTATTCCCGCCTTATCAGGTTGCACCGGTAGTCCGCGGCGATGTTTTGGATGCGAATCCAAAAGTTGCCGAAATTCTAAATGGGATTTCAGGAAAATTGACCAATGAAGTTATGCAACGGTTAAATTATGAAGTCAGTGGGAACCAGCGTGAACCTGCGGATGTCGCAAAGGAATTTCTTGTACAAGAAGGTTTGATCAGTCCGTAAAATGAGAAAACCCCGGAATTGTGGGGAGCTGCAGTTCCGGGGTTTGACTTTTTAATGGTTGCGTCAGACTCTTAAGTAAAAAGATTACAAAAGAGCACTTGTTAAATTTGCAGTGAATCTATAGATCTCAAAAGGTCCCGTTGTTAATGAATGGAATTCGATTTGAGCACATCTCTAAGAGTTACGGGGGAGCTTCTACCCCGGCCGTAGATGACATCAGCCTTGATGTGCCGGGAGGGAGCTTTGTGGTTTTGTTAGGACCCTCTGGGTGTGGAAAAACAACGCTGTTAAAAATGGTAAACCGGCTTCTGGAGCCAACTTCCGGGACGATTCTTCTGGATGGTGTGGATATCCGGAAAATGGAGATTTCTGAACTCAGACGGCAAATTGGATATGTTATTCAGCAGGTTGGGCTTTTTCCACATATGACTATTGAGCAAAATGTTGCAGTTGTTCCTGAATTGCTCAACTGGGATAAAACGCGCATCAACGAAAGAATCGATGAATTATTGGACCTCGTTCATCTTCCGCGCGAATTTCGAAAACGTTATCCGGCTCAACTTTCCGGGGGGCAGCAGCAAAGAGTTGGCCTAGCCAGAGCACTGGCAGCTGATCCTAAGGTTATGCTGATGGACGAGCCGTTTGGAGCCATTGATGCGATCACTCGGACGAGCCTGCAGGAAGAAATGCTTGAATTGCAGGAGCGATTGAAAAAAACAGTTTTATTTGTAACCCATGATGTGGATGAAGCGCTTCGGTTGGCCGACTTGATCGTCGTCCTGCGTCAAGGAAAGCTGGAACAATATTCCTCTCCCTGTGATCTCTTAAACCAGCCTGAGAATGATTTTGTCCGTGAGCTGCTGGATGCTGATGACCGTATTCGGCAGATTAGCTTGCTGCGCGTAGAAGCTGTTATGGGAGAAATACCAGAGGGTTATTTATTTGGGGATGGTGTACCCAGATTACAGCCAGACGATGATTTAAGGAAAGCGCTTTCGATCCTCTTGCGGCCTGACGTTTTACAGTCGGTTGTCGTTGAAAATGGTGAGCCAGTCGGAATTCTTACTTTAGACCATATCCGGGGAGCGGGATGTGTGGAGGAGTTTGAATGAAGTATTTACTGGCCTATCCGGATGTGGTTTTACGGTTGTTTGCCGAGCATGTGTGGTTGACAACAAGCTCTCTGGTCATTGCGGCTATGATTTCACTGCCGTTGGGATGGTTCCTATCTTATCGGAGAAAGCTGATCGGGCCGGTATTGGGTGTATTAGGGGTTTTGTATACTATACCGAGCATCGCGCTCATTATTCTGTTGATTCCTGTGTTTGGGCTCAATGAGCGATCCGTAATTACCGCGTTAATTATTTATTGTCAGGTGATTTTGACCCGGAATACGCTGGTTGGCCTGGATGGAATTGACGAATCGATTATTGAAGCTGCTCGTGGAATGGGGATGAATAGCTTTCAAATTGCCGTCCGTGTTCAACTTCCTCTGGCGCTACCGGTGATTCTGGCTGGAGTCCGGGTGGCTGCGGTTGCCGCAGTTGCGATTGCTGCTGTCGGTGCAAAATTTGGGGCAGGAGGATTGGGGACTTTGCTGTTTGATGGAATCGCGCAGGCTGGCCGGACGGATAAAATAATCCTTGGAGCTTCTTTGGTGGCGATTTTAGCCTGGATGATAAACTATGGGGTGAAGAAACTTGAAGTGCGATTTGCTCCTCAATTGCATGCGGCGGTTGAGGGTAATTCATTGTGATGTTTTTCTGATTTCCTAATAAACTGATATAACTTGGTAAAATCATCTGGGGTTGTTGTCCCTATGTTTTGAGGTGCTGCCGTTTTCCGTACATTTTGCTGGCTTTGGGTATGAGAAGAGAATAACAGCTGCGCTATAATTAAAAACAATAAATCGTGGTTATTCTCGCGTTCTAAATGGAAGAGAAATACTGGAAAGTATCCTGAACTAATGAGGAATGTGGAAAATTATCGAATTATGCAGGTGAAAATCAGGAATAAAACCCTGACGGAGAACCTTAAATTTATTTTGTGTGATAATACAAATTCTTTTGTCAAACAGGGTAAGCGCAGCTAAAATTTGGTAATGGGTTTGTGTATCTGCAGATTTAGGAGGAGTTGGATCATGCAAGGGATGAAGACGCGGATTTTTATTTTGCTGGCAGTGTTGGGCTTACTTGTGTTAGCTTCTTGTACCGGTTCAGGTGGTGATCCGGCCGGCAAAGCTGTAGAAGCTTATTTGAAAGCGATGGTTTCTGAAAATGTGGACCAACTGTCAACACTTTCCTGTGCAGAATGGGAAGAGCAAGCGGTGATGGAAATTGATGCTTTTGTAGGTGTCAGCGCATCTTTGAATAATGTGGAATGCCAACAATCCGATACAGATAACGGGGATGCCCTGGTTTCCTGTCAGGGTGAGATTCTGGCGACTTATAACAATGAGCAGCAAAGCCTTCCGCTGGAGGGACTTAAATACCGGGTTGTTCAAGAAAATGGTGAGTGGTTGGTATGCGGTTACCAATAGAGTGGCTCCGGCGTTTCCTGTCGCGCGAAAATTTGTGGGCAATTCTATTGTGCCTTAGTATCATTTCTTTATTGATCTTTACAGCGGATTCGGCTCCGCTTTGGATTTATCAAGGCTTTTAAATGACGCTGAATAGCATTCTAATTTTCATTGCCGCAGCGATTTTAATCCGATTTGCCTTTCCGACGAATGGACGGAAGTGGGCTTTGCTGGTATCCAGTGTTCTGGCAATTTATTGGCTGCAACCCTCAACACCAATTCGATATTTGGATTTCTGGCTGCCTACGGCTACTTTAACGATCACGGTTTTGAGTTGGGCAATCACTAATCCAAAAGAGAAAAGTATTCAAAAAGAGGACCGGCTGACCGGACTGGCTCTTGTTGTTTGTGTGCTTCTGGTGGCGGCCACTCGTTATATAAGCCTGACCGGAATTTTGACCGCATCCCGTCCACCACAAATCTGGTCTGTGGCAGCAGGTTTGATGGTTGCCGCAGCATTTGTGGCCTTAATCTTAAAATTGTCGGGTAAGACTATCCGATTGGTATTGCCCGGCGCGATTTTATTCCTTCTAGTGCTTTTTGTGATTTTAAAAACTCCGGCTTTGTCCGAAGTTTTTAGTTTTGTACTGCGCAGGATAACCGGACAATCGGTGGAGCTTGCTTCCTCATTGGATATTCGCTGGTTGGGGTTTTCTTATGTAGCATTTCGCCTGATCCATACTTTGCGAGATCGCCAGAACGGACGCTTGCCAGAAGCATCTTTGCCTGAATATTTGATCTACGTGATCTTTTTCCCGGCTTTTACGGCCGGACCGATTGATCGAGTGGGGAGATTTATACAGGATTTGCGACGGCCATCAGCGGCAAACGCGGAAGATTTTGGTCTGGCCGGGCAGCGATTGGCTGTCGGCTTGTTCAAGAAGTTTGTGTTGGCTGACACTCTGGCCTTAATTGCATTGAATGGAACCAACGCTTCACAAGTGAAATCTGCCGGCTGGCTTTGGATTATGGTGTACGCTTATGCATTTCAGATTTATTTTGATTTTAGCGGATACACAGATATTGCCATCGGATTAGGAAAGCTGTTGGGCATTAATTTACCGGAAAACTTCAATCATCCTTATCTCCGGCCGAATTTGACCCAATTCTGGAATAACTGGCATATTACGTTAACCATGTGGTTCCGGGCTTATTTTTTCAATCCAATAACCCGTGAGCTTCGCAGAAAATACAAGCAGATGAAACCCTGGGCAATTATTCTAATTACTCAAATCAGCACGATGGTGCTGATTGGTTTGTGGCATGGGGTATCCTTGAATTTTATTGGCTGGGGGCTCTGGCATGGGATAGGGTTGTTTGCTCAAAATCGTTATTCGGAATGGATCCGGTCCCAGTCTGGTGTTTTGGAAACCCGACCTTGGTTAAGTAAAGTGGTTGATAAAATCAATATCTTTATGACTTTTAATTATGTGGCGCTTGGATGGATATGGTTTGTACTCCCAACTCCGGCGCTTTCGGCGCATGTGTTTCGATTATTATTCCCGGTTTTTAACTGAAAAGGATTGACTTTAACTGGTTATGAAGAAGATTAAAAAAGCTCGTTTTAACTTCTATTTTGGGCTTGTTTTAGTGTTGACGGCGTGTTCGCCTGCAAGAGCCTCTGTTTCAGACACGAATCCACTGTTTGTAACTTCTGTCTTTGAGACTTCTATCGCGGCTATTGTCGCAACAGAAGTTGCTTTAGAATCGCCCCCCATAGTGGGAACTACCACTATACCACCTACCTCTACGGTGATCGTTTTATCTCCAACACCGACGATCGAAGAAACCGTGCAGGTAGAGATGTCACCAACGCCGGATACGAGACCGCTGCCAAGAGAATGGGCGGGGTGGCCCGTGATACCTTCTATAAGTGGGGCCGCTAAGGAAATTTATCGAGATGGAATTGCAAAGGGTACCGATCCATATGCGGTTTCGGTTATTGGGGATTGCCAAAGCGAACCGGATGTGTTCATGGGGATTTATGAGACCGACCGTAACCCTCTGAGCAGCGGGGAACAGCAGTTGGTTGAAACCGTTTCCAGGTTCGCCGGTTCTTTTTCTCGACAGAGTTTAGGAGTACGGGATGGGATGAGTGCGCCGACAGCGCTATCTCCTCTATGGTCTGATAAAGAATTTTGTGAGGCCAATGAATCTCCATTAGACTGTGAGCTTCGAATCAGGCGGCCCTCGATTGTGTTTGTCAATCTTGGGACGAATTGGAAAGCCGGGGCTTCAGCAGAACGGTATGGTGAGTATTTACGACAGATCGTTGAAAAAATTATCGAATCGGGTGCTGTTCCCATTTTATCCACGAAAGCGGATAATGTGGAAGGCGACCACAGTATTAACCGTGTTACAGCTGAAGTTGCTTATGAATACGACATTCCACTTTGGAATTTCTGGTTAGCTGCTGATAGTCTCCCTAATCATGGCCTGGATGTTGATCGAGGGAATATCTATCTCACTCCATTGGGTTGGGACCGGCGTAATTACACGGCTTTACAATCGCTTGATGCTGTTTGGCGAGCACTTGAAGCAGAATAGGCTAAATGATTGGTTTTGGGAATGAATTGAAATGAACTGGCCATTTTTACGAAATGTATTACTCAAATCACTGATATTGTTTCTGGTCATTAATATTATTTTTGCCGTTGGTTTTCCATTGGCGACAGCCGGACGAATTTCCCTTTACAATTGTTTGTTCCCGGGGCGAGAACGATTCCCGTTTGGAGAAAACCCGGAGAAATCTTATAACCTTAGCCTGTATAATCTTGAAGCAATGCTTGCTTCACATCAAATTTCCGGGAGCCCGAAACAGGCGGATGAATTTCGCGTTTTTGTTCTTGGAGATTCTTCGGTGTGGGGAACTTTGCTGCGCCCAGAGGATACTTTGTCCGGCCAGCTCAACCAGCTTGGGTTAACATCTCAAGATGGACGGAAAATGCGGTTTTATAACCTGGGGTACCCAACTGTTTCTTTGACAAAAGATGTTATGTTGTTGGAAAAAGCAATGAAATACCAGCCCGATTTGGTGATCTGGCTGGTGACCCTGGAGGCTTTTCCGTGGGAGAAACAGTTTTCGTCACCTCTTGTGGAGAATAACCAACAAGAAGTTCTTGATTTGATGAAATCGGATAACGTTGATTTATCCCAGCTTACGTTGGAGACCGAAGACTCTTCCGCTTTTATAGATCGAACGATTATCTTTCAGCGCCGAGCCCTGGCTGATCTTCTGCGGTTGCAAGCATATGGAGTAATGTGGGCAGCAACGGGTATTGATCAGGAGTATTTTGAGAATTATTCGCCCGCTCAACGCGATTTTGAAGTTGATGATCTTGACTTCCAGAAATTTGCTCCGGGAGAGATGAATCAGGAAGATCTGGCTTTTCAAATATTGGATTGGGGAACCCAAGTGGCAAGTCCAGCGTCTGTATTTGTGGTCAATGAGCCCATGCTGATCAGTGCCGGCGAAAACAGCGGGATTCGCTATAACTTCTTTTATCCGCGATGGGCATATGATCTTTACCGGGATTGGTTAAGTTCAAAAAGCCAGTATTCAAGTTGGCAGTATCTGGATACATGGAATATTGCGCCGGACGAGGAATTTACCAATAGTGCTATTCACCTGACGCCGGTCGGATCGAGGATGCTGGCAGAAACCATTGCGAAAGCATTGGAGTCTTATGATTGATGCAATAAGGGGATTTTTCGAATTATGAACTGGGGCAGGATCAGCAGGTTATCTTTAGCAATAGTTGTTGTTTTGGCTGTAGCCGGATGTAGTGGAAAAGAATCCGGCGCGACCTTGCCAATGCCAACAGTCATGAAAAATAGTGAAACACCTTCAATTACTGCGACGGCGACCCTTGATGAAAATACTCTGGTTGGAGAAACGCCTTCTCCGTTGGAAACAAAAGAGACAATACCCGAAGCAACGGTTACTCCCCGTCCTACCCTGAGACCAGATGCGTGGAAACAACTTCCTGTTATTCCTATCATTAACGACACGGTTATTGAAATTTATAAACGCGGTCAGGTACTTGGAAATAATCCAAACGCTTTTTCAAAAGTCGGCGATTGTGAAAGCGTTACTGAGTGGTTCCTGGCCGATTTTGATAAGGGGGAAGCTTATTATTCATTAGGAGATTACGAATATCTAGAAGATGTGATTGATTATTTTTCGGGATCTTACCGGCGTCTGGGACAGGCGGCAAAACCCGGTTTCACAGCGGCTTCTTTGATGACGCCTTTATGGGCAGACCGGGAACAATGCGAAAAAGATGAATCGCCTCTGGCCTGTGAATTTCGCCAACACCGACCGAGTTTTGTATTGATCACACTGGGAACCAATGATGTTGCTAATCCGGCCACGTTTGAAACTAATTTGAGACGGTTGATTGAGTACACCATAGAGCAAGGGGTTGTGCCGGTGCTTTCTACAAAGGCAGACAATCTTGAAGGAGATGAGAGCATTAATGCGACAATTGCGCAATTGGCGTTTGAGTATAATTTGCCTTTGTGGAATTTTTGGGCGGCAGTACAGCCACTGCCTGACCATGGGCTTCAGGATGATGGAGCTCACCTGACTTTTGGGCCTAATCAGTTTGGCGATCCCCAAGTAATGAATCGGGCCTGGCCCGTCCGTAATTTAACAGCACTTGAGTTGCTGGACGAACTGCGTATAGCTACGCAAGAATTGAAGTGAGCAGGATTTAGAAGATGAGTTGTGAATTTGACAGCTCACGATATTATTATGGAGCTGTTTGTTGTGCATCCAATTTGAAATCGAGGTGAAAGAAATGAACGATAATATTCTTCAATTATTGGCAAAAGAGATTGCCACGAATATGTTGAACCAACCCGATCGTGAAATAAAAGGAGATGAAGCGCTGATCTCCAGCGGGGTGATTGATTCGTTTCATCTGGTTGACCTGGCGCTGTATGTTGAGGACACCTTTGGAGTGATTATTGACGATTCCGAGTTAAATGCGGAGACTTTTGATACTCTTGACCAATTGGTAGAACTGATTCGCGCACGGCGGAATTGACAAAGTATGGCTAAAACTTTCTCGAGTGTATTAAGTCGGAAATATCAGGAACACCCGGATCAGGTGATTTTAACCATGTTAGAACGTGGACGCCCTGATCAGTTGCTTACCTACAAGGAATTAATAGAAGGGTCTGTTGCGTATAGCCAATTATACAAAGAGTCAGGCGTTTTACCCGGCGAAGTAATCATTTTGATCTTGCAACATGGACGCGATCTGATCAATGCTTTTTGGGGAGCGATCTTGTATGGGGCAATTCCTTCAATAATGCCTTTTTTGACAGAAAAGCTTCTTCCGGAGCGATACAGGGAAGGTTTATCTTCTCTCATTTCAATCACAAGGCCCTCTGCTATTGTGACCTATCCCGAGTTCGAGAGTGAAGTGCGGACGGCTTTAGAGGAGGGCGGTTCCGTTCGGTCTGTGATCGTTTCTGACCAGGTAAAAGATCCAATTCCCCCTGATTTTTCCACTTTGCCAGGAATGGATGCTGACCCCAAGGATATTGTGCTGCTGCAGCATTCTTCCGGAACAACGGGACTTCAGAAGGGGGTAGCCCTTGCTCATGATGCGGTTTTTAACCAAATCGAAAACTATGGCCGCGCAATACATCTTGTAAAAGATGATGTGATTGTAAGCTGGCTCCCACTTTATCATGATATGGGGCTTATTGCCGGCTTTGTGATGCCTGTTTTGACCGGCACCCCCGTGGTAATGATGTCGCCATTTGAATGGGTGCGGGCGCCGCATCGCTTGATGCAGGCAATCTCTTCGTATCGAGGAACATTGGTGTGGCTTCCCAATTTTGCTTACAATTTCTGTGCTCAGAAAATACGTGATCGGCATCTGGAAGGTGTGGATTTATCGTCCTGGCGAGCAGTGATTAATTGTTCGGAGCCCATGAGATGGGATAGCCAACAAGCATTTCTGAAACGATTTGAACCTTATGGCTTTCGGGAAGGAATGTTGCAAACTTGCTATGCGATGGCAGAAAATGTATTCGCCGTTACACAGGGTGGCGTAAATGAACCTGTAACGGTCGATCTGATTGATCGCGAGACCCTACAAGTAGAGCGGATAGCCCGTCCTGTTGAGGGTGACCGACCTGTTTTGAAAATGCTATCTGCCGGCAGACCCATTGATAACACAGAAGTGAAAATTGTTGACGCAGAAGGAACAGAAGTTCCTGAACGGCATATTGGTGAACTGGCCGTTCGAAGTAACTGTATGTTGACGGAATATTATCATCGCCCGGATGTCAATGCTAAAGCGTTTTTGGATGGGTGGTATTTGACGGGTGATTACGGATATATTGCAGATGGGGAAGTTTATATCACCGGACGAAAAAAGGATTTGATTATTGTGGGAGGTAAGAATGTGTACCCCCAGGATATTGAACATCTGGCGATGGAGGTTCCTGGCGTACATCCTGGCCGGGTGATTGCTTTTGGAGTATTTAATGAACAGGCTGGTACCGAGGATGTTGTTGTTGTGGCTGAGGTTGATACAACAAACCAGGATGAAAAACAAAAGATTGCTGATCTGATAAGACAGGTCATCACCCGAGGGTCAGCTGTTGTGCCAAGACATATCTATCTGGTCGACCGGCAGTGGATTGTCAAAACCAGCAGTGGGAAAAAAGCACGTTCTGCAACCAAAGAAAAGTATTTAAAAGCGATGCAGGGTAAGTGAATCTGGAGAGAAGAAATAAACATTAAAGCCGCAAAAGAATAATATAAATTTGAGATTGTTTCGGTAAAAGATTTCTATTTTGGATGAAGCGGGGAAACTTTGGATATATAATCTAAGATAGTTACGCTTTGCTGTGAAAGATGAGTTCAGCGGCTCAGGGCAGAATAACGCTAAGGAACGCGCATATTCATTATGATTCAAATTACTTCCCTTTCGATATTTTTAATAATTTCGGCAATTGTAAGTGTTTTGCTTGCTGTTTACGCACTCCGAAATCGTGTTGTGCCCGGTGCGATGCCGTTTGCGCTCATTGCAACAGGGGCTTTTGTTTGGACAATTGGCTATGCACTTGAATTGACTTTGGTTGATCCTGCATCAAAGGTGCTTGCTTTCAATATTAAATATTTTGGTGTGGCAATACTTCCCAGTGCCATTTTGGTGTTTGCATTACAGTACTCGGGATTGAAAGTTGAATTTAGTAAAACCCTTTTGTTTTTACTCGTAATTGAACCGGCGATCACACTGTATTTTGCATGGTTTGGCGCCGATCCTCGATTCTTTATCGAAGGCGTTCGATTGGTTGGGCCAAGCGGGTTGTCGCTGGCGACATTTGATTCAGGGCAATGGGCTTACCTGAATTTAGTTTATTCAAGCCTGTTAATTCTCGTTAGCGGATTTATTCTGATCAGGATGTTTGTTTATTCACCAAGTTTTTATCGCAGCCAAATCATGATTGTCCTGATCGGTATTTTAATTCCGTGGGGAGTTGGTGGAATTGCTTTATTCTATCCAGGAATTTTACCTGGTCTTGATGTTTTCCCGTTGTCTTTCCTGGTGGGCGAAATTGTTCTTGCATGGGGCATTTTCAGGTTTGATTTTTTAGATGTAATGCCTATTGCCCAATCCACTATCCTTAAAAGTGTGCGGAGTGGGGTTATCGTATTGGATCGAGAGGACCGGATTGTCCATTTTAATCCGGCCGCACGGGAAATTCTGGGAGAATATAGTGAAAAAGCATTGGGAAAACCTATCACTCTTTTCCTTTTAGACTGGGCACAATGGACAATGGAGCATTCCAAAGAGGAAACATACCGTCAAGAAATCAATTTGCAAGAAAAAGATTATGAACTTCAACTTTCTCCAATGTACGATTGGCGACAGGTCTTAATCGGCAGATTGGTTATGCTGGAAGATATTTCTAAAAGGAAATTAGCTGAATCGACGTTGAAGGAGAGTGAGGGCCGGTATCGCGGAGTTGTGGACTTTCTTCCGGAAGGAATTGCGATGCACAAAGATGGAAAAATTGTCTTCGCAAATCCTGCTTACAGTCGATTGATTGGAGCAAAAGAGCCGGGGGATCTTGTAGGAAGGGATATCCTTGATTTCGTTCATCCAGATTACCGGGAAGAAGTGCAGGCCCGAACTGATTTTATTTATCGGGAAGGATACGCAACGGGCAACGTAGAAGAAAAAATGCTCCGGATAGATGGTGTATCGATTGACGTTGAGGTAATGGCGATGCCCATCACAATCCAAGGGGATGTTTACATTCAAGCAATTCACCGTGACATTACAGACCGCAAGCGGGCCGAAGCGCAAATTCGTTTGCAAATTGCAGCTTTAGAAGCAGCAGCAAACAGTATTATGATTGCCGACCGGAAAGGTAATATTTCGTGGGTGAATCATGCCTTTACCCGCTTGACGGGGTATTCTCGAACAGAAGTAATTGGGAAAAATCCGCGTTTTCTTAATTCCGGTTCAGCAGTACAGGGAAACT
>JAHDQE010000121.1 GCA_018433975.1 Ornatilinea sp. | reverse complement strand
TTCACCGGGAGTAGTTTCCGCGATGATTTTCGCCAGCTGCGCCTGGAGTTTTTGAAAAGTCTGTTGTCCACCTGTATTTAAAAACCGTTCATCACGGCTCATTGGTTACCTCTCCGCTTTTTTGGTTCACACAACAAGACAAAAAACGATCGCCTCATTGTCGCTAAATAAAGTCATCCTACCCGGCAGCATTGAGCAGGCGTTCCGCTGCCCGGTTATGAATTTCAATCTGCTTGGGTACATCCACGGTCAACATCTCACCTTTTTTAACCACAACCCGACCGTGGACAATGTTGTAATCAACGTAAGGAGTATTGCAAAACAGCAGGGCCGCAACCGGATCATGCAGCGCCCCGGTATAGTCCAGTTTATTAAGGTCAATCGCAATTAAATCTGCACATTTGCCCGGTTCCAGAGAACCCAGGTCTTTTCTTCCCAACACCCTGGCACCGCCGCGCGTAGCAATCTCCAACAACTGGCGGGCAGTCGGCAATGAGGGAGAACCTTCATTATTTGATAAAGAAGCGCCCATCAATCCCGCACGGACGCGGCCTAACAGCATCCCCATTCGGGCTTCGGCCAGAAGATTAGAACTGTCATTGCTGGCCGAACCATCCACCCCCAGGCCCACTTTTACGCCGGCTTTCAGATACTCCGAAATTGGAGCAATTCCGGAAGCCAGACGCATATTGGAGCTTGGACAGTGCGCAACCCCACACCCATGGTGGGCATAGACCTGAATCTCTTCCGCATTGATATGCACGGAATGCGCAAACCAGACATCCTGTCCCACCCAATTCAGGGACTGCATGTAGGCCAACGGACGATAACCAAATTTTTCCAGACAAAAGACTTCTTCGTCTTTTGTCTCGGCGAGATGGGTATGCAGAAACACACCATACTGCCGGGCCAGGGCAGCACTTTCGCGCATCAAATCGCCTGTAACACTGAACGGCGAACAGGGTGCCAGAACAATTTGCAGCATGGAACCCGGATTCGGATCATGATAGGCTTCAATAAGTCGAAGGCTGTCTTTGAGAATATGTTCTTCGGAATCCACAACGGAATCCGGCGGCAGGCCGCCTTTGCTCTGCCCCAGGCTCATCGAGCCGCGCGTAGCATGGAGCCGTAAACCGACCTCACCGGCTGCCTCGATTTCATCATCCAGTTTCGAGCCATTGGGGAAGAGATAAAGATGGTCCGCTGCAGTGGTACAACCAGACAGCGCCAACTCAGTCAGCGCTGTCCGGGTAGATATTTGAATATCCTCGGGGGTCATCCCTGCCCAGATGGGGTACAGGGTCTTCAGCCAGTTAAACAGATTGACATCCTGTGCTGCCGGGACCGCCCGGGTGAGTGTCTGGTAGAAATGATGGTGGGTATTGATCAGCCCGGGGAGAACCACATGTCCCTGCAAATCGAGGATTTCATCTGCTTCCGCGGGTAATTCTTCCGTGGGGCCCACCTGCTCGATGAAACCATCGCGGGAAAACAAACCACCTCCAGGAATTTCCCGTCGGTGGTCGTCCATCGTTACTAAAATTGTTGCGTTTTTAACAAGTAGTGTGGACATTTGATTAGAAGATTTGATACTCGCGAAAAGAACCAATCCGAACCGGACGTTTACGTCCTGTCATTTTGTCCAATAAGTTAATTCGAGTTTAACAGCAAATCTTCAAATTGTCAATTGTCTGACAATATGACTTTTGTCACATGTCAGACAATACAATAAATGACATTTAGCCTGCCATCTCAGCGGAACGCAGCGTGTTGCGAAGCAGCATGGCAATGGTCATCGGGCCAACCCCACCGGGCACCGGCGTAATCGCTCCCGCAACCTCTTTGGCCTCATCGAAGGCCACATCCCCCACCAGGCGGTAACCTCTCTTTTTGGTCGCATCATCTACCCGGTTTGTCCCCACATCGATCACCACCGCGCCGGGTTTGATCCAGTCCCCTTTCACCATCTCGGCGCGTCCAACCGCAGCCACCAAAACATCGGCCTTTCTGACCACTTCGGGTAAATTTTTAGTGCGGGAATGACAAATGGTAACGGTTGCGTTGGCCTCTACCAGGAGTAAGGCAACCGGCATTCCTACAATATTGGAACGACCGAGCACCACAGCTTCTACGCCTTCCAGGGTTGGAAGGTTTTTCTTCAACAGATACATGACACCATCCGGAGTGCAGGGAACGAACTGGGGTGTGCGGCCCTTTTGAGCCAGCCGGCCGATATTCAGCGGATGAAACCCGTCTACATCTTTCTCAATGCTGATTGCGTTCAGAACTTTCTCCTCATCCATGCCTTTTGGAAGCGGCAGCTGGACCAGAATTCCATTCACCTGCGGATCTTCATTGAGTTTTCGCACCAGATCTTCCACTTCTTCCTGGGTTGCAGTCTCCGGAAGCACATGACCGAAGGATTCAATGCCAACTTCTGCGCAGGCTTTCTGCTTCATATGAACATATACCTGAGAAGCCGGATTTTCGCCTACCAATACCGTCGCGAGTCCAGGTCGTGATTTTCCAGCTTTTACCCGGGCTTCCACACCTGCGGCGACATCCGCCCTTACTTCAGCCGCTGCAGCTTTCCCATCAATAATCTTTGCTGTCATCCACTTTGCTCCTTATAAAATAATGTAGTTAACAGTTTATGGGGAATTTACTCGAAGGCAAACTCCTCATTTTCTCATTATACCTGAACCCGAAAGAGTTTTTCCCCTGTATCAAAATTTAGATCCGGTGAGAAAACAAAAATCGAACCAACCTTTTTGATTCTTTCCGCATTAATTCGCGGAAATAAGATAAAATATTCCTGTAGCATTTCAATGTATTTCAAAGTTAAAGTTCCGGGGAGTTAATCAATGAGCAAAATTTGTGTAGTTGGCACGGGCTATGTGGGACTGGTCACCGGGACCTGTTTTGCCGACCTGGGTAACGATGTAGTATGTCTGGATGTCAATGAGACCCGTATCAATAATCTCAACAACGGGAAAATGCCGATTTATGAGCCGGGCCTGGAACAGGTTGTTTCTTTAAACAAAAAAGCCGGGCGGCTTAACTTTACAACCGATTACAAGCTTGCGCTGGATAAAGCAGATTTTGCCTTTATCGCAGTGGGTACACCCTCCGGCGTTGATGGAGAAGCCGACCTGCAGTTTGTGCGTTCCGCAGCTGAAGCCATTGCCGAGATTGTTAACCACCCCATCGTTGTGGTCAATAAATCCACCGTGCCGGTCGGCACAGGGGATTGGGTGGCAGACATTATCAAAAAACGCCGAACGGTCATCGGAACACCACTGGAATTCAGTGTTGTCTCCAATCCGGAGTTTTTGAGGGAAGGGTCCGCTTTGAGCGATTTCATGGAGCCGGACCGGGTTGTACTCGGTTCCACCAACCGGGAAGCCGCCAATAAAGTGGCCCAGCTTTACAGTACTTTACGCTGCCCTATTCTGGTAACCGATCTGCGCACCGCAGAGATGATTAAATATGCCTCCAATGCTTTCCTCGCCACCCGAATTTCCTTCATTAATGAGATCGCCAACATGTGCGAGGAAATGGGAGCGGATGTTCAGGAAGTCGCCATGGGAATGGGCTATGACAACCGCATTGGGCACGCTTTTCTCGATGCCGGGTTGGGCTGGGGCGGGAGCTGCTTCCCGAAGGATGTTAAAGCCCTGGCACATATGGCCGTATTGCACGGCACTCATCCCCAATTGCTGCAAGCGGTGATGGATATCAACCGCAACCAGCGCCGGCGGGTGATTTATAAGCTCCGGAAAGCACTCGGCAACCTGGACGAAAAAGTGATTGGCGTCCTGGGCCTCTCTTTCAAACCCAACACGGATGATATCCGCGAAGCCCCCGCTCTGGAAATTATCCATCTGCTTGAGAACGAAGGCGCTATCATAAGAGCCTATGACCCACAGGCCATGGAAAGCACTTCCGAAGTATTCAAACGGGTCATCATGTGTGAAAATCCCTATAAGGTAGCTGAAGGAGCCGATGCGCTGGTTCTGGCTACGGAGTGGAACGAATTCAAACAAATCGACCTGAAACGAATCTATGATCTGATGCGCGAGCCAATTATTATGGATGGCCGCAATCTTTGGGACCCGGAAAAAGTGATTTCCCTGGGCTTCAAATACTTTGGCGTAGGCCGTGGAGCTTACCCCAATGGTGAGAACAATGCCTGAAAAACGGCCCACCCACAAAATATGTGGAAACCCTTAAAAAACTTTTGTACCAGTGACCCTTGGCACTGGTACAATTTTATAATCTCAACGTTTCAATTTAAGGTTGTGTAAAGATGTCAACTGATTCAGGTGAACGAAAGCAAATTACGATCCGTACTTTTCTCCAGAAAAAAAGAGAACACAAGCCCATCACGATGATGACGGCTTACGATTATCCAACTGCCCTGTGCGTAGATCAATCCGGAATCGATTCCATTCTGGTGGGGGACTCATTGGGAATGGTCGTTCTGGGATATGAAACCACCCTGCCGGTGACGATGGAAGACATGCTGCATCACTGCAAGGCAGTTGCCCGCGGAGCAAACAGGGCCCTGTTAATCGGCGATATGCCTTTCCTGTCTTACCAGGCTTCGGTGGCCGAAGCCGTCCACAATGCGGGACGCTTCCTGCAGGAAGCCGGCATGGATGCGATCAAACTGGAAGGCGGGCGGGAGCGGTTAGAAGCCGTCCGCGCCATTGTGCAAGCCGGCATCCCCGTCATAGGCCACCTGGGGCTGACGCCACAGAGTGTGCATGCGATGGGAGGATTCCGGACCCAGGGCAAATCAGCCGCAACCGCCCTGCGGATTTACGAAGACGCACTGCTGCTTCAGGAGGCGGGCTGTTTCAGCATTGTGCTGGAATCCATCCCCTCTCAACTAGCGGAACGGATTTCTAATGACCTGGATATTCCAACGATTGGAATTGGCGCCGGACCCGGCTGTGACGGTCAGGTGCTGGTTGTGCATGATATGCTGGGTTTGTTTGACCGCTTTAAACCACGCTTCGTTAAACAATTTGCAAATCTACATCCGGCGATCCTCGAAGCGCTGAAGATCTACCTACAAGAGGTGGAAGAACGGGCCTTCCCCACACCGGAACACTACACAGCAATGAAGGAAAAGGAATGGAAGGATTTCCTCTCCATTTTAGAAGAAAATAAAAATGAATGATCCTGTTCTCATCATGGGCAGCGGCGCCATGGCCTGTCTCTTTGCGGCACGTCTGGCGCAGGCCGGAGAAGAGGTCTGGATGCTGGATGAATGGGCAGAAGGCATCGAGACAATCCGCAGTCGGGGAATCCAATATCTGGATTCGTCCGGCCCTAAACAGGTCAAAATCCACGCCACAACCCATCCGGCGGATTGCCCCCCGGTAAAGGACGCTCTCCTTCTCGTAAAATCCTGGCAGACCGCCAGAGCAGCGCAGCAGATTAAACCCCTCCTGCTGCCGGATGGGATGCTCCTTACACTCCAGAATGGACTGGGGAACCTTGAAGTCCTCTCTGCAGCGCTGGGCCCTGAGCGGGCATCGGCGGCGGTGACAACCTTTGGCGCCACCCTGAAAAACCCCGGTGAAGTGTGGCTCAGGGGTGAAGGCGAAATCGTGATGAGGGATTTGCCCAAACTCGACCGGCTGGCAGAACGTTTCCAAAGTGCTCAAATCGCCATCCGGCGCGAAACGGACCTGCGCGCGATACAGTGGGGCAAGCTGCTGGTCAATGCAGCCGTTAACCCGATCAGCGCCCTGTTGAGCCTGCCCAACGGCAGGCTGCTGGGAAACGCCCCTGCTCAGACCCTGATGCAACAGATATTAAATGAAGCAACACAGATTGCAGCCGCCGAAAAGATCGCGCTGCCTTATGAGGACCCGCTGGACTATGTCAATTCCGTGTTGAAGATCACTGCTGAAAATCGTTCTTCCATGCTTCAGGATTTAACACGCGGCGCGCCAACCGAGATCAGTGAGATCAACGGGGCACTGGTCTCTCTGGGAGAACGGTGGAAAATACCCACCCCAACCAACCAGGCACTGGTATTATTGATTAAAGCCCGGATTTCCGGGTGAAAATTATTTTTAGATCCATAATATATACATCCATACATTTTATGAAGAAGGTACAAATGAAAGTCGTCCATACTCTAACCGAACTCCGCGCAGCCAGAACCGAACTCCCTGAGCCTTTAGGGCTCGTCCCAACCATGGGATTCCTTCACCAGGGACATCTATCGTTGGTCCAGGCAGCCCGTAAAGAATGCGCCTCTGTAGCCGTCAGCATTTTTGTCAACCCAACCCAGTTTGCTCCAACCGAAGACCTTGCCAGTTATCCTCGCGATCTGGAACAGGACCTCCGGCTGTTAGAAGAAGCCGGTGTGGACCTGGTCTGGGCTCCCACAGACGGGGATATGTACCCGGAAGGATTTCAAACCTGGGTCAGCGTGGAAGAAGTCACCCAACAGCTGGAAGGCGCACGCCGGCCCGGACATTTCCGGGGCGTCACCACGGTAGTTGCCAAATTATTCAATGGGGTTCAGCCGCAGAAAGCCTTTTTCGGGCAAAAAGATGCCCAGCAGGCTGTTGTCATCCAGCAAATGGTGCGCGACCTGAATTTTCCCATTGATATCACCGTATGTCCCATCATTCGCGAAGCAGATGGATTGGCTCTTTCCAGCCGGAATACGTACCTGAGCCCAGCAGAGCGAAAAGCTGCGACGATCCTGAATCGGGCTTTGAAGGCTGCCGAGAAGGCCTACCTCGACGGTGAGCGCAGCGCCGAGAAAATCCGTAAGGTGATGTACGATAAGTTCCAGACGGAACCCCTTGCCAATGTCCAATATGCTTCCTGTGCAGACCCGAAAACGCTTCAGGAATTAGAACAAATTACCCACGGCGCATTGCTTTCCGTAGCGGTATACATCGGAAAGACCCGTCTGATTGACAACATCGTGCTGCTGGAAATGCCCTGATTCTTCGAATCATTAAAGCAGCATCCGGCGTATACGAACATTAACAACGGGAACCATACACTCATAACTGAATATGAATTTGCAGTCCGTTTTCCCGGATGCAGGGGAACCACCCTGTAAACAATGAGCGGGATATGTAAAATATTCTGATGGATTACAAGCGAGTAAGCTGCACCAACTCCCTTGTGCCGGAGGAAACAGGATTTAACCTACCGTACCATTCGGTCAAACCAGGAGCAGCAATATGAAAATCTATATTACCGGCATCAGCGGTTTCTTAAGTATCAATTTAGTGCGCTATCTGCTTTCGCAGGGATATCAGGATATCTCAGGGATCGACCTGGTCGATTTCACTTACCCGGAACGAGACCAAATCATCTTTTTACAGGGAGATATTCGTGACCCGGAAGCAGTGAGGAAGAGCATGCAGGGAGCGGATATCGTGATCCACACCGCTGCCGCCCTGCCCCTGTACCCACCGGAAGAAATCTACTCCACCGAAGTGGATGGCACCCGAATTCTTCTGCAGCAGGCACTGGAATTGGGCGTCAAACGTTTTATCCACATCTCTTCAACAGCCGTTTACGGCGTTCCCGACCATCATCCACTATACGAAACCGACACGATGGTCGGCGTTGGCCCTTATGGTGAGGCAAAAGTAAAAGCTGAAGAAATCAGCCGGGAATACCGGGAAAAAGGGTTGTGCGTAACTGTCCTCAGGCCCAAATCCTTCGTCGGCCCGGAACGGCTGGGGGTGTTCGCTATATTCTATGAATGGGCCAGCGAGGGGCGCAACTTCCCGATGATCGGATCGGGCAATAACCGGTATCAATTACTCGATGTAGAAGATCTATGCCAGGCCATTCTGTCCTGCATGAGGTTAGATAAAGAACAGGTCAACGATATTTTCAACATTGGAGCTGCCGAATTCACCACCATGAAAAAGGATTACCAGGCCGTGCTGGACGAGGCCGGCTTCGGGAAACGGATCGTTCCCTTCCCAACAACCCCCGTAGTGATAATTTTGAAAATACTTGAAGCCTTCCACTTATCCCCCCTTTACCCCTGGATCTATGAAACCGCATCCAAAGACTCTTTCGTATCTATCGAAAAGGCACAACAGGTATTGAATTATCAGCCGCGGTTTTCCAACCAGGATGCGATGCTGCGGAATTACCGCTGGTATTTGCAAAACAAGGATCAATTCACCGGCGATGCCGGGGTAACGCACCGTGTCCCCTGGAAACAACAGGCGCTTAAAGTCGTTAAAATTTTCTTTTAACGTGCCCGGATTCAGGGTCTGGAGACCTTACGACAGCTCCAGAAAAACCATCTTAATGTTCTTCAAAGAATCGATTTCCAATAACCTCACATGTTATAATCGATTCAATTCCGGTTAACAAACCGACCGTTTTCAAGCATTGGAGGATAAACATGCAGCTCTCTACTACCCATTACAAACACTGCGAACTGTTAAAAGTTCAGGGACGTGTGGACAGTTCAACAGCGCCACAACTTGAGCAAGAACTGAAGCAAATCCTTAATGAGGGTCACTATAAAATTGTGATCAATATGAGCGAAGTCGAGTTTATGTCCAGCGCAGGACTTCGTGTGCTCATCAATATTCAAAAGACCTGCAAGCGATACAACCGGGGTGAATTGCTCCTGGCTGCCCTCCAGGAAAACGTTTATTCCGCTCTGGACCTGGCCGGTTTCACCACGCTCTTCCGGGTATTCGATGACGTGGTAACTGCGGTCGGGAATTTCTAACCGTTTTGTCCTCAAAGTCCTATACAGCGACCTTTCCGGGCCGCTTCAGTAGTTTGAAATATATCGCTGATTTTGTCCACAAAGCCGCTGCCGAGGTTGGATTAAACCGCAGCGCAACTTATAAAGTTGAAACCGCGGTGGATGAAGCATGCTCAAATATCATTGAACATGCTTATGGAGGCGAGAATATTGGCGTTATTGTCTGTTCTTGCATCCTGGAAACCGATCGGCTGACCATTGAACTAAAAGATACCGGTAAACCCTTTGATCCCAATTCTATTCCGCAGCCGGACACCAGCGCTTCGCTGGATGAACGGAAGGGGAATGGATTGGGATTGTATTTTATGCAGCAAATGATGGATGAAATCCATTTTCACTTCGACCCTGAAACCGGCAACCGTTTGAAAATGGTAAAGTATAAAAGGGAGGAAGAAACTTGAAAGCACCTTCCGGACAGATGTCTATCCCGGAATGGCAGTATTTTTTAACCCTTGGAGAGCAGCTCCTAAAACAACCAGACCCCGCCAAACAATGTGAGATTATCCGGGCCAGCGTCGAGAGCCGGATTTGCTGTTGGGAAGTGCACGTCTGGTTGGCTCCCCAATATTATCCTCTACCCGGAAGTTCTTCTGATCTCAATCTTTTCCACCCATCCAATTCCCCTCTGGTCCAGGCTGCCATAAAAAACCAGCAGACCCTGTTACAGTCCGGCGACATCATACCAGCCGATGAGTGGAATGGAAGCACCCCCGCCCTGGCCGCCGCCGCGCCAATCATTACGCAGAATTTTCTGCTGGGCATCATTGAAGTACAAAACTCTTCCGATGCCCCGCTTTCACATGATAATCTCAGCTATTTGGAACGGCTGGCTGCAAATGCGGCCCTCGCGTTGCAGGTCACACGTCAAGTGGCACTCAAAAATTGGCGTTATGAACAGCTCGCTCTGGTCCGGTCGGTGGGTGACCAGATTGCCAACGTGATGGATCTGGACCTGCTTTGCCAGCGCGTCACCGAGTTGATCTGCAACACATTCCAGTTCTATTTTGTATCCATCTTCACCACAGAAGAAGACAGCTAATATCTGCAGTTCCTAATAATCGCCGTGAAAGAGCCTCTTGCAGAAACACCTCGCTTCAATATTAAAATAGGA
>JAHDQE010000096.1 GCA_018433975.1 Ornatilinea sp. | reverse complement strand
TTAATTACTCGACTTCAATTCCTAATACTTCCAATAAGGCCTGGTCGATTTCTTTTAACTTTCCCTCTGAAATCTTCCCCAGCCGCTGGACAAAACGTCCTGCTGGGATCAGCCGAACCTGAAAGGTATCGGCGCAGGAGTTGTTGTTCAGGTTGTTTTGTAGGTCGGGCTGCAACTGTACCATCCACGGTGCGATGGTGTAGCGTTCCTTCCATTCTGTAATGGGCACAACAATCCTTATGGGGATTGCTTCCAGGGCATCAGCACTGATGATGATTCCCGGATGATTGCGCGGCGCCGCCACGGCGCCGGTTGGGGGTAGATAAATTTCCCAAATCTCACCCCGTTTCATCCAGGGGGTCTCCATTCAATGCGGATAAAGCGGTAAGCTCCCCATTGTCTAAATAATCCTGCCGGAGCTGCTCGGCGGCCTGTGACAACTGGCGCTTCTTGTAGACGTGGAGCTGCTCATCGAGGAATTCACGCACCAGATCGGACAGACTCCGGTTTTGCTTCCGGGCAATTTCGACCAGTTGGTAGTGCTGATCCTCTCTCAGGATAATTTGTGTACGAATCATACATTCTTTTATTGTGTATATTTATGATGTAATGATGTAATGTTAAATTTATACAAAGTATTTATACATTGAAAAGAGATGCATGTCAAGTACACCCTGCGCAGGCTGTTTCAGACTCTTTTGGATGCTGTGCAAAAGAACTGTTTAATTGTTTAACGAGGCCAGTGCAGAATAGTGTCGCGGCTTCACCGGTAATGGGCTCTGCCAAGATTAAAGAGACGATTTTTAATAAAAAATGAGTGGATATCGCGTGCTTGAAGCTGGTAGAGATTAAGATCCCTGGATTGAGTTTATAAAACAAGTTCTTCAGGGAAATAATGATTTGCCACGGCAGTAGAAGGGGTTAAGCTTTGAAGGTTACTACCCGGTTGCGCCCGGTCTGCTTGGCCTGGTAAAGCGCCTGATCCGCGAAACGGAGCATGGTTTTGATATTGAGGTCTTTTTCATCCAGTTGTTGTGAGGAGACAATCCCAAAACTGGCGGAAATCGAGATAAAATCACTGCCAATGGGAATACGCAGATTCGCAATGTAAGCGCGTAATCGCTCCACAACCACAGCAGCTTCCCTGGGAGAAGAATTCATCAAAAGCAGACCAAATTCATCCCCTCCCAGACGACCGAAGAGGTCATATTTCCGCAGTAATGCTTGAATACCCTTTGTGAAGGCAATTAACACCCGGTCACCGGCTGCGTGTCCGTAGGTGTCATTCACCCGCTTAAGTGTATCCAGGTCCATCATGACCACCGAAATAGGGTTGTCTTTGGAGCGCTGCGCCCGAAGTATTTCCCGTTCACAAAGCTCCATGAAGTGCCGGCGATTAGAGATGCCCGTCAGGTCATCCAGAATAGATAAGGTCCGGACCTGATTGAAGAGACGTATACGCTCTGTGATATCGCGTGAAGTCGCAACGGACCCAACCCGCAGCCCATATTGATTGTGCACCGGGGAAATCCGCAAATCGAAATACCTGACCGGTGGGCCATCCATTTCGATATCCATGGCGGTCTGGTCTTTCTGAAGAAGCTCTTTAATTTTCTGAAGGTAGTTGTTTTGCACCTGTTCAATGGACAGACCAATGACCTCGTCAGGGATTTCAAAGTTTTCCCGCGCAGAGGGATTGATATAGACGAAACGGTTTTTGTGATCCATCACCACGATGCCATCGTTCAGGTTCTCGATGACCGTATCGCGCGCCAGAGGGAGCAGGTCGAGGAAGCGGAAACGGAAGAGCGTCCATGCCAGGATCAACCCGGAAATGCTGAAAACGGCAGTGGTGTAGTTGTAATACTTAACGGGTGAATAACCCAAAACATATAACACGTCTGTAACAGAAGGGAGTAAAATGGCGAGCAGCAGCAACCCGCCTTGAATCCGGTAGATTTTTCCCATCTTAAAGATAGCCCGTACCAGAAAGACGATTGCGCTTAAGATAAAAATGTAACCCGATGGCGCGTGAATGTAATAAAACCAGAACTGGTAGTCGAGATACAGCACCGGGAAGGGAGAAGGTTCCTGGCTGATGTGTGGACTTCCCATAAACCAGTGGTGCAGCGGGTTGGTCCAGATGACGATATTGGTCAGGATGGGAATTAATAAGACAAGAAATTTTGTCCGTTTGGACAAGGGCTGCCCGGTATAGGCAAAAACGAGGAAAACCCAGGCAACCGGCAAAAGCGTAATTCCCAGGAATTCGATATTTACAAAGAACAGTTTGCCTTGCAGAGAGGTTTCGGCCGTCTCCAGGGTGAAAGTAGTTACCCAGGTCAGGGCACACAACATCAGGAAGAGGAACCCCTGGCCGGTCCCTGTGGCTCTGAACCGCCAGCTGTACAGCACCAACCCACCTATGATGAGGGATGCAAGGATGAATAGCCACAGACCAGGTGTGTATACCATACCCTAAAAACCTCAGTTGTTGAACGAAAAAGCCCAGGAAACTTTTTTTTACCCTGATCTTATTTTACCCTGACTTGTGGATGCAGTTATCGCTTTCAAGAGTTGAAAAAGAAGCGGTGGATACGTGGCATTGATCCATGCCGGATGAGATGGACAGGGTTAAGTATTCTTCGGTGAAATCTCTGAATGCGAGAAACGATTATAAGGACAGGGTCGATGCGGCAGAAATTGAAACTCCCCGGGAGCGGCCGGGTTTCAGATCTGTTCCAGTTCTTCCCAGCGCCGGTAGGCCTGAGCCAGATCCTCTTCCAGCTCTTTGAGCCGGTTAACCGTCCGGGAAATCTCGGTGTTATCGCGCTGGTAAAAAGCCGGGTCGGCCAGTGTGTTAGAGAGCTGAAGGTGTTCCGCTTCCAGGTTTTCGATGCGTTGGGGCAGTTCATCCAGTTCGCGCTTCTCTTTGTAGGTCAGCTTCCGGGGTGTTTCGGGAGCGGGCTGCGGCAGATTTTGAGGCGCAGAACCGGCTGGCTTGCGCGGCTTTTCCGCGGGTTTTTCGGGATTCTCTGCCTGGCGCTGACGCTGCCAGTCGTCATAACCGCCCACATATTCCCGGACCTGCCCGCTGCCATCCAGCACCAGTGTGCCGGTGACCAGGTTGTTGAGGAATGTCCGGTCATGGCTGACCAGCAGCAGTGTGCCGCTGTATTGGAGCAGTAAATCTTCCAGGATTTCCAGAGTCTCAATATCGAGATCGTTGGTGGGTTCGTCCAGCACCAGCAAGTTGGCCGGCAGAGCAAACAAGCGTGCCAACAGCAGGCGGTTGCGTTCTCCTCCCGAAAGGGCGCTGATGGGGGCGTGTACCCGGTCGGGGGAAAAGAGAAAGTCCTGTAAATAACTGATCAGTGCGCGCGGTCTTCCGTTGATGGTGATCACGTCGCGTCCCTGGCCGACGTTATCCAGCACGGATTGGGTTTCATCCAGCTGTGAGCGCAGCTGGTCGAAATAGGCGGTTTCCAGGTTGGTGCCCAGACGCACTTCGCCCTGATCCGGAGCCAGCTCCTTCATTAAAATGCGCAGCAGGGTGGTTTTGCCCGAACCGTTCGGGCCAATGATGCCGACCTTGTCTCCACGCTGGATGGTGGTTGAAAAGTTGCGCACAATGGGCCGGTCTCCATAGGCGTAGCTGACCCCTTCGGCTTCGATCACCAGCTTTCCGGAGCGTCTTTCTTCCTGGATTTGCATGCGCACTTTTCCCGGCTGTTCACGGCGTTCGCGCCGGATTTCTCGCAGCCGTTTGAGGGCGCGTACCCGGCCTTCGTTGCGGGTGCGGCGTGCTTCAATTCCCTGCCGGATCCATTTTTCTTCCTGGGCCAGTTTTTTATCGAAAATTGCGTTTTGTTCTGCTTCAGCGTTCAGCATGGCGTCTTTACGCTGGAGGAAGGTGGGGTAATTGCAGTTCCAGTCGAACAACCGTCCGCGGTCCAGCTCGACAATGCGGGTTGCCAGTTTCTGTAAAAAGGCACGGTCATGGGTCACAAACAACAGGGTGCCGCCCCAGCGTGTTAAAAAGCTTTCCAGCCAGTTGATCGATTCAATATCGAGGTGGTTGGTGGGTTCGTCCAGCAGCAGCAAGTCCGGATTCCTTGCCAGCCCGCGTGCCAGCAGCACCCGGCGTTTTAACCCAGCCGAAAGCACTTCAAACCGCGCCTGGGGGTCAAGCTGCATGCGCGAGATGACCTGCTCCGCCTGGAGCTGGCGCTGCCAGGGGTCTTCGGCGTTTGATGGGCCTGTGCCAGCCGGCATCTGTCCGCTGGCGACGATCTTGGCAACCGTCCCGCTGAGTTCCAGCGGAACCCCCTGGGGAAGATAAGCCACGCGCAGATTCTGCTGGCGGGCAATGACGCCGCTGTCGGGATTAATATCCCCATTCACCAGCTTCAGCAGGGTTGTTTTCCCTGTGCCGTTGCGGCCCAGCAGGCCGACCCATTCACCGCGTTCGATTTGCAGGTTGATTTCTTCCAGGAGCAGCGGCCCGCCGAACCCCAGGCTCACTTCCTGCATACTGACCAATGCCATAATGTTTTCTGTCCTTTGCAGAAGATACTATACTACGAAAGTGCGCGGTTGTGAGCGGTTTGTCCGAATTTGAAGGCCCGGCCTCACAACCCGAGTTTTCGGGTAAAATGAGCATTCAGGAGACCCGCGAAAAATGGATTTTACGCCCAGGATCAACATCCGACAGACTTACGACCGCTTTGACGCACCCGTTACAGCGGTGGATTGCGGCCGGATGTGCGCTCCACATAACCCTGACAATAAACCTTTCTGCTGCGATATCTGTGAGGCTGTGCCGGCGGCCTATCATCAGGAATGGGCCTATTTACAGGAGTACACCGACTTGTGGCATGCCTGGCGCGGGGACGAATGTGTTCGAAACCCCGAGGACCCCGCGGAGCTGTTGGCAGAAACCCCGGAACACATGGTGCTGCTCGCCTGTCAGGGACCGGAGCACTGCCAGCGGAACTACCGGGCGATGAGCTGCCGGCAGTTCCCTTTCTTCCCGTATGTCACCTCGGATTACCGCTTTGTGGGGCTGGCGTATGCCTGGCAGTTTGAGTTTTCCTGCTGGGTGATCAGCCATCTGGGTGCGGTGACCGAAGCCTACCGCCGGGAATTTGTCGCGGTGTATGATGAGATTTTCGCGCTGTGGCAGGAAGAATTTGAAAGCTACGCGATCTGTTCGGAAGAAGCGCGGGAGTATTTTGCCGCGCAGAAAAGGAGGCTTCCCCTCCTGCACCGGAACGGCGGCATCTATCTGGTCAGTCCGGCCAGCGAACGTATGCGGCGGGTCCGGCCGGAGCAGCTGCGGCGGTTTGGCCCTTATCGGGAAAGCGGATAGGACCGCACGCGGTTTCCCTGACAAAGGGATGGTTGGAGTGGTATGATTATGGCCTTCTCATTTCAAGGAGGTTGAGCTTGATCCATCTGAAAAAGATCTATCGCGAATTCCCCAGGAAGTTCTGGATGGTCGTCGCGGTTTCCTTTATTGACCGGGTTGGGGGAACGCTGCTCTTTCCGTTTTTCTCGCTGTATATTACCCAGAAGTTCGGGGTGGGGATGACGCAGGCCGGGCTGGTGCTGGGCCTGTTTTCTATCTTTGGTCTGTTTGGCGGGATGATCGGCGGCGCACTGACGGATAAATTTGGCCGGCGTAAACTGATCATTTTTGGTCTGGTCTTCAGCGCGGTGAGCACGCTTTCTCTGGGGATGATCAATGAGTTCACGGCACTGCTCCCTCTGGCTGTGGTAATTGGCCTGCTCTCGGATATTGCCGGTCCTGCTCACCAGGCGATGATCGCCGATATCCTTCCCGAAAAGCAGCGCCAGGAAGGCTTTGGCGTGCTGCGGGTGGTGGGGAATATGGCCTGGATGGTCGGCCCGACGATTGGCGGTTTTGTGGCGAACAAGTCCTTCTTTATGTTGTTTGTAATTGACGCGGTGGTCAGCTGCCTGGTGGCCGGATTGTTCTTCCTGTTCATTCCAGAGACCCGCCCGAAAGGTCATGTGGAGGAAGAACAGAAAAGCGTGTTGGAGACTTTTAAGGGTTACGGTGTGGTAATGCGCGATCTGGCCTTTATGGCTTTTCTGGTAGCGGGGATGCTGATGGGGATGGTCTACCAGCAAATGTACAACTCCCTTTCGGTTTACCTGCGCGACTATCACGGGATTGCCCCGCAGGGCTACGGGTTTTTGTTGACGGCCAGCGCCATCATCGTGATCCTGTTCCAATTTTGGATGACGCGGATGATCAAGGTCCGCCCGCCATTCCTGATGATGGCGTTGGGGACGGTCTTTTATATGTTTGGCTTTGGGATGTTCGGTTTTGTTTCGGCTTACTGGCTGTTTGTGTTGGCGATGGTCGTGATTACCATCGGCGAGATGATTGTGATCCCCACCATGCAGGCCCTGGCGGCTAATTTTGCCCCGGAAGCGATGCGCGGGCGGTATATGGCGGTGTTTGGCGTGGTGTGGATGATCCCCGCCACCATCGGGCCGGGCGCGGCGGGCGTGATTCTGGATAATTATGACCCCAATTTGCTGTGGTATATTGGCGGTGTGTTGTGTATGATCTCGGCGTTGGGCTTTTGTGCGCTTCACCTTAAATTAGGCAGGCAGAACCGCTTTTTGCCCGAAAAGGCTGAGCAGGAGACAACTTCGCCGTAGCCCATTTTGGGCTGCAGGTCTATAAAGCCGGGCAGAAATGTTGTTTTTTAACTGTATGGAGCAATATCTTTGCTACAATAGAAGAAACCTGTCTTCTAACGATAAAAAACTTTTTTGAAATTGCCTTCTACTCATTTCTCTTCAGGATGATGAAAAATGTCGGATCAGTATCGTTCTCCAAGAGTATATGCGGTCCTGCTGGGGATGATCGTTTTCACCCTGTTATTAATGGTGTTTTGTTTCCTTTCCGAAACCGTGAAGTATATCGGGGCTCCTTTTCTTTTCCTGCCGGAAAGGCTGGGGTTGATCGAGGTTGCTTCCCGCGAAGAAGTGGTTCGAATCGAGATGTCCTCGGGTTCAACGGTGCTGGATTTCGAACGCCCGGGGAAATATGCGGTTTATACCAAAGATTATGACCTGCTGGTGATCACCGACAGCCTGCGGCAGGCGAATAAAAATATTTTGAATCCGGAGGACAAACACGCCTGGCTGACGATTACGTCCGTGGACAGCGGTGAGCCCACCCTGATTGGATTCTTTTACCGCGGGTTGAGGCCCTTTGATTCACCTCTGGCCCGAGGCCGTCCCATCCTTTATTTTGAGATCGAGACCCCAGGACAGTATCAACTCCAATACTCTTCCCGGACGGCTGTGTTCTATATCGTGCCGGATTATACGACCGGAAAAGAGGGGATCCTCTATCTGATTTATCTGGTTGAGATTGGAGTTCTGCTGATCCCGGTCTGGATACTTTATTCCGGCTATTTACAGCAGAAGAAAGAGAAAACGCAGGAAATCCAGAGTTTGAAGCAGATTCGTGGGGATGACTTCTGGAAAAATGAATATCAGAAGAAGAAACAAAAAGAGGAAGAGGACAAGCGGTCCCCTCGCCGGTTTGACTAGGATTGTTTAAAAAAGGGGAAGATTGATGATAAACCTCCCTTTGTGCGACACGCGGTATAAAGGGAGGTCGTTGATTTAACGAGGAGGGCGGTTGTGTTTTATTTATTCCGACAAGTGAAAAAGTTGTTGAATAAGTCGGGTCGCCGGATGATTATACCTATACTACATATATGGATGAGCATATCCTGCGGATAAGGATGTGGGAAAAGTTGACAATGCTAGTATGATGATGATCCACGCCTTGATCGATGAGGTTTATTAGAGGAGAAACAGAATGAAAATAAAGCGTACTATTTTAATAGTCTTATTGCTTCCATTGATTCTACTGATTTTTCTGACCCCGGCGATCCTTGATCTTTTGGTGATTTGTCTACCTTCCGACCCTTCACTGGAGCCATACCTGTCAAATGAGACACTTTGGATCGATGCATGGCTGGAAAACCCGGTCTGCCAGCCGCCTTGCCTGGATGGCATCATTCCTGGGGTAACACCCGCGGATGAAGTGGCCGAGAAATTATCTGCGCACCCTGGAGTGTTGAGGGTGGAGCGGGTGAAGCGAGATAAGCTACATATAGAAGTATTTCAATGGTATACGCCTGAAAATGAAATGGGGCAATTAGGTGAAGTTATAGTAGATGAGGATACGCAAATTGTTACTGAAATTAGTATATATAGTCATCGAAAATTAGCTACAATGGAAAATTTTATCAATGCTTTTGGAGAGCCTGATTATGTGTATCCATATATTAAAAAAGTATTTCTATCTTCAGGAGGCAGTGCTGATCTATTTTATGTCGACAAGGGAATGTGGGTTCAAATAACTAGTACCAAAAAAATTTTGGGAAACAAAATAGATATCAACTCGAACGCATTGATTTTTGCAATTACCCTTTTTCCACCGCAGCCCGATATTGAGCAAACCTTGAAATCGCAATCCTGGGATTATTATTCGTATCGAAGCGACATCAACAAAGTTGTTCCATGGGATGGGTACGGAAAATACCGGTGTGTGCCGTAAAATAGAGTTTAGTAAGAAAGAAGATACTTCAAAACAGGACAATCATACTGTATTGCAATCCTCATTCAGATAATCTGAGCGTGCAGCCCTGGGGCAGCCAGGTCAGGACGGTGGTTGAAGAGGGGGGTATAATGTGGAAAATCTTATGGGCGGTGAGACGATAAAGGGGAGAAAATGCGAACCAAAAATATCCGGCTTTTAATTCTTTTATTGGCTGTGCTCTTGAGCAGCTGCAGCTCGGGCCCACAGAGGGTGACTCCGTCGGCAACCATTCCTGCAACGAAGACGAGCACTCCTACAGCTACACCGACCAACACGGCCACCCCGGCGCCCACGGTGACGCCCAGCCCGACCACCGACCCGGTGCTGCTGCTGCCAACTTATGAACCGCAGGAGTTTTTAGACCACCTCCTGCATGATGACGGCATTTGCAAACTGCCCTGTTGGGGAAATATCCTCTCTGGAGAAATGACACTTGATACAGCTTTCCGGTACTTGAGACCAATCATTGATCTTCCGGAAGATTACGTTTATGTTCCGGAAATTCGTGCTGAACGCCGGGACGGTTTTTGGTTGATTTTCAACGAAAACGGAGAAAGAGCGGATGCGGCTATCCATTATGACGATGATGGGGTGATCCAATTGATCGAAACCTTCCGGGTTGGGTATACTGTGCGGGATTTGATCCGGACTTACGGGCGGCCGGAAGGATTCTATTTTATGTCGGACTATCTTCTTGATCGAACATGGGAAACGGATGTATTCTTTTACTACCCTGACCAGCATTTTATGGCGGTTTTTGAACAAGTGGATCAGTATGTTGTCAAGGAAGTCAATTTTTGTTCATCAAAGACTGAAAAAGATCGGTCGCCGGATTTGATGATATGGGCTGGAGAAGAAGATTTTGAATCGCTGGCTTATCTGTATTATAAGAAGTCTGGACGAGACGATTTTATTCTGGAAGTAAAAGATTATGCGACGGAGGAAGCAATAGAGTCTTTCTTTGCCGGCGCCAATGAAGAAGAAACGTGTCTGGTGCTCGATTACCCGTGGGATTGATCCGTTGGTCGGATGATATCTTCCCCAAAAAATAAAGTGTTTGAGAAATTAAGCCTGTCAGGGAGGTAAAAAACAAGGATGAGAATACGCTTTCTGATACAGTATCTCTTCATGATCATTTTGCTATCGGGCTGTATGCGTGCGACATCTGTTTCTGAGATAGATTCTCCTGTGCCATCCTTGTCCCCACTACCCACCGCAACAGCCGGGCCTACTGAGCTTCCCTCTACGGCTCTGCCTTCACCGATCCCATCTATCACACCGAGGGTTGTTTCAATGATACAACAAAATTGTCTTCAGATACTACCAACCCTACCCAACAAAAACTACTCTGGTAAGCTAGTCTTTAAGGAAGACAAAGTTCTTACCGATAAAGATTACTACTACAACATTTCGTTTCTGGATCTCAGCACCGGTCGAGTCTCTTCTCTGACATCTCATAACCCTCCCAAGATTTCTCCAGATGGCAAAAAGTATGCGGTATCCTTTGTGGATGACCCGACTGTCAATATTTATTCGGCGGATGGGCAGTTGCTGAATCAGATTCCACCGGATACAGAGGAGTGGACTCTCGATCAGTGGTTGAATGATACCCGGCTTGTGTTTGTATATCTACCGAACCTCGTCATCGCTGGCGTAACGTCTTATGAATACCCAACTCCTTTGGCAATAGTCGATGTCTTAACCGGCCAGCATGTCCGAGTGGAATCGGATTATCCACTAATCGAGGATATGGGATTTCTTAGACAGTGGGAAGGCGGAGATACCACTAAATACAATTCCAATTTATCTCGGGTGGTGTATCGGGGAGCGAACGGTAGCATCCGATTGTGGGATGTGGAGCATGAGACTCTGCTGGCAGAAATCGAAGCCGGGGATATGTCTATTACTCCCCGATGGGCTCCGGATGGGTCGCAGGTAGCGATCCGGGGAATAGATGGGGAATTGTATCTGGTCTCCCGGGACGGTGTGATCCGGGAATATCGCCTGCCCCCCGATCCATCTCAGTCGGGTGTGGAACAATGGTTTTCCGCAGACTTTGCCTGGTCTCCGGATGGGAAACAGCTTGCTGTTTGGACTCGAGCAGGTGAGGAACCGTCTTTCTCTTGGACTATAACCGTAACGGATGGGAAACAGCAAGCTGTTTGGTCTCAAACAGATGGGGAAGAACCGTTTCCATTAAGAAGTCTGATGTTGCTTGATGTGAACAGTGGAACCTTGACCGATCTTTGTATCTCGACCAGATGGGGCCCGGATTGGAACTACATTACTTCCTTTTTACCCGTCTGGTCGCCGGATGGGAAGTACCTGTCTGTCCCGGCGCTGGTCGATGGAGCGCCTGATACACTGCTAATTGACCCTGAAGCGGGAACTGCTGCAATCATTGCCAACGGCCTGACCCCGCTTGGCTGGCTCATCTCAGAAGGGAAATAGTGATGCTCCAGCCAGCCTGCCAACTGAAAAAGTATTTTTGAGATGACTTTTAGTGAATAAGGATAATCAAACATAGAGTAAAAATAGTTTTATATTTAAAAGGGACGAATGGATATATCTATCGAGTTAGGGGATCTGACATTTATTGTAATATTAGTGTGCACAACCATTGGGAATTTGGTGGGTGGAATTGTGTCCAGAAATTTAAATTTGTGGCACAAACGCAACAAGTCGCTTGTATTTAAGTTTTCTGTAGGAATGGGATTGTTTTCTACCTGCCTAGTTATTGGTATTTTTGCAATTGGGGATTCGGCATTGAATAACTTACAGCCCGTCAAGCTTTTGTTGGAGTTCATGATACTGCTTATAGTATCCACTGTAAGCAATTATGTTATTCAATCTAGAAATTATGATTTACAAAATAGAGGTTAATCGCGGATATTCTGCATGAACCGTGACCTGATTTTCAAAAATATCCATTTACCGGATTGGAGATTTTTCTATGTCTTTTCTTAAAGGGTTGTTGATCACATTGAGTTTAGTTTCAGGCTTATGTTATGTTATTGCGACAATAGCTTTCCCATTTACCAAGAAAATATCTAGAAAAAAATATAGATTATTTATATTTGTGTCTGTATTTTTATGCGTATTTTTTTTCTTCATTCTCGTCTTTTTTGGGGATGATCCCATAAAGGATGATCTTACTACATATGTTTTTTTCATTGTAACCACTCTCGTTTTCAGTGTTGGCGCAGGTGGATTCATGGTCTTGGGTGACATATACCATGAAAAGTTAACCGGTTTCAGTCAGAGTAAACTGCTAAAGGTTATGCAAAAACAAGCAGCCAGGAAGTCAGAAGAAAAAGAGGATAAATAAGAATATCGTTTGCCGATTGTATCCGATTATTACGCGGGTAAGTCAGTGGGTGGGAAAGCGGAGATACCACCACATATGTCCCAATTTATCCCGGGTGGTGTAGAAAACGGTGGATAGTATCCGCTTGTGGAATGTGGAGTAAGAGACACTGCTGATCGATCCTGAAGCGGGGACTGCCGCAATCATCACCAAGGGCTTTACTCCGCGGCTCTTGCAAACATCGAATGATCTTTTATCTGGCGAACTGTGGTGCGGTCTTTGACCAGCATCTCCAGGATAAACGTATGCGGCAGATCAATTTGACAACCGGAGGTGGAAAATGAAACGTACAACCAAAATCATTTTGCTGCTGTTGCTTTTACTGATCACGATCGGTTACTGCCGGTATCACTTTACGGATAAGCGCCCGCAGCGGAGCTGCCCGGTGGAGTCATTGATTCTGGACGAGGAATTGCTGCCACCGGGGCATTATGCGAACATACTCTATTCGCCCGCCCATGGGGAGTCGGGTGAAACCGCATCCAGGTCTTTTTCATACAAATCTGATGCGATCTACAATGAAGTTTTCCGCCGGCCGTCCGAAAAGTTGGCGAAGAAAAAATTTGACTACTGGGTCGAAATTTCATTTCCTGTGGATGAAAATGAAGGGCCCTGGGAGAGACCGGAAGAGATTGATTATGTGAGTCCCATTGCAGACAACTACGAATTTGCCTGTGGGAAATCCATTCTCCACTATACATGCAAGCTGGTTGCGACCTACGATGAATATTTTGTAAGATTTCAGGTTCAAGTCTCAAAAGGAGGCATTACCCTTGAAATGGTTGAGGAGATGCTGATAGCCATGGACCAGCGCATGGCAGAATGTCTGCAAGAATGATCTGCCCATGTTTGGGACGCAAGGTGCGCTGGCAGTGCACCATTGGGTGGAATGTTTTTATGTCCGAACAACCGATGGTGAGTTGAGGGTTGGTGCGCTCAAAATTGACCGTATCTAACAAGGGAGGATATCTTAAAACCATGAAAAACAGGAAAAATATAAAAAACCGAATTTGGATTGCAGGAGCAATCATTTTTCTGGGACTGTGTGTTTATTCAGTTTTATTGCCCCCACTTCTGCTGCCCAGGAATGAAGCTCTCCCTGATCGTGAGATTGTATTTCGTTATTGGGATGATCGAGGGAAAGGATATGTTGGATTTATTGATCCTGATGGGAGTGGCTTTGAGACCAGAGACGTAATCGTTCCAACGGGATGGTTTAACGATGGTTTTGTCTTTAAACGATACACAACATGGCTGCATAGAAGTGTGCGCTGGAGTGAAAGTGGAGATGCAATCGGGCTGCAGTGTTTCCGAAATGCGCCCGTAAATGGAATTCCTTTTTTGATTGACCTGAATGGTAAATTTACATTTTGTCCGGAAAAGTCTACTCCTACTGGATTATACAATGGAGGAATTGTATTTTTAGGAGACGATAAAATCGTTTCAATAAGAGACGACATAACTCATAAAAAAGATGAAGTGGTGGTATATGATATGCAAACGTGCCAGGAGGTTGAAACGATTTACACAGCAGAAGAAGGTGAGTATTTGCGGGAAGCACCGATTTCAAAAACGGGGCGGATCGCTTTATGGCATTATGTTAATAAGCAGAATCAAGTCACGATTCTGCTGCCTGACAAAACGGTTCAGGCAGTTTTTGAGGATGCCACTCAACCTGCATGGTCGAAGGATGGAGAGTATCTGGCTTTTGTGAAACCGGACGGCTTGTACATTGTCACCAAAGATGGAAATAATCTGGAAAGAGTATTGGAGGCCCCTCATATTGATTGTCCGTCCTGGGGTCCGGATGGAGATAAACTGGTAATGGAACATCCGCGTTTGACCATTGCAGTTCTCGACTTGACGAGTGGTGAGATCACTGAGATTGTCGAAAATGGTGCTTGTCCCGATTGGCGGTGAGGGAAAAAGAGAGTAGATACTGCGGCGCGCCCAAAGCGTAAAATCGGGGTACTATTTTCATACCCAAATGCCGTGGTCATTCATCCCAGGAGGGACGCATCAGCGGTACGTGCGGATGTGAAATATTTTCATGGACAACGGCGAAATGTTGGGCTTCGCAAAGTACGCTCAACCCAACCTGCCTATTGCATCTGTTGTCGTTTAGTTTTATCTGTATAAAAGCATTGTCAAGCAAAGATGCTGGAGTAAATCAAAGATGAAGAAAACTAGATTGATCGGATATTGCCTGATAATGACACTTCTTTTTTCAGGATGTAATAATTTTGTCAAGGATACTCCTTGTTTTGATACCTGTCTGGGAAGCTTTAAGCGGTTCGCTTATGGAGCTCCTGAAAAAAGAACCCAACTGGAATTGGACGCGCTGAAGGAATGGAAAGAAAAACCAACGCAGCCCTGGAAAATGGAAACGGCTTTGCCGATAATACAAACGGATCGCACAATTTTATCTGAAGTGAGTGGCAGCAGATTTTATGATGGAAAGCAAGAGATATGGATCAAAAGATCAACAGCCGGAACGGTTTTTGATTATGAAGAAGAGACTTTTGTCAGATATGTGATTTATTACCCTGATACCGGAAAATGGGATTCTGTGTCTGCGGAAATTAGAGACGGTGAGATTATTGCCGATCATCTCTACATTACTTCTGATGGAGCTGTCTGGGCAAGGAATGATTGGGATTCGATTAAAGGGGTAGTTGCTCCAATCCTTAGCCGGTTCAACGAGGAAAGCTCTCGGTTTGAGTTTGTTGAAGCTCTGTATGGGTTTCCCAATTATGATGGAGGTTATCAAACAAGAGTTATCTTGGATCATAATGATGTGTTTTGGATCTTTATGCCGAAGGACGCTATCTACAGTTTCGATCCGGTAACTTCAGAGGTGAAACGACAGTATGCCCTCTCGGGTGATGTAATATTGGATATTGCGCTCACTGCGGATAATAATTTTTATATTTTGTGGAGTTTAACCTTTTCAGCCTCGCTTGCAGAAGATTCGATTTCTTATTTCGATACCCGGAATAATGAATTACATCCAATTACTTTACCCAAAAGACGGTGGCCGGCATTTGGCGATATTCTGGTGGATCGTCAGGGGCGGTTATGGGGGGATAGTATAGGATATCGTGATTCGGATGGAACATGGCATTTGATTTACCCTAATCCTGCAAAGCATTTTTTTTATAGTAGGGTTCTTCCTTTTGAGCTTTGGGAAAATGCACATATTTTTATGGAAAGTTCTAATGGCTGGCTGTGGTATGAGCGTTCTTATATGACAAGCAATAGTGGCTTAGCCTGGTTTGATCCGGAAAGTGGAGAAGGTTGCTGGTTTACAACAGAAGGAGATTTTGAGTTGATCGAAGATGATCAACAAATTATGTGGCTGGCGACCAGGGATGCACTTTATAAATATCCATTGATGGAGTAAGTTTTTATGGCATCGGGTGGAATGATCTATCGGTTATCAGTACACTAAAAAAACATACATGGAGTGGATTAATTTCATATCCGAGTAACCGATGGCGAGTTGATAGTTGGTGCGGTCTTTGACCAGCACCCCCAGGATAAGCGTATGCGGCAGATCAATTTGACAACCGGTAGGTGGAAAATGAAACGTACAACCAAAATCATTTTGCTGCTGTTGTTTTTACTGATCATGATCGGCTACTGCCGGTATCACTTCACGGATAAGCGCCCGCAGCGGAGCTGTCCGGTAGAGTCGTTGATTCTGGATGAGGAATTGCTGCCACCGGGATATTATGCGAACATACTCTATTCGCCCGCCCATGGGGAGTCGGGGGAAAGCGCATCCAGGTCTTTTTCATACAAATCTGATGCGATCTACAATGAAGTTTTCCGCCGGCCGTCCGAAAAGTTGGCGAAGAAAAAATTCGACTACTGGGTCGGAATTTCATTTCGCGTGGATGAAAATAAGGGCCCCTGGGAGAGACCGGAAGAGATTGATTATGTGAGCCCTATTGCAGACAATTACGAATTTGCCTGTGGAAAATCCTATGTTTATCACAAATGCGCACTGGTTGCGACTTACGATGAATATTTTGTAAGATTTCAGGCTCAAGTCTCAAAAGGAGGCATTACCCTTGAAATGGTTGAGGAGATGCTGATAGCCATGGACCAGCGTATGGCAGAATGTCTGCAAGAATGATCTGCACATGTTTTGGACGCAAGGTGCGCTGGCAGTGTGCCCAAAAGCGTAAAATCGTATTATTTTCATGCCTAAATGCCGTGGTCATTCATCCCGGGAGGGACACGTCAGTGATGCAAGTGTGAAATATTCTCATGGATAACGGGGAAACGTTGGGTTTCGCAAAGTGCGCTCAACCCAACTTACCAACTCTTGTAGGCGATGATTGGACTTCGGATAGAGTAGAAACGGTATATGAAGCGCATGCAATTGCTGCCCATCTGCATGGCGGAGTGGAAAATTTTCAGGCGGATGTAGGTGAATATACTATAAAACATAAGGAAGGGTTTGGAGGTGCGATGGTCTGGCCTACTGGTAATCACATGATAATTAGCGATGGATATTTGGATACTCATTCAACCCAAACAGTTGTTCATGAGATAGGACATGTGTTTGATTTTAAGAATTCTGTTTTTGAAACACATTATGATGATGAAAATAATATCTGGTCTTTTTCTGTAACAAGGCCGTCTGATTCATTTGTTTCAGAGTTCTCGCCTGATTCGGGTTGCAGTTCGTCAGCATTTTTGGGGTGTGTAAACCCTGATCCATCTGTCGGATATAATTCATCAAGGGCCTTGTATTCTGCTGCCAATTTATTCGTGACGGGTTCTCGGAACAGGCATTATTCATCTTCAGGAGATACAACAAAATATGGGTATAGTGGGTCACTTGATGATTATGCCGAATCTTATGCCTATACTGCATATATGGATTTAAATATAGCATACCCTGAGGAAGGAAAAGTTGACAAGAACAGAATGATGATGATCCACGCCTCGATCGATAAGGTTCATTATTAGAGGAGAAACAGAATGAAAATAAAACGTATCATTCTAATACTCTTATTGATTTTGGTGATCATCTGTGCTCTGGCGTTTTATCAACCTTTCAACCTTTTCTCAAAGCCATACCTGCCAAATCAGACACTTTGGATCGATGCATGGCTGGAAAACCCGGTCTGCCAGCCGCCTTGCCTGGATGGCATCATTCCTGGGGTAACACCCGCGGATGAAGTGGCCGAGAAATTATCCGCGCACCCTGGAGTGTTGAGGGTGGAGCGAGACAAGGAAAATTATGATACGGAAGTAATTCTATGGTACACACCTGAAAATGAAACAGGGCAATTAGGTGAAGTTACAGTAGATGAGGATACGCAAATTGTTACCAAAATTAGTATATATAGTCATCGAAATTTAGCTACAATGGAAAATTTTATCAATGCTTTTGGAGAACCCGATTATGTGTATCCTTATATCGATACGGTGTTTCCATCTTCATACTGCGAGGCTGATCTATTTTATGTCGACAAAGGGATGCGGGTTGATATATCCAGTGGTCAATCACATCCTCCAAGAAGAAATATCACACCGAGCACATTAATATCTAGTATTGCCCTTTTCCCCCCACATCTCGATATAGAACAAACCTTGAAGTCGCAGTCCAGTTACAGACCATATCAGAGTGACATCAACAAGATCGTTCCTTGGGAAGGGTACAGAGAATACCAATGTGTGCCATAGCGTAAAAAAGGAGAATACTCCGAACAGGACAGATCATGCTATATCGTAACCATTATTCAGGTAATTAAGGATTTGAGGGCACAATCACAGCGGCGGCCAGCTGGTTGGGTATGCTGCGGCGCGCCCAAAACGTAAAATCAGTATACTATTTTCATGCCTAAATGCCGTGGTCATTCATCCCAGGAGGGACACGTCAGTGATGCAAGTGTGAAATATTCTCATGGATAACGGGGAAACGTTGGGTTTCGCAAAGTACGCTCAACCCAACCTGCCAACTTTATTGGAAATATCCTTATCCGGCAGATCAATTTGACAACCGGTAGGTGGAAAATGAAACGTACAACCAAAATCATTTTGCTGCTGTTGCTTTTACTGATCATGATCGGCTACTGCCGGTATCACTTCACGGATAAGCGCCCGCAGCGGAGCTGTCCGGTAGAGTCGTTGATTCTGGACGAAGAATTGCTGCCACCGGGACATTATGCGAATACACTCAATTCACCCGCCCTTGGGGAGTCGGACGAAAGTGCATCCAGACGTTTTTCATACAAATCTGATGCGATCTACAATGAAGTTTTCCGCCGGCCGTCCGAAAAGTTGGCGAAGAAAAAATTTGACTACTGGGTCGAAATTTCATTTCCTGTGGATGAAAATGAAGGGCCCT
>JAHDQE010000039.1 GCA_018433975.1 Ornatilinea sp. | reverse complement strand
TTCGCTGGCTCTGTTCGCGGTAGGAGCCGCGGCCGTGGCAGTGGGTTTGATGTTTTATTTATCCCGTCTGGAAGCCCCACAGGAAGATGAGCCTGCTCCATCCCGCAGCCGTTGGGCGGTTGAAGCATTCTGGATTGGGGTGGCAGCCATGGTGCTGGGTACACTGCCGATCTGGGTAACGGACCGTCAGGCCTGGCTGCCGGGATTGTTCTCAGACCGCTTTGGACTGGCGGCCATGTTCGGCGCCAGCCTTTCACTCACAGCACTGCTGCGCTGGCTCATCCATGATTGGAAAAAGATCGCTGTGGTGGCGAGCATACTGATCGGCCTGGGGGCCGGCCTTCAGCTCCGCACGGAGAATGACTTCCGCTGGTCGTGGATCAAACAACAGCGGGTTTACTGGCAGCTTTACTGGCGTGCGCCGGCCATTGAACCCAATACGATTTTCTTTTCGGATGCCGCGCTGTTTCCCTATGTTTTCCCTAACTTTTCCTTTAATGTGTTGTATCTTTCGGGGGATGACCCCGCGGAAATGGGGCTAAAGTTTTTATATTTGAAAGATGCGTTGGTGAATGACCCCGGCTTTTTCAATGAAAACAAACCCTATGAAAAGACTTTCCGAGATTTCATCTTCAGCGGTTTCAGCCAGGATATTGTGCTGCTGTATTATGATCCGCCGCATAATTCAAACTGTGTGTGGGTGCTGACGCCGGAGGATGTCGATAATCCCTATTTGAACGCGCGGATGCGGACTGCACTGCCTGCTTCGGGTACTGACCGCATTCTGACTGAACCGGCCAGCGCGGATTATCCTCCGCCGGAGATCTTCGGGTCCGAACCGGAACATGATTGGTGCTATACCTATCAGAAAGCGTCTCTGGCAAAGCAGGTGGGGGATTGGGAGACCGTTGTCGCGTTGGGCGATGAGGCCGCAGATCAGGGCATTGCGCCGGACAGCACCGAGGCCAACTCGCCGCAGGAGTGGCTGCCCTTCATCGAGGGTTACGCTCGCACCGGGGATTGGGGCCGGGCGGCTGAGCTGACGATCATCAATTCCGAGATCGATTCAAACTATGAGTTGATGCTGTGTAAACTCTGGGAGCGCCTGGAGACTTCCGGGCCGCAAAGCGAGGGTGCGCAGGCGGCTGCGGACCGGGTGTGGCAGGAGCTGGAGTGCGATACCCGCCTGGCGGCGCAGGAATAATTTTTCCAGGCAAGTGTTTAAATGCGGAGCCCCAAGATCATACTCATCTTGGGGCTCTTTTTTGCGCAATCAAGAAGATGCGCTGGTGTAATGCCGCATCGCGAAACGGAAGAAAGCCGAGGCTGCGATGACCAGCCCGACTGCCGCGAGCAGGCTGCTCCATAATGTGCCCGCGGGAATGTCCCGGGTGAGGGCACGGGCCGGGATGGTAGTCATCAATCCGACGGGGACGATCCAGGTCAACACCAATCGCAGCCAGCCGGGATACAGATCGACCGGATAGCGCGCCATCTGGAAGATGGCATCGAAGACCCACGCGAAGGTGAAAGCCGGGCTCCAGAAGACCAGCCCGGTGAAGGTCAGCAGCACGGCGTACAGCGCTGCTAATCCCGCCAGCAGAACGAGCAGGAAGGTTGTTGTCTGCGGCAGGCTCAAGGTTTGCCCGCTTTGAGCGGCTGCCGTCCCTAGCACGGCCAGCCCCAGCGCCAGGTCGAACAGAGCGAAAACATTCCAATGGCGGAAGCTGAGCAGGAACTGGGTATCCAGCGGGCGGAGCAGGGTGAAATCAAAATTTCCGCTCCATACCTCCTGCCCCATTCCCGCCAGGGCTTCAAAGCTGGGGCCGATCACCAGACTGCGCAGGGCGTCCAGCACCAGATACACGCCCAGGATAGCCAGCGCGGAAGAGAAATCCCATCCCCGCAAAGACTGCACCTGCCGGAACAGAATCCACATCCCGGCTGTTCCGGTCCCCAGATTCAGCAGCGCGTGCAGGATGTGGATCCAGAAATTTGCCCGGTGAGCCAGTTCTTCCTGCGCCGAAGATTGGAAAAAGAGAACGATCAATTTCAAGTAACGCATGGGTTAACCTCCCACCGCGGTGTAGCGGCGCAGACCGTACTTCCAGACGATATTGCAGAGCAGGAATGCCAACAGCAGCCAGCCCGTCTGAACGGTGAAGCCCTGTCGCAGCGCCGCGCCTTGAACCTGTCCGGTGAGGATTTCTACCGGGAAGCCGACCATGTAGCGAAAGGGAAGGACGCCAGCCAGCCAGCGGACCGCATCCGGCAGCAGCGCGACCGGCGCGACGACCCCGGCGAGCAGGAAAGTCAGCGCGTCCTGGACTGCCAGCAGGGCGTCCGCGCGGGTGGCCCAGAAAGCCAGCATGGCCAGCCACAGCCCCCACAGGAAGCGCAATCCCCACGCCAGGGCCAGGGCGGGAAGAAACAGCAGACCAGTCTGAAGGGTGAGGTGCAGTTCCGGCCGTAGGACGAGCGCCAGCACGGCGGAAACGGGGATTACAAAGGCCATGAAAACCACTTTCCCGGCTGCCTCGTCCGCCAGGATCTGGTAGATGTACGGCATTGGGCGCAGCAGGTAGGTATTGAGCTGGCCCCCGCGGATAAAATCACCTACCGTCCAGTTGGTTTGTGCATAGGTGAACTGGTTGACCACGATCAGGATCAGGTAATAGGACACGAATTCGCCCCGGCTGAAGCCAACCGGAGACCCGCTTTCGGCAGCAGTGGACCACACCAGCAGGTAGACCAGCGGCGGGATCATCCAGCCAAACGCCAGCACAAAGAAGAAACCCCGGTACTGCATCCAGGAAGCCCAGGTGCTCTTGACTAATGCGATTGCGCCGCGGTGGATCATACGACCTCCTCTGTGTAGATGCGGTCGATGACCGCTTCGATGGGTGGGTTCTCCACGGACAGATCGGTGACCGGGTAGGTGTTCAGCAGGTAAGCGGTCAGGGCGGGGGCCTCGGCGCGCGCCACGCGCAGTGAAAGCCGGCCGTTATCCCGTTCAAGGAGATCCACACCCTGCGGCAGTACTATTTCAGCAGATTCATCGCCATTCCCGTTCTGGAGGGTAACCTGTACCAGCTTGAACGGCGCCAGACGGCTGGATAGGTCCCCCAGCGCGCCGTCGTACAGCAGCCGTCCGTGATGGATCAGGATGACCCGCGGGCACAGGGTGACCACATCCGCCATGTAGTGGCTGGTGAGGATGACGGTCGCGCCGTGGGCCCGGTTGTAGGCGGCTACGAACTGCCGTAAGCGGGCCTGCATGGAGACGTCCAGACCGAGAGTAGGTTCATCCAGAAAGAGCACTTCCGGCTGGTGCAGCAGTCCGGCTACCAGTTCGCACTTCATGCGCTCGCCGAGTGAGAGGTTGCGCACCGGTTTGGTGAGCAGGTCCTGCATATCGAGCAAGGCGACCAGCTCATCCAGCGTGCGCTGGAAAGTGGGTTGGGGAACGCGGTAAATTTCCGCCAGGACGCGGAAGGTATCCAGCGGCGGGATATCCCACAGCATCTGGCTTTTATTGCCGAGCACCATGCTGATCCGCCGCAGGAAATCTTCTTTGCGCTCCCAGGGACAATGCCCCACCACTTGGGCTTTCCCGGCGGTGGGGTGCAGCAGCCCGGAGAGCATCTTGAGGGTGGTGGTTTTCCCGGCGCCGTTTGGCCCGATAAAGCCGATCATCTCCCCGGAGGCGATCGAGAAGCTGATCTCCCGGACGGCCTCCACATCGTGGTAACTGCGGTGCATCAGGCTCTTCAACGCCGCGCCCAGCCCGCTGGAGCGCACCGGCACGCGGTATGTTTTGCTTAAGCTTTCAACGATAATTTGGGATTCGCCCATTAATTTGACCTCCGTATTTTTCTGGATGGGTGTTCATTTTCATTCTAAAACACTGGTGTAATAATGGAGGGTTGGAAGAAAATCTGGTGATTATCCTTCAATCAAATGGGGAACCAGCGTAAAGATATTTATTTAGAGAGCCGTTATATTCAGCGACCATTTCTTGCAGAGGATTGGGGTCGTTTTTGGGATTTTGATCTATGTTCAGGGAATATGGATTCTACTTACATTTTTTAAAAATGTCTATTATTTATGATTTATTTTTTTATATTTGAAATGTATTTTAGTTGGTGCTATAATATAATTAATATTAATTCATATTAATAAATAAAAAATTACATGACCATCCCGTTTTTTGAAGATCTTCCCAAATCTGTATCCACATCCATTAAAAATGTTGCTATTTACCGGAGCTATGTTCCCGGAAAATTTATTATTACCGAAGGCAAGGCCTGTCAGGCTGCCTATCTCATTCTGAGGGGGAAAGTGAATATTTTCCGGGTCTCTGCTAATGGCCGGAAATTGGTGCTGTCACGCTTAGACCCGGGAGACTGGTTTAATGCGATCAGCTGTTTTCAATCTCAAGAGAATAACCCTGCTAATGCCTGCGCACTCACTCCGGTCAAAGTCTTAGCACTTACTGGGAGTGATTTTCGTAAATTGTTAGAAGATCATCCCGTTTTAGCTCTTAAGATTATGGATAACCTTTCTACTCGGTTGAGAACTTTGACCAATGCAATTGAGAACTTAGCTTTGTTTTCGACCAGTGGGCGGGTTGCTCGTTTTCTTCTTGAACATTGTGATGATAGTGGCATAATTTATTGGCAGTGTACACAAAGTGATGTTGCCGATCGATTGGGAACAGTTGCGGATATTGTGGGGCGTGTACTGCGAAAATTTGCGGATGATGGATTAATTGAGATGCCGGCGAAGAACTGTATTGTCATTGTAGATCATAAGGGATTAAAAAAGGCAGCATTAAATTAGATTTGTTTGGTCTCATTAAACCGACTTAAGTCATTCTTCTTCTCTTTCAATCAGTTAGCCTTTTCAAATGTCGTAGACAAAAAAAGCTGCTTTTACTAAGCTGTTAGTACAAGTGGCTTTTTTGTTTAACTAATTTTCTCAATGGGAAAAAATTGTTAGCCGCTTTTTGTTGGAAAGCGCTGGAGTCCAAACCGTCGCTCATTAAAACCATTCTCAATTAATCAGCTCAACCTGAAAGGAGAAACAGATGGCAAAGAACTATATTCTAGTTCATGATTTGGGAACAACAGGGAACAAAGCAGTTATTGTCGATGAGAACCTGAATCTACTGGCAAGTGGATATACACCGTTCCAATCCTACTATCCGCATACAAATTGGGTCGAACAAAGCCCGGAAGAATGGTGGACAGCAGTTGTTGAAAGCACAAAGGCGGCGATCGAATCGAGCGGGATTGATCCGGCAGATATCGCCGTGGTCAGCTTCAGCGCACAGATGATGAGCCAAACCCCGGTTGATAAAAATGGGAAGGTGCTTGTGGACCGCACTGCGATTTGGGCAGACGGTCGTAGTGGAAAACAAGCGGAGCGGATTCATGAAGCTTTTGGTGGCCTTGATGAATATTACAAGATTCATGGTGTGGGTTGGCAATCCGAAATCCATGTTATCAATAAACTGCGCTGGATTAAAGAAAATCTACCCGAGGTTTATAAAAACACATATAAGTTTCTTCAGGCAAAGGAATTTATTGCCCAGCGTCTGACGGGAAACTACGCAACGGAGTGGGGGGACGCCTCCATGTGCGCATATATGGATATCAAGAATCGTAAACTCTCCAAGGAAATCTTCGATGCGGCTGAAATTGATATGGCCAAGATCCCTGATGTCGTCGAATCGCATGATGTGATGGGGTATATCACACCGGAAGCTGCAGAAATTACCGGTTTGAAAGCTGGAACACCGGTTTGTCTTGGATCGGGGGATGTGATTTGTTCCGATATGGGCGCGGGTGTTGTCAAAGCCGGGATGGCATATACCTATATTGGGTCTGCCAACTGGACAGGTGTTTTCAGCCCGGTACCCAGCACGGATCCGCGTGTGAAGATGAATTGCAGTACCTGTCTGCCGATGCCGAATGCTTATCACCTGGTGATGATCACAGCGGCAGGAGGTATTGCCCAACAGTGGGCAAAAGATAATATGTATGGGATGGAAGATACCTGCGCTGGAAAATTCGGAACGACAGTATACGATGTCATGTCCGCAGATGCATCAAAAATCCCTGCGGGGTCTGATGGTTTGATCTTTCTGCCTTATTTACGTGGTGGTGGCGCTCCCCACTTTGATATCAATGCGCGTGGAGCCTACTTAGGTGCTTTATTACCTCATACACGTGGGCATCTTTTACGTTCACTCTATGAGGGCATTTGTTTCAATATGCGCTGGTTGTACGACCTCTTTGAATCCGTGAATGTACCGATTTTCAGCCTGGATGAGATCCGTGCCATTGGCGGCGGCGTATTGAATGATCTGTGGATGCAAATCTACGCCGATGTAAACAGCGTTCCATTTGCCCGTGTTTCCAATCCACAACAGGCAACCGCAGTTGGTGCTGCCATGATGGGTGGCGTCGGGGTTGGTATCTGGAAAAGCTATGACGATGCGGCAAAACGGGTATCTATCTCCAAACGCTTTTCTCCTACTAAAGAAAATGCTGAGATGTATGATGCGCTCTACCCAATTTATAAAGATGCGTATCCGACATTGAAGAATATCTTTGATAGGATTTCCGCTTATCAAGTCAAATACATGCATGAAGGTTAGAAGAGCAGCCAGATCATCAACATTGCGCACAATAGAGAAAATTGAGGCTGCGTTTAATGTCGAAATTTCTAAATTCGATCTGTACTGCCCTTCAGAAAATTTACTGAAGGAGAAGTAATATGAGAATTTATGGTATCGTGGATCCAGACCTGCTGAAAGGGATCGTTGATTCTGCGGCAGTCGGAATGGATGTTACTGATGAAAGATTGCGGGAGTATATTGAGCTTTTTAAAAAATATCCCGAGACCAGTGTCGTTGTGGTTAATTTTTATCAAGGAAAGCTGGCTGTAGAGTTGTGCAAAGGCTCGCATGTAGAACCTTGTATTGCAATCGCATATCCCCCCCTTTGCAGTATCCCTACTGAGTTGAAGGTAAAACAAGCTAAATATGCTGTTGAAGAATTGGGTATACCTCATGTCCTGTTTACTATTGAACATTCCAAGTTTAAAGAAGGAAAATTTGGTGAGGTCAAAAGAGACATTGAAGCGGTTGTAAAAGCAGTCGATCATCGCGCGGACGTGATTGTAATGCCCGACTACGCACACTGGAATGCCGAAGAATGTGTTAAATTGGCTGAAATTATCCGTGATGCGGGTGGGGATGTCATCAAATCTACCGGGGGGATGGGACGTGCTGAAGTGCCCGCAAAGATTGACGCAGTTGTAAAAGCTGTCAGAGGCACCATCCGAGTAATGGGCACCAGCGCAATCCGGAATTTGGGTGATGTACTGGATATGATGGATGCTCACCCTGATAAACTCGCAATCAGCCGGGTTGGTTTCTTCACTACATTGGATGAACTTCACGCCCTGGCTGATGTCCGGTTAAGTGAAGAGGACCTGGCCCGCCGCCTTGAAGGACTAGTCTGGCATCCCTTGATTACCGAAGCTGAAGTTAAAGAATATCTTGAGAGATGTAAACAAGCAGGTTTATCTGGTGTAAGTGTAGACCCGCGTTGGGTACCGCTGGCAACAGAAGTATTGGGTTCAAGCGAAACAAAAGTGATTGCCCGTGTAGATTATCCATTCGGTATTACGCCTACAGCCATGAAAGTGGAAGAACTTGCCTGGGTCGTCAAAAATGGCCCGCAGAACATGGATATTCAAGTTCCGCTTAACACCGCTGCTTTCAAATCCGGTCAATATGACTATGTTCGGGCTGAGTTGGATGCACTTATTGAAGCCGCGGATACGCGATCCGTCAGAGTTATCCTGCAAACACCGTTGTTAAACGAGGCAGAAATTGCAGCTGCAGCCATGATGTGTGCAGCATGTGGCGTCTCTTGTGTAGAACCCATTCACGGTTTCGGAAAGTTTACCCCCGATGGATCTGTGATTTACCCAGACAAAATCGATCCGCAAGATATCAAACTGCTTAAAGAAATCGTTGGGGATAAGTTGGGTGTCAAAGCTACTGGTGCTGTTCCACGGATCATCCAGGCGCTGGTGATGATCAATAATGGAGCGGAACAAATTACTCTGCCAAATGCCGTTGAATTATTAGATGAATACGAACCGCTTGTAAAGCGGGTAGGACAATATTCCAAGTAATCCACCCTACTAGATTCGAGTAGATTGGAATTCAATTCCAATCTACTCACTAACTACTCAAAAGGAGTTATTAGAATGTTTGATTTTGAAATGCTTATTCTATCTTTTGCTGGGGGTATGTTTGGGGCCGCAATTGGTGGTCTGCCCTCGTTCGTGCTTTGTGGTGTTTGCGCTACTATTGGCCTCGGTATTTTTTGGGCTACTGGCCAGGACACATTCTTGAACGTAACAGCCTGGGGGCCCTTATTGGGACCACATATCGCCTTTGCCGGTGGTGTTGGTGCAGCCGCATACGCAGCCAAAGTCGGAAAGCTCAAAAGCGGCGGCAAGGATATTGTCTCTTCATTAATGGGATTAAACTCCCCTGATGTCCTGTTGGTTGGTGGTTTATTTGGGTCATTCGGCTATGCAGTCTTCTGGGCAGCTGGTCTGCTTGGAAATATTGGTGGTTTTCCCTGGACGAATCTCCCCAGTTTTTCAATCATCATTACAGCTATGGTTGCCCGCCTGATGTTTGGTTCTACGGGACCTTTCGGTAAAGTTCGCAAAGGCGATAACCGCTGGTTGCCTTCTGATGTAGCCGGATGGCTTCCCTGGCAGAGCAAACCCGCTCAAATTCTTCTTATTTCCATCGCTTGGGGTCTGCCAATTGCTTTCTTCATTCGTGTAATGCCTGCGTTGTTTACGGCTGGGTTTGGAATAGCCGCTGTCGCTTTGATATTCTTGGGCACCGGTTCAAAATTCCCGGTCTTCCATCATATCGGAATTTCTGCTGGCATGGCTACTTTAGTAACGGGTGGTAATATCTGGTGGGGATTGACCTTTGGAATACTTGCCGGGTTCCTGGGAGAATTGTTCGCAGTTATTTTCCTGTATCATGGAGACACGCATATAGATCCTCCAGCAGCATCTGTCGTAGCAAGCTGGACGATCATTGCAATTTTTGCGACTACTCCGCTTGCCGGCCTCACTGGTGTAGTGCCTATGCTTGCAGCAGTTGGTGTTGCTGCGGTATGCTACTTTGTCTTCTCAACTCTAAAAAGCAGCCCGAATCCTGTTGAACAAGAGGCTGTTGCCTAGCTCTATATTCCTTACTCTTCTCAAAAATCCTCCTTAGAAAAGGTTTTGAGTGAAATAGAGCCCTGATTCGCTTCGCCTGTTTTATCTGGCGAAGCGAATTCCTTAAATAAAAAACCGTACGGTGCGTCGCCAGCGCGCCAAAAACGTGAATTCGCGATCATATTCCCATGCCGAATATGCTTGGGTAGCGGTGTGGTCAATGCCTTTTCAGGTACTTTACCCTTTCGGGCTCAAGACGACCGCACTCTACGATACGATGCTTACAACATGGGTGAAGATGAATTAATAGAGGATGATATGAAAAGCAACTTTTCGGAATACCATCAATTGCTTAATCAAAAAGGGGCCTATCCAGAAATTTACTTGCGGCGTAATCATATTATGTTTCCTTTAGTTTGTGCAATCAATAGTATTATTTGCTTCTACATCAGTGGAAATTATGAACAAATTCCATTGTTTATTCGTAGAGCTTATGAACACATCATTCGATATCCATATTATAAAGGGGACCAGGAAATTGAGGCCCTGGTCGAAAGCTATAAAAAACTTGTTTTAGAGTATTTAGCTGAAATGGTCAAGTTTGTATTAACACAGGATATTGATTTGAGTAAAAAAGAGCTTGTTCCCCATGCATTGTTATGGAAGGGAATGGGGGAAAGCGCACTTTCCAATGATCATCAGCACCTTGTGACCCACCAAACCCCAGGTGGGTAAATTACCTTGCTTGCCCAATAATTGCAAGGCGCAGGTATAAATTGGCTATGGTGTTCTCATGGCTGGATACATTTGGGGTGGTGACGCGGTCATCTTCGGCCGCACCCACTGTGCTGGCTTTTGTTGCCGAGTACCTTGCTGATCCGCCGCGGGAAATCTTTTTTACGCGTCCAATTCGCCGGAGCGCACCGGCACGCGGTAGGTTTTGCTTAAGTTTTCAACGATAATTTGGGGTTCGCCCATTAATTTGACCTCCGGATTTTTCTGGATGGGTGTTCATTTTCATTCTGAAACACCGGTTTAGTTATGGAGGATTTGGTGTGTTGTGCTTCTAGAAATTTCAAAGGCAGTTGGAAGTGGTGCCAGCATACCAGGAAGCTAAATTGGGTGTAATATGTTCATATCCGGCTAACCGATTACGCGTTGAGGAAAGTGGGGCAAAATCGACTGAATCCTACAGGACGGAATTCATAACAGTAGTGAGATAATCTTGTGCAAGTTTATGTTTTCTAAATTTCCCTGTCTATTTTTCATTAATAGGTAATCGGTCTAATGCGATCACGAAATTAGAAACTTGAACACATAGACATATTAAAAAATTTTAGCTCTCTAAGTTTACTTAAAGCAACAAAGAAATTAACTATTTATTTATGATTATGTTAACATCCCAGTTTTAGTACCAGCTGAAAGTGGAGACCATTATGATTTGATCGCCATAAACTGATATGGCGGTAGTCCTCCCAGTGCTTCATGAGGACGAATTGCATTATATTCTTCCAGCCATTTCTCTAAAAACGTATTGACAAATTCAAAAAGGTAATGTATTATCTAAATTGGTAATGCATTACCAATAACAACTGTGCATTATCAAATTTAATAATGGCGGTGTAATCGTGAATCCAAACAAAACAAATGTAATTCCTGATGATGCGATGATTTTTGGACTTTTGCTGATCATTTCAAATAAGATGAATACTCTTCTTGAAAGAGAGTTAAAGGAATTTGATGTGACAACCATACAATGGTTTTTGTCCGAGACGATTAATAGTCTTTTCGATTCTCCCCCAACTCTGAAAGAAGCTGCCAATGCGATGGGGAGTTCTCACCAGAATGTCAAACAGGTGGCTATGAAACTCCAGCAGAAGGGGCTGCTGACACTAGAAAAAGACAAGAAAGATGCCAGAGTCACCAGATTGAGAATGACAGATCAGAGTAATGATTTCTGGAAACGAACAGATCCAAAAGGAGCAATATTCAGAGAAAAAATGTTCAAAGAGCTGGATGCGAATGATATTGCGAGAACCAGACATTTGCTAGAGAAATTGCTTTCGAATTTGGCTGAAATTGAAAATGCGGTTACCGATGATGATGAGAATACTTAATACTTAATACTCAATACTTAAAAGGAGTGAGGGTATGAAAAAAGATCAAAAAATAAAAATTATCGCGATAGTATTGGCTTGCGTGTTATTAGATATAGTTTTGCATATTGTTACGACCTCATACAGCACTATGCCCGAGAATGCAAACTTTAGCTTAATAGCCAGTATTCTGGGGACAGAAATCACTGCTTCTCTTTGGGCTTTATTCGCATTTTCTGGTGTTGCTTTTGTGTATTGGAAAATCAGAAATGAGATACCCGGAAAAGGCGTGAAGAAAGGACTGCGTTACGGGACGGCAATAGCACTTCTTTGGATGTTTGCAATGCTTGAGGGAGTGTCTCTGTTCGGTAATCCGATTGTTAAAGAATTCGTTGTTGGTCTTAGTGATGCGATACCCGTTTTTGTGCTGAGTATTTTATTGAGCAAGCTGAAAACTGAAAAAGTTGAGAGCGATCACCCGCTATCATTTATTTTCAGGCAGAAAATTAGGGCAGTATCAATTTTTACGGGGATATTCTTGACGGGTAGATATATCGCTTATCTTTCGGGAGTAATCCAATCCGGAAATCAAACCAGGCCTTTGCAAACATTTATATGGACACTTCTGATGGGAATCTCTATCGGGGCAGCGTTTGTTCTACTTGATAGCAATAGGAATGGGCGATCTTTAAAGTACAGAGCAGTGAAATTTGGATTCTTAATTTTCGGTCTGAATTGGGCGGTGTTTCTTGTTTTTATGCCCTTGTTATTTTCTGGCTATATTTCCGATGTTTTTCTAAGGATTATAATCGATACCACTCTGGTAATGATTGCTTCATATTTGACGCTCATCCCTAGAAGCGAGTTCCTAAGAAAAAAAGTAAGTAAAATAAGCATTCTTCAAGGATATCTTTATAAATGAAAACTATAAGATGCAACAGAGCAGCACTCGGTATGATTGTTTTTATATTGTTGCTTGTTATGCAAATCTTATTGGGAAAAGCGGGTCATTTAATTGCTGCTTTAATCCCCTATCAACAAATAGATCCCTTCAATAGTTTCGCTGAAATTTCGATACATCATGCGGTTCAATTATTAATTGCAATGTCAATTATTCTTGTGTTGAGCAAACTGCTGAATCTCAATTTTTATTTTCAACTCGGTGATAAGAAAGAAGGAATAAAATACTTAACCATATTTGCGGCTGTTTTTGCTGTGATTTCAGTTGTACAGCATACCTTTATGGCTGTGAACAACCAACTTCCTGTCTATGCGTTTCCACTGGATGAAAGGAATATAATTGGAACTCTGGCATTCCAGTTAATTTTAAGCGGATCGGTTGAAGAGGTTGTTTTTCGAGCATTACCAATAACAATATTAATTTATGCGTTTGGAAAAAGTATTTCAATAAAAGGCAATGTTACATTGGAAGTATTATTAGCATCGATTTTATTCTCATTTGCCCACACTAAATGGTCTTTGAAACCATTCGTTTTTGAGGTGAATTATTTCCAGTTATTTTACTCATTTGTACTTGGAACCATACAAGGGATTGTTTATCAAAGAAGCAAGAGTATTTTATATCCCATGTTAATGCATAGTTCAAGTAATGTTTTGATGGTTGGTATTGGATATTTGTTTAAAGCATTCTGGGTTGGCAGCTAAACATGTGTAGGGAGGAAAACTTTGAAAGCAAAACTTTATTTGATAGCTGCAATTCTTTGTTATCTTGCTGCGATAGGTTTTTTTATTTCGGCAGTCATAGATAATAACACTGTATATGCGACACTTGGAGTATTGTGGATTTGCATTGGAACTTTAGATCTAGTGTTGACCAGAAAATGAAATAGCCAGTTTAATCCATATTTTATTAGAGTTTTAGCAATATTTTAATGGTTGGCTCTGGATATTTGTTTAAAGTATTATTGGTTGGATATTATTGATGCTAAAAAGTCTTTATGAATTGGAAAAGTGCAATAAAACAATTTGTGATAGTCAGTAGAGTGCGCTGCCAGCGCACCAAAAAGCGTGAATTTGCTATTATTTGTCTGGAAGTGGGTGGCGCGGTCTGAATCGACCGCGTCCTACGGGCTGGTGTGGCGATGGAGGGTTTGGGGGAATGATGTTAAACGATTTCAAAACCGATGAGGCATACCAAAAACGCAATTTGCTATAATATTTGCATACCTGAAAGTTGGGGGAGTGAATAGATGGATTTACCACCTGATCCCCAATTTAATTGAGGGTAGTCCATAAATGCCTAAGTGAAAGGGGTATTTTCGTGGAAATTACGGATATTGGATTCTGTCAGTTTACAGATAATGAATCTGGAGAATTAAGTTATATGGCGGTCCGAGTTGCGGATAATAGCATTGGGCTAGGGGTATCGTTGGAGATGGATGGTGATGTTGAGGTCTTTCTGGATACAGGCAAATGTGAATTATTAATTAAATGGTTGAATGCTGCTTTAGCCAAAGTAAAAGCAACAAATGAAGGATGATCCACAGCGTTGGATGCGGTGACACTTTACGGGATTCTTACAAATTGATGGGCGGAATGGGGAATTTGAACGATGCCTGTTATACAAAATACTTCTGTTGATCTATAAACCCATATACTGGCTGTGCGCACATGACTCGCGGTGGTTGAAGTGGTCTTTACCCGTGGGTGGGTTTTTATTGGTCGTGGGAGGGTTTTTAGCCGCAGCTTATAAAGATCGATTTCCTTTTAATTCAGTTTTTGTTCATGATAATGATGTTTATTGCTTTCAGCCTTCATGGATTAGAAATGGTGGCTTATGAAGAAATACCGAGATTTCGGAATCCAGTCAAAGGGGACAGGGCGGTTGCCTATGGTTTTTTCTTTACCAGCGCATGTTTATTCCTTGCCCTATTGGTTCTAATTGGATTAGTTCTGGAGATTTTCGTTTACTGAAGCCAGTCAATAAGGTGCGCTGCAAGCGCACCAAAAAGCGTAAATTTGCTATCGTTTTTCGTCTGGGTGTGGGTTGTGCGATCTGAATCGACTGCCCCTAGGGTACTAATATCCAGTATGAGTAAAACAAAGGAAAATAATGAATGTTAGTTAATATCCAGAAAATTATCTCTGTTGAGAATGGAACACATTTTGTGGAATTCTTCTTTACTCAAAGATATATACCTGTTGCTTCAAAGGAGCCCAGAATAGCGGAAGACTCACTTGATCTTATTGGAAAATGGGTTGGAAAACAACCCGAAATTGGAAGATGGTATAACATTGAGGATGGGGCATTCTCTGATTGTTTTAACAATAAATAAAAGGCCTGAGTATTTTTCCGGCAATGTAAAAATTGATGTACAAAATATCAGTTTATATGACACGGATGTATCCAATTAATATGAATTTATGATCGAAGCCTTTTGTTTTTGGAACTTTTGCCTTTCGGAAAACATGAATTGCCACTGTAGTACTTTCCTCAATATTTATTTAGTCGAATGTATCCGAAAAAGTTAACACTTTGGTAAGGAACGGTTCGTGTTTTATAAAAACTTGCTGAGTTGAAATACTGTGCTAAGGTATAAACCACATGAAAAACCAGGTTGAGTTTGAAAGTTCCACATTCCTAAATTTCCTTAGGACGGGAGAACTGGAACAGATTACGTTTAAAACGACTGTTGATGATATTTACCGTTTCCTTGGTCCCCCAGTTTTTGTTGACAAACCTTTTGATCGAAAAGATTTAGAGGATTATTCAGTTCTGTTTTATGGCAGTCTGTCGATTAGCGTTAATCATAATTTGGTAGAGACCATCCAAGTTGATTTTCAAAAGGGAGATTCTTTTCCAAAGGAATTAAATCTTCCCTGGTATCAACAAGTAAAGCAACTAAAATATCGTGAGTTTGTATTGTTTACAAAGAGACATGGCGTGCGATGCCAGAGGATTGTAGGAACTCCGAACTTTCGTTTCGACCCGGAAATTGAAGATAGCTGGTTTTATATTGAACGTGGAAAGAAAACTACTGAATATGGTGTTGAAAATGTAGGGCTGGAAATTGTCTTTGAAAATGAAAGCCAATTGATCCGCAAGATTACATCCAGTGATAGTGAAACCCTAGGTAGGCGAATAGTTGAGGATTGCTAGCAATACGCAGTAACTCGGCTTTTCCTCCATCCTGCACTTCGGGATTTTAGAGATAATTATATTGACATTATCTATGAGATGTTGGGTTTTATTGCGTTCAACACCACCTAAAAATAGGAAAAGTACAGACCAGCCGCGGTAGCTCAGCGGCTGGTTTATGTTGTGGAATTTAGCGGATGATGCGGTAGCGCAGGCGGACGTGGCCATCCGGGAGGGGCTCGCAGGACAGGCGTTCGAGGCGGGTGGGCTGCTCCTCGGGGCCGAGGGCGGGAGCGTCGAACAGGCTGGGGGTGTCCGCACCGCCGATCAGCGCAGGGAAGAAATCCAGGTTCACCTCGTCAACCAGCCCGGCCCGCAGCAGCGCGCCGTTCAACTTCCCGCCGGCTGTCGAGACCAGAGTGCGAACATCCAGCTTCGCGGCAAGCTTGTCGAGTGCGGCGGGCAGGTTCACCCGCTCCGTTCCGGCCACCAGATACGGGATGCGCTCCCGGTGCAGATAGGCCAGATATTCCGGCGGGGTGCGGCGCGAGACCAGCACCAGCAGGTAGAACCCCAGCCAGTCTTCCCCTGGGAACTCCTTATACATCCAGCGCACCCGGCCGCGGCTGTCGACCACCGTCATCCAGAAGCGCGGGCCGTCCGGGTGGACAATCTCTTCCGGCAGGTAATCCTCATAGAGCGCCGCGGAATCCCCCGCTGCCGCCGGCAGCGGTTCGGAAGGCGTGCCTTCGAGCATAAAAGATCCGCTCCCTTCCAGGATGGTCTGCGGGTGTTCGGCTTGCAGGATGCGGTGGTAAACTCCTTCGCTGGAGCCGGCTACGGCCTCCCAGCGGGGATCGCCGTACAGCAGTAATGTGTTCGGCGCGAGCGTCAGGCGTCCGTCCACTGAGGCGGTTTGATATACAATCACTTTCGGTCTGGACATGGATACAAAGACCTCCTTTTCGTATTCTATTTTGATTGTAGAACTATGGTGTGCAAAGGGAGGGTTTGGGATTAATCCCGATAAAGATGGACTTTTCGGGTTTGCTGTTGTTTGTGCAGCATGTCCTGCAGTTGGGAGATCAACTGGTGGGCGCGGGTTTCCTGCTCCGCGAGGGTGGAGAGCCAGGTGTCGGCGGCAAAGAAGATATCTTCGTCCGGTTGGGGGGTATCCAACACCAGGCGCAGGTTTTCGGTCTGCCCTTCGTCTAGCCGGGTGAGCATGCGCAGGATGGCTGACAGAGAATACCCGGCAGTGCGCAGCATGCGCACCACACGCAGCCGTCCAATCTCGGCGGGGCCGTACTGGCGGTAGCGGTTGCGCGGGTCACGGGGAACATCCACCAGTCCGTTGCGCTCCCAGGTGCGCAGCGCGTCGAGGGTCACACCCAGCAGGCGGGCGGTATCCGCGGTGCGCAGGGGGTGGGCGGTGGCGTCCGCGCTGGCGCCCTGGGCCCAATGCTCCAGGAAATCGGCGGCGCTCTCGGCCTGAGCACGCTCCGAGCGCACCAGGGCCAGATGGCGGTAAGCCAGTTCCAGAGTCCCACCCAGGTCTCCCTGGGCAGCATGCTTCACCAGATGGCTCAGGGAGCGGCGGATGGCCCGCCCCGGCCAGGGAGGGCTCAAGGCGGTAACAGCCAGGCGCATGTGGTCCAGATGGGCTTCGGTATACAGGCGGTAATTGTTGCGCGGGTCGCGCTGCACCGGCGGGAGGTAGCCCTCGGCCTCGTACAGCCGGACGGTGTTGGGGTGGCAGCCGACGGCGTGGGCGATTTTGGAAGTGCTCAGGCGATTGTAGGGCATGTTTCCATTATAAAGCAGAAGGAAGGCCGGAGGTTTTCCGGGTTGGGGTAAAGCGGGGATAGATTATTCGCCGGGGGTGGGGGGCATGCGGTAGAACTTCGCCAGCCCGCCGCCGGAAGTCTCCCGGTACAGGGAAGGCAGGTCGTGCCCGGTCTGCTCCATGACTTCAACCACTTCATCGAACGAGACACGGTGCGAGCCATCCGAGAACAGGGCATAGTTGGCCGAATCCACGGCGCGGGCCGCGGAAAAGGCGTTGCGTTCAATGCAGGGAATCTGCACCAGCCCGCCAACCGGGTCGCAGGTCAGCCCGAGGTGGTGCTCCAGGCCCATCTCGGCGGCGTATTCGATCTGGCGGATGGTTCCGCCCAGCAACTGGACCGCACCCGCGGAGGCCATGGCACAGGCCGCGCCGATCTCCCCCTGGCAGCCAACCCGCGCGCCGGAAATGGAGGCATTGTACTTGATCAGGTTGCCGATCAGCCCGGCAGTCGCTAGGGCGTGTAGCATGGTCTGCTCGGAACAGGGCAGCTGGTCGCGCAGGTAGCGCAGCACGGCCGGGACTACTCCGGCGGAGCCGCAGGTCGGGGCGGTGACCACTACGCCTCCGGCGGCGTTTTCTTCCGCGACGGCCAGGGCGTAGGCCGGCAGCATCCCTTTCTGGAGGAAGTTCTCGCCGTTGAGCTGGATTTTGCGCCGGATGACGGCGGCCTTGCGGGAAACTCCCAACCCGCCGGGCAGCACGCCTTCGGCCTCCAGACCGCGGTCGATGGCGGCGCGCATGGCATACAGCACGTCTTGGAGATACTCCCAGATCTCCGGCCCCTCGCACTGCTCCACATATTCCCAGTAGGAAAGCCCCTGCTGGGCGCAGTAGCGCATAATCTCGGTCAGGTGGTGGTGGGGGTAGAGGTGATTTTCCTTCCGGGTTTCGCCCTCGCCAAGGATCGCGCCGCCGCCGATGCTGTAGCCCTGCCATTCGGCCACGGGCTGCCCTTCCGCGTCCAGGGCTTCAAAGCGCATCCCGTTGGGGTGACCGGGAAGGACCTCGTCCGGTTTCCAGAGGATCTCCACGGCGTGAGGGGACAGGGCGGACTCAATGGCCCGGTCGGTCATGTGGCCCTTTCCGGTGGCGGCCAGAGACCCAAACAGGGTCACGCGGAAGGCGGCAGGGTCCGGGTGGGCGGCCAGGAAAGCCTCGGCAGCTTTCTTGGGGCCCATGGTGTGGCTGCTGGAGGGGCCGTTGCCGATGCGGTACAGTTCGTGTAAGGATTCCATGATAGAGGTATTATAACGCGGGAAAAGGCGGATGGAACAGTGATCCCGTGCTGCGGTGAAGTTCCCTGGCGCCGGGGTTTCAATCGCGGTAATAGATGCGATTCAGAAGGGACTTGACCTGCGCGTTATAGAAAGTTGCCTCGGTGAGGAAGTCCATCCAGACCTCTTCCGGCTCGGCGTTATAGAAAGCCACAAAAGCGCGGATGGTCTGGTCCACCTCCGCCTCATAAGCCTGATCCAGAACAACCATGATCTCGCATTCCGGCGGCGGGTTGAGCGTCCCCAGTTCGCTGTGGATGGCTTTCATCTCGTCAATGACCGGCGGCAGTTCGTCGTGATCGGACTCCGAGGCTTCCTTGCGCAATCCATGATCGAAAGGATAGTATGCGACGGCGATGTCGAGCAGGTATTTATATCCTTCCCCGTCCATCTGGCACAGGTCCTGGTCATAGACCGGCGTGCCCTGCGGGAACGGGGTGGCAGCCCATGAGGGCGTACCCTGCAGTGCCGGGGTATAGTAGGGAGTGGGCGTATCCATCCCTGAGATGAGCAGCTTCGCGGTGCGCCGGCCGAGGTCCATACAACCGGCCGCCAGGCTTACCCAGAGTAGGGCAGCGCAGCACAAAAACAGCAGTAGAGGCCTGTACCTGTTCCGAAATCCATTCATTTTTCCCTCACGGTTTGCATAAAAACGAACTAGATGATGCCGGCTGCATGCAAAATTGCTCCGGCAATGACCAGCATCAGGCACAACAGCCCTAACAGGCCAATGACCAGCCGCATCCTGGAAATCCTTTTCTGTTGAGGAGGCTCGTATTCAATGTGCATCCCTTCCGGGAGGTTGCGTAAGTCACGCCCGCAGGAAGGGCAGGTCAAAGCGTCCCGGTCGGTGGAGGCCTGACAGTAGGGGCATTTTCCCCAACTTATCCCGGCATTGAATTTGCGAACTTCCCACCAGCCGCCGAAGAACATCAAACCGATGTATAGCAATCCCAACAAACCCGGACAGACGAAATCCGGCCAGGGTGGGTCGGTCAGCTGTCCGTTCACCCAGACCAGGAGGCCAATGAACATGATCGCGCCCACAAAGGTGGCGATTGCGTTTCCCCACTGCCGCATGTAGACATTGGCCAATCCGGGAATCAATACATTCAGAAGACCTCCCAGGAAGGGATTTTTCTTTTTCATCTTCATCTTGTTCCTCCCTAACTTAAAAATTTAACAGCTACCCACTTGGGCAGCTGTTTGCTGTAAAGGAAGGATTGAAAAGGTTTGTGTGGTGTGTATTTCTGGAAGAAAATGATGATTACCAAATGCTCTGCCCAAATCCGTATGGTTGAAGACAGCGCAGTGTTTTAATCATTATAGCACTTTCGGGTGGTGGATGAATTTTACTCCCCGAACATCTCCAACAGCAGGGGGTTGATGGCGTTCCAGTTGGGCAGCAGCACAGCGGCGCCCTGGTTGGTGGTGAAGGGGGTCACCATCTCGCGGGTGATGGTCTGGGTGTTGAGGGTACCGGTGAGTACGGCCCGCACCAATGCCAGGCCCATCCTCGGCATTTCCCACATGGGCAGGTTGGTATCCACCGAGCGCATCGTGGCGCGGAGGGTGGCCGGCAGGTAGCGCCAGTTGAGCGGGTTGATCATCTTGACAAGCACGCTCTGGATCAGAAGCTGGCCGCGCTGCATGCGGAAGAAGTCATCGCTGCCCTTCCGATCCCGGGCGAAAGCCAAGGCCTGCTCGCCGTTGAGGTCATGCGGCCCGGCGTCGTAGCCGGACATGGCGGTGGGCAGGTTGACGGTCACCCCGCCCATGCTGTCGATGATTTCTTGCACACCGTCAAAGCGGATACGGGCATAGTAGCGCACGGTCACGCCGAAGTTGCTGCGCACGGTTTCCATCGCGGCCTGCGGTCCGCTGCCGGGCTGGGCGGCCTCGGCATAGAAGTGGGCGGTGTTGATGCGGTCCTCGCCCCCGCCGGGGAGGGTGACCCACAGATCGCGCGGGATGGAGAGCATGTTGACGGTCGGACGCAGGGGGATGACACTCAGCAGGATGTTGGTATCGGTGCGGCTGGCGTCAGTCCCTTCCGGGGCGCGGTCGATGCCCAGGATGAGCAGGTTGGTGCGCAGGGGGAAGAGCAAATACACCAGGACCAGAGCAATGAAAGGCAGGATCAAGGCGCTCCACCAGCAGCCGCAGCCGCGCCGCTGCCGGGCAGGTTGGGGTGTGGCAGGTGAAGCGGCCTTGGGTTTGTGCCACCATCTGCGCTGCGCCCGGGCGGGTTTGGGCTGTTTTTGGGGGTCAGTTGGTTGGGGCTGCGCCACGCGGATGGGCTGGAAATGCCCCAGGGGATCGTCGGTGTAATCCGGCGGTGGAGGCAGCGGGACTTCAAAGCCCTGCGTGGGCGCTTCGCTGGGGTCCCAGTGCGGCGTTACCGCCCGGGTTTCAGCCTGGTGGGCAGGGCTGGGTTGGGTTTCTTCCGTGAAAAAATCGTCAAAATCAGATGGTTTTTCGTCCATATTCGTGCATTGTACTGTATATCCAGCCGTGCGGGAAGGAAAAACCAACTTGCAGAGATTGATATTAACTGATTTTAATATTGTGCAGCCTGAAATTTCCCGGAAAATGGATGATTTCCAAACCGGGAGATTCATTTAGTATGAGAAAAGTAAAAATTACTGATGGTATTGGTCGTAATGGATTTTTGAGGGAGTGAATCGGTTAGCGGGCTTGTTGATCCGTTCGCTGTGACCAAATGGGATGGCCGAGAAAGGGAGAAGCGTTTCGGGTAGGCTAAATGCTTCCTGAAGTTTTTTCATGCGTGAGTGCACAGGATAAATACCCAACCAGACACCACCGAGGCCCTCTTCAACAATTTGCAGCAAGATATTTTGTGAACAAGCTGCCAGTCCCTGCGCATACCAACCCCCATCTTTCTCAAGGTCGAGATTAGCAAGTGTCAGGATGACAACGGGAGCATTGGCGGCCATTTTGGCATAAGGGCTCATCTCCGCTATGATGTTACGTGTTTCGGGCCTGGTAAGGACAAGAAACTCCCAGGGCTGAGTATTCATCGCAGAAGGTGCATGCATTCCTGCACTGATGATTCGCTCAATTACTTCACGTTCAATGGGGGTATTAAGGAACTTCCTGATCGAACGCCGGATGAAGATGGTTTCATTCATGGGTAGGATACTCCAGTTTGCGAAAAGTTGTAAAACCCAAAAAAGTTTTCCAGCATCGCTTAATGGATCATAAAGCTGGTTCTATTCTGATTGGTGTAACAAACCTGGACTTAAATTCTGTATAATAGATATATTGTAGCACAATAATTTATACACAAATAATTTGCTAGAAAAGTATTTTTAGGGATGATCTGATAGATATCCTCTGATTACTAAAAAACTTTCTCATGATCACATATTTGGGCCGTGCTGCGGTACTGCTAACAACAGATAAAAGAGTCTCTTGACTGGTTATAGGAGAAATTCTTATGAAGATTGTAGATGTTAAAACCTATCCCCTGATGTATTGGAAGGATGTACCGCGCATACCGAGGTGCTTTTTTCTCACTAAAGTGATGACCGATGAAGGAGTTTTTGGTTTTGGAGAGGCCAGTTCGACGTATGGACATTGTTATCCCTTGGTGGTACAGGAAATTGTGGAGGGGACCTTTAAACGGATATTGGTGGGCGAAGATCCATTGCGGATTGAACACCTTATCACGAAGATGCGGACTTATGTTTGGGGCTACCTCGGTTCGTCGGGAGTGACCTGTCAGGCCATCGCCGCCGTTGAAATTGCATTATGGGATATTTTGGGGAAGGTAGCCAATCTGCCGGTTTATAAGCTGCTTGGGGGAGATAAGGAAGCGATTGAGGTATATGCCTGCGGTACCGTGAAATTCGATGTGGATCCAACCTGGCACTGCGAGATCTTTAAAGAATGGCTGGAAAAATATGGTCTGAAAGGTGTCAAAATCCGTGTAGGGAAGAGCAAGGAGTGGGATGAGGAATTTGCCAGGGTAGCCAGGGAATATATTGGGCCTGATAAAAAACTGATGATTGATGCGTATATGACCTATTCACCCGAAACGGCAATTGAGATGGCGCAGCGGTTTGCTAAGTACACCCCATATTTTCTAGAAGAACCACTTCCCCAGGATGATACGGCATCGTTGGTGCGGATATCCCGAATGTCTCCTGTACCGATCGCGCTTGGAGAGCATGTTACCTCGCTGCATGGCTTTAAAGAGTTGGTATCTTTGGGAATCGGTAACGTGTTTCAACCCGATGTGACGATTTCAGGTGGAATTCTGGAAGGCATGAAAATCTGTTCAATGGCAGAAGCGTTCAGCGTGAGATGTATTCCGCATATTGGCGGGTTAACTGCAGTGGGTATCGCGGCAAACCTGCATCTTGCCCTGGCTCATCGAAATGCGAAATTGTTGGAAATCGATGTCTGGGAATACCAGCCACTTCGAGATGAGCTTTTGAGGGAACCTATATTCAGTATGACGGATATGTCCGATGGTACGATGAAAGCACCTGGCAAACCGGGATTGGGAATTGAGATCAACGAGGAGGTGTTAGAAAAATATCCCTACAAAAAGGGGACACCGATGTATCCGGAAGATTTTTTCCCAAATTATGGCGCCGGACGCTTGTGAAGTCGTTTTAGAATACCAGAATGAGGTGCGATTTGTTTATATAGAAATAGTTTGCGTACAAAATATTTAGTTGACACACTAATTAAATTTATATATACTATTCATATCAGGGATGGTGAAGATTATTACAATGTTTTAATCGTTTTGCCAGTCCTTTTTTTGTCAAATGGAAGAGAGAATCTTGTCATTCTTATGAAAGGAGGTTTACTATAATCGTAGGCGAAGTTTATTCAAAGAAAGTTGTGGTCACAGAGGAGATGGCTGCAACGCGCGCGGTTGAAGGTGTTCCTCATGTTTATGGTACTCCGTCGCTGGTGGGTTTAATTGAGGCTACGGCGCATGAGGCACTGAAAGATAAGTTTGAACCCGGGCAGACAAGTGTTGGGACAAGTATTGAGCTTGTCCATTCCTCTCCAACACCAATTGGTATGGAGGTAAGATGTGATGTGAAGCTCACATCACGTGAAGGTATCTTTGCGCATTTTGAAGTGGAAGCATTTGATGCTGCGGGCAGTATTTGCACTGCTAAGCATTCGCGTGCTATTGTTGTCAGAGACAAAATAGTCGCAAAGGCAGAGAAAAAGCGCAATATCGTGGGGAAGTAATGCTTTAAATCTAAAGGAGAATCCGATGAAGAAAAGATTGCACATAACGTTGGTTTTGTTTCTGACGGTGATGCTGGTACTGACTGGGTGTGCGGCGCCAGCAGCTGATACCGGTTCGACAGCTCCAGAGGAAGAAGCGGAGGTGGCTGTTCCGGCTGAATCTAGCGAGACCGGTGATTCTGAAGAGGCTCCCGCAGCTGCGGAATCAGGGCTTGTGTGTGAGGGGAAGCGATTTGCCCTTATCACAACGATCGGTGGTCTTGGTGATGGCGCTATTGGTGATGCTACCTATGAAGGCATTGGCCTGGCCAGCGAAGAACTGGGTTTTGAGTGGGATTATTCAGAGCCCATGTCTGCTCCTGACTATGAAGCGATGATCATCGAGTACGCCGAGAGTGGCGAGTATGACCTGATCTTTCTGGCGGGCAACGATGGTCTTGATCCTGTTGAGGCGGTTGGTCCCGATTATCCGGATCAGAAGTTCATCGTTTATGACATCCAGGCTGAAGGTAATGAACAGTACATCTCTGAGTACTTTGCCAAAAACGAGATTGGTTTTATAGCCGGTGTTCTGGCCGCTCTGATGGAGGAAAAGGGCGAAGTTACCATCGCAGGCAAAACCACCACGTTTGAGCCAACCGGTAAGATCGGTCTTATCATCGGGAATGAAGTTCCCAGCACAGTGAACGCGCTCACCGGAGCCGCTGCTGGTATTAAATATGTCAAACCCGAATATGAATATCTGTATGGGATTGTGGGGGATTGGAAAGACCAGGTAAAGAACAAAGAGCTTGCCCTGTCCATGTATGATCAGGGTGCTCACTTCATCTTCCAGAACGCGGGTGGTGGCGCGCTGGGTATCATCGCGGCTGCTCAAGAACGTGATCAATTCTTCATCGGTTACGATACGGACCAGACCAAGTGGGATCCGGAGCGCGTGATTGGTTCCTCCAGAAAGCAAAACAATGCCACTATTTTACGTGTTTTCAAAGAGTATTGTGAAAATGGCGGCGAGCTGGCCTGGGGAACATCCGAAGTGAACAATGCTGCCAATGGTGGTATTGGGTTCAACTATAATCCGGATCTGGAAGTACCCGAAGATGTGGCGAAAACCATTGATGAAGTTATTCTGGCTTTGAAGAATGGTGAGATCCAGGCTCCCAATACCTGGGATGATGTTGATAAGTTTGACGCTGTTTATGGTGATTGATTTTAACCGTATGGGACAGCATTAAAATTTTCGAAATTCACTGGATTGTGGTTTAGTGTAGGGAGAACATAGCGGGAAGAGAATCGATCTGACATTACAAAAAATTGTCATCATAAAAACAGAGAGGTTTGATTCCTGCTATGTATCCCTATCCCAAGAAATATTTGAATACCAGCGCCAGCGATGATGGATAACAGAAGAAGTTTCCGCAATATTGAGAACCTCTAACCTTTTAAAAACCCAATCAGGATGACAGGCTTGATTTGTCCAACATGACTACCTGCACGGAAATGAATCTAGTTTAAAGCCGTTTAATAAAGATTACTTTTGCACTCAAACTAATGGTAGTGCGGATTTTATTAGGCGAGTTTTACAAATCGGTGATGAGGAAAGCTGGATATCCGCTGGATCCTCCCTGAGATTTTCTGCAGCAAAAATATGTTTTGATATTTCCGGCTTGTATGGCTGTAACAACGAGGCTAAAAGATATATCGTGAAAATCACAAGCAACAAATATCTATTTCGGGTAAGCGTTGTGGGAGGTTTTTGCTTAACTAAAAGATGCAACCGGGCATTCTCTCCATGTTCCTTGATTTCTCGGGTATCTTATCCCTGGATTGTTTTTGCTTAGCGATGACTAAACCGTTCAATAAATCCAAAAGCTATAAAATTTTCGGAAACATACAAGGAATATTCTAATTATGTCGGAAGCGATGATATCAATTCGAGATGTAACCATCCGGTTTGGAAACCTGGTGGCAAATGACAGGGTCTCGCTCGATGTCAACCAGGGGGAGATCATGGCATTGCTCGGTGAAAATGGTGCCGGAAAATCCACCCTGATGAAGATTCTATATGGCCTTTACACACGCGAATCGGGAGAAATCGTAATCAACGGGAAAACAATGCCAAGGAAATTTGCACCTTTAGATGCAATTAAACTCGGCGTTTCCATGGTGCCACAACACTTTATGTTGATTGATTCATTCACCGTGGCGGAAAATATCATTTTAGGGGAAGAACATACCCTTAATAAGGTACTTTTTGATAAACAAAAAGCGATTGAGAAAGTGGAATGGTGCTGTACGGAATTTGGCGGGATCCAAATTTGCCCTGAACAAAGAGTGGCAGAACTGACTTTAGGAGCAAAGCAGAAAATAGAGATCGTAAAAGCGCTCTATCGCGGTACCAAAGTGCTCATTCTTGACGAACCCACTACCGTTCTGACGCCACAGGAGGTTGATGAGCTGTTTGACCTGTTACGTTCGCTTCGGGAAAAGGGAATCACCATCATTATTATTACGCATAAACTGCATGAAGTACTGGCAATCGCCCACCGTGTTACGGTAATGCGTCTTGGCAAAAAGATTGCTACCTTTGAGACGGAAAAAACGAGCGCCAAGGAATTATCACGGGCAATGGTTGGCAAAGATATTACGAGTGTGCATGTAGAAGAAAACGGCTCCGAGTATGAAAAACTCGAGCCGTGTTTTTATCTAAAAGATCTGAACACAAAACCACAGGGTGACCGCTGCAATCTGAAAAATTTTAATCTAAAACTTTATCCGGGCAAAATAGTTGGTGTAGCCGGTATTGATGGGAATGGCCAGACGGAACTGGTGGAGGTGCTGACTGGGGTCAGCCCGCTTGCCGGTGGTGAAATTGTGACTGGCGGACAGTGCATCACGGCTAACGCGCTGGATAATATGCGCGCGCTGGGGATTGGTGTAATTCCGGAAGACAGGATTGAACAAGGACTGGTTCTGGATCTTACCATTCGAGACAACATTATCATTGGTTATAAACAAGACAAACGATTTGAAAAACGCGGCATCTTAAATATGAAGCGTGTCAATCAATATGTGGATGATTTAATTAAAAAATACGACATCCGTCCTGCCCGAAGGAGCGCGGTATGTCGTTTTGTATCTGGGGGAAATCAGCAAAAGGTCGTCCTGGCAAGGGAACTTGAAAGAACTGGTTTGCAGGCAGTAGTGGCTTCCCAGCCAACCCGCGGGTTGGATGTGGGGGCTACACAATTCACACACGGGACGCTGCTCAAGTTGCGTGCGGAGGGCAAAGCAGTATTACTGGTTTCAAGCGATCTGGATGAAATCATGGCGCTCAGTGATTTTATCGGGGTCATTCGCAATGGTGAGATCGTTGCATTCAAGAAGGCATCTGAATTTACAAAGGATGAAATAGGCCTTTTCATGGGTGGTTCCAATGTTGATGAGGTAACAGAATGTCAATAAAAATCTCAAAGAATACAAAAGAAAAGTTGAAATGGCAGTTGATTGATTTGATGTATATATTTATCTCAATTGGGCTCGCTTTGGTCGTTGGAGGAATATTCCTGGCCATTCTTGGCTGTGACCCGTTTGATGCATATTGGATCATATTTTCAAAGGCGTTTTCTTCTTTTGGTCAAGTACTCAGGCGATCGACGGTGTATATTCTGACGGGACTCGCGGTGGCAATCCCAATCAAGACCGGTGCGCTGAACATGGGTGGGGAGGGCCAGGTCGCAGCCGGTGCGTTGGCGGCTGCAGTGATTGGTAGCGCAATTGCTTTACCCATGGGGATTCACCCAATTGTATGCATGTTGGGGGCTTTAATTGTGGGTGCGGCACTGGCATTTATTTCCGCATTCATGAAAGTAAAGTTTGGTTCCAGTGAGGTTGTTACTGGCATCATGGTGAACTATATCGTTATGTATGTGCTCCAATATCTGTCCATGTACACCTTTAGGGGATCTGCAAACTCTGCTCAGACGGCTAAGGTGCTTGAGACGGCTCAAATTGCACGGATTTACCCTGGTGCGCAATGGTCGTATGGTCTTTTTATTTCCATCGGATTGTGCCTGTTTTTTGCTTTTCTCATCAACCGTACCCGGTTGGGCCTTGAGATGAAAAGCAGTGGTCTTAACCCATTGGCGGCAAGATACCAGGGTGTGAGTACCAAAACAATGTCGTTGTTGGCAATGGTGATTGGCGGCGCTCTGGCGGGACTGGGCGGGTCGCTTGAGGTGTTGGGCGGCAGGTACCTTTATCTCGATACGTATTTCTCCAGCTATGGTTATGACGGGATTGCGGTTTCGTATATGGCGAGTAACAATCCAATCGGGGTCATCATTACCGCTTTTATCATCTCGGCGCTAAAGGTGGGTGCTGTAGCACTGGACAGACAGACCAACGTGTCCATTTACTATATTACTGCTTTACAAGGTTTGATCATCACCCTTCTGGTTTCTCCCTATCTTGTCCGATCTGTTGTGGAAAGGCTAAAAGTGAGAAAGCGCGAAGCTGAACTGGCTACGAGTGAAATGTAATTGGAGGTAAATTGTGGAACTGTCTACACTGATTTCTAGTATGCTTCGCCTTGGTGTGCCCCTGCTTCTCGCTTCTTTGGGCGTGTTGATTTCTGCGAAGAGCGGTATTGTAAATATGGGGATGGAAGGCAATATGCTGTGGAGTGCTTTTGTGGCAGCCTATGTTACGGATCTGGTAGGTAGCCCAATCATTGGACTCTTGATGGCTGTGATTGCAGGGGCGCTGTATTCACTTTTGCTTGGATTTTTCATTATTAAAGGTCGGGGGAATCACGTTGTTTGTGGGTTAGGACTGAACTTTGTTGTCATTGGAGCTACGACGGTATTGCTCTCGATTATCTGGAATTCTTCGGGATACTCTGAGCCAATCAAACGGCTGCCGCAGATGGAGTTGCCCTGGCTTGGACAGCAATCGATGAACCTTGTTGTTGCTATCATTGCGGTGTTTGCGGTCTGGTTCCTGTTGAGCAAAATGAATGTGGGGCTGCGAATCCGCTCGGTAGGCGAGCATCCGGCCGCGGCGGACTCTGTTGGCGTGGATGTTGTAAAGTACCAATTCCTGGCGCTCGCAATTGCCGGTATTCTGGGGGGCCTGGGCGGGGCGGAGCTCTCGATTGGTCAAATGGGATATTTCATTAAGCAGATGACCGCTTCAAAAGGCTTTCTGGCATATTCTGCTGTGATCTTTGCAGGGTACAACCCCTTCATTGTAGTTGTTACCACGATGTTGATGGGTTTGTTGGACGCTTTCCAGATGAGAGCACAGACGATGTTTAACATTCCCGGTCAATTCCTGTTGGTGTTGCCTTATCTGGTAACCCTGTTGGCGTTGATGGGTGTTGGAGATACTAAGAAACCAAAAGCGGCCGGAAAAACATATGTTCGAGGAAATTTCTGACCGCATTGGAAATTTGCATGATGGACAGGAGGTTGGTTTGGATATTGGCAAAAACATCAAGTATTTATTAAACCCCAGATCAATTGCGCTGCTGGGTTGTTCCGAAAAGAACATTGTGGGTACCACGTTATTGAATTTGCAGAAGAATGGTTATAAAGGAAAAATCTATCCGGTACATCTGAAAAATGAATCCGTGTTTGGGGTGAAATGTTACAGAAGTCTGGCGGATATACCGGGCGAAGTGGATGCCTGTGTGGTTGGTTTGCGTAGTACGCTGGTTCCCGATGCTATCGAAGAGCTGCACGAGAAAGGTGTTAAAGCCGCTGTCATGTATGCAGG
>JAHDQE010000091.1 GCA_018433975.1 Ornatilinea sp. | reverse complement strand
GTCACCTGCGCCTCACGAATGACCTATTCCGTTGGCAACTCTCTCCTGATGGCTTCGCAAAAAGCGATTGCCGCGCTGATTGATTCTGCTGCTGAACTGCTGCACACGGATCGGGCTAACATCCGGTATCAAAAAGGCCAACTGCTTCGACTGGACAAACCCGGCTCCGACCCCATTCCGGCAGCCGAAATCACCAGCCGGGCCGCCGAAGCCGGAAAAACCCTATCCGGCGAAGCAACTTTCAGTTTCCCCTATGGCCCGGAAACCCCGGGACATTTACCCATCGGCATGCCCCATGTTAAATTCTGCATGGGTGCTCAGGTCGCACGGGTTGAAGTAGATGAGGCATTGGGAATTGTAAAAGTAAAGGAAATTGTTGCCATCCATGACCTGGGTCGGGTGATCAACCGCGTCAATGTCGAAGGGCAAATTGAAGGCGGTGTGGTTATGGGAATCGGGTTTGCGGTCTGCGAAGAAATGTCCCTTAAAGCAAACCATCACTGGGTGAATAACCTGACGGAATACCTGCTGCCCACTTCAATGGACTCCCCGCCGACGATCAAAAGCATCCTGCTCGAATACCCCGAGGAGACCGGGCCGTTTGGCGTAAAAGGCATTGGTGAAATCCCTCTGGTTCCCACTCCTGCCGCCATTGTCAGCGCGGTTGAAAACGCCACCGGCGCACGGATTACTTCTGCGCCCATCAAGCGCGAAGATTTATTAAACCGAATGGGGTAATTCTCCCTTTTAAAGATGAAAGCCCGCAGAATTCTCTGCGGGCCCTTTTTATCTTAATAAATCTTATTCGTATTCTTTGAGGAGACCGGTGCGGCCATTGAAGTCTTTGATCAACTCATCCATTTCCTCGATCTGGCCATGGAATTCGGTCCAATAGTCTTTGGCATACCATTGATCCAGAATCTCTTCGTAGGTTTTACCCTGCTGTTCCACCCAGGTGTAGTACTTCAAGTTGTGGACGCGCTGCTTCTGCACGTAGGTCATTTCCATCAGGTTATCGGTTCCCTCACCCATCAGAGAAGCAGCAAAATCTGCAGCTGCTTTTGCTGTGGAATACAGGCCGAAGTTCTCGCGATATTCTTCGATACGGGTGTTGTAGAGTTCCATCGAATCGGTCAAAACCGTCAGAACGACATCCTCTTCACCCAATTCGTAGTATTTAGCCATCTTGATGGCGGAAAGCATATTCGCGATACCGGAGAAGCCCATCAAATTGAGGCGGGCAACGACATTTTCCGGAACGCCCTGTTCCACCAGATATTTTTGACCATCCGGCTCGTTGAAGAGGCGCATGATATTGACCACGTCATCATCATCAATGGCAACCACCATATCGGAATTCTTTACATTGTGAATCCACGGAACGTGTTTGTCGCCAATACCCTCAATACGGTGTGCACCAAAGCCATTGTTGAGCAGAGTCGGGCACTGCAGTGCTTCGCTTGCACAGATTTTGCTGGTGGGGAAAATCTCTTTCAAATAATCACCACAACCGATAGTACCTGCAGAACCGGTGGTCAATGCAACGCCGGCATAGCGGTCGTTGGGGCCAAGTTCTTTTTTCAGGACTTCTTCCATGGCATGGCCGGTAATCTCATAGTGCCAGAGATAGTTGCCAAACTCTTCGAACTGGTTGAAGATCACCAGGTCTTCACCGGATGCACGCAATTCCCAGCATTTATCAAAGATTTCTTTGACGTTTGATTCGGTACCGGGGGTGGCAATCACTTCGCCGGCAACTTTGCTGAGCCATTGAAAACGCTCTTTGCTCATTCCTTCAGGCAGAATTGCGACGGATTCACAGGCCAAAAGCGCCGAGTCATAGGCACCACCACGGCAGTAGTTGCCTGTGGAAGGCCAGACAGCTTTTTGGGTTTCCGGGTCAAATTGGCCGGTAACAAGCCGGGGAACCAGACAACCAAATGCTGCCCCAACTTTATGCGCGCCGGTGGGGAACCATTTCCCAACCAGGACAATAATGCGAGCAGGAACACCGGTAAGACTGCTGGGCAGTTCCATGTAGTTCACGCCGCCAAAACCACCACCCTGTGCGACAGGCTCGTTTTTCCAGGTGATGCGGAAAAGGTTGCGGGGAGTAATATCCCACAGTCCAATTTTGGATAACTCTTCTTTGATCCCCGCAGGAATCAATTCAGGGTTTTTCTGCTGAGCAAAGGTAGGGATGATAATATTTCTTTCTTTGGCCCGACGTACCGCACCCTTTAGCCTGTCCTCATAAACGGTTAAATCAATCTTTGCCATTCCTTTTGTTTCTCCTGTATAAAATTAATGGTTTGTTTCCGAAGGGGCTTCACTGACAATGTACAAAGGCCGGCCCTTCACCTCATCGTAAATTCGACCAATGTATTCCCCTAAGATTCCCAGCGAGATGAGCTGCACCCCGCCCAAGAACAACACCGCGATCAGGGTAGATGCCTGACCTAAAAATGCCTGATCTCCTGCCAACCGCATAATGATCACGATCGGAATTGTGACGATGCTGATTCCGGCGGAGATAAAACCCACGTATGTGGCAAGCTGAAGCGGGAAATAGGAAAAGCTGGTAATTGCATTCAGCGCCAGTTTAAACATCTTGCGGAAAGGGTAATGGGTCTCACCGGCATAACGAGCCGCACGCCGATAAGGAACGCCAATCTGCCGGAAACCTACCCAGGCACCCATCCCACGCAAAAATCGGTGGCGTTCCCGCATCGTTCCCATTACATCAACAACTTTGCGGTCCAACAGACGAAAATCTCCGGTGTCCATTGGAATATCCACATCCGTGATCTTGAAAATAATGCGGTAGAACAGGGAAGCCGTGAACATCTTAAACCAGGTTTCCCCTTCCCGTTCAGCGCGCACCGCGAAGACCACTTCATAGCCTTCTTTCCATTTATTGATCAGATCCAGAATCACTTCCGGAGGGTCCTGCAAATCAGCGTCGATAATCGTCACTGCATCTCCCCGGCTGTAATCCATCCCCGCAGTAACAGCAATTTGATGTCCAAAATTGCGCGCGAAAATGACAGGGCGAATCCGGTCATCTTGTTCGGCGAGCTGGCGGATCTTATCTGTAGAGCCATCTGTTGACCCATCATCCACCAGAACCAATTCCCAGGGCTCACCGGTAGAGTCCATGACTTCCTTGAGACGGGAATAAAGTGCGTCCAGGCAGCATATTTCGTTATAAATGGGAACGATAATTGAATAGGTTGGCTTCATAATGCGCTTCTTATTTTGTTCATCCAGTTTTGACCGGGTTACATTCCTAAATGTTTTTTAAGTGCCTGCATACTTGGTTCAATCACCGGCGCTTCACCGGCCGCACGCATAGCAGCTTTGATGTCCTTCAAACCATTCCCCGTATTGAGCACGAGCACCGGATCATCCGAAGTAATCTGTCCGCTTTCCACGGCTTTTTTCAGACCCGCATAAGCAGTTGCACCGGCCGGTTCAGCAAATATACCCACTTTTCCCAGGTCCGAAATAGCTTCAATGATCTTCTCATCCTTGACGGTAATATAAGCACCATCCGTCTGAGTAGCAGCACGCACTGCGCGTACACCGTCACGGGGCAAATCCACCGAAATACTGTCCGCAAGCGTATCCGCTGCCACCGGTTTAATATCCTCCGTGCCTGCAAAAAACGCGTTAGCTACTGCAGCAGAGCCTTCGGATTGGATACCAAAGATGCGCGGCATCTGGTCCAACCAGCCTAACTGCTTCAAATCTTTAAAGCCTTTATGGATACCGGAAATAATGTTGCCATCTCCAACCGATACAAAGACACACAACGGCTTGTGCACACCATTCAGATTCAGCAAGACCTGTTCCCAAATCTCCAGCGCTGCCGTTTTCTTGCCTTCGGCGGTAAAGGGATTGTAGCCCGTATTCCGGCAGTACCATCCGAACTCATTCGAGGCTTCAATCGTCAGGTCAAAAGCGGAGTCATAATTGCCATCCACCAGAATAACCTGAGAACCGTAAATCAATAGTTGAGCAACTTTCGCCGGCGGAGCTGTTTTAGGAGCAAAAATCACAGCTTTATGCCCCACAGCGGCTGCCATACCCGCCAGAGCTGCCCCGGCGTTGCCGGTTGAAGCGGTGACAATCACTTCCGCACCAATTTCCTGCGCACGCGCCACCAAAAGAGCGCTGGCGCGGTCTTTAAAAGATGCCGTCGGATTGCGGCCTTCATCTTTCACCCACAGGTTCTTTAACCCTAATTCAGCGGCAAGCACTTTCGGGCTGAAAGCAGGTGTCCAACCCGCAGCCCGAAGCGGGGTATCCTCGTGACCGGGGTCTTCCACAGGCAGGAGCGGCAAATAACGCCACAACGAGCCATCCGTCCGGCAGGTAATATCTTCCACCCGGTATTTATCAGAAATACTTTTGTAATCCAGAACAACATCCAGGTTACCCCCGTCTTTGGGGCAAACATAAGTGACCTCATCCGGCCCGTATTCAGTTCCGCACAAAGAGCAACGATATCCAACAAAATTTTTAGCCATACCTCTCACCTATTAATATCTAATGTTTTTACAATCCACGCTGTCCACGAATGTACGGCAAGCCCAGCGCGGCCGGCGTACCAATCCGTTTTCGAGTAGATTCGCGAGAACCAATAACCAGAAAGATCACCGTAAACGCATACGGCAGCATCTTAAGGAAGAAGCCATAATATGGGTTGTAATAGAAAGGATTAGCAAGTCCCAGAATCATGGTCGGGCCTTGAATATCCAATACCAACCGGCGTAAAGCGCCAAATGTGTACGAACCGATTGCTGCCCGGATCGGATTCCACTGAGCAAAAATTACCAGACCTACAGCGATCCAGCCCTGTCCGGATGTGGTTTTTTCAGCGAACCAGCCCGGTGAAACAGCAAGGCTGATGGTGGCACCTGCCAGACCCGCCAGCATTCCACCAAGGAAAACATAGAAGTAACGCAATCGATAGACATTGATGCCCTGTACATCCGCCGCCGCAGGGTATTCTCCTACTGCCCGCAAATGCAGACCCGGGCGGGTGCGGTTAATAAAGTACCAGCTAATGGGAATCAGCAGATATCCAATGTACACCAGAATACTGTGTTGAGAAAAGAAAATCTTTCCCAAAAGTGGGATTTGTTCCAGAACAGGGATGCTGAAGGAAGGCATTTGAGGAACATTTTTCAGACTGTTCAATCCTTCCCCAAGGACCAGGCTGACACCCGTTGCCAGGAAGTTTAATGAAAGTCCGCTAACCACCTGGTCAGCCTGGAGTGCGATTGAAATAAAAGCATGAACCTGACTGATCAACCCCGCAGCAAACATCCCTGCCAGAGCCCCCAACCACGGGCTACCGGTTGAAGCAGAAACGGCATACCCCGTCATCGCACCCAACAACATCATTCCTTCCAAACCGAGGTTCAAAACACCGGACCGTTCCGCAAAAATCTCACCAATCGTCGCAAACAGTAAAATCGTTCCAGTAGCAACGCCCGCTTGAAGAACAATTAAAACATCCATATTCTCTACTCCTCTGTCCGGCGAGCAAAGTAAATTCGATAACGCAGCAGGAAGTCACTGGCAATCAAACAAACCATAATTACGCCCTGGATCATGGTAGGGATTCCGGTCGGCTGAATTTCTCGCCCGGCGAGAATCAGCGCGCCAAACAAAATTGAGACAATCACCACCGCGAACGGATTCAATTTTGCCAGCCATGCAATGATAATTCCGGTAAAGCCGTAGCCGGGGGAGATGGACCCTTGCAAACGGTGGACCACCCCGGAGATTTCAGACATACCGGCCAACCCCGCCAGGGCACCCGAAAGCATCATCACCAGCACAATATTACGACGGATCGAAATACCGGCGTATTCTGCGGCATGTGGGTTATCCCCAATTAACCGGATTTCATACCCCCACTGGCTCTTATACAGGATCAAATAGATGACGACGGCAGCCAACAGAGCAAAAACCAGACCGAAATGTGTGGTCAGACCCCTTAGAGCAGGAAATTCTTTCGCATAATCCGCCAGACGCGGCAGCCAGGCATTACGCTGGAACATGCGCGACATCTGGAAGCCCCCCTCCGACCATTTGGCATAAATAAAATAATTATTCCACTCTACAGCAATATAGTTCAGCATCAGAGTAGAGATAATTTCGTTGACATTGTATTTTGCTTTTAAAATGCCGGGAATAAAACCGAAAACCGCACCAAAGAAAATTCCAAAAACGGCCATTGTCAGAATAAACAACCAGCGCGGTGCATCCTCAGGCAAAACCGGAAGCAAAACCACCATACTGGCACCCCAGGCCCCGATAAAGAACTGGCCTTCCGCACCAATATTCCATAACTTCATCCGGAAAGCAATTGTACATGCCAATCCTGTCAGCATCAGGGGAATTGCCTTCACGATGGTGTCAGAGAAAACTCCAACGCTGCCAAAAGAAGATTTGGCAATATGCACATAAGAAGCCCAGGGTTTTCCACCTGCGAAGCTGATTAATGCTGCCCCAACCAACAGAGCAACCACAACCGCAAGAAATGAAAGCAATGCAGAGAACCAACCCTTCGGCTCATCAAGACGAGGTTCGATTTTAATCTTGAAAGGAAACAGATTTTTGGAACCCCGGTTGTCAGCGGTCACGTCACTCATGCGAGATTTCTCCCTCCAGAATTTCCTCCAACCTTGTTCCGGTCATCATCAAGCCGATTTTCTCGATATCGCCATCTTTGACTTCACCCATGATTTCCCCTTCGTAAATCACATAAATCCGGTCGCTGAGGGAAATCAGTTCCTCCAATTCTTCCGAAATCAGCAGAATAGCGGCCCCGGCTTCGCGCTGCGCCAATAAGAGATGCTGCACACCCTCAATGGCTCCCACGTCCAGACCACGGGTCGGCTGTACGGCTACCATCAGTTTAGGCAAACTGGAAATTTCTCGTGCCAGAATCACCTTTTGAAGGTTGCCACCGGAAAGCAGTCGCACGGACGTTTTCACAGTGGGAACCATAATGTCATAAGCTTTTTTCAACTCTCTCGCATAATCCGTTGCTGCGGTAGAGTCGATCATCCAGCCTTTCCCCACCGGGTCGTGCTGGTAATTCTTCATAATCACATTATCGGTCACGCTCAAATTGGGTGCTGTGCCCACATGGGTGCGGTCTTCAGGGATATGAGAAATCCCATGCTCAATCCCAATTTTGACGGATTGATTGGTCAGATCTTCTCCCTGAACAAGGACCTTGCCTTCGTCCGCTTTACGCAAACCGGTGATCACATCGGCCAGTTCGCGCTGTCCATTTCCGGCAACTCCGGCCAGCCCTACAATTTCCCCGGAGCGCACGTCCAATGTTACGCCATTCAGAGCACAGATCCCTTTGTTATTGGTTGCTTTCAAGTCCTTAACCGAAAGCACAACCTCACCCGGTACCTGATGTTTCTTTTCAACCCGGAAAACCACATCCCGCCCTACCATCAATCGGGCCAGTTCTGCTCGCGAGCTTCCTTTGACCGGAATACCCTGAGAAGTAACTTTTCCTTTTCGCAATACGGTTACGCGATTGGAGATCTCCATCACTTCCTGCAGCTTATGGCTGATAAAAATGATCGACTTCCCTTTTTCGGTCATTGAATGAAGGGTCCGAAAGAGTTCTTCAATCTCACTGGGAGCCAAAACTGCGGTCGGCTCATCCATAATGAGTATATCTGCTCCGCGATACAGCATCTTCAGAATTTCAACCCGCTGCTGCTCCCCCACAGAGAGCTGCCATATTTTTGCGGTGGGGTCAACATGCAAACCGTACCGCTCTGCCATCTCAGCTATTTTCGCTTCATAAGTTGAGAGATTAAGAAGAAACCGCGGTTCATCCAACCCTAAAAGGATGTTTTCCGTTACTGTTTGAGACGGGACCAGCATAAAATGCTGGTGCACCATACCGATTCCTGCTCCAATTGCATCACGGGGGGAAGAAAAGGTCATCTTCTTTCCATGCACCTCAATCGTCCCCGAATCCTGCTTATAGAGGCCAGAAAGAATATTCATCAAAGTACTCTTACCAGCTCCATTTTCCCCCAATAAAGCATGAACCTCACCATGGATAAGATCAAAGTCCACATGGTCATTCGCGAGAACGCCGGGGAATCGCTTAACAATCCCCTGCATCCTGACTACTCTTTCTTGATCTTTGATTTCGTTAATTTGATCCATCGACGCCTGATTTCTCCAGAGGTTTAAGTTGCTTAACAAAAATCAGAAAAAATAAGTATGAATAATTACATTCCAGATTTATGATAGAAATGGAAGGGGGCAGGGAACCCTGCCCCCTTTTTGTTTCGTTAAGGCTTACTCAATTTCGGGTAGTTCTGCAGTGATATTCTGATTCCACCAGTGCATACCTACATCACAGGTGCCCCATTCGGCAAAGCAGTCAATATCGGCCTGAACAATGGTTTGACCATCTTCCAGTACTGTATTGCCCTGATTATCGATGATTGGGCCGGTGAAAATGGTGAAGCGGGTGTATTCACCGGACTGGAATTTAGCCAGGGTGTCCTCAACCATTGCCCATTCTTCCGGATAAGCATCTTTGACTTCCTGCTCGGCAGGAGTAAGCTCTTCGCCATCCATCAGGCCGAAGATGCCAACACCACCTGTATCGGCATCCCAGTAGTCAATGCCAAACTCATAGGTGCCTTCGCGGACCTGTTCGGTAATACTGGCGAATACGGGGCCCCAGTTCCAATATGGCGCGGTGAGACAGCGTTCGGCGGTGCAGGATCCACCCCAGTCATAGGTGATACCCCAGACATCGCCGCGGTCCTGTGCAGCCAATGCAGAAGCGGGGGTGTCGGCACCGGTGAAGACGATATTGGCGCCGGCATCGAACAGAGAATCAGCAGCCTCGCGTTCAATGATCGGATCGTGCCAGGTGTTGATCCAGCGGACATCCAATGTGCACTCAGGACATGTCTGCTGCATACCCAATGCAAACGCATTCCCCAACCGGGTTTCTTCAGGAATCGGGAAAGTAGCCATATAGCCAACTTTAGT
>JAHDQE010000011.1 GCA_018433975.1 Ornatilinea sp. | reverse complement strand
GTAAAGTTGCTGTTTCTCCACTCAGCATTGATGCCACATCCAGAATTGACTTGAAAAGTTTGGAAGACAAGATACGAAATGAAGCGTGAACCTTATCAAATCCTTTTGACCAATGATGACGGGATTGACTCCCCCGGTCTGTGGGCTGCTGCAACCGCCCTTTCAGAATTGGGAGAAGTCACCGTGGCCGCCCCCCGGGACCAGGCCTCCACCACCAGCCGCAGCATGCCCATTACTTCCGATGGGATCATTAAAAAGAAAAACATTTCCCATAATGGAAAGACCTGGACCGCTTACTCCGTGGGAGGCACACCCGCCCAGTGCGTACAGCACGGGATTTTGGAAATTATGGGAAAGCGGCCGGATCTGGTTGTTTCCGGTATTAACTATGGGGAAAATGTCGGCTACAGCATCTCACTGTCCGGGACAATTGGCGCAGCTATGGAAGGCGCAGCTCAGGGCATACCTGCATTGGCAATGTCTCTCCAGGTAAAAAACTTTGAAGACATCTACCAGCATTCCAACCATATTAATTTCTCAACAGCCGGCTACTTCACAAAATATTTTGCCGAACTTGCGTTGACTCATCCCTTCCCGCCGGATGTACATATCCTGAAAATTGATGTGCCGGCCGATGCCACCCCACAGACTACCTGGCAGATAACCCACATTGCACAGCACACTGCTTATGAACCCGTCCCAACCAGAAAAGGTTCCTGGGATGAGCCGGGGCGGCTTACCGGGCGGTTTATGGATATAACTCCGGAAGAATTGGATCCTGACTCCGATATCCACGCCCTGCGGTTTAAAAACAAAGTCACCGTTTCTCCTTTGAGTCTGGACATGACTTCCCGGGTGGATTTCCAGCAGTTGGATAACCTCCTGCGCAACGAAAAATAAAACCTCTGACAACAGAGGGGCGCTGGCCCTTCTATTGTTGGTTACAATCATTTAACGGAAAGAGATATCCGTTGATTAGATATTTCTTTCCCATCAAACAACTATCTGATTTTCATAAGTATTTCCTCTCAGCTTGACGAATGATCATATCGGACCTGATATCCGGATGTGTAAATAAGTTTGATTTATATTTACACTTTTCTTATTAAGTGTTAATATAAAGACATTGTATTTACAGATTTTGTCATGATTGGAAACGAGCGATGAATCCAAAAGATTTTCGCAGCCAGAATGCAGGGAAACCCATTCTTACTCCCACAGGTTTTTGGGTATTTATCCCAAATCCATTACCACCTTCCATTTCCTGGTCCTCTTCTCTGGCAACAATTCTGTCCGAAGCAGAACGTGAATTAAGCCGGTTGGCTACTTTGGGCAGCGCCTTTCCTTTTCCACGGCTCCTGATACAGCCATTCATCCACAGCGAGGCAGTTGTTTCTTCCCGTATCGAAGGTACACAGGCCTCTTTGGCAGACATATATACCTACGAAGCTGGACAGCTTTCTTTTTTTGAAAAAATCGATGATGTACGCGAAGTCCACAACTATATACGCGCCATGGAATATGGTCTGGAACGCCTGAAAACGCTGCCCGTTAGCTTGCGTCTGATCCGTGAATTACATGAGAGGTTAATGGAAAACGTTCGGGGGGGAACCCTGCCCCCCGGTGAATTTCGGCGCAGCCAAAACTGGATTGGGCCGGTGGGGAGCACACCCTCTACAGCACCTTTTGTTCCCCCTCCGGTTGAAGAGATGCATCTTGCACTCGATTCCTTAGAGAAATTCATCCACACGGATATGGAATTACCCTTACTGGTCCGGATAGGAATGATCCACTACCAGTTTGAAGTCATTCACCCTTTTCTGGACGGGAATGGACGAATTGGTAGACTTCTGATTATTCTTTTACTACATGAATTGGGGGTATTGTCGCAGCCTTTGCTTAACCTCAGCACATATATTGAGCGCTACCGCCAGCAATACTATGATCTCCTCCTGAATGTCTCCCGGCAAGGGGCCTGGGAAGCCTGGCTTCATTTCTTTCTGCGGGGTATCCGTGAACAGGCCCATGAAAGTATATTCCGTATGGAAACATTGCAGGAAATACGGACGACCTATCAATCCATCGTCGATAAAGACCGCAATCCTGAGCGTATGGCAAAAGTTATCGATTTTCTGTTTTCTCGTCCTATCCTCTCTCTCAGACAGATTTCAGAGGGTCTGGGAATTCCTTTCAAGACTGCCCGAAACTATCTTGCAAAACTCGAGCAAGCAGGTATTCTGCGGGAAATTACGGGCTATGCAAGGAATCGAATTTTTCAGGCCGATGAAATCCTGGAGACAATCCAGGGAAATGACCTCTGATAAAGCAATCCCTTCAGACAAGACACCTTTCCTGATCTTCATCGGGGCAGGTCATACCCTTTGAACAACAATTAGCCGGATAAAACCCACAAGGATTCTATCCGGCTTTAACTTTTATCTCAAAATTCTGTTTTAACGCGAAAGATAACGAGGGATCACGTTCTCTATCCAGCGCTTTTCAAAGGGAACATAATCCGCGTTTGCAGCTCATCCGGTTTAGTTTCCGATGGATCATTCAGATAGAACTCATACGCCACTCCGGTGGCTTCCAATCCTTTTTGGCTGATCCATTCATTGAGCGCCGTATATGCGGGCTCAATGGCGCTGTACGGTCCGGTATGGACACAGACAGCATATTGGCCTTCTGGCAAAGAGGAAGCCTGTACCTTTCCTTTGGCAGGCAGTGTCTTGCCAACCGGGAACCCAATTTCCATATCCAGATCCTGCATGTCCATGTTGTAATATGCCGTAAAAGGAGCATCCACCGGCTGCTCTCCAAGCTCCATCAGATACGCCATAATACTGTCATAAGCTGCTCCCATCACTCCCGACAGGTCTTGCACCGCTGCCCGGGTGCGGATGGAGAGCACAGGCTGTACAGATTGCTGCTTTAACTCACACTGGTACGACATTTGAAACCTCACTTTCCCTTCATTACAGATTGAATAGATGTCTATATATTAGAACATAAATTCTATTAAGTCAAGTGATTTTTTGATTTCAAAAGCGAATCACTGCCCGTTTTTAACTACTCCGGACACCCTCAGCACCCGAGGGTGCGATACCAGTTCTATTTTTGAACCTCAACTTTAGAAAAATCTGTCAGCCCAAAGGAAAAGAGACTCAGCGTAATTTGGTGGTGCTCATCGCGCATATCAACAATACACCGGATATCGCCAACATCATAGTTAAGGCTTGTAACCCCATCTTCCTGAGTAAAATTGATGTCGTCTCCATAAAATTCCATGGCATCATCCGATAAAAGCAAAGATTTAATGTGCTGATATTCGTCATCGGGCAGCTCAAACAGAATGGCGTTTGCCTGTGTTGTGGGTTCATCTCCAAAAGTCGCGATAACTTCCCTGTCGTGAGACGAGAAGCTGTCTACATATTTCTGCAGGGTATTATCGGGGAGATAACCGTAAGGCAGGATTTCCGGTATCCATTGCGTCTGGATAAAGCCCCAATACGATTCGTAAACCCCATCGTATCTCACCGAAAGCTCAACGGTGTAGGTCTCTTCCTGTTCGGACGGAAGGATATCGACCGCGATGACTGATCCAAGTGAGTTCGATTGCCCGTAAATCAAATAACGCCCGTATTCTTCAAGACTTTCCTCTGCCTCCGCCGTCATATCTTCTGCGGAAAATTCTTTATATTCTTCAATCAACAGATAATAATCCGGAAGGAACGACTCAAGGGAATCCGTTTCCCGGATAGTAAACACCAGCCGGTTCACGAAATCCCAGTCATTGCTTTCCTGATCGGTATAATGCCCAATGAGGATTTTCTCCACATCCTTTCCCAATATGAAGTCCTCCACGTTCTCGTTATATAAATAATCCTGGAGAAAACCATACTGTGCGAGTGCTTCGGCTCTCGGGTCAACCGTTGGCGATGGAACCGGTGTTTCAGGTTCAACTGCTGCTTGTTCGGTCGCTGCTTCTGTAGGGGGCAGGGTTGGAACCGGTGTTGGTTCCACCTGTCCGTTACAGGAACAAACCGACAAAATAACCATCAGACAAAAAACGATACTGCTTATTCTTTTCAAGATAATCCTCCCTGTGGTTGGGTCAAATAATTTATTTGCGCAACATGCGACAATGGAAATCGGACTCAAGGATCTATTTTAGTACGATCGCGGCAATACGGCAAATAAATCTCTTCTTACCCCCAACGCAAAACCAGCGGTGAGCCCGCTGGTTTTATTTTTTCTTCTTGCTTACGGATTTGCTAAATATTGAAACGGATATTTAAAACATCCCCGTCTTCAACAACATACTCTTTGCCTTCCAGACGCAGTTTTCCTTTGCTTTTGGCCTCGTTCATCCCGCCCAAAGTCGTTAAGTCTTCATAGCTGACAACTTCCGCCCGGATAAAGCCCTTTTGCAGATCTGAATGGATCACGCCGGCTGCCTCCGGCGCCAGAGCGCCGCGCTGCACGGTCCAGGCCCGCACTTCATCAGGACCTACAGTAAAGAAAGATTGCAATCCCAAAAGATCATAGGAAAGTTGGATCATGCGGTTCAGGCTGGGTTCTTCAATGTTGTATTCTTCCAGAAAGATCTGGGCGTCCTCGGGCGGTAGTTGGGCGATATCCATCTCCAGCTTCCCCTGAAGGTCAACCAGTTTGCTATCGTGGTGCGTATAGCTGATCTCAGGAGATTCCTGTCCCTCTGCCAGGTTGAGCACAACCAGGATCGGTTTCAGGCTCAGCAAACCAAACCCGGAAAGCGTTTTGCGTTCCTCATTGCTGATTTCAATATCCCGTAGTGGCTTCTCTTCCGCAAGCGCGGCATGAAGCCGTTCAAACAATTCAATTTCTCTGGCAATCAGGGATTTATCCCGTCCGCCGCCCTTACGCTTCTCATCGGCAAGGCGTTCCAACTTGCGCTCCACCATCACCAGATCATTGAGGATGAATTCGCCGTCCATGGTTTCTACATCGCGCGCGGCGTCCACGCTGCCGGCCGGATGCGGGACATTATCGTCTTCAAAGCAGCGCACCACATGGATAAAACCGTCCATCTGGCTGAGCTGGTTCAGGAGCGTTCCGGAAATTCCGGATTTTCCCGCGCTGCCATCCAGTCCGGCGATATCCGAATAGGTTACTTTGGCATAGATCGTTTTCTTCGGCTGAAACATTTCCGATAAACGATCCACCCGGGGATCCGGCACATCCACCACTGCGGTATGCACCTCGATCTTCCCGGAAACAGTTCCCGTCGGCTGGTCACCGCGCGTTAAGGCATTAAATAAAGTCGTTTTTCCCGATTGTGGCAGACCAATAATTCCTAGTCTCATTTTTTACTGGATACCTTGACCCTTCTGCAAAGATTCGATATACTCTAGTTGGATTTGCCGAAGTGGCGGAACAGGCAGACGCGCACGACTCAAAATCGTGTTCCTTTTGGAGTGTGGGTTCGATTCCCACCTTCGGCACAAAAATTATAACATAGAGCCCCGGACTGCCGGGGCTCTCATCATTAATCTATCCCTGTTTTTTTACCCCAATAGATTCTCAACCGGGCTGAGCGCCAGCTCACCCCCCGGATAAAATTCTCCATTATAATAAGCTCATTCCGCAGCACAAATTTCGCCGGTCCAAAACCGGTCCGCTTTATTGTGAGGGAAATTGGCCGAAAAAAGCTCCCTGGAGAACAAACCTTCTGTTGACCTGGTCATTCCGGTCTTCAACGAAGAAGACGCGATCGCCGAATTCCACCGGCAGTTGCGGGAATCGATCGATTCCCTGCCCTATATCTTCACCATCCGTTATGTCAATGATGGTTCAAAAGATCAAACCGCGGAGCGCCTCCAATCCATCGCTCATTCAGATCCGCGGGTGGTGGTGATCGAGCTCAGCCGCAACTTCGGCCACCAGGCCGCGCTGACCGCCGGTATCGACCAGTCCCATGGAGACTACGTGATCTCGCTGGACGGCGATGGGCAGCATCCTCCCTGCATGATCGCGGAAATGCTGCGCCTGGCCGAGAGCGGCTACGATATTGTCCTCACCCAACGGGTTGAGGAGGAGGACATTTCCGCTTTCAAGCGGTGGAGCTCTGCACTCTTCTACCGCCTGATCAATCGCATGGGTGATACACAGATCCTGCCGGGCGGCGCGGATTTCCGGCTGCTTTCCAAAAATGTTGTGCTGAATCTGAAAAAGATGAAAGAATATCACCGCTTCCTGCGCGGAATTGTGGCCTGGATGGGGTATAAAACCATCATTCTGCCCTTCAAGCCGCCCGAACGGTTAGCCGGTCAATCCAAATACTCCCTGCGCAAGATGGTCCGGTTGGGTATGGATGCCATTTTTTCTTTCTCTCTGGTGCCGTTGTATGTCGCCATCTCTGTTGGAGTGCTGTTCCTGTTCCTGGCCCTGGCGGAAATGGTGTATGTCCTCAGTTTCTGGATCAGTGGGAACACCACCAGTCTGGCCCCCGGCTGGAGCTCCCTGATGTTCATGCTGCTGGTAGTAGGGGGCAGCCTGATGATTTCGCTGGGGCTCATCGGCATCTACATCGGCTATATCTTCCAGGAAGTCAAGAACCGGCCCATTTATCTGATTCGCGACATCTGGTCGCAAAAATCAATCCCGGATTCCATTGCAAAGGACACAGACTCCGATTGATCCCATGAATAAAGTTTTGAACCGGATAAAATCTTTTAATTTTTCCACCTATACCGTCCCTGTTTTCCTGCTTTTTCTGTGCGTGATCAGCTTCGGGCTGCTCATTCCCTGGATTGGCTTCTATTGGGACGATTGGGCATTTGCCTGGATCTCCCAACAGCTCGGTTCCGGCGGACTTGCGAATTATTTCTCCACCAACCGGCCGGTGTGGGGATTGCTCTATCAAATCACCACCCCCATCCTGGGAGAAAACCCTTGGCACTGGCAGGTATTTGCCCTCTTCTGGCGCTGGGTCAGCGCGGTGGTCCTGTGGGGATTGGTCCGCCTTCTGTGGCCGGAGCAAAAAGCGGCCGCGCTATGGATCAGTGCTCTGTTTGCAATCTATCCGGGCTTCTCCCAACAGCACATCGCCATCACCTACGGGCATTTCTACATCGTTTACAGCCTGTTTCTCCTCTCTCAGGCACTCACCCTGCTGGCTATCCGTCGAAAGCAGCATTACTGGATCTGGACCGCGCTTGCTGTTGTTCTCTCCCTGTTTAATCTGCTTGCCATGGAATATTTCTTCGTCCTGGAAATGGTGCGCCTCGCCCTGATCTGGGCCGTGCTTTCCGGGCAGGGAACCGGCTGGCGGGACCGGCTCACCCGGACAATCAAACACTGGTGGCCCTATCTGGCAGCTTTCATTGCCGCCGCGCTATGGCGGGCCTTCTTCTTTCAATATCAAACCCAAAATTACGAAACCCGTTTGCTGGACGATCTTAAAGCGCAGCCTCTTGCCGCGCTGCTCCGGTTGGCAGGGGCAATTTTCCGGGATATCTGGACGGCAAGTTTTGGCGCCTGGGCGCATGCTTTCCACCTGCCGGACTCTGCCGAACTGGGCGGGCGCACCACCCAGCTTTACTGGGGGCTGGTCCTCCTGGCTGTTTTCAGCATCCTCGTTTACTTGCTGAAACAATCGGACGCCAATGCGCCGCAGGATAAATCCCCCCGATGGGCCTGGTCGGCGGTATGGATTGGATTGTTCTCGCTGCTGGTGGCGGGCTGGCCCTTCTGGCTGACCCGGTTGACCGTCGGACTGAACTATCCCATCGACCGCTTCACCTTTCCCTTTATGCTCGGCACCAGTTTGTTGATGGCCGGCCTCATTAACGTCATCCCCCTTCGTAAGCAGTGGCCCCGGCTGGTCCTGCTGGGGATCGCGCTTGCTTTCGCGGTGGGCACACACTTTGAAAACGCCAACGCCTTCCGCCGGTCATGGAACACCCAAAAATCGCTCTTCTGGCAGCTTGCCTGGCGCGTCCCCGCCCTGGAGCCGGGCACAACCGTGCTGGCCAATGACCTGCCGGTACCTTTCTGCAGCGATAATTCACTGACCTCTCCCTTAAACTGGATTTACGCACCGGAAAGCGCTTCCCAGGAAATGCCCTATGTTCTTTACTATCCTACCGTCCGGCTGGAACTGGGGCTGAAAGACCTGAAGCCCGGTCTACCCATCGAACAGAATTACCTGGCAACCTCTTTTGTGGGCAGCACCTCACAGGTCATCGCCATCCAGTATGATCCACCGGCCTGCCTGCGCGTCCTGGACAGCCAGATCGAACCGCTTAACAAAATGATCCCGGAACTGATGCGCTCTTCCGCCTCTCTTTCCGAAACAGAGTGGATCCATCCGGCAGAAAGTGAAGACGCTGCCCGACCTCCTGCCGGCATCTTTGGCCCGGAACCGGCCCATCAATGGTGCTACTACTTTGAGAAAGCCGACCTTGCCCGGCAGATGGGCGATTGGAAAACAGTCGCCGCCCTGGGAGATGAAGCCTTCAACCTGGGGGACTATCCCAACGACCCCACGGAGCGGATGCCCTTTATCGAAGGCTACGCCCATGTCGGCGATTGGGACCGGGCCCACGAACTGACCCGCGAATCGGCGGCCATCACCCCGTTAATGCAGCCCATGCTGTGCAAACTCTGGGAACGGATTGATAACGACCTTCCATCGGGGGATGAAAAGAACGCGGCAGTCGCCGCGATGCGGGCAGAATTAGGCTGCCAGTGATACAATAACGATTAATCCAAATATTTGCAGGCTGAGACAGATGCTTGCAGCTTATACTTCGTTCAGTGGATAATTAGGGAAAACACTCCAATCGGATGGCTCACCTGGAGCCTGGACATCACCCACAAGAAAAGCGTACACACAAGGAGGCAACATGAAATTCTTGATCACCGGCGGAGCCGGATATATTGGCAGTACCATCAGCTCCGCGTTGATAGATGCGGGACATACCCCGGTCATCCTGGATTCGTTGGTCACGGGCCGGATTGAATTCACCAAAGACCGCATTTTCTACCAGGGTGACATCGCAGACGAAGCCCTGCTGCGGCGAATTTTCAAGGAACACCCCGACATCCAATGCACCGTGCACTGTGCAGCCCTGATTATCGTCCCCGAATCCACCGAAAAACCGTACGAATACTATCGTGAAAACGTTGCCAAATCGCTGGAACTCTTCCGCGTGCTCAGTGAGCTGGGACACGGCAAAGTGGTCTTCAGTTCCTCCGCTTCGGTGTACGCCACGGTTCCGGGCTACATGGTTGTCGAGGATTCTCCGCTCAACCCGCTCTCCCCGTACGCCCGCACCAAATACATGATGGAAATGATCCTCAAAGATTTCTGTAAGGCCTACAACATGAAAGGGATCGCCCTGCGGTACTTCAACCCCATCGGCGCCGACCCGCAGATGCGGACCGGCTTGCAGGTCAAGAATCCTTCGCTGGTGGTTGGGAAGCTGGTGCTGACCGCATTAGGACAGATTCCGCAGTTCAAGATCACCGGCACCGATTATCCCACTCGCGACGGCACCGGCATCCGGGATTATATCCACGTCTGGGACCTGGCACAGGCCCATGTGAAAGCCGTAACCGGATTTGACGAAGCTTTTGAGCGGGCCGGCAATCCCGAGGATAACTATCTGGTCATTAACCTGGGCACCGGCAATGGCGTGACCGTACGGGAACTGGTTACCGCGTTCGAGAAGGTCTACGGGCAGGAAATCAACAAAACCGATGCGCCTCCACGGCCGGGTGATGTGGCCGGCGCTTTTGCAAACGCGAATCGGGCCAAAGAACTCCTCGGCTGGGAAACCAAAATGTCTATCGAACAGTGCATCTCGGATGCCCTTAAATGGGGCAAAATCCGCGATCAGGTTATTTCTTACGAAGACTGATTTTACAGAACGGTATTCACACTTACAGAATCTATCAAGAGGCTGCCTCTCCGGCAGCTTCTTGATGTTTAATCTTTCAAAGCAACGCAACTCTCAGAATCCCCGTCCCTGCTTCAAGTGTTTACTAGGTCCTCCGGGAGAATGCGCATCTACACGGTTAATCGGTTCCCGAACGAGGGACATATTCCGGCCGCACCCCCGCCATCATCAAGCCTAAATCTTCCAATGACGAGGTCGGGCCGTCTACAATCCCTACAATCTGTCCTTCATACATCACCGCGATCCGGTCGGAAAGTGCCCGGATTTCGTCCAGATCTTCCGAAATGAGCAGCGTTGCAGTTCCGCGTTTCTGCTCATGTACCACGGCGTTCAGTTTGGAATCAATTTCCTCGCCCCCCTCAGACGGCTTGCCTTCACGCTGCTCCAACAACCGCTGGTGAATGTATTCGCTGGCGCCAATGTCCACACCGCGGGTTGGTTGGGCAGCCAACAAAACCGAAGGGTTGCGGGATAGCTCTCGCGCCAGGATCAATTTCTGGATATTCCCACCCGAAAGGTTTTTCAGCGGCGTCTCAATACTGGGTGTTTTAACATTGAATACCCGCACCCGGTCTTCGGAAAATTGTTCGATCGCTTTAAAATCCAGAAAGACACCGTGAGAAAACGGCGGTTTGTTATGGTCTTCCAGAATCAAATTATCGGCTACGCTGAAATCTTTGATCGCCCCGTCTTTCATGCGCTCTTCCGGAATATAAGATTGCCCGCCCGCGATCCGTTCCGCGGGAGAGGCATGGGTTACATCTTTGCCGTTCAAGATCACTTTACCGGAGCTCACCGGGCGCAGACCCGCCAGCGCCTGCGCAAACTCGCGCTGCCCATTCCCGGAAACACCTGCCAGCCCCACAATTTCCCCTTCATGCAGTTCCAGAGAAACGCCCTTGATCGCATCCCCTCCCCGGTCACTGGGTACAAACAGGTTCTCCACCCGCAGGCGCGCTTCCCCTTCTCGGAGCGGAGAGCGGTCATACTGCAAAATGACCGGCCTTCCCACCATCATCTGCGCCAGATCGGCTTTGGTTACCCCTTCCGGCGTGCAGTGATTGACCACCCGGCCATCCCGCAGCACCGTGATCCGGTTGCTGATCGCCAGAACTTCGTGCAATTTATGGGAAATGAAGATCAACGCATGCCCATCCTCTGCCATCTGCCTTAAAGTAACAAAAAGCTCATCGACCTCCTGCGGCGTCAAAACCGCGGTTGGTTCATCCAGCACCAACAGAGCCGCACCGCGGTACAGCGCTTTCATGATTTCAACCCGCTGCTGCTCGCCGACCGCCAGCTGCCAGACATAAGCCTGCGGGTCAATTTTCAACCCGTACTTTTCACTGAGTTCGCAAATGCGCTTCTCAACTTTATCCAGATCCAGCACGAAACCGCGAGAAGATTTCAGGCCCAGGGCCACATTCTCCACCACGGTCAACGAGGGTACCAGCATAAAATGCTGGTGGATCATCCCGATTCCCGCATCAATTGCGTCCTGCGGCGAGCGGAAGGTATGTTCTTTCCCATCGAGGAGGATTTTTCCCTCATCCGGCTTGTACAGGCCGTAGAGTTGCTTCATCAGGGTGCTCTTTCCCGCACCGTTCTCGCCCAGCAGGGTATGTACTTCTCCCGCGCGGACATCAAAGCTCACATGATCATTTGCCAGTACGCCCGGAAAGCGTTTGACAATATCGATCATTTCCATGTGATTAATTCGTGTTTTTCCGGTTGGTAGTAATTCGGTCATAGGATTCTCTCACCTGTTTGGGTTGCATTTACTTTTCCAAAACTGTCGAGTGTTCAAATCGCTCGGCAGTTTTGAGAAAGGCCGGTTGGAACGGCAAATGCATTCCAACCGGCATGTTTCTGGATTTTATTCAGGTACTGCCAGTGGATCGATTGTGCCGTCCATAATGCCCTGAATCGCCGCATCAGCAGCATCTTTGACTTCTTGCGGAACCTCAATAGCATCATTGTATTCAATGACCAGACCGCCATTCTTGAAAGTCAATGTGTAGGCTTTTCCACCCATCACACCGGCTTTATGGCTGGTGATCATATCCTCAATAATTCCGACCCAGTCATAGACCTGGCTGGCGACCACGGCTTCAGGCGCCAAATCCGTCTGGTTCCACTGTGTGCCGAACCAGTAACCGCCCTGCGCTTTGGCAACGCCAATTGCGCCTACAACCGATTGCGAAGAACCGGTCAGCATGTCCGCACCATTGCCCATGTGGGTCTCTGCCGCAGCAGCCATCAGGGAAACATCCGAGAAGGAACCGGTGTAAGAAATGTTAACTTCTACATCCGGGCGGGCGGCTTTCGCGCCATTCGCGAAACCATCTACATACAGCTTGGCATCGCCGGCTTCCACCGGGCCACTCACACCTAAAACGCCGGTCTTGGACATCAGCGCTGCGACCGTCCCCAGTACATAGCCACCTTCCTGTGCCTCAGCCTGATAGGCAAACACGTTGGTGATTCCTTCCGCCTGGAAAGTATCTACCGAGGTTCCCCAGGCAAAGCTGGTTTCCGGAAAATCGGGGGCGACTTGAGCCAGAGAAGTACCATACTGTGAGCCATGGGCAATCACCAGGTTGTAGCCATCCGCAGCATAATCGCGAATCGCAGCAGCCGCATCCGGGACGTTGAACATACCCTCAGAATAAGCAATTTCCATGGCATCCGGGCCGCCCATCGCTTCCTGGACGGTTAATAAACCCTGATACATGGACTGGCTGAATGCCATATCGGTGATTGCGCTCGGCATCACAATCGCAACCCGGAAGGTCTCTTCCACCATGGGTTCGGGGGTCGCCGTAACAACCACCTCTTCAACAACCGATTCACCTGCCACAATCCGGGTGACCTCGACGACTTGCGGCTCGGATGGCGCTGGTGTGCAGGCTGCCAACACAACCGAAAGTACAACAATCAACAAACCAAATCGAAATACAAGCGATTTCATACTACTCCTCCTTAAATCTGATTAACGTTTGAGCAATCATACAGTCTCACACAATTTTGATTATCATCCCCTCCTTCCTAAGGGAGAAATCATCCGAATAAAACATCAACCAAGAACCCCCGCAAACCATTTTGCAAGGTTCAACTTTCGCCCCGCTGGTACGGTTTTGTCAGCGCAGCAGGCTTCTGCGCCCGATTCACCGAAACCGTCAGGGCCAGGATCGTCAGGATATAAGGCATCATTACCGCAATATCGGAAGGAAGCGGGATACCCAGCACCTGGATCCACAACTGAAGAGCATTAACAAAACTGAACAACAAAGCGCCGCCCAAAACACCCAGCGGGCGCCAGCTTCCAAAATAAACCAGGGCAACTGCAATAAAGCCCATGCCGTTGGTCATGTTCTCCTGGAAAAGGTTGATTAAAGCGATGGACAGTGAGGCTCCGGCAATTCCGGCCAACACCCCACCCAGTGAAACCGTTGCATAGCGGATCCGGATCACATTGACGCCCAGCGTATCCGCAGCCTGCGGGTTCTGTCCGACTGCGCGGACTTTCAAGCCAAAAGTAGTCCTGTTCATAACCCACGCGGCCAGCGGCACCAGCAAAAATGCGCCATAAACCAGGAGATTATGATTAAAGAGCACTTCTCCAATATAAGGAATATCACCCAACAACGGGATTTTGACGGGTTGAAAACCGTTGATCGACTCAACGCCGCCCAAGGTTGTCTTAAACAACAGCGTAGAAAGCCCCAGACCAAACAACTGTAAACCAATTCCGCTGATCCCCTGGGTTGCCTGAAGCGTTACGCTGACAAAGGCCATTAACAACCCCATCAGCAGGCCAACCCCGGCCGCCGCCAACAATCCCAGCCAGAGATTGCCGGACTTTTGAGCCACATAAAAGCCGGTGTAAGCCCCCATCAGCATGATCCCATCCACTCCCAGATTGAGGACCCCGGAACGTTGGGAAAAAGTCTCGCCGATTGCTGCATAAAGATAAGGCGTTGCCAGCCGGATTCCCGAGTAGAGAATCCCTAACAGGACCGGTAGGGTAAATAGTTTACTCATGGATCTCCCTCCTGCGGGCCCGGCGGCGGGACCAGATATCTGCGCTGACCACAAACAACACCACCAGTCCAAGCATGGCGTCAATCAGCGAAGAGGGCACCTGAACCACCCGCTGCATCTTGTTGCCACCCACCAGCAAGCCGCCAAACAATATCGAAGCGGGTATGGCTCCCAATGGATGTAGTTTTCCAAACAATGCCGCGACAATACCGGAAAAACCATATCCACCGGAGAGACCTTCTAGCATACGGTGCTGCACGCCCAGCACTTCCACTGCACCGGCCAATCCGGCAAAGGCTCCACCCAGAATCAACGAAAGTGCCTGGTAGAAGGGAACGTGAATACCGGCGTACCGGCTGGCATCCGGGTTTAACCCCACGGCGCGAATACGGTAGCCAATGGTCGTCCGCCACAAAAAAATGTAAACCAGTATCGCCATGATCACGGCCAAAATAGCCCCACTATGCAGCAGCGTGCGGGGGACCAGCCGCGTCAGCCAAACCTGCTCCGGGAGCAGTGCCGATTGTGCGATTCGTGTACCTCTCTCAATTTCTGCGGGATCGATCATCGGTCCGCGCAGTAAGAAGTTCGAAAGCTGCAACGCAATCGCATTCATCATCACCGTGCCCAGGATCTCATTCACCCCAAACCTGGACTTTAATACACCCGGGATGCCGCCCCAAATACCGCCCGCCAGCGTACCAACTAACAAACAGGCTGGAAGCAATATCCAGCCTGGTAGTGTGCTAAATCCGATTGCAACCGCAGTGGTGGCGAGTGCCCCTACTATCAATTGTCCCTCGCCTCCAATATTAGTAACCCCACCGCGGAAAGCGATCACGACGCCCAACCCCACAAGCAGCAGCGGTGTGGCTTTCACCAATGTTTGTGTGATGCTGGAGACACTGCCAACCGCACCATCCAGCATCGCTCCATAAGCCTTTACTGGGTTGGCATCTAATGCAATCAGCATCACCGCACCGATCAACAGTGCCAGCGCCAACCCCAACAGGGGTAGAAGCGCGTCAACCATTTGATTAAAAAATTTCTTGATTCCCGGCTTATCCGGCATATTTGAATGGCCCCTTTCCAATTGCAGATAACAGAGTATACAAAACTTAGAAAGTCTCTGTCAACAATAAACTTTCGCCAAACGATTTAAAACAACCAACCAATCGTAATGTTTGTTCAATTACTTCAATTAGAGAATTCAGGATAATGAAAACCCAACATACAATTAATTATACAGTTTTCGTCTGAATTAACCAAACTTGTCAGATGTTTATACAATCTAATTTGCATTGATCTTTTTCAAAAAATAAATAAAAAAGCCGCTGACAATCAGCGACTCATTTCTGCAATAAACAGGTTCATGCCCAGGTCCAAGGCAACTTTGCTGGTCTTATTTCCTTCATCAAGATCCAGCAGGCGGTGATAAATATCTGCTAATTCGTCTGCCGTGAACCCCCGCGCCTGCGGTTCCAACTTTTGAGCAACAAACCTCAATATCCCCAATTCTTTTTGGATCTGCGCCACGCCGCCTCCCTCATCCAGAATTTCCCGCGCCTGGATCAGATAACGGAATTGCCGGACGATCATGCTGAACACCATCATAGGATCTTCCTGTTCCAGAAGTTTTTGAAGCAGTTGCAAAGCAGACTGGATTTTTCCAAGCGCCAATTCGTCTACCATATCAAAGACGTTCACCTGTCTTTCGGAAACTGTGAGGCGTTCCACATCTCTGGCTTCAACCGGGCGTTCCCAATTCACATAGGTCAGAAGCTTCTCAATTTCCAGCGTCGCCAATCGGGTATCATTCTCCACATATCCTGCCAGAGCCTGCGCCGCCTCGACCGAGAATTTTCCTCCGGCTTCCTGCGCCTGCTTCTGAATCCAGGTATTCATTGCCCGGCCTTCAGGTAAGCGAAAATCTACAACCAGTGCCTGCTGTTTTGTCTTTTCCTGCCATTTCATCAACCAGTGAGTTTTTTTCAGCACTTCCCAGACTTTTTCCCACTGTCCGTCAATTTTTTTATTCCGCGTATGGTCTTCAATCAAAAGAACCAGTCCCGTTGAAGAAGGAATTTCATCCAGAAACGCGCAGAATTTTTTTTGCTCTTCTGAATCGTCATGCCGGATGCGGGCCAGCGGATTGGAGAGAATTACCAGGCGCCGCTCTGCGAGAAATGGCATTGTAAGCGCCACGCTGCGAATTTCATCGAAGCGGGCGCTTTTCCCATCCATCCGGGCCAGGTTGAGTTCGGTGGTGCCCTCATCACCAAGAGCAGCCGTCATCGTGCCAACCGCGCTCTCCATAGAAAACGCATCATCGCCATGAAAAATGTAAACAACGGGTTTTTCTTTTGCCATAAGGCTCAACAAATCGTGTGAACTATTTCTGAGTGATAACCCGGTGGGTCGTCATCTTTTCGCGTGGATAGCGGCTAATCTCAACGACTCTCAATTCACCCGGGTTTGCCTGAGTGGTTACTTTCTCCTGAAATCGAGGTCCCAGGGGCTGCCCCACGACCATCGCCACGGTCACCAGCGAAACAACCAGCGGCAGACGATCCAGCTTGTTTCGCAGACCGGTTCCGGAATCCAGCATAGCGATCCAGGCCGCTGTCCCCGCTAACGCACCCGAGACTGCAAAATTGGTCCCACAGTTAGGGTGAATCGCCAAAGATGCCTCTCCATTCCGCAAACGTTGTAACGCTTCTTCCACCGCGAGTTGCAAATCTTCTGTCGAGACTTTGCCAATCACCCAAAAACCCTGCATATCCGAATATCCGGCCAGCCGCGCACCGGGATGCTTCCGGGTGAGTACCTGAAGCGTAGCGTGCTCCAGCGCGTGATTGCGTCGGACGCGGGAGATAGGCCCCCATTCAAGTAGGTTTGTAAGCTTTGACATGTATCACCTCTCTGGTGTTTCTTCTGGTTTATTTCTTTATTGTACTATCACTGCGGATTAACCATTCGATAAACTCTGGTTTTCCGGGAAACGGCTTTTATTTTATCACCGGAATCGCTGCCGCCATCCTCAGGATCATGATTCAACAGAACTTTCAAACATTCCTAATGCTTTTTTTTGCCATATTGGAAGAAAACTGCATCCAATGCCCTTTTCTAGGGCTATAATTAGCCCAAGTTGCTACCAAAGGAAGTTGATAGAAGCCGTAAGCACAAAAAAGAGCGGCTTTCAATTCAAAACCTTTGGCAGTAACAGCATGAATGGATTTAGGCAGCAGTCGTTTGATCAGGCTACCGGTGGTTTCAACGATCTTGCGTACAGTTGATTGCAAGTAAAACATGTAAAGAGGCGCAGGATGCAATGAATTCTTTTTCCAAAGCGGTAGAAGTTCAAGTCCTGCTTCGTGCACCAAACGCTTATAATCCGAACCATTCACGGCAGGTTATTCCTGTTGGAGAATAGTTCGGATTTGTGCTATATCTGGTTGAGGTGTAATCGGAAGTATCCGCGATCCTTTTGTTTTAGTCATATCATTTAACATGGTGGATGCAGACGTTTTTCTCACGCTCTTGTTTACTGCTAGTATATAATTAATTCGTTTCCAGCAAATCTGAGTTAAAGGAGAATTTTACAATGGGTATTTGGAATGCTTTGAGTTAATAGTAAGGCAATTATTAGCATGCCTTACTAATCAAAAAAATACCAAAAAACAGATTAGGAGGCAAACGTGTCATATTTTAATTACCACAACAAAAATATATTTTATGAGGAAATTAGCTCGGGAACCCCGCTGATTTTCTTACACGGCAATACCGCATCTTCCAAAATGTTTGAGATGCTGCTCCCTTTGTACAAAGAAAATTTCGGGGTTATTTTAATTGACTTTTTAGGTAATGGTCAGTCAGATAGAACGGAAAATTTTCCGCCAGAATTATGGTATGAAGAAGCCTTGCAAACCATAGCATTAATAGAGCATTTAGGATATGCCCAAGTGAATTTGGTCGGAACAAGCGGCGGGGCATGGGCTGCTGTCAACGCCGCTTTGGAACGCCCCGAATTGGTGAATAAGGTTGTTGCCGATAGTTTTGACGGAAGAACCCTGCATAATGGCTTCGCCGAAGACTTGCTTACCGAAAGAAATGCGTCGAAAAAAAATGTTCAAGCCAAACAATTTTATGAATGGTGCCAGGGTGCGGATTGGGAAGCAGTTGTAGATATCGATACACGGGCTTTGCTCCAGTTTGCAAATCTGAAAATGCCACTTTTTCACAAGCCTTTATCTTCTTTGCAAATGCCAGTTTTATTCATGGGAAGCCGTGAGGACACAATGGTACGTGAAGACCTCGCGGATGAATACCGGAAAATGTCAGATATTGTAAGATGCGGAACTGTTCATCTATTTGATACTGGTGGTCATCCAGCTATTTTAAGCAATGCGGAAGCAGCGGCGCAAGTCATTCAACAATTCATTAACAGATAAATATATCGGGCCAAGTTGGCCTGGCCCATCACGAAATAGAAGTTTAAAAGCAGAGGATAAGGTAAACAAAGCCTTATCCTCTGCTTTTTCATGTCCGAAAACCTGTATAAATACAGGCTTTTTCAAGTGTTAATCCGTAACGCTCGCCTTTTTGTTCCGGTGGTATTTCTTTGCTCTCTTTATGTCCGCTATCCGCTGGCCTTGCGCCCGGCATCTTTCAGAACAGTAGGCTTTTCGGCTTGCCATCGGAAAACGTCTGCCGCATATGACGCAAGATTTGGTATTGGCTGGAATCTCGCCCTTTAGCGCCCGTTCCAGCACCGGATAAGCGGGCAATATCGATGTCTCAAAGTATCTGCAATAACCGCCCGTCCACCATTTGTTAGCATATATAGCAATCGCTATTCAACGGCAGGCAGCCATATTCACTTCTGAGGGCAAGACCATCAAGCAGCTTGTGGATTGGCTGAACACGCAGCACACCCAATCCTGCCGCAAACAGCATATGCGGATCGATTGCATCAACCGTTTGCTTCGGAATCGCTGCCACCACCCTCAGGGTCATGATTCGGTAACTCTTTCAGATATTCCCTCATGATACCGGAAGAAGACTGCATCCAGAGCTCTTTTCTGGGGCTATAATTATAAGACTTACGGATAAGAGGATGAATTTTCACAGCAAAACTTTTGCCACAGCTGGGTTTACCGCTCATCCTTGCAGATGAAAACTCGGGGCTGTGGCAATCTCTGCAAAGGTGTTCTCACGCCGGGTTTCTTTAGAGATCATCAAACTGTAATTTTCAATGAATCTTGTGGATAATAGAAACTTTAAAAAGGATGGTTCATGACCGATCTGATTTTAACACTGCTGCCCGAACTGTTGGCCGTCTGCCGGACGGACCCGGACGAATCCTTCCCGGATTGGCTCCCCAGTAGCGGTTTCTGGTCCCTTACCAAAACCGCTGAAGAACTTTCTCTGGTCATCGATGAACACCTGGCCCCATCCGGCTGGCAGGTTGAAAAGGGCTGGAGGGGCCTCAAAGTAGAAGGCCCGCTGGACTTCAGCCTGGTTGGCATCCTTTCCGCCCTGACCGGGCCGCTTGCGGCCGCCGGAATCCCCGTTTTCGCCCTCTCCACCTACGAAACGGATTATCTTCTAATCAAGCAGCATTATTTGCAGGATGCGCTCACGGTGCTGGCAGAACATGATTTCGTTCTCCGGCAGTAAGGCCCGTTCTGTTTTCAGTCTTAACTCCGTTCAAACGCTGGAGGTGTCGGCTTTTTAGGCTTGCGCAGGAATACGGTCAACACGGCAAGCACAAGAGGAAAGATTGCGGAAATAGTTAATACCGGAGCATAGCTGCCCATTAAATCCCTGGCAATCCCCAGAGGCATTGGGCCTAACGCCGAACCCAGCACGGAAATAGTGGAAGCCACCCCCAAAATACTGCCCAGATCGCGGCGTCCATAATATTTCGCCCACACCACTGAGGTAACCACCCGGTTCAACCCGCTGGATACTCCCAACAGAGCCCCAAAAACCAATGCCATTTCCACGTTAGGCAAACGTGGGCCTAAAAACAGCACCGCGGACAGCGTCACCAGGCCCACTACCAGCAGAATACGGGGGGGAATCCGGTCCGCCAAAACGCCCCCGATTAACATCACTGCAGCCGTCACCAGAGATATGGGCAGAAAAATGGATGCTGCCACCGAGGCATCCAGCCCATTATCGGCAAAGAGGCTCACCATGTGAAAGAACAACGCCGCCATCAACATCATGCCGAGACCGGCGCCCAGGGAAATGATCCAGAAAGCGGGAGTTCGGAGTGCCTCCTGCAGGGTCCAGTTTTCTTCCTCATCAATCTCCCGGATCAGGTCATCATCCTGTTCCGGAGAGGTTGCGCCGTCCGGCAGCAGATGATACTGTTCCGGCCGGTCGCGAAATAGAAAGTAAAGCAAAGGGATCAGCACCAGCAGCAGTGCCAGACCAACATAGCTATAAGTACCCCGCCACCCATAGCGCGGGATCATCCAGTTGAACAGGATCGGCACACCCCCCGTGCCCAGCAAAGCGGAAAGCACTCCTGAAATACCCATTACCAATCCGCGTCGGCGCACCCACCACTGGTTGATTACATTCTGGCAGACCATGGACATACTGCCCTGGCCGAGCAGGCGCAGTGCTACAAAACCTATCCCCAGCATAGCGGCTCCCCGTACCTGCCCCATATAAATACAGGTCAGCCCAAAGAGAGATCCCACCCAACCCACCATGACACGTGAACCGTGCCGGTCTATCTGGCGGCCCACCCGGGGCAGCATCAGTGAAGCAATCAGTGTTCCTCCGGTATACAGCGTGCTGATCAATGAACGGCTCAACCCCAGATCTGTAATAAAATGTTCTGTAAAAACTGAAATCGTAGACGTAAAACCGGGACCGCTGAAAACCACTCCCAATGTCCCTGCTAGAACAATCACCCAGCCATAAAACACGGGCGATCCGGAAACCAATCTGCTGCTGCCCAGCTTTTTATCGTAGCATTCTGCGTTGACTTTCAAAAAGAGCTCCTGTTTACCTCTGCTTGATTCAATAACACCACCAGCATCATCTTATCGGATTATCTGCATTCTGTAAACAGCTGGTCTCATACGCCCTGCTTTGGGTTGAAGCCCCCTCTCCTGCCCTCGTGCCGGTTTCTCTGAGTTACAATCAGACCTGTCACTCGGAAAAACTTTGCAGAAAAGAATTGTAAAGAAGATATTGAATGCTCCATCATCCAAAGAGGCTTTCTTCGGGGTAAAATTATCTCGTGGCTGAAGCTGGAGGTTGAAAACAAGATAAAAAACCGCTCCATTTCAGCTTAAAACTAAAAGAGAGTTGCTATAAAAGTACGCCTCTTTCTGCGGCCGGAATAGAAACTACGGAGAGTCATGACACAACAAACTTTGCCTTTAGGAAAACTTCCTCTTGAACTGTTGAATCAGATTTTATATTCCAATAAAACAGATGATGATCGAATTATCCTGGGGCCGGGTGTCGGAATAGACTGTGCCGTGGTGGATATCGGCGAACGGTATATGGTCCTGAAATCTGACCCAATCACCTTTGCCACGGACGAAATCGGCTGGTATTCGGTTCAGGTTAACGCCAACGATTTGGCTACCACTGGTGCCACACCCCTCTGGTTCCTCAACACACTCTTACTCCCGGAAGGCAAAACGACCCGCGAGGATGTTTTGCGCATCAATCAGCAGCTTCACGATGCCTGTGCGTCTCTGGGTATCACAGTAATTGGAGGTCACACTGAAGTCACCCACAGCCTCGACCGCCCCATCCTGGTGGGGACGTTGATTGGCGAAGTGGAAAAGGATCGTCTGGTTACGCCGCGCGGTGCCCGTCCCGGGGATCGCATCCTGCTGACCAAAGGAATTCCCATTGAGGCCACCTCTATTCTGGCAAGGGAATTCCCGGGTCAACTGCGCGCTGTCCTGACCGAAGCCGAATTACGCAAAGCTGCGGATTTCCTGCACCAGCCGGGTATCGGCGTAACGCGGGATGCCAACCTGGCCTTAAGTGCCGGCAAGGTGACCGCCATGCACGATCCTACCGAAGGCGGTCTGGCCGCTGCCTTGTGGGAACTGGCAGAAGCCAGCGGAAATGTTTTGCGGGTCAATCGCGAAGCTGTTCACATCCCGGAGCTTTCTCAAAAAATTTGCAGCTTCTTTGGATTAAACCCTCTGGGAACAATTGCATCTGGTGCACTGCTGATGACCGTCGATGCACAGGATGCTGGCAAAATCCAAAGCACACTGGAAGATTCCGGTATTCGCTGCACGGACATTGGACAGGTTTCGGCAGGAACACCTGCTGTCTGGATTACAACAAATGGCGTGGAGCACGCACTGGAGCATCCGGAACAGGATGAAATCGGAAAAGTATACGCCTCTTGAAGAACAGATATCCAATCTTGCATCTAACCCGGTCCATCACAATCGGGTACTAATTAATTTTTGAAAACGAGGAAAAGTTCATGAAACACACCAATAAAGTTGTTGTCATTACCGGTGCAGCTAAAGGTATTGGAAAAGTTGCCGCTCAGGAATTTGCCGGTCAGGGAGCAAAAGTAGCTTTCTGCGATATTGACGCGCAGGCAGGGCAGGAGACCCTTTCAGAGCTGAAATCTGCCGGATGTCAGGCTTTCTTCCAACAGGTGGATATCACCAACATGGAAGAGATGAAATCCTTCGCCGATGCAACGGCCCGGGAACTCGGCGGTATTGATATCCTGATCTGCAACGCCGGTGCGGCAATAAAAGGCACATTCAGCGAGATTTCGCTCGAAGACTGGAACAAATGTATCAACATCAACCTGACCGGAGCCTTCATTGCTTGCAAAGCAGCCGTCCCGCACATGCTCAAGCGTGGGCACGGTGAGATTGTGATTATCTCTTCCGCATCTGCCCTCACCGGGACAGGTGCCGGCGCGGCTTATGCTGCTTCCAAAGCCGGATTGAACGGGTTCACCCGTGCAATCGCACGGGATCTGACGCCTCAGGGAATTATTGTAAACGCCATTGCCCCCCGCACCATTATGACACCCCTGATGAAAGGGATCTTCTCTCAAGAAGAATTGGATGAAAAGACCCGTCAGATTCCATTGGGCCGCATTGGAGAACCGGAAGACGTGGCACATTGGATCAGTTGGCTGGCTTCCGAGGAATCCGATTTTATGTGTGGCGAAGTCGTCATGATCGATGGCGGGCGCACCTATCTGAGTTAAAACTGGGGGGACCCCAGAATAAACATGTCTGAAAATACTTTGCCAACCCCTTTTGCGAAGTCCTACTGGGTAATTCCGGGCAAATTCCTCGCCGGAGAATACCCGGGCGACAGTTATTTTGAAGACCAGACGCGTACCCGAATCGGCCGTATACTGGATGCAGGTATCCGGGTATTTATTGACCTTACGGAAGAAGGACAGCTGCCTCCTTACGAATCCATTCTGAGGGAACAGGCAAATTGGCATGACGTTGAGGCGATGTACCAGCGTTTTCCGATCCCCGATTACGACATCGCCTCCTATCAGACCATGGCCGCTATTCTGGATACGATCAATACTGCGTTAAATCAAGGCAAAGGTGTTTATGTCCATTGTTGGGGCGGCATCGGCCGCACCGGCACAGTCGTTGGCTGTTATCTGGTGCGTCAAGGTATGGAGGGGCCGGCTGCGCTGGATGAGATTGCCCGCCTGCGGGAAGGGATGCCCAACGCCTGGATGCAGTCCCCTGAGAGCGACTCACAATTCAATATGATCCTGTCCTGGGAAAAAGGCAGGTAAAGATTTACCCCAAAAAGAAATCAGCCCCTTCCGCATGGAAGGGGCTGATATTTTCTCTTCTCAAATCTATTCGGACTCTGCAGAGATCTGAACCGCCTTGACCGCCAACCGCCAGTTATACAGGTCGCGGGTTTCATCATAACCCTGGCAGGTGATCAATGTTATCCACGAGCGATCCTCGTGCTGCAATGGAGACAGATCTTGGGGCGAAACGCGCTCCACTTCACGCACTTCATAGGTATAGCGATGTCCCTGATAATGTACAATGATCTGATCTCCCCAACTCAATTCTTTCAAATCAATGAAGGGCCCTGGGCGGCCGTTTGGCAGATAAACATGTCCGGTTAAAACACTGTTCCCTTCCCAGGTTGGGAATGCCGTTCCGTGCAGCCAACCGGACTGATTCCACAGCCAATCCACATCCCACACCCCATCGGATAAAGGTACCCCAACAATAGGCGTTTTTACGCCGATATCCGGTATCTCCAGCCAAAAATTACCGAGGTCGGAATAAGATTGATCCATTTTTTGTTCTGGCAAAACGGTGACCTGGTTGGGTGCAAAGCCGGTTACAGGCAGTGTGATAACGCTGTCGATGTTATTCGTATTGGTACTGTTTGACGAGACCACACGGAAGCTCACCGCAAAGGTATTGTTCTGTGTTGGGTCCGGGGAAACTCCATCGGCTGGTGGGTCCGCTTCCACCAGGGCTTCATTCTGAATAGGCGGCTGTCCCAGGGAATTAACACGGGTGACGATGGTAATTTCAATCACATCGGTTGTATCGAGGTCCCCAATCGCAACGCTGACGGTCCGGGGCGGAACCAGCGTAATCGTTCCGCGGGGTGCGCTCGTCGCCGTATCAATAGACGTCGCACTGACATAATTCAGGTTATCCGGCAAGGCGTCCGTTACGACGACATTTGAAGCTGCAACTGTGCCGTTATTGACCACCGTAATAGTGAACGTAACCAGATCTCCAACTGCTGCCTGAGAGACGTCCACCGCCTTGGTTACGGCCGGGTCAATAAAGCTGGGGCCGGGGATAGAATCGCTGTCCTCAACATCCAACCCCAAGGCTGTCCTGCCCGTGGCAACGGCTTCATTGGTGTAAATGTCGGATCTGCCGCCCGTATCAACAAGGACCTCCATAAGAATCGTTCCACTTGCCCCTACAGCCAGTGAATCCGTGCCTGTCAGTAGGTGGACATGATCCGGATTCAAGCCGCCATCCGTGTCCCCGTCAAAATTCACATTGACAGAAAGGGTAGTGGATGACAGAGATTCCACGCTGAACGAGTCGGCAAGAGCAAATGTTGCTGTCAAATCATCCGTAACCTGAATATTGTTCAGCGTTGTATTTCCTGAATTCTCTACCAGGATTGAATAATTGAGCCGGACGAATTGGTCCGCTTCAAAAGTGACATTGGTGATCGTTTTTGTAACGCCGATACCTGCCGCATCATCGCTGTCCACCGCGCAGCCCTCATTCGGGGTACTCGCGCCCGTACATTCCTCTACGGTGGTAGTGGTTGGGGCATTCGGGTTGGTCGGGTCGCTGCCGCCGCCCACCTGTGCCTGGTTCAACAGGGTCCCGCTGGCGTCTGCATCCACATCCACTGTGAAGCTGAACGCACTCGTCCCGGTGCTGGCCGCGATCACCGCGCTGCTGGTACAGGTAATCACATTACTGGCTGCGCTGCAGCTCCAGTCTCCGGCATTGGTTCCGCCCAGGGTCAGCGCGCCATCCGTTACGCTTAACCCACTCGGGAGCACATCCACAACCGTGATTGTCCCACTGCTGTCTGCATTACCGGTGTTCGAGACGGTCAGGGTGTAGGTCGTTGTGTCTCCAACACTGATCTGATCCACACCATCACTCTTGGCAAGGTTCAGATTGGGGGCAATAGCCGTATCGCTGTCCACCGCACAGCCTTCGTTCGGCGTATCCGTGGCAGTGCACTGTCCGGCTGTAGTATCGGTCGGGGCATCCGGGTTGGTCGGGTCGCCACCGCCGCCCACCTGAGCCAGATTATCCAGAGTCCCACTGGCATCCGCGTCCACATCTACCGTAAAACTGAACGCGCTCGTCCCGGTGCTGGCCGCGATCACCGCACTGCTGGTGCAGGTGATCACATTGCTGGCAGCGTTACAGCTCCAATCCCCGGCGTTGGCTCCGCCCAGAGTCAGCGCGCCGTCTGTTACGCTTAATCCGGTTGGGAGTACGTCCACCACTGTGATCGTCCCGCTGCTGGCCGCATTGCCGGTGTTCGAGACGGTCAGGGTGTAAGTTGTCGTGCCACCCTCTGAGACCTGGCTGGCGTCATCGCTTTTGCTTAATCCAAGATTAGGGGCAATAGCCGTATCACTGTCCACCGCGCAGCCCTCATTGGGCGTATCTTCAGCAGTACATTGCCCGGCCGTGGTGCTGGTCGGGGCGTCCGGGTTGGTCGGGTCGCCACCACCACCCACCAGTACCCGATTCAACAGTGTTCCGCTGGCATCCGCGTCCACATCTACCGTGAAACTGAACACACTCGTCCCGGTGCTGGCCCCGATCACCGCGCTGCTGGTACAGGTAACCACGTTACTGGCAGCGTTACAGCTCCAGTCCCCGGCATTGGCTCCGCCCAGAGTCAGCGCACCATCCGTCACACTCAGCCCGCTTGGCAGCACATCTACCACCGTGATCGTCCCGCTACTGGCCGCATTGCCGGTGTTCGAGACGGTCAGGGTGTAAGTTGTCGTGCCTCCAGCGCTCACCTGATCTACCCCATTACTCTTTGAGAGACTCAAATCTGGAGAAATGGCTGTATCACTGTCCACCGCGCAGCCCTCATTAGGTGTATCTTCAGCAGTACATTGCCCGGCCGTGGTACTGGTCGGGGCATCCGGGTTGGTCGGGTCTCCCCCGCCGCCCACTTGAGCAAGGTTATCTAAAGTTCCGCTGGAGTCTGCGTCCACATCCACTGTGAAGCTGAACGCGCTCGTCCCGGTGCTGGCCGCAATCACCGCGCTGCTGGTACAGGTAACCACGTTACTGGCAGCGTTACAGCTCCAGTCCCCGGCGTTGGCTCCGCCCAGGGTTAGCGCACCGTCCGTTACGCTCAGCCCAGTTGGGAGTACGTCCACGACCGTGATCGTTCCGCTGCTATTTGCGTTTCCGGTGTTGCTTATTGTTAATGTATAGGTAGTATTTCCACCCGCTGAGACCTGGCTGGCGCCATCGTTTTTGCTTAATCCGAGATCGGGGGCAGTAGCCGCGTCGCTGTCCACCGCACAGCCTTCGTTGGGCGTATCCGCAGCAGTACACTGTCCGGCCGTAGTATCGGTCGGGGCATCCGGGTTGGTCGGGTCTCCCCCGCCACCCACTTGGGCAAGGTTATTTAAAGTCCCGCTGGCGTCCGCATCTATGTCCACTGTGAAACTGAACACGCTGGTTCCGGTGCTGGCCGCGATCACCGCGCTGCTGGTGCAGGTGATCACGTTACTGGCCGCGCTGCAGCTCCAGTCTCCGGCGTTGGCCCCGCCTAGAGTCAGCGCGCCGTCCGTCACACTCAGTCCAGTTGGGAGTACGTCCACGACCGTGATCGTTCCGCTGCTGTTTGCATTACCGGTGTTCGAGACGGTCAGGGTGTAGGTTGTCGTGCCCCCGGCACTGATCTGATCCACACCGTCACTCTTGGTAAGACTCAAATCTGGAGAAATAGTAGTATCGCTGTCCACCGCACAGCCTTCATTCGGAGTATCCGTTGCGGTGCACTGTCCCGCTGTGGTGCCGGTGGGTGCATCTGGGTTGGTCGGGTCGCTGCCGCCGCCTACTTGAGCCAAATTATCCAGAGTCCCACTGGCGTCTGCATCCACATCCACCGTGAAGTTGAACTCACTTGTCCCGGTGCTGGCCGCAATCACCGCGCTGCTGGTGCAGGTGATCACATTGCTGGCTGCAGTGCAGTTCCAGTCTCCGGCATTGGTTCCGCCCAGAGTCAGCGCACCATCCGTCACGCTCAACCCGCTCGGGAGTACGTCCACAACCGTGACTGTCCCGCTGCTGTCCACATTGCCGGTGTTCGAGACGGTCAGAGTGTAGGTTGTTGTGCCTCCTGCACTCACTTCATCCACGCTATTGCTTTTCACCAGACTCAAATCTGGGGAAGTAGCCGTGTCGCTGTCCACCGCGCAGCCCTCATTGGGGGTGTCTGTGGCGGTACACTGTCCGGCTGTAGTGCCGGTGGGTGCATCCGGATTGGTCGGGTCACTGCCGCCGCCTACCTGTGCCTGGTTCAACAGCGTTCCGGTAGCGTCCGCGTCCACATCCACTGTGAAGGTAAATGTACTAGTTCCGGTGCTGGCCGCAATCACCGCGCTGCTGGTGCAGGTGATCACATTACTGGCTGCGTTACAGTTCCAGTCTCCGGCATTGGTTCCGCCCAGAGTCAGCGCACCGTCTGTTACGCTTAATCCGGTCGGGAGAACGTCCACAACCGTAATTGTCCCGCTGCTGTCCGCGTTGCCGGTGTTCGAGACGGTCAGGGTATAGGTCGTTGTTCCTCCGGCGCTCACTTCGTCCACCCCGTCGCTCTTGCTTAATCCAAGTTCGGGAGCACCTAGGATGGTTACGTCTTCATCATCTTCCGGATCGCTGCTGCCGCCCGGTGTACCGGGGTCATTGGCCTGCGTACCGTCATCATCTAACGATCCTGTTTCTGTGGTGGTTGCAGTAGCCGTATTATCGTATGTACCGGGTGTCGCATCACTCAATGCCACGGTGATCGTAATCGTTGCCGTTGCTCCCACTTCGAGTGTGTCTGTACCTGCCAGAAGCTCCGCGTTGGCAGGAGAACCATCATACCCGGGGAAATTCGCGGTAATCGATCCCGAAGTAACCAACGCAGTCACATTGGTGACGGTATATTCTCCACTTGTGAAAGGCAGGGAGTCGGTTACCTGAAAGTCGGTAAGAGCTATAGAACCTGTGTTTTCTACCTCAATGGTATAAGTCACCGTCCCATCTGCATTAACAGAGGCCGTGCTTGTGTCTTTATCGATGGTCAATGCAGCCAGATAAGCCGTTTCCGCATCGTCAGGCGACGTAACCCCATCCACAGTAGCAGATGCGGTATTTGTGACAGAACCGGCAGTGACATCATCTGCGATGATCGTATAGGTTGCGGTACAGGTTACACTTTCAGCAGTGCTGCCCGAACCGGCCGGATAATCGGCGGGGTCCAGGTAGTTATCCCCATCACCCACTGAGGTTACGGAGGGACAGGTTACCGAAACTTTGTCATCGCTGACGGTAACCGGACCGTACAAAGGGACATTCCCGGTGTTGGTTACGACATAGCTGTATTCAAGCGAGTCGCCTTCAGCCGTAAAATAGTCATCCGTCACACTCTTGCTCAATGTCAACCCGGAGGTCCCATAGGTGGCAGAAGAAGGGTCGGACTCAACCGGGGCAACCCCATAAGTTCCGTCCGCTGTAGCCGTGTTATACAACTTGCCGGAATCGGTTACCGTCAGTGGTCCCACCACGCATACCTGAATCGGATCGGCGGTGGTTAAATTGGCCCATGAACAACCGGAAAGATCTACAGACACATTTGAAAGTTCAGCATCTGTAATAGAAACATCCGTCAGGTCAACATCCCCAACATTCTCAACCGTAAATTTGTAATAAACATTTGTCGGTAAAGAATTGATCTCAAGGAATTTACTCCAGACACCCTCTGAAGCACTGGAAAGGCCAACCTGTTTCAATACTTTCAATTCCGGGGCCGGATCTTTCACGTATACCGTTGCGGTTGCGCTGTCGCCATCTCCGCCTTCAACGGATGTCACGATGCTGGTCGTATTCACTTTGGTTCCTGCGGTTACACCGGTGACCGGCAAGGTAAAAGTACAGCTGTCATTTGCTGCCAGCGAGCCGCCGCTGAACGCAATCAGCCCGGTTACCGCTGTGGAAGTCAGGGTACCGCCGCATTGTGACGAAGACGAATCGGCAACCGTAAGCCCGGTTGGCAAAGTATCGGTAAAAGCAATCCCCGTTAATGCCGTAGACGGATTCGGGTTAGAAATCTGGAAGCTCAAATCGGTCGTGCTGCCCGTCAGAATAGTCGTCTGTGCGAAAGACTTGGAGATATCAGGAGGAGCAATTGCACTCAGTGTATCCGTTGCATAGCCGTCCGAAGTCTTGTTTTCTCCGCTCTGCGTTGAAGAAATGGATCCGCTGATATTTTCAAATTGCCCGGGAGTTGTCGCCGTAATATCCACATAAGCCGTACAGCTGCTCCCGGTCGCCAGGGTTGCCCCGGTGGGGGTCCCAAAGGTCAGGCTTGTGGCTCCCGCAGTCGGAGACCAGGTGGGTGATCCGGCGCAGGTTGTACCGGCATTCGGCGGATTTGCAACCTCCAACCCGGCAGGGAGTGAATCGCTAAAGTTTATCCCTGTAAGATCCACAGCCGCAACATCGCTGTTATCTATGGTAAAAGTCAAGGTAGACGATTCACCAACGATAATGGGATCGGATGAAAACGCTTTGACAAGTGTTGGCGGCGGGTCAGCAACAAGGCATCCCGTAAAAGTAACATTATCGATTGCAAAGCGGGAGTTATTATTTTGTGCGCCGGTTGCGGAAATCCTGAAAAAGGTTGCACCCGTGCCCGCGTTAAATGTAGAGGATTGAAGGGTGGACGATAAAGTACTGGAACCGGCTGAAGTGAACGTCAAGCCGTCCGCACTCGATGAAACTGTAACAGCCGCGGTATTCCAGCTTGCCGTGGTCTCCACGTGGTCAAAGGTAATCGCAATATCGCTGTACTTGTTGGTATCGAGCCGGAACTGGAAATACGCGCCGCCGGGGAAACCCTGCCCGCTCCAGGAAGGGGCCGGGTTGCCGGTATTGGTTTCTATCGCAGGAGAGGATGTCGTCGTGCTGGACACAGCAGTCGCAACATTCCCAGCCTTTGTGGTGTAAGCCGGTGCGGTTGCAGAAGAACCGGTGGGGAACGTCCAGGTTGCCAGGGTTTGGTCCGGAAGACAGCTTGCTGCCGAACCGGCAGTTAATGTCGCGCTGGCCGAATTTTCCGTATCCACGGTATCGTTGATAAATAGATTATCCGTCCCATTATCGTAGCTCCCATCACTGGATACGGTCACATTAACTTTGATCGTACAACTGCTGTTTGCCGCGATGGTTCCATCAGAAAATGCAAGCGAGGTATCATTTGCGGCTGGCGCAAATGTAGGCGTTCCACAACCACTCGTGGTCGCACCCGTAGGGCTGTCCACGATCATTCCTGTCGGCAGCGGGTCCGTAAAATTTGCACCGCTGACCGTTGTCGTGGTGGGGTTGGTCAATGTAATGGCCAGAGTAGAAGTTTCTCCCGGAGCGATGGAATCGGGAAGGAACCGTTTCGAGATGTTGATGTTGGAAGGGCCGATAATATTAAAGGAACGGTACGAACTAGAATAATCCGAGTTATAGTGATAACTGCTGCCTGAAAAATCATAGATCAGAGAATTCAGGGAATCCGAAGTTCCTGCCCCCGAAATGATCTTGATCGTATAATCCACCTGAACAATGCCGCCATTCTTTCCGACGTCCAGGCAGGAGCGGTAATTGGGATCATCCGGATTGTTTTCCCATAGACAGCTATCCCCATATAACTGGTCATTGGGGTTATCTACATAAGCGGAGGTATCTGCCGAATAGCTCGTAGAAACATCAAGGACCTGAAAAATGGTGTTCGGGAAATGGATAAAACTCTCAATTTGCTCATATCCTTGAGTCGCAGTTTTAGCATCCAGGGTAATGGTATAAATTTCCCCTACCATTAAATTCATCGCCCCGCCAACGGGGATCGCCACGCCATCCACACGCATATTTGTCGTTTCGTTGCGGTTTTGAGAGATCAATCTTTCAACATATACTTCGCGGGGAGTTGGTGAATTGACCACCTGGCGATCCACAAAATCTGGATCCTCATAAGAGATATCAATACGATAGCGGCGGGTTTGATCATAAGAGCTGGAATTACGGGAAACCTCGACTTCAAAATAGAAATCGTAACATTCGCCCGGAGCCAGATCAATTTGTGGATCGGATTGAATAGGATCCAATGAACCGGGCCTTAAATGGATATAGGTATCATCATTCGTCGTACCCCCGGAAAGCCATACAAAGTCCGCCTCTACATCCAAAAGGCTGACCGAATTTGAACTCGGGTTGCAGGCTCGCGCTCCTATTGGAAACTCGTTGGGGCCGACATTGACATTATTGCTGTCCAGACCCACAACATTCCATGTGATTGGTTCTATCGTCACCGCCGAGGCTGCATGCACAGTCGCTTGAGGCTGAAAAAGCAAAGATAGAATAACAAAAAGACCAACCAGATGTTGAATATGGACAAGATTGCGACGAAGCATTAACCCTCCGAGTATAAAAGAAACTTGATGGTGTATTTATTTTTTTCTTTGCCTGTGGATTACATACAGCTTACAAATAACGGGTTTGCATAAAAGCACAAATTCTGACTGCTTATGCGTAATTAGCTCCATTTTATCAGATTAATAAATAATTAATGGTTAATTTCCTTCTTTTATTCATAAGAATCACCTGCGTGCATACCCACATTTTTAAAACGGACGCAAGATCTATGCCCATTATTCAAGAACATAAACGTACAAAAAATATTGCTGAATTCTTAAAATGTCCCCCTGGACCAAAAGGATTATTCGGATTGCAAAAAGGCAATTGCCTGACGCTGTTCATCACGCATGACAATCTGTAAATAGTGGTTCTCACAGTAGTCAGAAATCCGGATCAAACGCAGCGCCTTTCCCATTTCTTCATCCAGTTGAAGCCACTCCGATAAACAATTTGGCGTCTCATAGAAAAACGCTCGATTGAAATAAGCGTGTTGGTCATCCAGCATAATCGCCAGCGGGTAAATCTGGGCCTCCATTAAGTCCTGAAAGAAATGGGTACCCAGAGAGGGTTCCGGCTCCGGTCCAATGCCTTTCCCGGCCAGCTCCACCAGCACCTTGGTGTTGAAAATATCCGCGTAGCCGATCGGCACACCCAGATCGGAATTAGAACTGCCCCAACGGCCGGGCCCTACACAGATAAAGGATTTTTCGGCCAGAGCTTTATTCAACCGGCCAATTGCGCGCGCCAGTTGCTGGCGGTCGGCCAGAGTAGGCAGAGCAAAATAGGCTTCCGGGGGCACAAACAGCACATATTCCACGTGCTCTACAAACCCTTCCGGCACCATAAAATGGGTTGAAAAGATAATCTCTTCGTCTTTTAATCCGACCGGCAGCGCTACCTGCCTGGTTTCGACCAGACGGCTCTGCGGGCGGCACTGCAAAATCGTGATGCACAGGCTGGGCTGCCGCGCTTGCAGGTTTCCCACTTCAAGGGTAAATTCCATATCCACCGGCGAACCGTAGTAATGCTCCAGTGCCCGTAAAATTTTGCGCATATAATCCGCGAACGGCGTGCGGCGAAGGAGCTCATCATACGTTATCACCAACCGTTCAGGGTTTTCCAGCAACGTGGATTGGATCGGAAGAAAATAGCCGTCTTCCTTGATCTGAGCAATATATCGCAGCGGCCCATAGCGTGTGGAAATCACCTCACTCACCGGGAGGGTTTCCAAAGAGTTCTTCTCCAGGTCAATCAAATCCACATAACGTTGTGAATAACGGCTGATCTCATCGATATCCTTTGAAGGGCGCAAAGTCGGGTGGCTCAAGGCGATCAAACGCGGGTAATCATTCCCCACCCGGTCCACTGCCCGGGTGCCCAGTCCCCATACCATCCGGATAAACCCATCCTCCCGGGTGATCTGGGGTGCCCAACGGTACATATTCCGGCTGAAGGCCACACCCGCCGCGTGCGGCAGATAATATTTTCCAAACTTTTCTCCTTGAACCACCTGGATCAGCACAGCCATGCGCTCATCATAATCCAGCAGTCCTTTACTGCGCCGGTAGAGCAGCGCGTTGGGTTCGTGGGTGGAGCCATATACATGCCCAATGCCCCGCACCAGCGCTTTCAGATTTTCTTCAAGCGTTCCCTGGTTCGGCAAAAATACACTGTCGTACTTTCCGGCAAAGGAAGTGCCAAAATTGTCTTCCAGCAAACTGGACGAGCGCACGATCAGGGGACGCGGACCCACACCGACCAGCATCGAATTTAAACGCTCTTCAATATCCGGAGGGAACTGGCCGTTCTCATAATCGTGCAGGATCTGCGGATAATCGGCGCGCATCTCTTCTTCCGTTTTATACTTTTGGTCCATCCAATGGAATAAATTGTTGATGGAAATAAAAGCATAAAACTCGTCCGACCCCATGAAATAGGATTCGGCGGAATTCAGGCTGGCCTTGATATCCGGGTCCGAGACTTCATTGAGTAACCGCACCGCCAGCAGCATCCCGGCCGCTTTCCCACCAATCCGGCCAAAGCCGATTTTCCGGCGGCGGACTTCGATCAGGTCCGAAACGGTCAGCCATTCTTTAGCCACATTGACATAACGCAGTTGGTCACTGATCATATTGCGGATCAACACCACCTTGCATTCTTCCAGGCGGTGTTCATACAACCTGCGCTCTTTCGCCGGCATGTTTTCAATACTCATGGCCTGCTTGATCACCAGTTCCAGCGGTTCCAGCTCCGGATTAAATGAAAGCAGTAGTTCTTTTTCTTCAATGCCCCGCTCGCTGAGCGCCTGGGTAACGATCCGCTCAAACTCCTCATAAGAAAAATGCTGGCTGAACAGCAGGTCCGTCAAATGGTCGCGAATGCTTGTCAGCCGGTGCTCCCAGACTTCCGAGGTTTCTTCGCCATAAGGGTTGACCAGACCTTCCCTTCTTTGAGAAAGGATCGCCATCCGGCGTGCCCGGGCTTCAAAAGCGGGCCGCGTGGTCACGCCCCGCGCGATGAGGGTCTTGCGCATACGCGAGCGGATTTTTCGGGCCAGGATGGGATATTGCTCAAGCGCCAGATAAATGCTGAGCAATCGATGGCGTTCGGTGGGAAGTCGTTTGGGTTCCGGGGAAACCAGGGGTCCGGTCATAGCTTATACCTGTTTACAGAACAAGTTCTGATCTATAAATATTTTACTCCCTTCCGCAATCAGGAAGAGAGTAAAGTTTTTTGTTTTCTTTAACATTTTAAAAGAGAAGCTGAAAGTTCTTAACCCAGGTGCATGGGCATGATCACATGCACAAAGTTTTCATCGCCAACCGGACGCAGCATTCCCGGCGTGTTATTGGCATTGGTCTCCAATGCCACACTTGGCTCGTGGACCACATCCAGCAATTCTCTCAGAAAACGGACATTGAAAGCGATCACCAGTGAGGGGCCGTCTACATTCGCCCCGACCACAACCTCACTGGAGCCGGTCTCTTCGGATTGAGCAGAAATTTCCACTTCATCCGGTCCGTCTTCTCCTGATTTAATATTCATCCGGATCACATTGTTTCCCTCACGGGCAATGATCTCGGCCTGCTTGCAGGCCTTGAGAAAACCGGCCGTTGAGAGAATAGTAGTGGTCTTGCACGAGCGGGGGATAATGGCGTTGTAATCCGGAAAGTTCCCTTCAATCAATTGAGAGACCAGTTCAACATCATCCAGATGGAAGAGCACCTGTCCTCGTCCCGGTGGAATGACCATGGAAATCGTCTCGCTTCCGTCGGATGCGACCCGGGATAATTCATTCAAAGCGCGGGCCGGAATAATCGCTGACATCGGGCGGCTGATCGGGGCAGGCAGTTGAGTCTTGCGCACCGAAATACGGAATCCATCCGTCGCGGCCATAGAAATTTCTGTTTCTTTCACCTGCATATACACACCCTGCAGCACCGGACGGGCTTCATCGGTGGATGCGGCAAAAGCTACCTGCTGAATCATCTCTTTGAAATCCGAAACATTCAGCTCAATCCCGGTATCCAGATCGGGCACTGGCATGGGAGGGAATTCCTGTGCGTCAATACCCTTAATATCTGTATTGGAAGCACCACAGCGCACCATTAAAGTGTGGTTTCTCTCATTTAAATCCAGGTGTACCGCCTCATTGGGGAGCGCACTGACCAGATCGCCAAAAGTTCGGGCAGGAACCGTAATAGAGCCTTCTTCTTCAATCTGTGCACCGATCCAACAGGAAATCCCCAATTCAAGGTTTGTGGCCGAAAGGCGAAGCCGCCCCTCATCAGTTGCGACCAGAATGTTGGCTAGTACGGGAAGTGTGCTGCGGGGTGAAACAGCGCGCGAAACGATGCTTAAACCATGCGACAGCTGTTGTTGTGAGACAGAAACTTTCATGATCTGCGGCCCTCTTTGTCAGTTTTTGAATCCGGTAAAACCAGTATACAACGAAGGTTAAAAATTTGCCAGTAGAAATATACACGAAAAAATGAGTTTCCCAACATTCAACGGCATGGCTTTCTTCGGATTACAATACGCTTAGTATCCACTCCACAAAAGAACGCCGGCGGCCAAAGGTTTCCCTCCTTTTACAGTTTCAAAAACAAAACATCTCATCGATGATAAAATCAATTTTAATGAAAGAACACGATCATCTTCCGAAGAAAACGGATTTGCCCCTGGATCAGGTCATTCAGGGCGACTGCGTGAAGGTCATGAACGAACTGCCGGAAGCCTGCGTGGATCTGGTTTTCGCCGATCCTCCTTATAACCTACAGCTCCGGCAGGAGTTGCTGCGCCCGGACCGGTCACTTGTCAATGGGGTCAATGACGGATGGGACCAGTTCCCCAATTTTTCCGAATATGATCAGTTCACCAAAAGCTGGCTGACGGCCTGCAAGCGCGTTCTCAAAGACACCGGATCGCTGTGGGTCATCGGGACTTATCATAATATTTTCCGGGTGGGCGCCATCCTGCAGGACCTGGGGTTCTGGATTTTAAATGATGTGATCTGGATCAAGACCAACCCCATGCCCAATTTTCGCGGCGTTCGTTTTACAAACGCCCACGAGACCCTGATCTGGGCTCAAAAAAGGGAAGGGGAACGCTATACCTTCAACCATCACGCCATGAAATCGCTCAACGATGGACTCCAAATGCGTAGCGATTGGGAGATGCCAACCTGCGTTGGGAAGCGCCGCCTCAAGCTGAACGGGTCGAAGGCCCATTCCACCCAGAAACCGGAACCGCTCCTCTACCGGCTGCTGATGGCCAGCACCAACCCCGGAGATATTGTCCTGGACCCCTTCTTTGGAACCGGGACCACTGGGGCGGTTGCCCGCCACTTGGGACGGCATTGGATTGGAATTGAGCGGGACGCAAATTATGTGGCCCTCGCTCAGGAACGGATTGCTGCCATCCCCGAGCAGAAACAACCTCAGTCCATCTTCGAAACCCCCAACCCCCGCCGTCAGCGCCGGATACCTTTTGGCGCGCTGCTGGAAAACAGTTTGCTCCGGCCGGGTCAAAAACTCTATTTTGGTGAAAAAGGGGAGACTGCCGCCCGGATCATGGCAGATGGTTCCCTGGAATACAAAGGCGAGCGTGGTTCCATCCACCAGATTGCCCGCCTGATTGAACCCGGTCCACGCAATGGCTGGTTATCCTGGTTTTACCAGGACGATAAAAGCAAACAGCGCCGGCCTATTGATAATTTACGACAAATTTTACGCAAATCCTTAGATTGAGAGCAAAGAAATGACCACCTTATCAAACAAAACTTATTCGCAAAAAATATGGAGCAAAGCCGATCTCTTTACTGCTCCCGATAGTCCTGAACTGGAAGATTCATTCGTCGTTCTGGAAAAAATGACCCAGGCTTTTGAGGAAAAACGTGCCCTGCTCACCGAAGAAATAGCGGCAAAGGATTTCCTCAACATTGTGAAGGAAATGGAAGAGCTCAGCCGCATTGCTTACCGCCTGGAAGCCTATGTCAGTCTGTGGTTTTCGGAAAACACGCAGGACCAGGCTGCACAGTCTCTGATGGCTCGCGTTGAGCAATTCACTGCCGAACTGGTCAACCGTACCCTGTTCTTCAGCCTGTGGTGGAAGCAGCTTTCCGATCAGGCCGCGAAACGACTCATGGCCGATAGCGGAGATTACCGTTACTGGCTGGAAGAAATCCGCCATTTCAAAAAATATACCCTGACCGAAGCCGAAGAGAAAATCATCAACATCAAAGATGTGACCGGCTCCAGCGCGTTGAACACCCTGTACGCTGCCATCACCAATCGCTACACCTTCAAACTGGAAGTGGATGGGGAGGTGAAAGAGCTTACCCGGGGTGAAATCTCCGTTTATGCCCGCCACCACGACCCCGATCTCCGCGCGCGTGCCTATCAGGAGCTTTACCGGGTATACGGGGAAGACGGTCCCATTCTGGGACAGCTTTACCAGACCCTGGTGCGGGACTGGCGCAATGAACAGGTCAAACTGCGTGGGTTCAAGACCCCCATTTCCACCCGCAACCTGGCCAATGATATTCCCGACGAAATTGTCGATACCCTGCTGGAGGTTTGCCGGGAGAATGCCCCCGTTTTCCAGCGGTTCTTCAAGTTGAAAGCGCAGTGGCTCGGGGTAGATAAACTCCGCCGTTACGATGTCTACGCTCCGGTGGTCAAATCCGATAAGCAGTATGCCTTTGATGAGGCCGCTGGCCTTGTTCTGGATTCTTTCCGCCAGTTTGACCCCCAATTCGCCGAAATGGCGGAGCGGGTTTTCGCGGAAGACCATCTTGATAGCGAAGTCCGCAAAGGAAAACGGGGCGGCGCCTTCTGTCTGACAGCCCTGCCGGATCTCACCCCCTGGGTAATGGTGAACTATCAGGGCAAAGCCACCGATGTTTCCACTATGGCCCACGAGTTGGGGCATGCCATCCACTCCATGCTTGCTGCCCATCACAGTCTGTTCACGACCCACGCCTGTCTCCCTCTTGCAGAAACGGCCTCCACTTTCGGCGAAATGATGTTGGTGGATCGCCTCCTCAACGAGGAAGAAGATGAAAATGTCCGGCGCGACCTGCTCTTCAGCCAGGTGGATGATGCCTATGCCACCATCCTACGGCAGGCTTTCTTCGCGCTGTTTGAGAAACAGGCTCACGAAATGATTAATCAGGGTGCCTCGGTGGATGAGCTTTCCGAAGCTTATCTGGAGAACCTGCGCACTCAGTTCGGCGACGCAGTGGAAATCAGCGACGAATTCCGCTGGGAATGGGTCTCCATCCCGCATATTTACAACGTGCCGTTTTACGTCTACGCTTACACCTTTGGTCAGCTTCTGGTGCTTTCCCTTTACCAGCAGTTCAAACAGGAAGGCGAATCCTTCAAGCCGCGTTATAAGAAAATCCTCTCCACCGGAGGCTCGGAACCACCGGTTAAAATCCTGGATGACGCCGGCATCAATATCCGTGAAGCCGCGTTCTGGCAGGGCGGGTTTGATGTAATCCGCAATCTCATCGCCGAATTGGAAGCCATTCCTATTCCCGCCACAGAGTAACCACCATGCCCGCTGTGAAGAAATTTTACAGCGGGCATTTTCTTATACAAAATATCATAATATTTATAGTAAATATCTGTTAAATGCTATAATGAGGACTGTAGCACCGTTTCAAAAAGGAGAATCAAGAATGGTTGAATATTCGGTCAAAGCAAAGGTCGGTGAACCGGCCCCTGACTTTAAAATGAAAACAACCGTCGATCTTGAGAAGCTGGAATCGACGGTTTCTCTGTCCGATTACCAGGGGAAATGGTTGGTTTTGTTCTTCTACCCCCTGGATTTTTCTCATGTCTGCCCGACGGAAATTTTGGCGCTTTCGGACCGCTATGACGAATTCGAAGAGCTGGACGCCGACATTCTGGGCGTCTCCGGCGATTCGGTCTACTCGCACCGCGCCTGGATCCAAACCTCCCGCGCTGAAAACGGCATTGAAGGCATTCAGTTCCCGCTGGCTGCCGACCTCACCCGGCAGGTCGCCAGAGAGTACGGTGTGCTGGTGGAAGAGGAGGGCATTCCGCTGCGCGGGCTGTTCATCATCGACCCGGAAGGAATTCTGCAATATTCTGTCGTGCACAACATGAACATTGGACGCAGCGTCGATGAGACCCTGCGTGTGCTGGAAGCCCTTCAGGCCGGCGGACTGTGTGCCGCCGACTGGCACCCCGGTGAAGACCTGCTTTAACCCATAGGAGCCGCCGCATGTCACTACGCTTGAAATCCCCCATGCCCGACCTGGACGGGGCCACAGATTGGATCAACTTCGACCAGCCGGATGTGAAAGAATTAATTGGAAACCCGACCCTGATTTATTTTTGGTCGGTGAGCTGCGATGTCTGCCATGAAAACATCCCCAGACTGGAAGAATGGCGCCAAAAATATGTGCCTCAGGGCCTCCAGATGGTTTCCATCCATGCGCCTCGCCAGAGAGAGGATTTGTTTGAAGATGAAGTTCTGAAAGTAAAAGAAGAATATAAAATTACCGAACCATTGGCGGTGGATAACCGGCACGTTCTATTAAAAGCTTTCCAGAATCAATTCTTTCCCGCGTTTTTTCTTTACGATGCCGAGGGCAAGTTAATGCGGCGTACTTCAGGCAATACCGGCATCACTCTGCTTACCCCCATCGTTGAACGGTATTTAAAGCAGAAAAACGGCTCTCCCTCTGTGAAAGCATAAGGTGGCAGCGGGAGTTTAGGTTTCCATCAAGCCTTTTAGGCCCCGCTGGCAACTCCCGGATGTATCGGCCCAGGGTATAAATAAAAAACACAATGCCGAACATTTCCTCTTCCAGGATTTCCGGAGAATTGCAAAGGCATCCATCCCCCTGTGTTTTAAGGATCAACAGGGGTTGACTTTTTAATAATCCAGACCTGCCTCAAAGTCGTATAATGGAATTACCACTTCCCGGCATTACACCATTCATTCCCTAAAAATTTCAGCTTTCATAATCAGGAATGCACTGTTTTTGTTTCGCTGCGAAAACAAGACGATTTTCTGATTTCTATTTGTGAAAGGAGCCCCTATGAGCACCCTCCTTCTTGTTCTCGTAATGGTTTCAGGGGTCGTGGTTCTTCTGGGCGCGGCACTGTGGTTATTTGGAGAACGAGGCCGTATCCTCATGCAATCCACAAAAGGATGGTTCGAGGATGATCATTGGGGGGCCAAAGGGAAATGGATCAACGCAGTTCACGGTTACATTTATATGAGGTGGCAGAATCAATACATCAAACACTTCATCATCCAAATGGGCGCTATCGCCCCAAAACCGGTACGGGAATTCTTCAAAGATCACTACCATTCCAAAGTACTTACCCATGAAAATGCTGTAGAAATCATTCAAGTTAACGAAAACATTCCCCAACAGGATCTTGAGCAGGTTGTCCCGTATCCAAACGCCCGTAATTTCCTCCTGTCGGCACCCCCTGAAATCATGGTTTATGAATGTGGCTGCCGGAACGCCAGAGAAAATCACTGCGAGCCCACCCAGGTTTGCATGTGGATCGGCCAGCCCTATATTGATTTCATTCTGGAACACAATCCGCATTCTTCAAAGAGAGTCACTAGAGAAGAAGCATTGAAGTTATTGGAAGAAGAGCACAACCGGGGACATGTCCACACCGCATGGTTCAAGGATGCAATGCAGGATCGCTTTTACTGCATTTGCAATTGCTGCAGCTGCTGCTGCGCCGGGATCGAATCCATGAAGAAATTTGGCATTCAATATCTGGCCGCTTCCGGATATCTGGCTCAAATTGATCAAAACCTTTGCCAAAACTGCGGCCATTGTGCAGAAGTCTGCCCCTTCGATGCTGTAAAAATGGGTCCGGCCCAGGTCGATATACTCCCGGCTTCGTGTCTGGGTTGCGGCGTGTGCGTGGATCAATGTCCAAATCATGCCATTCGGTTTTTGCAGGACCAAACTGCCGGCATTCCTTTTGATGTTCGTGCTTTGCAGCCTCATTCACCGGCAAATCAATAAGATGGCCTTGTGGAATGATCCAATTCATCCATAAAAACCCATTTATAGGATCCATTGGGCCGCTCTCCAAAAGAAGGCAGGTAAAGGGATGTAAAGGTCTGTTCACGCCGCTTGCCTGGCCTTCATTCCTCGCTCCAATTTATTCTTATTGGAGAAAAAAACGCTCAAATCAGCCTTTCCCTGCCTAAAAACATTAACCTTAAACCTTGTTTCTCAGTCCGGATTGTATGGTATATTTTTAGAATATCTCATTTCCCCGCATTCCATTCAGGGGATTATTCTGGAGTGTCCATGTATTTTGTGATCGAAGGCGTCATCGGGGTTGGAAAGACCACTCTGGCGCGCCTGCTGCAGCCTTCTTTTGAATCCAATCTCCTGCTTGAGGTTTTTGAAGAAAATCCATTCCTCAGTGATTTTTATGGAGACCGGGAACGTTATGCTTTTCAGACCCAGATATTCTTTTTGTTGAGCCGTTATCACCAGCAAAAAGAAGGGGTCAAAAGATTCCTTTCCGAAGGCAAACATATCATCAGTGACTATACCTTTGACAAAGATGCACTGTTCGCAAAAGTGAACCTGAAGGGTGACGAGTTGGAAACCTATTTCCGGGTGCAGGAAGCCCTGAAAGAAAAAATTCATAACCCTGACCTCATCGTCTACCTGCGTGCTGACACCAACACCCTTATGGAGCGCATCGCCTTGCGCGACCGCCCTTACGAACGTTCCATGGAACGGGCTTACATTGAAGAACTCAATCGGGCTTATGACGAATTCTTCATCACCGAGGCCGACCAACACCCCGTGAATATCCTGACCATTGATTCAAACAGTCTGGATTACGTTCGCAGCATTGAAGATCTGCATTGGATCGAAAACCGCATCCGGCAGACTCTGATGCTCCCACCTTTCCAACCGGAACTTCCTATGCCGGCGCACCAGGGGCCGGATGCGGAAAGCTTCGATAAAAACACAGGTCACCGCTCCACCTAGAAGCAGAAGGAAAAAAGGATATGCGGATCACGCGCGATACATTACTGAAACTGGCCCGAAATACCGTTGCCGAGCGGACTTATCAGGACCGCCGGCTGGTATGCATCTATCTCACCGGATCGCTGCTGATGGATGAGCCTCTGTTAGGAGGCACCACCGACATCGATTTGATTTTTGTGCACGATGTCAGCCCGGCCCAAAAACGGGAAATTGTACGCGCCACCAAAGAAATTCACCTGGATATCACTCACTACGACCAATTCCTGTTCCAACAACCGCGTCATTTACGGCTCGACCCCTGGATCGGTTCCTTTTTATGTAAGGACCCGATTTGTCTGCATGATATCGGGCATTGGTTTGAGTTTACCCAGGCCGGCGTTTACGCTCAGTTCAAACGCCCCGAAAATGTAATTCAACGCGCGCAGCCCTTTGCTGCTCAGGCCCGCCAGATCTGGTTTCAACTTCAAGACCATCCCACTGAGACCAATCCACAGGCTTTATGGAGCTACCTTAAAGCACTGGAAAGAGCTGCCAATTCCATCGCCATGCTGGTCGACACGCCCCTGACCGAGCGCCGCTTTCTGCTCCAATTTCCTGCCCGCGCCGAGGCTCTGGAACGCCCCGGCCTCTCGGCCGGACTCGCGGATCTTTTCACAGGCGATTCGCTTACGGAAGAAACCTGGCAAACCTGGCTGGAACAGTGGGGAACCTGTCTGAAAGCAGCCAGCAAACTGGAAAATGTACCGCCTCGCCTGGCGCCCCCCCGGGTTTCTTACTATCGCAGCGCAATTGAGACCCTTCATAACGATCACCCTGAAGCTGCTCTCTGGACACTTCTCAGGACCTGGGTGCAGGCCCTCCTCTGCCTGCAAGAAAACCCGGTCGGTATGGAAAGCTGGCAGGAAGTTATCCGGTCACTTAATCTTGATGAAGTCCATTTTCCGGACCGGATTAAGGCGCTGGACGCTTATTTGGACATCGTAGAAGAAACACTAGATGTATGGGCACAATCAAATGGTGTTCCCGTATAGTTTTTTCATTCCGGCGCTGCAAATCTTCTTTTTATTCTCCAAAACTGTGGATAAACACCCAAATACTGTGGATAACTTGATCAAACTGTGGACAAATATTAAGTTTTTTTGATAAAAATTATTTTTCACCAAAAACAGTTACCCCCTATATATAGGGGGTAACTGTTTTATAATCCCAACATTTTTCGATCTGCTTCAAATTCCGATTTTTGTCCAAAAATTTTTGTCCGTTTTATCCACATTTATCCACAAATCGGCAGTGGACAAAGTGAAGGCCATTTTCACCCATCAACGGGAAGAAGAGTTCTCCTTCCCCCATATATAGGTTCTTTTTAATCCTTTTCTTATTTTATCCACGTTATCCACTGCCCTACGAATATTACTGAATCCTTTTTAAATAAATTAATGGGGATAAGCTAAACACCTAGAAAACTCCAGCCCATCCACAATTGTGGATAAACTGTTTATCCCCTCTTGAAACCTGTGTTTTAATCCTGTACAATTTCTTTATAATCATTAATCCGCTTAATTTAAATAACGGTAATAAGCCCCCTTAATGTATTTGGCCAACAATGTCGAAAAACGATTGAAGGGAGATTGTTCAATGGACATCATCAAGGTAAAAGCAAACTCACGCACTGCGGCAGTGGCGGGGGCAATTGCAGGGGTTATGCGTGAGCATAAGCACGCTGAAGTCCAGGCTATTGGCGCAGGAGCAGTTAATCAGGCCGTAAAAGCATTAGTTCTTGCCAAAGGGTATTTGGAAGAAGATGGCATTCCCATTATGTGCTCGCCTGAATTTGTAGATGTAGATATTGATGGAAAAATCCGGACAGCTATTAAAATCGTAGTTGATCCGCGGTAAGAACCGCTTCCCCCATGAAATTCAGCTACTAAAGTCCAATATTAAGGATGGGCTTTAATGGTTGACGTCGGCAAACTCATCGGAATTGAAGATAACCTCTTCTTTACCGGTGAGTTTTTCTTGTACTTTTTGGGTAATCAAATCCAGGTGGCGGGGATGGGCTACATAGTCCAGATCATCTGCCGGGACTGAAAGCACCGGGCATAAAGTGAAATTGTTGATCCATTTTTCATACAGCCCATTGAGCTGTTCCAGATAGGCATCACCAATCTTGCGTTCATAATCCCGGTCCCGTTGGGCAATCCGGTTCATCAAAGTGGGGACAGATGCGCGCAGGTAAATGACCAGATCCGGAGGGGGCAGGAACTCACTGAGCGTAAGATACATTGTGCGGTAGGTTTTATAATCCCGGTCACTCAAATAACCTTGCAGATTCAGATTTTGAGCAAATACTTCTGCGTCCTCATAAATGCTGCGGTCTTGCATCACGGAGCCCGGAAAATGTAGTAATTGTTGGTGAATGCGCAGTCTGTGGGTTAGAAAGAAAATTTGGGAGTGAAAACTCCAGGAGTACATATTGGCATAAAAATCAGACAGGTAAGGGTTTTCCATCACAGGTTCATAAAAAGGTTCCCACTCCAACCTTTTGCACAGGAGGTTTACCAATGTGGATTTGCCAACCCCAATATTTCCGGCAACTGCGATAAATTTTTTCATTAGAGAAACCCTTTTTATTGATTTTGAGCTTCCAATGCCAGTATATTCTCAATAATCCCTTGAAAATCATCGATGGAAGGGACGCCTTCCACACGATAGCCATTGATAAAGAAGGTCGGTGTTCCGGTCAGGCCGAACGTGATCGCTTCCTGGAAATCTGCTTCTACTTCGGTCGCATAGGTCTGATTTGTAAGGCAGGTAGTAAACTCGGAGATCGACAGGCCTAACTCGCCCGCAAGGACCGTGTATTGCTCCTCACTTAAGCTCGATTGATTTTGGAAAAGCAGGTCATGGTATTCCCAATATTTCCCCTGTGCTCCGGCACAGTTTGCCGCTTCCGCGGCCGGCACAGCATTTTCGTGCAGCCCGACCAATGGAAAATCGCGGTACACCAGCCGGATCATCTGGGGGTAGGTAGTTTGCAGTTGCGGCCAGATTTCTTCGTGCCATTGTTTGCAGAAGGGACACTCATAGTCTCCAAATTCAATAATGGTAATGAGTGCATCTTCGGAGCCCAGAATGGGGTCGTCATCCATCAAATATTGCGTCAGGGAGTTTTCTTCGATGTTTTCGGGTTTGGAAGCGGGGGTTGAACTGCGTTGGTTGACGCCCAAAAAATAGCCGGATACCAATCCGATCAGCAAAATCCCTAAATAAGGAATCAGCTTCAGCAATTTGATCCCGGGCAGATCGCCTGTCTTTTCGGTCCGGGCAGACACTTCTTCGGGTAAGGGCTCGGGTAAATCGGAATCTGTCATGAAGCGATTATATCATTTTCCGCTTTGTAGGAAATACCGGCAGACAGTTAAAAGAATTGTCCCCGTCTCTGAGCGCTCAGGAACGGGGACAAAATCTTGTAAATCAGAAAACCTTATGCCGGGCTGCAGGCATCTACCGGGCAAACATCTGCACAGGTAGCGCATTCGGTGCATTTTTCGGGGTCGATGATATACTGACCATCAATTTCAGAAATTGCACTTTCGGGGCAATCCGCTTCACAAGAACCGCATTGGATGCATTCATCTTGATCAATAGTATATGCCATTTTTTTTACTCCCTTTACTTCAACAATTGAATAGATTATACAAGTGTATCGAAAGAAGAATAGCACAGTTCAATTAATCTTGTCAACAATCTCATGGGGTCATTTGTCATTGAATTTCGCTCAGAATGTCATATTACGGACATCAAAGGTCGATTTATGAGGGTTTTGGGTGGATTTTCCATTCCGGTTTTGTATTATGGAATAGAATGGGTTTAAGTCGGGAGGCAGATTACATTATAATTTAAACCACATGGAATTTCTTTTGAAAGATTTGCGATGTTGACTCACACACATCAATCCGATCGGCAAATTGAAACCCGGCACAGAATAGCAGCAATTCTTCTGGGTCTTGTTTTGCTTGTGGCAAGCAGTTGTCTGTGTTCCACGGGGTCCCCTGTTGGAAAATATTCGCGCAAGGTTGGAGAATCGGATATCGTGTTCAATGCCTCTGCGTCTGCAACAATTTCCGGCACAGCTCAGGACGGGCTTTCCACAACAACCCGTACGCCCGGCCGTTTGACCCAAATGGTGATTACCAAAACACCCCCCACGGCTACAAATGTGGGGTTCCAGAGCAGCAATAATGCTTACAACACGGTTACGGTTGCTGGAGCCACCAATAGTGGGGTAAGCGCCACACGTCCCACGTCAACCCGTACCCCTGTGGCAACGGCCACCTGGTTCATTCGCTATTTCCCCACCCGCACGCCGCTGGTTTTTCCAACCCGTACTCCCACTCGGACCAGGACTACTAAACCTACAAATACGGTCACTAAAACAGCCACCACACCCGTTCCTACCTCAACTTTTACGGAGACACCTACCGCTACAACGAGTTTCACCCCTACGCAAACGGAAGTTCCTACTCTCACACCGACGCCCAAACCAAATGATGTGGCTTTTTCTGCGGATGCGGACGGCGACGGTACGCTGGATATTCTCTTAATGAATCCGGATGGCAGTAACGCGCAGGTAGTGCTGCAGGATGGTTCGGATACGTTGGTGTGCGACTGGTCCCTGGATGGAGCCTGGTTGGTTTTTGAAGCGGAAAGCGGCGACCCGCTCGTTACACAGCTCTATCGGATACGTCCGGACGGAAGTGATCAGGCCCAACTGGAAGGGCTTCCCGAAGGCGATAACAGCCAGGCCGGTTGGTCCCCTGACGGGAATTGGCTGGTGTTTCGGAATGAGACATCTTTAGGCCAGGCCGATCTTTACCTTATTTCAGCGGATGGAAGCAGCACGCTCCGCCTGACAGATGATGTGGCGGATGAGCGCTATCCGGATTGGTCTCCTGAAGGGGATAGGATTATTTTTGTTTCAGATCTGGATGGTGCGGATAAAGTGTATTCGATGGAGGTTGCGGATCTGTTTGTGCCAACTCCGCCTGCTCCTCCCTCCCCGGTGTTGCTTATTGAGCCGCCCGAGGGAATTACTCCGGCCTGGCCGCATTGGTTTGGAGAGGAATTGGTGCTTTCCAGCAGTGATGGGCTGCAGTGGGATATTTCGCTGGTGAACTTGTTTACTCCCGGCCCATTCAGCAATTTGACCAATCCGGATGGAACGGATACTTTTAACGATAACATGCCTGCCTGGTCCAGGGATGGCTCGCAGATTTTGTTTATTTCGGATCGTAGTGGGGCGTATGAGATCTATTCTGTACCTGCCGGCGGCGGGGAACTGACGCTGATCGAAAATGGTTATTCCGGCGAATACCGTCCCAATTGGCTTCCCTGAAAAACGACTGCGAATTTTCTGGAAAGTTCATTTTTTCAAACGGCGTTATCACCAACTTTCCCTCAATGACGTAGTGCTTTTCATTTTTTTAAAATAGGTTGCGCTTGCATATCGTATCAGGAGGCTTAACCCCTTGTACGAGGTGAAGCCTCGATTTATCCCCGTTCACGCGGTAAAATGGGGGAAGTATTCTTTTGGAGGTAGTTTTACAGAATGACAGAAATTTATTTAATCCGACACGGTGAAACCGATTGGAATATCATTAAACGCTATCAGGGAGTTACGGATATCCCTTTAAACCTTACAGGTCATGAGCAGGCCAAAAAGGCGGCTCAAAAAATTGGTGCGTTGGAAAAGAAATTTACGGCCATTTACAGCAGTCCGCAGAAAAGGGCCTATCAAACGGCTCAGGCCATCAGTGAAAAATTGGGCTTGCCCATTTATCGGGATGAACGGCTGCGCGAAATTAACCTGGGAGATTGGGAAGGTATGCTTTCTACGGAAGTCAAACAGGTTTACTCCGATCTGAACCAGAAATGGCATAAGAATCCCTTTATGGTTTCCCCTCCCGGGGTTCACGGGGAATCCGCCATGCAGGTTGTGGAAAGAGTTATTGAAGTACTCGATGATATTGCGGAACGGTATCCGCAGGATACGGTGTTGGTATCCACGCATGGCTTTACCATGGCGGCTGCGGTTGGCCTGGTGATGAGAGATCTGGATCACTTGCTTGAATACCTTCCCGGAAATGCCGAATTTATCAGGATAGAATGGACAGCGAAGTGCTGCCTGCCGGATAACACGGTTGTAGAAATGAAACCATGACCTGTGAAAAATGCTCTGATCCCTTATTTGTTTTAAGTGTGCTGTATGGTGAAGAGGAGAGCCGTTCCATTCGGGAGTGGTTGGCTCAACGTCTGTCCGGTTTTACCCGCCCACTGCCGCAGGACCCGGAGATGGACCAGCGGGATGTTTTTTTGGTCACCTCTGGAGACCAGTTTACCCATCCGGAGGGATTCCCTTTGCAGGTCTTGGGTACTTTCGCGGGGCGGTATCTGGAAAACATTTTCACCGGGCTGCACGTGCTGCCCTTTTACCCGGCTTCATCACAGGACGGTTTTGCGGTTACCGATCCTTATCAGGTCGATAACCGGCTGGGAACCTGGGGAGATATCGAGCGGCTTGGCAGTCATTTCAAACTGCTCTATGATCTGGTGTTGAATCAGGTCTCCATCCAAAGCCCGTGGTTTCGGGCTTATCTGGAGGGTGAAGATCGGTACAAGGCCTATTTCATCGCTGTTGACCCGGAAACGGATCTTTCCGAAGTGGTGCATCCCCCAACCGCAGCTGGTCCCTTATTGACTTCCTTTGAGTCTTCATCCGGGACAAAATGGATCTGGACGACTTTTGGCGCGGATCAGGTGGATCTGAACTATGCCAACCCCGCTGTGCTTCAGGAAATGATTGAAGTGATGCTGCAATATATTGGGCATGGCGCCCGGTTGTTTCGTCTCGACTCGGTGGCTTATCTGGGGAAAGAGGCAGGAACGGCCTGCATTCACCTGTCGCAGACCCATCTGGTGGTGCGCCTGTTGCGGGCTATCCTGGATCGGGTGGCGCCGGATGTGAAACTGCTCACGGAGACCAATGTTCCTCATGAGGAGAATGTTTCTTATTTCGGCAATGGCTATAACGAAGCGCACATGGTATATAACTACGCGCTGCCGCCTCTGGTGCTCCATGCGTTCGTAGTGGGGCAGACCTCCAGGTTAAATCAATGGGCTTCCACCTTGCAGCTTCCTTCGACCGAGACTCTTTACTTTAACTTTCTCTCTTCTCAGGATGGAATAAGTCTCAACCCGGCAGAGGGAATTTTATCCCCGGCCGAGATTGATCTGCTGGTCGCACGGACCCTGAGACAGGGCGGTCGGGTTTTCAACCGGACCCAGCCGGATGGTAGTTCCAGCCCTTGCGAACTAAAAATCAATTATTTTGATGCGCTTTCCGCTTCCGGCGGAGAGGAACCGTTGCAGCAAAAAGTGAAGCGTTTTCTCGCGGCGCATGCCATTTTGCTTTCAATGGCCGGTCTGCCGGGGGTAAGTGTGCGCAGTTTGCTGGGAATCTCGGACGGTGGGAAAGATCTGTCTGAAGAGAATCGTGTTCTGGATCACCGGAAGATGGATCTGGCACGGGTAGAACAGGCTTTAGCGGATCGGGACAGCCGGACGGCCCAGATTTATCAGGGCATCTCCCAACTGGTTCGTGCCCGTGCGGCCTCGGCGGCATTTCATCCCTATGGTATCCAGCTCGTCCTGGAGGTTGGCAGTGCGGTCTTTGCTCTCATGCGCATTTCGCCGGATGGAACTGAAATTGCCCTATGTTTCCACAATGTTTCACCCGAACAGCAGTCCGTCACGTTGGATCTGGATCAAATGGGGCTGCCGGCTGGCCGCTGGCGGGAACTGATCACCGGGCAGCAAACGATTCTGGAAGGTCCGGCGCGGCTGGTCCTGCAGGGCTATGAGGTTTGTTGGTGGGTTCCTTCCCCACAGGGATAGGATTAAAAACTTAGACCCCGTGGCGAAAATTATCTCCTCTTCCCGGCTACTTTGCGGATGCTTTACAGATTCTCGAGTTTTTTGTTGAATATGTTATATTTGTAATGGACAAAAAGGGTCAGGTTATTGATCCCTTTTTGGTCTCAATCGCAACCATCTTTATGGAAGGATTTCTCTTGTGAGGCGTTGCGCTCGGACAGGCATCAACATAGCAATTTGCGTTGGCATCCTGATGGGGTTGCTTTCGTTTCCTTTCGCGGCGTTTGCTCAGGACGATTCTTCTTCCGCCCTTTTTATCACACCTTCCAATCCTCCCGCTGTTGCCCAGAGTCTGGATCCGGGTATCCTGCGCTCGCGTTATGTTGAGGTGGGTTTTGATTTGCTGGCGCAGGCCAGGGAAGCCGTGCAGAGCTTTTCGGACGAATCCGGTTCTTTTTCGATCCGGCTTCAATTTTTCCCGGATGCGGATTACACTGCCGAACTGACCCATGTGGAAGATGCGCTTTCGGATGGGTATGTGCTTCGGGGGAGTATCCAGGGGGTTCCGGGCAGTGAAGTCCATCTGTCCGTGCAGGGGGATGTCTTGAATGGGAGCATTATGTTTCCTGAAGCGAATTACCTTGTTGAATATGTGGAGGGGAGTCTCCATCTCATTCAACAGGTTAACCCGGCTTTCAGCCCGCCTACTCGTGACCCGCTTTTGCCTCCCGATCTCTCTGATCAGGTGAGCGCGGCGGCGGATTATGGCCTGGATGATGACGGTTCTCAGATAGACCTGATGGTCGTCTACACCGCCAATGCCCGGAGCACGGTGGGCGGCACGTCTGCCATGAATGCCAGAATTGCTACAGAGATAGATATCATTAATACCGGTTATGCCAACAGCGGCATCAACCACCGCATGCGGCTGGTCCATACTGCGGAAGTGAATTATGATGAATATTCCGTGGATTGGGAGCAGAATCTTCGGGATGTCACCAACAAGAATGATGGGGTAATGGATCAGGTCCATTCTCTGCGCGATCAGTATCATGCCGATCTGGTGGTTCTGATTACCCAAAAATATGGTCCCTATTGTGGTATTGCCTGGTTGATGACAACCCCGACGGTTTCTTTCGATATTTATGCCTTCAGCGTGATTTCCTATGCTTGTATGGGGGCGGGTAGTTATACCATGGCGCATGAGACCGGGCACAATCTGGGGGCTGCCCATGACCGGAACACCGGTGGGAGTGCAGGGGCTTATCCTTACGCGCGGGGTTATCAAAGCAGCCAGTTTTACACCATCATGGCCTATTCAAATGGGACATACCGGATTAATTATTGGTCCAATCCGGAGGTTTCTTACAATGGGATACCCACCGGGATCAATTATCTGGCTTCCGACTCGGCCGATAATGTCCGGGCGCTTAACTTGACGTCTTCTGTAGTGGCCCAGTTCCGTGATGATCCTGCGCCTGCGGCCCCGTCTAATTTATCTGCTGATCCGGTTTCGAAGACCCGGATCGATCTTTCCTGGACGGATAACAGCACGGAGGAAACCCGGTTTTATGTGGAACGCACGCTTGCCGGGATCACAAACTGGCAGCAGATTGGCAGCACATCGGCCAACGTTGTTTCTTTCGCGGATACAAATGGCGTTTGTGGCACTGCGTACCGCTATCGGGTGCGGGCTTATAGTCCGGGTGGCTATTCCGATTATTCGGCTGAAGTGACTGCTTCCACCAGAGCCTGCATCAATTCGCCGGAGAATCTTACTGCGCTTCCGGTTTCTAAATCTCAAATCCGCCTGGATTGGGAAGATATGAGCGATAACGAAAACGGTTTTGAATTGAAGCGAAGGGTGGCTGGGCAAACGGCCTGGTCTTCCGCGGGGACAACCGGGGCGAATGTGGAAACTTTTCTCGATAGCGGCCTGGTCTGTGAGACTGCTTATGAATACCGCGTGTATGCTTTCAATGGAGATGGTCCGTCTGAATATTCCAATATCGTTTCAGCCACTACTGCGCTTTGCCCGCCTTCTGATCTGAGTGGAACCGCACTTTCTCAGAGCCGGCTTTCTCTGGAGTGGATGGATAATTCACTCAACGAGGATAGTTATCTGTTAGAACGGTCTTTGTCGGGGGTAGGGAACTGGCAGGTGTTGGATAACCTTCCGGCTAACAGCACGGCATTTGAGGATTCCTCGCTGGCCTGTGGCACGGCTTATGATTACCGGATTGGTGCGGTGGACTCGGTTCTTTTGGACAGTGAAAAAGTTCAAACAACCGTCACAACCAATGCCTGCGCGCCGCCCCCTGCGCCGGAGGGCCTCTCGGCAACAGCTCTTTCCGGGACCCTGGTCCGCCTGACCTGGCAGGATGTGGTGGATGATGAAACTTCTTACCAGATCGACCGCCGCAACAAAGGTGAGAGCAGTTGGACGCCGGTTGGGGCCACTGCGCAGAATTACACCGAATTTGTGGATCGTTATCTGGAGTGGGGACAGGAGTACGAATACCGTGTCCTGGCTGTGAATGATTATGGCGGGACACCCGGGACCCTGGTAAGCATTCAAACCTATCCCTACGGCGTTTTTATCCCGTTGGGGAATTAGCGCCAGCTTCACTTGCAGGGTGTTCAGGGGGGAAAGCAGATCTAAATCTTTCCGATGGAATTTTCCTGAAAGAGGAATTCATTCCGCACATGCCGGTCTTTTTGTGGGAGATTGTGTTTTGAGAGGCTTTTATGAGAGTTGAAGAGTATATTTCGGCATTCATTACTCCTGCCAGTCCGCAGTTGGCGTGCATTGATGTGTTGGAAGATCAATGGGAAGATGTTCGCCCCAGTGTTGGGCTGGAAGTGGGGAATTTTTTGAACCTGCTGGTTCATCTGACTCATGCCCAACGTGTTCTTGAACTGGGGACAAGCATGGGCTATTCCGCCATCTGGTTGGCGTCTGCGTTAAAGGAAACCGGCGGAAGATTGGTTACTGTGGAATGCCGCCGGGATCTATACGAGTTGGCGCAGGAGAATATCCGCGCCGCCGGGCTGGCTGATTGGGTGGAGGTTGTTCACGGTGATGCCGAGCAGGTTATTCAATCTCTGGAAGGGCCTTTTGATCTGATTCTTCAGGATTCGGATAAAGCGCTTTACCCGAAATTGCTGGAGACCTGTATTGGATTGGTCCGTAAGCACGGCATTCTGGTAGCGGATGATGCCCTTTTCAAACCCAGAGGCATTCCGGAGAAGTTCAGTGCGCCTGTTCACCAATACAATCAAATGGTCTTTAGCGATCCGCGTCTTTCCAGCACCATCCTGCCGATAGGGGATGGGGTGATGGTTAGTGTCAAACGAGAAGATTAATAGATTCTGAAAAAACGGGCATAACTGTTGTTTCGGTCTTGACTGAAACAACAGAATATCCTATAATAAAGTTAAGTCGGACTGCGTTCGGCTGTTTATGTCTGAATGAAGGAGATTTTGTTTGATGGAGCCTGAGAGCTCGGATAGTGGATCGGATTCCCCTCACTTACCTGAGGATAATTCGACCGTAACACAGTTCATTGAGAACATGGGATTGCACTTCGAAGATTACGAAGTCTCTCGGATCGGCGGACGGATGATTGGTTTGCTGATGCTGGCGACGGGACCTTTATCTTCGGAGGATATGGCTGAGGCCCTTCAGGTCAGCCGGAGCAGCATTTCAACCAATTTGAAGACACTGCTTTCCGATGATCTGATTGAAAAAGTCTCTTTACCGGGAGACCGGGTGGATTACTATGTAATCGAAACGGATTTCTGGCAGAAGATTTTGGAGCATCGGCTCACCAGCTTACTTACTGTGCGGGAGGCGGCACAGGAGGGGTTGGTGGAACTGGATCAGGAAGATTCGGTTCGCCCGCAGTTGGAAAAGATCATTCGGTCACTCGATGTAGTGGATGAAATGGTTCAGCGTCTGCGGGAAGAAATGCAATCTCATCAGGAGGTACCGGTTTGATGAAGGGGGCTTGACCCGACGCAGGCAGTCCAACTGCCGCATGAGGAAAGTCACTTCCGGCTGGTACCTGCCATGGTCTAGCCGGTTTTTATTTTCCCGCGATTTTTAAGCGGAACTCGTGCGAAGGATAAGGAGTCTGCTAATGCGCTATTTTCGTAGTACGAACTGAAAACCTTTCAAAAGAATATTCTTACCAACCCGGTGTAAAAGAAATCTCATTCGAGATTGAACCCGGGGAAATCTACGGCCTGTTAGGCCCCAAAGGGTCGGGTAAAACGACTTTACTCCGGCTGCTGGTGGATCAAATTCGTCCTTCAGAAGGACGGGCGTTCCTGTTTGGGACCGAGAATCATCCTCTGCGGCGCGAAATTCGGCGGCAGATTGGCTATATGGTTGCGGATTTTAAAATTTTCCCTTTGTTAAACGGGAAACAATATTTTCGCATTTTATCCAAAATGCGTGGCGGTGTTGCCTGGACGAACATTCGTCAGCTTGCGCAGGATTTCAACGTAGATCTTTCCGTGCCATTCTGGAAGCTCTCAAAAAGTGATCAACGCAAAATTGCGCTGATTCAGGCTTTCATGCACAGCCCCGACCTGCTCATTCTGGATGAACCCACCCTGGATCTGGATCCGGAGGGACGGGATGTGCTGTATTCCCTCATCAAGAAAGCACGGCTGGAAGGTCATGCCGTTCTGATTTCCTCCACTTCATTGAGCGAGATGGAACAGATTTGTGACCGCGTAGCGGTCTTGTTTGAAGGCCGGTTGGTCACTGTGGAGCGGGGTATCCATCTCCGCACCCGCGCTTTGCGCACTTTTGAGATGCGTTTTGTGGAACCGGTATCGCCGGAGATCTTCAAAGACATTCCGAACGTACTGGATATGTGGGTACAGGAGAATTGGCTGCGGTGCACGCTGGAAGGGAATCCGGATGCCTTGCTGAAAACGGTCAGCGAATACAAAGTAACGGACTTCACCACCAATCGGCCCAGTTTGGAAGAGGCTTTTCATCACTATTACAGCGTGGAAACCGCAGCAGTTTGAAGTATTTAGGCCGCTGGTGTGAAGTTTTGTAGTGCATGCTTTAGCTGGTTAGCTGAAAACCGACTGGACATGGACGGATGGGAATTTGTAAAAAAGTAATGATATCAAATGAGATAAGTTCAAACGAGATTGAAAGTTCTCCGGACGACCATCGTCAGGGAACAATAGGCAGGCAAAATTCGGCATAAATTCCGGTACCTGATTCACCTCTAAAATGTGACAGGAGCCCGGTTCATGCCGGGCTCCTGTTTTGTTTTCTGGAGTCTTAATCCAGAGTAGAAATTACGATGCTGAACAGTATCAACAGGATCTCAACACCAAATAGTCCTGCCAGAATATATCCTGCGATAATCCAGGGGTTGGTCTGGACGTTTGGCTGAAAAGTCTCGTCTTCGGCCAGCTGGCGGATGGTCAGCACGGTTTCCTTCGCCAGTTGCCGTGCCGGTTTGGAGGCTGTTCCCAGCCAGATCCAATCCGTCTGGGAGAGCGGGACAATGATACGCCTGCCCTCAAATGCTTCCAGCCACACACGAAGCGCCTCGGAGGGCTGGGAAGCTAGACCCGCGGGCAGGATGACTGCCTTTGCCTCGTGAGAGTCCTCGGGCAGCGCCCCATCGGCCAAAAAGTGAAAGGTGACCGGCAGATTGGGCAGATGTCGTTGGAAAGATTCCCTCAACGCCTGGGCGTATGAGTCCTGTTGCGGCAGCATTGCCAGCACCGGGAAGCCGGCGTGCCGCTCCTCCAGCTCCTTATGGAGCTGCCGTCCGTCTCTTTGCAACACCAGCAGATGATAGATCAGCCAGGTTGCGATCAGGAGCAGTGTGACCAGCAGGCGGGTGGTATCCAGCCAGAAAGTAGGGCTGGTCTCCCCCAGGACCTGGTTGAATATCCCATATAACAGGCCGGCCATACTGGCCATGCTTCCGACCACGGTCAGGAACAGGATCAGATAAAGATAGGTTTTACGGATGGAAGACCGGCGGGCCTGGCTCCCCGTCTCGGAAAGGTCTCTGGATTCCTGCTCCAGCGGACGCCAGTGGGTCAGCCAGACCGGAATCCCGATTGCCAGCAAAGCCAATCCGTTGCTGGTAGATGTCCGCAAAACGATTGTGTTCAGCGGATCACTCAACAGGGCGTCCACAAGGGTAGTTAACAGTATCCAGGCCCCCCACACTGTAGCCGCATTCCCCAGAAAGGAGAGAATATAATGATAGATCCTGTGTTCCATGGCCTGCCGGCTCTTGTCTTGTTGAGAGTCGATCTCATAGTGCAGTCGTCGGCTGTAATAAGCCCACAGCACCGCGAAGGGAATAGCCGTCGCCAGTGCATTGCTGTTATCGTTCAGGAAAGCCGCTGTGGTTTGCCCTTCACCCAATACCCACTTTAACAGACCGCTCAGGACGTTCCCTGTCGCGACCAGCGTGGTGATAATTCCAACGAGTGAGAATAGATAAAGGAGCAAAAGCCGCAGGAAGGAATTCCTTTCTTCAGGTTGTGCCAGTGAGCGTTGGATGTTTCCCCAGGTCCATACCCACAGCGGCGTGCCAATCAGCAGCAGGGTCAGGCCGTCGGCCAGCCAATCGATGGAGAATGGGGTGTTTTCCAGAACTGTGAAAAAGGTGTAATGGAATACCTGCTGCGCTCCGGCCACGGTCAGGATCAGTGCGTACAGCACCCACGCGTAGCGGTAAAGCCGCCGCAGTTCGATCAGGTTTTCTTTTAGCGGTTCGTTCTCCGACCATTCTTTTTTCAGGATGTTCTCGAAATAGAACCAGATGATCAGGTTGAACCCGATTGCCAGTAAATTGTCGACCAGTGTTTGCTGTGCGCCGATCAGGGCTCTTTCAATGCTGCTTCCCAATAACCGGAAAAACATGCGGTTGAAGATCGCCAGCACGTTCTGTGCAATGGGAAACAGCACCGCTGCCCGTGTGGCGTATAAGAATAGAGCGCGCAGGCGGGTATAGCCTTCCTCCGGGTCCTGGGCGTATTCGCGCTGGACGATTCTCCAGTGCAGCACAAACAAAGGCACGCCGACCAGGATTTGTGACAGACCTCTGGATAACAGGGTGGCGGCGCTGCCCACCAGCAGGTTGTCAAACAGCGTGCGCAGCAGCGAGATCACGCCCCAAATAACCACTTCCAGGCTGATAAGGGTTACCAGATAAAAGTAAAGACGTCGAACGGATCGCATGGGATTCTCCGGGTTAAGCCTGATTTATCTTTTTTATTAAAATCGCCCAGTGGAAAACCTGTGGATAACCCTGATTCAAGGGATGGGCTTCGCAGGTTCAGTTGTGGGCTGGTACCAATCCCAGCCCCAATAAGGATAAGGCATATTGTTGATTTTCCACTGTCCATCCTGTTTTTCCAGTGTTGCGGTGTAGGTAGAACGGTTGGTGTTTTCAAAAGGGCCTCCCCACGACGAGATCACGGAGACCACCACCAGAGCTTCGTTATCGTTAATTTCCGTGCTCTCAATCTGCAAATCGCTGTTGGAAGGATCAATTTGCTTGCTCAGGAAAGCTTGCCGGAACACGGTATATTCCGGCTTGTTTGCCATATCGGCTAGATAAGAATAAGCCTTTTCATAATCTTTCTGGTAAAGAGCGATTGCGTAATTATGCAGGATATTTTCCGGTGTATCATCGGGTTGGTAAACAGGCTGTTTCTGCCGGGTGAAAAAAACAACCAGTGACAGGGCAGCCAGCAGGAGAATGCCTGTCAAAATAGCGGTTAAGAACCGGTCTTGTTTCATAATTTATCTCGCTTTGTGAAAAGACTAAACAAAAGGTGCAAAATTTCTGCTTTCGGCATTTCTTTTGAAAGCAGGATGAAAAGAGCGTTCTCGGCAGGTTGAAGGGTGGATTAAGATATGGAGCGGCTTTCCCCGGGGCGGCTGAGGATGACCAGAATCGGTCCGAGTATCGGGAGGGCCAGGGCCAGTAAACCCCATCCACACAGCGCGATTGGGGTTAGCTTGCGACCGGAGAGATAGGCGGCGGCCAATAGCAGCATAGCAGCAATCACAATTATCAATAGGGTGCGCATTATCTCGGCAGTGATCATGGGAACGGTCTCCTGAGAGAAGATTTCATAAGATTAATTAAATTCTAATGGCTTTTCACCTGGATAGCAAGCGGTGTTAAAAGCGGTGAGGCTGACCTGCAAGGGCCAGCCTTTGAGAAGTTTCCAACCGCTAAATCTCGAGAATAAGGTTAGTTGTTATCTTGCCCGTATATATTTTCATACAGGTTTTTGGTTGCGTTGATATCATTTTCGTCCAGTAATAGGGGGGTTCCTCTCAACAGAGCGTGGTGGACAATTTTCGCGATCTCTTCCACCTCAACGGCCATTTTTATGGCCTGGGTGGCGCTGTTTCCGATGGTGAAAACGCCGTGGTTTTGCATGATAATGGCCAGTTTATCCCCAATCTTATCTACAATTTCTTTGCCAATTTCTTTGCCGCCGATCGGCACAAACTTACCCAGTGGGATCTCTCCCCCCATCATGGCACTGGTGGTCAGATAGGGCGGGATGGGCTGCCCCAGGGCCGCAAATACGGAAGCGTATGTTGAATGAGTATGGCAGACTCCAAAAACATCCGGGCGGTGCCGGTAAACATATAAATGGGTTTCGGTATCTACAGAAGGTTTGAGGTTTCCTTCAATAACATTTCCATCCAGATCTACGACAACCATATGTTCTGGTGTAAGGTGCTCGTATTTATAACCGCTGGGTTTAATGACTACATAACCCGTTTCAGGGTCTCGACCGCTGACATTTCCGCTGGTCATCACAACCAGCCCTGCTTTTGGCAGGATCATATTACTTTCATAGACTTCCTGGCGTAATTTTTCTAACATTTTGGCCTTATCCTTTTTGGTTTTAATGGTCATGCGCCGGGGCTTGCCGGAATGAAGGTTTTACGTAATCATCTGCGATTTTTTATAGATGGCTGTAAATTTTCTGCCAATGTGGATAAGCTTCATTGCAACCCCTGTGATTTCTATGCTGGTTTCAATGAATCTGTCCCAATGGATAATATGGTCAATTGCTTTAACTCGCTTGCTGCATTTCTTAGAGAGGGTCCTCCTTTTCATAACTGGGATGCGGAACAGGATTTCGAAATTCGTAAAGATTTTTGAGATTATTTCAATCTCCAATAGGTGCAGAAACGGTGGTTTGAGTTGGATCTTTACCCTGTTGTTTGTTCACACTTTTTGGATTAAGGGATTTACTTTTGGAATGGAAAGTTCAGACTCTTTGCAATATCCGTCCGGTTTATTTCTTCAAAATTATATCATTTCAAAAGGTTGTCTTCGTTTATATAGAGTTTTCCCCCTCCACTGGGAGGGGGAAATATTGAGGAGAACGGAAGAAGGAAACTGACAGGAACAATCTGTCAGTAGATTAGCAAAAAATGATTTAGATCCAGCCGCGCAGCTGCATGGCCTTCACCACGCGGGCAATGCTGACCATATAAGCCGCATCCCGCATGCATACCTTTTCTTTCTCGGACATGTCCAGCACGCTTTTGAAAGCCTGGGTCATTTTGGTGTCGAGTTTTTCCAGGACTTCTTCGCGGGTCCAGTAAAAATTCATATCGTTCTGCACGCTCTCAAAATAAGAAGTGGTAACTCCCCCGGCGTTGCACAGAAAATCAGGGATAACAAAAATGTTGCGTGTCTTTAAAACGGCATCTGCGTCCGGAGTGGTGGGCCCGTTTGCTCCTTCCGCGATAATCTTCACCTGATCGGAGATTTTTTGCACCGTTTCTGCGTTGATCTGGCCTTCCAGCGCGGCCGGAATGAGCACGTCTACATCTTTGCTGATCCACGCTTCGGCGTCTTCAATTACATATCCTGCCTTTTTGGCTTTTTCCTTGTCCACAGAACCGTACTGGTCTGTGATGCTCATCAGGAAATGCGGGTCAATGCCGTCTTCTTTGCTGACCGTGTAAGGGGCGCGGTCCTCGCGGTCCCAGTAAGAGACACAGACCACTTTGCCCTTGAGCAGTTCAATGAACCCGATCGCGGCATATTGAGCGACATTTCCGAAACCCTGGATGGCAGCGGAACATTGAGAGCTGTCCAGCTTGAGATGTTTCATTGCCTCGCGGATGTGATACACCACGCCATATCCGGTGGCTTCGGTGCGGCCCAGCGATCCCCCGCCGCCCACCGGTTTGCCGGTAATCACACCGGGGGTGTATTCCCCGCACAGGGTGGAATATTCATCCATCATCCATCCCATCATTTGTGGGGTTGTGCCTACATCGGGGGCCGGTACGTCGTTGCGTGGACCAATATTTTTCCAGATCTGTTTCATATATCCGCGCACCAGCCGCTCTTTTTCACTGACGGAAAGGGTGGAAGGATCAACAATCACGCCGCCTTTACCGCCTCCCAGAGGGATATCTGCAACGGCACACTTCCAGGTCATCCACATGGCCAGAGCGCGCACGGTGTCCGCGGTCTCGGCGGCATGGAATCGCAGTCCGCCTTTATGAGGTCCGCGGGCATCATTGTGCTGCACCCGGAAACCTTCGAAAACGCGGATCGTTCCATCGTCCATTCGGATGGGGACTCGGAAGTGATATTCACGGAGCGGCCAGCGCAAAAATTCTCTGACCTGAGGGTCTAAATTCAATAATTCTGCGACATGATCAAACTGAGCCTGTGCCATTTCAAATGCGTTGGTTGAGGAAGCCATTTAAAGTATTCTCCTAAAGTAGTTATGGCAAGCTTGAACAAAATCTATTTGCTTCCGGCAGGTAAAGATACACTCCGTGTAGAAATAAATAAGCGGACACTACGGAAGTGTCCGCTTAAAAATCCAATAGTATGTCGGCAAGGATTCCCACGTGTAGTAAATACCTCTACCTGCGAATGACTATTATAAAAATAACAAAAAAATAGCCGACCGTCAAGATGATAAGTATCGTCTTTTCGGTATGATGGACATCAACTTGTCTGGATAACTCAGGCAGAGAATATCAGGATAAACGGGTGTGGGGAGGGGATTCTATGAATTTTCCTTCCGGGAGTTAAGTTGCTGTTCCAGTTCGGCCCGTACCACTTGGGGGTTGGCTTTCCCGTGAGCAGCTCGCATCACCTGTCCGAAGAACCAGTTGGAAAGAGTTTCTTTGCCCTCCAGGTAGGCTGACATCTCTTTCGGGTTTGCTTCAAGGGCTTCGCGCACCAGTACAGCGATATCCTCCGCATTGGAGATTTGTTTTAATCCCTTTGTGGCAACCAGCTCCTGAGCCGATTTGCCGGTTTGCAGCATATCCACCAGGACGGATTTGGCTGTGGTCTGGTTGATCTCATTTTGCTGGATCATCCCCAGCAGTTTTGCCAGATCGGCGGGGGAAATCCGCAGTTCTTCGCAGCATTCTCCCGTCTGGTTCATCCAGCCGAATAATTCACCTGTGACCCAGCCCGCGGCAGTCTTTGGAGAAAGCGAAGGATCGGCCTTCAGGACGGCCTCATAGAAATCCGCCGTGGAGCGCTCCTCAACCAGTTGGAGCGCGATATTGGCGTTCAGTTGGTATTCCTGTTTAAATCGGTCCGCTTTCGCTGCAGGAAGTTCCGGCAGCCCGGCCGCTACCCGTTCAATCCATTCGGACTCGATCACCAGCGGTGGCAAATCTGGTTCGGGGAAGTAACGGTAGTCATGGGCTTCTTCTTTGCTGCGTTGAGAGAAAGTGACTTCTCGAGCTTCATCCCAACCGACGGTTTCCTGCACCACTGCTTCACCGCGCTTCATTTTTTCCGTTTGCAGATCGATCTGGTACAGAACTGCCCGTTCAAGCGCGCGGAAACTGTTAAGGTTCTTGATTTCCACCCGGGGGTTAAGGATCTCGCTGCCGGCCTCGCGCACGGAAACGTTGGCCTCAAAACGGATCACGCCTTTGGACATATCCCCGCTGTTGACTCCCAGATAACGGATGATGGAGCGCAGCGTCTCGGCGTAGGCGCGGGCTTCTTCTGCGGAGCGCATATCCGGTTCGCTGACAATTTCCAGCAGCGCTACCCCGGCCCGGTTGAGGTCCACCAGGGAATAGGACTGCCCATCCTTCTGTACATGGGTCAGTTTTCCGGCATCTTCTTCCAGATGAGTCCGCAGGATCCGCACCACTTTCTCCCCGTTGGAAGTATGGATAACCAGTCGTCCGTGCTGTGCCAGTGGGTATTCAAACTGGCTGATCTGATACCCTTTTGGCAGATCCGGGTAGAAGTAATTCTTTCGATCAAACAGGCTGAGATGCGCAATTTTGCATTCCAGAGCCAGGGCCACCCTCATAGCGTATTCTACGGCTTTCTGGTTTACAACCGGGAGTACACCCGGCATACCGGCACACACCGGGCATACCGCAATATTGGGGGCTGCCTGGGTGGAATCCACCACCGGGCATGAGCAAAACATCTTTGAGTTTGTCAGTAGTTCCGCGTGAACTTCAAGGCCAATAACGGGTTCGTATTCCATCACCTGCACCATACCTGAATTTTAAAAAAGCGCCGGGCGCTTAATGGCTTCATTCTACCATGATTGTGTTGGAAGAAAAAAGCCTTCGAGGAATTTTTTTCCTCGAAGGCCGGGAGTTAGAAATGGGGAAAACTCAGGCGTGTCGGGCTACAAAATTTTCAATGCGCTGCAGTGCTTCGACAATCTTGTCATACGCCGTGGCGTAGGAACAGCGCACAAAGCCCTCGCCTCCGGCGCCAAATGCAGAGCCGGGAACGACGGCCACATTTTCCTCTTCCAGAAGTTTCTGAGCGAAGGTTTCGTCATCCATCCCTGTGACGCTGATCTTTGGGAAAGCATAAAAAGCGCCTTTTGGCTCAAAGGTTGGCAGTCCAATCCGGTTGAGCCCATTCACAATCAGCTTACGGCGGCGGTCGTATTCAGCGATCATCGATGCCACTTCTTTCTCGGATTCCTCCAGGGCGGCAATAGCTGCGGCCTGGGCCGTGGTGGGCGCGGACATGATCGTGTACTGGTGTATGCGCACCAGGCCGGAAATGAGCTCTTTGGGTCCGGCTGCGTAGCCGATCCGCCAGCCCGTCATGGCGTAATCTTTGGAAAATCCTCCCAGCAGCAGGCTGCGCGCGCGCATCCCTGGCAGCGTCGGGAAGCACACATGGGGGACGCCGTAAACCAGTTGGTCGTAAATTTCATCCGAAATCACGATCAGGTCGTGTTCTTCTGCCAGGCGGGCAACTTCCAGCAGTGTCTCTCGTGAGGCGATTGCGCCGGTGGGATTATTGGGATAGCCCACTAGAATCGCTTTGGTGCGGGGGGTGATGGCCTTTCGGATGGCATCCGGATCGAGGTCGAAATTGTTTTCCATTTTGCAGGGCACTTCAACCGCTACACCGCCCGCCATAAAAGCTTCAGCCTGGTAAGAGACGAAGCACGGGGTGGGAATGATCATCTCGTCTCCCGGGTCCAGCAGGGCCGTAGCCGAAAGATAGAGCGCCTCGGACCCGCCCACGGTGATGACGATCTCGGTGGCCGGGTCATATTCAACACCGTACAGCTTGAAGAGATGTTTGGAGAGAGCCCGTCGAAGTTCAATGATACCGGCGTTGGAGGTGTAATGGGTTTCACCCTTTTGCAGCGAGCGGATCCCCGCCTCTAAGATCGGGTCGGGGGTGGTAAAGTCTGGCTCACCGATTCCCAGAGAAATGACATCGTCCATGGTTGCGACGATATCAAAGAACTTCCGGATTCCGGACGGGCGTAAATTGGACACCCGTTGGGAAAGGTAAGAAGAGCGGTTTTTTACGGTTTGAGCCATTTTGGTTGAAGTTGTGCTCATTTAAAGTCGTTCCTCCTCAATTAAAGCTCCTATAGGGTTAATTTGCCAGTGATCTGAAACTTCATCATATTGAAGTTCAAACCGCTGGCCCCCCTGAGTGCGTACTCGGAAGCAGCGCCCGTCAGGGTTGCGCCATTGTGCTTCGACGAGGGTGATTTCAAGACGTTGTTGGTTCCAATGCAGCGCGGTGGGACGCTCGGCATATATAGTGCCGGAGTAACATTCGACCGTTTGGATCATTTCAGGATTTTTGTGTTATCTCCAACGTTGAGCTGTTGTGCTTTGCCTTCCAGAACGACGTTCTCGCCGATCAGAGAGCTTTTTAACACCATGTTGCTGATCTGGCTGTGGTCCGCAATAATGGAATTACGGATGACACTTTTATCCACTTTACAATCGGCTCCAATCGCTACGTGCGGTCCAATTACGCACTTGTTGACGGTTGCCGTTTCGTGGATGTAGACCGGCGGAATGATGGTCACGCCTTTTCGGCGGGCGGCTTCGGCGGAATTGTCGGGGCCGGGGTTTAGCAGGTATCTGTTGGTTTCCAGTGTGGTGTCCGGAATTCCGGCATCCAGCCAGGTTTCGATGCGCTCGACTCGCATTTTTGCGCCTTCTTCCAGCAGAATATTCACGGCATCTGCCAGGAAATATTCATTTTTCAGCGTGATATTGCGGTCCATTTGTTTTTGAATGCCTTCAATCAGCTTTTCGCTGGACTTGAAGTAATAGAAGCCGACTACTACCAGGTTGTCACGGATATCTTCAGGCTTCTCAATTAACTTTATAACCCAGTCGTTCTCATCGACACGGGCTGCGCCAAAGCGGCGGGGGTCCGGCACTTCTTTCACCCAGGCCACGCCGTCTGCTTTTTCATCCGCCAGGAAAGACAGGTCTGTCTCAATCAGTGTGTCCGAAAAAGCCATCAGCATGGGCCCGGTCAGGTGCTCGCGCGCCAGATAAAGGGCGTCGGATTGTCCGCGCATTACCAGCTGGTCCACGTAATGGACGGTCAGCTCAGGGTAGTTCTCCTGCATATAGGTCTTGATCTGACCGCCGGTTGTCCCCAGAATAAAGATATATTCCACAGAAATATCTTTCGGAATGGTGCTGAATTGGTTCAGCACAAAATCCAGCATGGTCTTCCCCGCCAGTGGAACCAGTGGCTTGGGCTTGCTCCAGGTGTGGGGCCGCATCCGGGTTCCGAATCCTGCCATAGGTATGGCGATTTTGAGTGTCTTGGTCATGAATTGCCTCCCGTTCCGTATGGAATGAAGATGAATCCTGTTCTTATTCTATCATTTTCAGCTTGTTTTGCGTTTTGCAAAAGTCTTAACTTTAATTAGAATTTCTGGGGTTACCTTACCGGATTCACCCGATCAATTCTTCCAACTCTTCAATGGTCTTTTCCATCAGGGATACGGCTTCGCTGAGGGTTTCGGCGTCAAAGGCCAATTTTGCCCCGGCAGCCTGGAAGAGCTCCGGCAGAGGGCGTGTCCCGCCCAGAGAAAGTGCCTGCCGGTAGGCGGCGGTGGCCGCTTTTGGGTCTGCCAGAGAGTTTCGCCAGACCTGTACCGCGCCTAGCTGCGCCAGACCGTAGTCTACATAATAGAAAGGAATTTGGTGGATGTGCGGTTTGCGGTGCCAGCCGGTTACCTTTTCGTCTTCCAACCCGCTCCAGTCTTCTGCGCCCATGAAACGGTCCCACAGGGCTCCCCATTGTGCATCGCAGGCATCGGGGTCACTGCCCTGTTCCGGGTTTTCGTAGACCCAGTGCTGGAAAGCATCTACAACGGCCATGTAAGGCCAGAATAAAATTGAACCTTCAAGATGTTCGATCCTGGCCCGTGCGGCTTCATCGGGGGTATAGAAAGCTTGTTTGCCGCCGGATAGATATGGGGCGGCCAGCAGTTCCATACTCATCGAAGCGACTTCTGCGATTTCGTTGCTGTAGTGGAGCTGTGGCAGGTACGGCAGGTATGCCGATTCAAAAGCATGGAAAGAATGCCCGCCCTCATGCAGCAGAGTCTGGACATTGTCATGGATGCCGACCGCGTTGGTGAAGATGAACGGTTTGCGGGATGCGCTGAATTCGGTGCAGTATCCGCCGGGGGCTTTGTTCTTCCGGTTGTCGAGGTCCAGCAGACCCTCCTCGGACATGATGTCGAAATATTTTCCGAATTGTGGATCAACTTGATAGAAGACGGCTGAAGTTTTGGTAATCAGTTCATTGATGGATTGGAAAGGCCGCAGCGCGGGTTTGCCAAAGGAGTCCACGCTCAGGTCCCACGGCCGCACCGAGTCCAGTCCCAATCGCTGCCGGCGGCGCTCCAGAATGCGGGCGGCGGCCGGAACCACAGCCTTTTCAATGGCACTGTGAAATTGTTTGCAATCTTCCGGGGTGTAGTCGAAACGCTGCATTACCGACCAGCGGTAAGCACGGTAGTCGGGCAGGTCGGCATTGCGCGCGATCTGCAAGCGAAGCGGCATGAACTTTTGCCATAACGCATTGATCGCTTCCCGGTCGGCCAGTTGGCGTTCCCTGGCAAGCCGCCAGGCTTTTTCTCTCACTTCCCGGTTGGGGTCCTGAAAGACCGGGTTCATCTGGTCGATGGTGCGTTCTTCGCCTTCCCATTCCACGGTTTGTGAGCCTGTGATCTTATCGTACTCGTTGGCCAGTTTCTGCTCCTGCGCCAGCAGAGGCAGGTTGTCGCTGCGAAAGAGGGCTGCTTCTGCGCGCAGATTGCGCAGTGGGATTTCAAAACCCTCGGGCTCCAGTCCGCTTTCTAAAAGCTTTTTCTTCAGCACCTGCTCGGCTTCCCGGGCTGGGGGGTAGGTGTGGTCCATGAAAGCATTGAACAGGCTTTCTGCTTCCGGGTCGGCGGTGTTGACGGTGATGGCGACATACAGGCGGTTTTCCAATTCATCCACCCACTCGCTGGTCCGTGACCAATCTGCCAGCCACTCGTTTACATTTTCGGCGTGGATGGAGCGTTCCGCTAGTTCTTCATATAGAGGGGCAAACTGCTCCCATTTCCACTGCATGACTTCTTGAGGAGATTTTGGCAAAGTTTTTTTCATAGAATTTATCCGCCTTTCTCAAACGGTTGATGGATTGGGTATTTGTGAACCGGTTTTAAAACTTAACAAACAGCGGTTCAGGTTGCTGACTCCCTGAACCGCGTCGAATAATATGGACCATGACCAGAATCCGGTGTTTTAGTTCAACACGGGAGATTGCCGATGCCAGTTGGTAACCTGCTGGTAAGCGTGGGTGACACGGAACAGGATTTCCTCTCGGAAATGCGGTCCCATTAACTGCATGCCAATGGGCAGGCGTTGGGTATCAAAACCAACCGGAAAAGCCATTCCGGGGACACCTGCCAGGTTGGCAGGCAGGGTAAATACGTCCTGAAGGTACATTTCCAGCGGCGAACCGCTGTGTTCGCCCAACCGGAAAGCGGTGGTGGGGGCCACCGGGGCAGCCACCACATCCACCTGTTCAAAGGCTTTTTCAAAATCCCCTTTGATCAGGGTGCGCACTTTTTGTGCCTGTCCATAATAGGCGTCATAGTATCCGGCGGACAGGGCATAGGTCCCGATCATGATCCGCCGTTTAACCTCCGCTCCGAATCCTGCTCCGCGGGTCTGGTGGAACATTTCCAGCAGGCTGTCTGCGGACCCGCGCACGCCGAACCTTACGCCGTCATATCGGGCCAGGTTGGCAGAGGCTTCTGCGGGGGCAATCAGATAATACACCGGCAGGGCATACTCTGTGTGAGGCAGGGTGACAGGCCGTATTTCCGCCCCGAGAGATTCAAGTTCGGCAATGGCTTTTCGCACGGCGCTTTCTACTTCGGGCTGGATGCCTTCAATGAAATATTCTTCCGGTACTCCCACCCGCAGCCCTTTGAGGTCCGGGTCATCTGTAAGTTCAATCTTGGGGACGGGCAGGTCCATGGAGGTGGCATCTCGCGGGTCTACTCCGGCCATTTCCTCAAAGATTAAAACGAGGTCTTCGGCGCTTTGTGCCAGGGCGCCGACACTGTCCAGTGAAGAGCCGTATGCCACCAACCCGTAGCGGGAAACCCGCCCATAAGTGGGTTTGAGCCCGGTTACGCCGCAGAAAGAAGCCGGTTGGCGGACGCTGCCGCCGGTATCCGTTCCCAACGCGGCAGGGATCATCCGCCCGGCCACAGCCGCGGCACTCCCGCCGCTGGAGCCGCCGGGTGAGCGGGTCATATCCCAGGGGTTGTGTGTTGCCCCGTAGGCCGAATTTTCTGTAGAGGATCCCATTGCGAACTCGTCGGCATTGGCTTTCCCTACGGTAACGATGCCTGCTTTGAGCAGTCGCTCTACACTGGTTGCGTTGTAAGGGGGAATGAAATTTTCCAGAATGCGGGAGCCGCAGGTACAGCGCACATTGGCTACTGCCAGCACGTCTTTGACCGCCATTGGAAGGCCCAACAGGGGAGAAAGTTCACTCTGGGGGTCTTTACGCCGGGCCTGCCGGAGTTGGTCGGCTGCGTCTGCCTGTTCCAGCGCCAGCTCCGGTGTCAGCGTGATAAAGGCGTTCATTTCCGGTTCCAGTTTTTCAATCTGGTTCAGGCAGGCCTGGGTGAGTTCCCGGCTGGAAATTTCACCACGGCGCAGGGCATCGGAGGCCTGTTGCAGGGAGAGGTCGTTCAGTTTTGTCATCGCGAAAAACGCCTCCCCGTTAGTCCATCACCGGCGGAACGCGGAATTGATGGTCTTCTGCGTCCGGTGCGTTGCTGAGAATTTGATCCACATTCAGGCTGCTGCGGGCAATATCTTCGCGCAGTACGCCGTGTGGCGGTAAAACGCTGGAAGTGGGTGGAATGGAACGGGTATCCACGGCCTGCAGGCGGGTAGCATATTCCAGGATTTCGGAAAGCTGCTGCCGGTACTGTTCTTTCTCTGCGTCCGTCAGGTCAAGGCGTGCCAGTTGGGCAATATGGTTAATTTCGGAAAGTGTCAGGCTCATGGGAAATATTATATCAAGAATACGTTAAATTTCGCTTGCAGTTGCCGGATTCAATCTGGGCAGGTTTGTATCGCAGCTTTCCCATCCCGCGGCATACCAGCGCAGGTAAGTTTCCAGGTGCGCCTGCCAGTAATCTGTGTTATGCGCCCCGGCCTCAACCTGCCATTCGTGAGGGATATCGAGCTGGTCTAAAAGGGTATGCAGTTGCTGGGCGCCTTTGAAGTATCGGTCGGATTCGCCGATATCGATCAGGATGCGCGGCAGATCGCCGGAAGGAATGGCTTCCTTCAGCGTGCGCAGTCGGGAGCTGCTGAACGGCGCATTGGGTACGCTGTGGGCTCCGATGGCTCCGAAATTTTCCCAATCGACCCAGCCCAGCAGCATGGCCCACGAGGCTCCCCGTGAAATTCCGCCTATAGCGCGGCAGGCCCGTTCAGAGGAGGCGTTGTAGCTCTCTGCAACGGTCGGCAGGAGGGCCTCAATCAGTGCCTTATCAAATTCGGATTCCTTGAATTCCTGCAGAAAATATTCCTCGCGCGGCATGACGATCAGAAAAGGTACCGTCTCCTGATCCCGGATCAGCCGGTCGGCAGTTTCCTGGATGCCCATTTCTTCCCATATCGCTTCTGTCATGCTTTGGCCGTGCAGCAGGAACACCACCGGGTAGCCTTCCGGACGCGCGGAGTCATAGCAGGGCGGTAAATAGACCCGGTAAGATAGCGGCCGGGACAAAGCGGGGTCGCTTAATTCCCCTGCTTCAATCCGCCCTTCCGTTTTCGTGCAGCCCTCCGCAGTGGGCGTCAGGCTGGGAAGCGGCGTGGCGGATGGCTGTTCTGTGGGGAGAATATCCGGGGTAGATGGAACCGGTGTGAAGGTTGTTTGAGCCGCCGCCGTCGCGGTGGGATCGGTTTGCTCGGTATTGATTCCCGTGCAGCCTGCCAGATAAAGCAGGGCCAGGCTGGCTGCGAGGAAGGTCAGGAGGGTTTTTGGGCGGTTTCGGGTCATAATTTTTTCGTAATTGCTTGCCTTGACGATAAAGCCACATTCGGATTATACTCTACACGCCGGGGTGTAGCGCAGTTGGCAGCGCACCGCGTTTGGGACGCGGGGGTCGGCGGTTCAAGTCCGCCCACCCCGACTAGTTTCCAACCGTCGAGAAATATCGGCGGTTGTTTTTATGCGAAACGGAATGTTTTCACAACGTGTAGAGAGGAAGGATAAAGTGGTTTCATTGGGTACTCCTTTGCTTTCAATTGTGATCCCGGTCCATAATGAGGAGAATCGTCTCCCCCAGGCGCTGGAAAAGATTGTGCCCTTTCTGCGCGCCCAGCCGTATCCGGCGGAAATCATCGTGGTGGAGAACGGCAGCGAAGACCGCACACTGGAGCTGGCACAGGAAGCTGCCCGGGAAATTCCCTTTTTGCACGTATTTCACGAAGAAGCCCGCGGTAAAGGTTTGGCGGTGAAGCGCGGCATGCTGGAAGCCGTTGGTGCCTACCGGTTTATTTGTGATGTCGATCTTTCCATGCCCATCGAAGAAGTGAATAAGTTTATCCCTCCGGCCCTGGATGCCCCTGTAGCCATTGGTTCAAGGGAAGCGGATGGGGCAGTTCGCTATAACGAACCGCAGTACCGTCACTTCATTGGACGGATTTTCAACACGATGGTGCGTTCTCTCACTCTGCCTGGTCTGCAGGATACCCAATGCGGTTTCAAGTGTTTCCGGGCAGATGTAGCCAATGAGGTTTT
>JAHDQE010000007.1 GCA_018433975.1 Ornatilinea sp. | reverse complement strand
GCCGGCCAGGGCGGCCACTCCCAGGCTGCCGGTGTAAGCGAAGGTGTTGAGCACGCGCAGCCCGGAAGAATGCTCGCGCAGCCAGCTCCGCAGGCCGCGCGTGTCGAGGTAGAACCCGGCATCCTGGTTCAGGGTCAGGTTCAGCGCGTACCACACCCCATCCTCCCGCACGCGCCGGGCGGGAGGCCCGCCCCATACCACGCGGCCGCAGCGCTCTTCGGGGGAAGCCGCAGCGCGCGTCTTGCGCACCGCGCAGGTTACCCACGGCAGGTGTTCCATCAGATGTTCTTGCGCGGCAACCAGCAGGTCTCCTCCGTTTTCGGGCGGGTCTGCGTAGTTATACAGCACCAGCGTGCGGGCGTAGAGGTCCGCCACCAGCTCCGGGCAGCCTTCATAGAAGCCGTTGAACAGGCGCAGGGCGGCCTGATGCGGCTCCGAGATCAGGGCGGCGCGGGCCGCGAGGGCGGTATCCAGCAAAGCGGTAAGATTCATCTCAGCGATGATTATCCCACATTCCCTGCATGGATTGCAGATCTTGAAAGGTTTTCCTCAGCGGTGAAAGCCCCATTTTCCTGATGAAAAGGGATTAAAAAAGCCGGGCAGCGCGGTTAATAATATTCCGGGACGAAGGTCTGGTCCGTGATGGGCGGGCGGATGTAGCCGATATCTCCCTGCCGCGGGGGTAGTTTGATGGGCTGAGGCGTCAGGTCTTCGTAGGGGATCAGCGAGAGCAGGTGGCGGATGCAGTTCAGCCGGGCGCGTTTTTTATCATCGGCGTTGACCACATACCAGGGCGCCTGTTTGATGTCGGTGTGGGCAAACATTTCATCTTTGGCTTTGGAATATTCCACCCAGCGCGCCCGGGACTCCAGGTCCATCGGGCTCAATTTCCAGCGTTTGGTGGGGTCGTCAATCCGATCCTGGAAGCGGTGTTCCTGTTCTTCGTCGCTTACCGAGAACCAGTATTTGATCAGGATGATATCCGAGCGGATCAACATGCGCTCAAACTCGGGCACGGACCGCAGGAATTCCCGGTACTCCTCTTCGGTGCAGAAGCCCATTACCCGTTCCACCCCGGCCCGGTTGTACCAGCTCCGGTCGAACAGCACCATCTCGCCGCCGGCCGGCAGGTGTGTGACATAGCGCTGGAAATACCACTGGGTCTTCTCGCGCTCGGTGGGGGCCGGCAGGGCCACGACCCGGCAGACGCGTGGGTTAAGGCTCTCGGTGATGCGTTTAATGGTGCCGCCCTTCCCGGCGGCGTCCCGGCCTTCAAACAGTACCATCACTTTCAGGCCCTTAGAGCGGACCCATTCCTGGAGTTTGACCAGTTCAATCTGGAGTTTTGCCAGTTCCTTTTCGTATCCTTTTTTGGTCAGCGTGGGCTTTTTTGTAGATGGTGTTTCTCCGGTTTGAATCTTTTCTTCATGGTTGTTCCCGGCGTGACTCTCATTAGCCTTCTTTTCCTTTTTGGACATTCAAACCTCCCATCCAATTTTGTGCTCAGGCAGTGGACGTATCACCCCACGGGCAGCTGGTGTCTCTGCGGTTAATCCCTGCGGACTGTAAGTTAATCCTTTTTTATTATAGACATTTTGGGGATGGTTTCGCAAGCGCCTTTGGAACAATCAAAAACGGGGAAGGCGATTAAACCTTCCCCGTTGGGGTTTCGTTCCAATAATCGTTGGGGTTACGGCAGGAGCCAGTAGCGCATATCGTCAATCTTGACCGTGTATTTTTCGCTGCCGTCCGGGTTAACAATAACGCCGAAGTGTCCGGCAGGCCAGCTGTCATCTTTGATCTGATGGACCAGGAATCCGTTGATGTACAGTGTGATCGTGTCACCCTGTGTTTTCACGCCCAGGCGGTTGACCTGATCGGGGCCGATGTTAATTGCTCCGGCAGCATCTCCTTTGGGCTGTGCCCACCAGACCAGCGTGGTGGATTTGCCGTTCTCGCCTGCTTTACCGTCCCACGACCAGAGTTTGTAATATCCGTCGCAAGAGACTTCGTAAAGGTAGCCGCGGTCGGCTTCCCGGAAAACCGGGACGCGGAACATGATGCCGTAGCTGTCGCGGTCGGCACATTCACCGGTGTTGACCGTCATTTCGATGTACATATTGGTGGCGGCGTCGCGCAGCGGGAACCGCCAGCCGGCCAGGTCCTGCAGTCCGGAAAGGTACAGCATACCGTCCTGGAATTTGATGTCCGTGTATTCGCTCGCGCCCAACGGCCAGCCCCAGGTCGTGGCGTTATCCATGGTGTCGATGGAGGATGGCGTACCGAGGGTCTGCCGTGGATCGGTGGCAGGGGGCGGGTTGGTGGGTTCAGGCGTATTGGTAGGTTCGGGGGTATCCGTGGGCAGGGGTGTCGCGCTGGGAATCGGCGTGGAAGTGGGGATCTCCGTTGCGGTGGGGACCTGCGTCGCGGTAGCGGCTTCAACCGGAGCGGCAGGAGCCTCGTCGGTTTCTTCCAGCGGCTGGAGATCAAGCGCCGGGGTTGGTTCTTCCGGCTCTTCGGTAACCAGGGCCGGGTCCAGGGTCGCCGTCGGGTTGGCCGTGAGGATCTGGGCCACGCGGGTTGCCATATCTGCGTCGCTCAACTGTTCCTGGCCGCCGCCGCAGCCTGCCAGCAAAAGCAGCACGAAGATCATCGATAAGGGCAGAATTTTTCTCTTCATCAGTTCCTCCTTGAGGAGTAGTTCACCATAAAATGATTTATCCGGGTCAGGAGCATGTTTCTGCGTCCTGTGGCGTATTCTTTAGAAATCCAGCGTCCGAGCCGTTCTTAATACAGGCTCTCCGCAGTGGTTAAGCCGTGCAATAGATGTGCCAGAATCGGAGGCAGCACGGTGCAGTGAAAAACTTCATTGCCGTGAAGCCCGCCTTATGGCTGCGCGGGACTAGAGCTTATAGCCGATCATCCGCAGGAAGCCTTTGCGCCAGGCGATATCCTCTTCGCCTTCCACACCTTTGGGGCTGCTGCCATCAATAACCCCCAGGATGCCGCGGCCTTCGCCTTCTTCCGCGATGATCACCCGGGTGGAATTTGCGGTGGCACAGAAGATGCTGCAGACTTCCGGTACCATTTTTATGGTGTTGAGAATATTGACCGGGAAGAAGCCCTCGCCGAGGAAAATGATAAAGCTGTGCCCGGCTCCGACCGCGGCGGCATTTTTCTTCGCCAATTCGATCATCGCTTCATCGGTCCCGCTCCAGCGGATCAGACATTTGGTGGAAGCTTCACAGAATGCCAGTCCAAACTTGATGCCGGGCACCGCAGTGACCAGCGCTTCGTGCAGGTCTTCAACCGTTTTAATAAAATGGGATTGCCCCAGAATGAAGTTGGTCTCTTCGGGTTTTTCGATTTGAACAGTACTCAATTCCATCGTTTAATCTCCTTTACTGACCTTTATTTTACATGCGCGCGGGCTGCAAGGCAACCGGCAACTATAAGCTCCTGCGGCTTAAATGGACTGCTCCGGCGGCGGGCCCGCTTCACGGGAAGCTGCGGGAGCTATCCCGACGAGGACCGGATAAAACCCGTCGTTCCCTGCTCAGGCAAGCCGGGCGGAGTGAATCGAAAGAGGCGCATTGGGCGAGGCGAACCGAAATTTTTTTGTTTTTGAACGTGGGTATAATATCTTTTGTATGATATTCCCCCTGATGTCTTTTAACCGGGTGTCCGGCTTAATGCGGCGAGGTATTGCGGCCGGCGGGAGGCCGGCTGCTGCAGTGAGTGCCGGTTGGGATGGGGACTAACTTTTCTTTGAGGTGATTAAACCATGCGTGATATGAGGAATGTTAAACTGGCCGAATTGATGGTGCTGCATTCAGCATCCGTCAAAAAAGAGGATAAAGTATTGATTTATGGGGATACGGCTGCCGAGCCGTTGATCCGGGAGCTCTACCTGAAATCGCTGGAAGTGGGCTCGTTCCCGGTAGTGGTCCCCATGTTCCGGGAGCTGCAGCGCCTGCAGTTGATGCACGGCTCGGATGAGCAGATCTCCAGCTTTCCGGATTTCATGGAAATGATCGGCGAGACCTATGACGTGATTTTCTTTGTGTATGCCGAGGAAAACACCCAGCTGCTAAACCAGGTGCCGCCGGAAAAGGTGGCAGCCTATTCCAGAGGACGCCAAAAATTCTCGCAGACCATGCTGGGCCGGACCGCGCGCGGAGAGATGCGCTGGTCGCTGGTGCATTACCCCACCCAGGCCTATGCCCAGGACGCCGGGATGAGCCTGCCGGAATACGCGGATTTCCTGTATCAGGCCTGTATGCCGGATCTGGATGACCCGATCGGGTACTGGCAGGGTGTTTCGGCTTATCAGAGTAAGATTGTGGACTGGCTGCGGGGCAAGAAGCGCGTCCATGTGACCGGCAAGGAGACCGACCTGCGGCTGAGCGTGGAGGGCCGCACCTTCATCAACTGCGACTGCCGCAACAACGTCCCGGACGGTGAGGTGTTTACCGGTCCGGTTGAAGACAGCCTGGAGGGGCAGGTGTACTATTCTTATCCGGCCATCTTCCGGGGACGGGAAGTGACCGGCGTGCGCCTGTGGTTTGAGAAGGGTAAAGTGGTCAAAGCCACTGCCGAGAAAAATGAAGATTACCTGCTCAGGATGCTGGACACGGACGAAGGCGCCCGGCGGGTGGGCGAGTTTGCCATCGGCACCAATGACGGCATCCAGCAGTTCACCCACCAGATCCTGTTCGATGAGAAGATCGGGGGCAGCTTCCACATGGCGCTGGGGAACGGCTATCCGGAGACCGGCAGCGTCAACCAGTCCGCGATCCATTGGGACATGATCTGCGACCTGCGGGATGGCGGGGAGATCCGGGTGGATGACGAACTGCTCTACCAGAACGGGAAGTTTGTGATCGATTTTTAATTCATTCGGTAAAAACCAGTGAAATGAAACCGGTGGAGATTGCGATTCTCCACCGGTTTTTCGATTCTGAGCGTGTTGGATGATCCACGCGGATCGATTCTGATCTATAATGCCAGTATAGCAACAAGATCGTACTGGCAGGAAGATGACCTTCAGGTAATTAACCTGGTCAAGGGGAGGTAAATGGGGTGAAATGGAAGCGGATTGTTCTGATAATCTTGTTGATGCTGCTGGGTCCGGTGATCATTTGCGCTCTGGTGATTTACTGGCCTTTCGGTGCTCTGAAGGAATCTCCTCCGCGGGAACCTCCTGCACCAAATCAGACACTTTGGATTGATGCGTGGTTGGAAAACCCGGTCTGCCAACCTCCTTGTCTGGATAATATCATCCCCGGTGTGACTCCCGCGGATGAAGTGGCCGAGAAGCTCTCTGCGCATCCGGGGGTGTTAAGAGTTGAGCGGGAGAAGAAAAATTATTATTATGACGTAATTCAATGGTACACGCCTGAAGATGAAATGTGGCAACTAGGGGAGGTTACTGTGTATACGGATACAGAGATTGTCACCGGCATCGACGTATATAGCTACAGCGATGTTGCTACAATTCTACTGGGGGACTTTATCGATGCTTTTGGAGAACCTGATTATGTATATCCTTACGTATATCGTGTAGGTGAGTTGTTTGTATCTTCAGAGTGCGAGGCCGAACTGTACTATATCGACAAAGGAATGTGGGTTCACATATCTAACGCTGAAAAAGTTTTTGAGGAAAAAATAGACGTTACACCGAACGCAGTAATAAGCATGACAGCCCTTTTGCCGCCGCCATCCAATATAGAAGAAGCCTTCAATTCGAAGTCCTGGTATTATTACGCATACGGGAACGATATCAACAAAGTTATCCTCTGGAATGGGTACGGAAAATATTTCTGTAAGCCGTGAGCGTTAGGAGAAGTTTTTTGGGGACAATTCTTATTGAAGAAATCCGGGTAAATCTCTGTAATACAATGCGCTCCTTCCGAACCTGCAAGATTACCCGCCGTCCGGCAGTGCCCGGCTCCGGGCCGGCTTTTTCCACCAGGCTTCTTTCAGCGTAAGGTAGAGTTCTTTGACCCGCCAGAAGGAGACGGCAGCCATCCCGTGCGCGAGCACCGCGAAGAAGGGCGGCGTTTCCAGGGTGTAGTAGGTCCAGCACAGGCGGGTGGTGCCCCACAGCTCCAGAAAGTAGCCCAGCCCCGCGCCCGCCAGAAAGGTCAGCACCATCTCGCGCTGCCGGTCCTGCGGGGTGAGGATGAGGAAAGCACACAGCACGAGGGCCATCAGGGTCAGGGATTTATCGCGGGTCGGCCACACAAAGACCAGCATCATCCCGAAGAAAACCGGAAAGATCAGCCAGTACAGGGCGGTGAAAACCCGCTCCGGCACCTTTGGCGTCCGGCGGCGCAGCACGGTGAACAGGCGGTCAATGGAAAGCGAGGCGATCGGCCAGGCCGGGATGATCCACAGCGGCGGGCGCTCGCTGGTGTAATAGGTCCACAGTTCGGTCTGCGTGCCCCAGCTTTCGATCACCAGACCGCCCATCAGCCCGATGGCGGTGATCGGCAGGTCGCGCTTCAGGTTGGCGTTGGCCATGATCAGGAGGGTCATCACCAGAAAATCCCCCAGCAGCAGCCAGTCGAACTGCATCCACCACGGGTAATTCGGGTTGTAGGTCCGGAGGTAGGCTTCCAGCAGCGGCCACCACACATAGCCGATCAGCACCAGGAGGGCGATGAAGCCGCTCAGCAGGGCATAGCTGGTACGGTTCCAGCGCAGGATTTGATGGATTCGGCGCCGGGTGCGGGGTTGATTTTCCATGGGATGATTATGACATAAGATGCGGGACGGCGCAATCCGGGAACGGGAAGGTGGATGTGGAAAGGAAAAAGGAGAGACCCTGAGCGCATCGGCGGCCCAGGGCCTCTGTTGGGAGAATGTGACGCAGTACAGGCATCGTTTTACAACAGCAGGATCAAAAACAGGATCAGCGGGGCAACCAGCAGCAGGAAGGCGGCGGCGCAGCCCAGTTTCAACAAGGCGCCGAACAGGCCAAACACCAGGCCGATCAGCCCGCCGATCAATCCAAAGACCAGTTCAAAAACTGCGCCGATGATCCCGAAGATAAACTCAAACAGACCCATATTCTCAACTCCTTTGTGAATCCGAATTATATTCCCCGACCTTAGAAGATCAGGACGGCCAGCAGGGCCAACGGGGCGATCAGGACAGCGACCAGTACAATCACCACCAGAGCGATCGCGAGGCCGATTGCTCCGAACACCAATCCGATCACGCCGCCAATCAGGCCGACCACCAGCCCGAAAATTCCGCCCAAGATACCACCGATTAATTTCAGAATAGCCATTATTTAACTCCTTGTTTTTCTCATTCGTTCTTTCTATATCTATTTACGCAAAAATTGGTTTTGGGTTGCATTTTTGTCTGCCGGAAGCGGCTATAATGGAGGAAGTTGGATAAAACATGGAGAAGAGGAGGCGGAATGGAGCCGGAAATTCGGGAACACGTTGAGAAACAGGTGCACAGCTTTTACTGGGAGCAGGACCTGAACTGCGCGACCTCCAACCTGGAGCTGCTCTCGGAGCGGTTTGGGGTGGAATTGAACCCGCAGGTGATTGACGCTGCTCTGGGCATGCATGGGGCCGGGCGGTACGGCGCGCAGTGCGGGCTGGTGGAAGGGGGGCTGCTATTCATCGGCGTGATCGGCCGGGCGAAAGGCATCCCGGACGACGATGTTGTCCAGGCCTGCCAGGATTTCGCCCGCGCTTTTGAGGGGCGGTTCGGCAGTCTGCTGTGCCGCGAGCTGCGTCCGGAGGGTTTTCCGCCCAAACTGGCGGGAGAACACATCTGTGAAGGCCTGACGGTGGAAGCGGTCCTGTTCAGCATGGGGTTTGTGGAGGCGTGGCTGGAACGTAACGCGTAGAGACGGCCCGGCGGGGCTTAATACAACGGCTGGTTCCGGAAACCAGTGAGAGGTCCGTTGATCGGGCCGGCATCTGTCCAAACCCTGGCAGGATACGGCCGGTTGATTTCAAAATGGCCATCCGTAAACTTTTTTGCTCTTCTTATTTCATCCTTTCCGTCTTCTTCTTTAAAAACTACCCGAAAAGTTGTGAATCTTTCCGCTTTTCTATGGTAGGAATCCGTCTGGCTTGCCCTGGCGGCAGAATTTTTTCCTCTTGCTTTAAAATAACCCGACTTTTGTTATTCAGGACAATTCGTCTGGATTTGGTCTTGTTTTTCGGTTCTCCGCGTGTTATTATGGATACTATAGTCCGAATTATCCGAAAATCCATTTTTAAAATTTCCATATAAAGACCTGTAATCTCTTTAGAGATGATCTATTAAAAGTTCGCAAAGAATCAAGGAGGGTGGGTATGAACCAGGAAAACAGCGCGAGTAGAAATTTCATGCTGACTGCTGGACTTTGGCTATTAATTGGTGTTTCGATGGGGTTGATACTTGCCCTTGAATTTGTCTTTCCAGATTTGTTCAGCGGCGTTCCCTGGTTGGTTTTCAGCCGTTTGCGACAGGCTCACACCAACACGGTGATGTTTGCCTGGTTATCGGGGGGGATGATCGGGTTGTGGCTCTATATCGTACCGCGCCTTTCCGGACGAAAACTCTGGAGCGAGACTCTTGGGAATATCACGATGATCCTTTGGAACCTCGCGGTGGGTCTGGGAGTTTTTGGCATTCTGAACGCTTATACCCAAAGCCGTGAATATGCCGAATTTATCTGGATCATTGATGTGGCAGTGATGGTTACCCTGATCTTAAATATGATCAACATTTACATGACCATTGGCCACCGGACAGAACCCAAGCTGTATGTTTCCTTATGGTATATCACGGGGACCGTAATCTGGATGCCGCTGCTTTACTTCATTGGAAACGTGATGTGGAATCCACCTGTGGGTGCGCTGACCGGAATCAATGACACGATTTTTAACTGGTTTTACGGACATAATGTCCTCGGCCTGTGGTTTACGACCGGTCTGCTTCCGGTGATTTATTATATTGTGCCCCGTGAAACCAAGACTCCGCTTTACAGTCATTTCCTTTCGCTCATTGCGTTCTGGGGGATCGCATTTTTCTATACAGGTGTGGGTGCGCACCACCTTTTGTGGGCACCAATCCCCTATTGGCTGAAAACCATTGCCGTCGCAGAAAGTATTGGGATGATCCTCCCGATTATTGCATTTATGATGAATATTTATTTGACGATGCGCGGTAATTGGAACCGTTTTATGACCAGTATCCCCCTGCGGTATGTGGTCACGGGATGGGCGGCATATATCCTGGTATCCTACCAGGGTTCCCACCAGGCACTGCGCAGCATTAATCTGATTACCCATTTCACTCAATACGTACCCGGACACGCCCATTTGTCCCTGCTGTTTTTCGCGGCTTCCGTCATTATGGGGGGAATGTTCTATGTAATTCCCCGAATTTATAATTGTAAACTTTTCAGCAGAAGGCTGGCAAACGTACAATATGCTTTGTACGTCATTGGGTTTACGTTTTTCTTTGGTGGATTCCTTCTGACGGGTTTGGTACAGGGGACCAATTGGCTTCATCAGGGCCTGCCCGTCTGGAGTGTTTTGCCGGGGTTAAGGCCTTATATGGCGCTGCGGGCAACGGGGGGGATTCTTCTTGTTATAAGCTTTTTCATGTTTACTTATAACATTTTTGCAACCATCATTAACCGCGAGAAAATTGTCGAGCCGGATATTCCAAAGTCGGTGATGCATGAAAAGCCGCTTACGGTTGCGAATTAAGAGAAGGAGGAGAGAAAAACATGAAAATGACATTTAAAACAATTCTGATCGGCGGACTGGCGGTTTTCTTTGCGGTTGTTGCGACGGCTGTGTTTGCTCCTACCTTAACCTGGAACCCGGAACAGACGACTATCGCGCATGAGTATACTGCGGACCAAATGGCGGGCCGGGAACTCTTTTATTCCAACGGCTGCAATTACTGCCATACTCAATATGTGCGTGAAGAAGATACGGCGATGGGGGCCGTCTCAAATGGCGGTAATTACGTTTTTGACAGCCCAATGATCCTTGGGTCAGAAAGGACAGGCCCTGATCTTTCTTATGTTGGCCGAAAACGCAGCGAGGAGTGGGAAATACAGCATTTGAAAAGCCCAAGAGACGTTTCTCCGCTTTCCATTATGCCGAACTTTAATTTCCTCTCGGACGACCAACTGAAATCCATTGCCAGCTATTTGTTTGCTCTGGGAGACCGGGTCGCGCAGGAAAGAATGATCCGCCCTCCGGACGTGTATGAAGGGGTGTTAAACCCGCAGGATTATCCGATTGTCCAGCCTTCCTCCAGCGGCGACCCGCAGGGTTGGTCTATGTGGGAAGCGGATAATTTACAAAACGGGAAAGAAACCTACGTTAAATATTGTTTGACCTGCCACGGGTGCTCCGGAAATGGGCTGGGCAGTTACGGCGGCACGTTGATCGTTACGCCGGCTAACTTTAAACAGGAACCTTTCAAGAGCATGCCGGATGAAGAATGGATGTGGCATGTTTCAGAGGGTATTCCCGGTACGGTGATGCCCACCTGGAAGCTCAGCTTGAGCGAAGAAGAAAGATGGAATGTGGTCCGTTATATCCAGCGCATCTATGCTCAACCCGTCATGCACGACCCCGATGAGGGAGACCCATCAGGCGCGTACGCAAATCTGACCAATCCTCTGCCGGCCAGTACCGAGATCCTGGATGAAGGGAAACAAATCTTTACGCGGGAATGTTTGGTTTGCCACGGCGATGCCGGCACAGGGCATGGGCCTTACCGGGATATTATCCAGCCCGGCCCACCGGATTTCAGCGACGGTTCTTATGGGACTCTGGATAACCCCGTTTATACGGATTCCGATTACTTCTGGCGCATCAGTGAAGGGGTCCCCTGGACCGCAATGCCGGCCTGGAAGATTCATTATGATGAAGAAGCCCGCTGGAAGCTGGTCCATTATGTGCGGGGGTTGTTTACGCAAACGGAGAAAATTCCGGAAATGGCAGACCCCGGAAACGAAGTTGCCCAGATCTATTACGACCAGCGCATGCCCGAAACGGCATCCTATGATCGCGGCCAGACCATTTTCGTGGAGCAGTGCGCGCACTGCCACGGCTTAGCGGGTGACGGACAGGGTTGGGACGGCTTATATCTCAATCCGGTTCCGGCGAATTTCCACGATATGCTTGGGAGTAGTTTGACCCCGGCGGATGAAGGTACGTATTTTGCAAAACTTACATTCGGAATCCACAATTCGGCCATGCCTTCCTGGGGTGAATGGTTACCGGAACGAGACCGCTGGGATACGATCAAATATGTTACCGATTCCTTCATGATGGGGAAACCGGTCACAGAGAGTGTCTATAACAATGGCGCAATCTCTTCTGAGTTCTTACTGGCGAGCAGCGATGTTTATCTGAGTGAAGGACACACGATCATTGCGGAAAACGGGCCCCCATTGTATGCGCAGTACTGCGCAACATGCCATGGAGATACAGGCGCTGGAGACGGCCCAGGAAATCAGGATAATGCGAGCGAAGGCCCTGCACCGTTCCCTCAGGATATGAGCGAAGCCTATATTTACTGGCGCACATGGGATGGTGTTCCGGACAGTCTGATGTATCCGTTCAAATGGTTATTGAATGATCAGCAGGTCTGGGAAATCACGACTTATATGACCCAAACCCTGCTTGCAGGAGGCCAATAATGCCGATAGGAATGTGGGTTGTTGTAGGATGGATGCTCTTCGTTATGCTCACGGTCATTGTTTTGATGTTCTGGGGGTGGAGGAACGGGCAATTCGATGACATTGAAGAAGCAAAGTACAAGATGTTAGAAGATCGTGAACCGCTGTCCTGGGATAAAGGAGATCAATCATGACAGTTCAAACTGTGTCCCTGTGGTCTGAAATTGTGGGTGTCGTGGGGGGCGCCCTGGCTTTATTGATTTTCGGTGTTTTACTTGTTCTTCCTCACCGGTCGGGAGTTGTATCGGGAAGCAAAGGTCACCGCGATGAAGGCGATGACGACAACCATGAACTCATCGCACCGGATGGATATATCGATAGTTTCGCGAATGTAATTGAAGAAGCAGGCGGCAGTCTGCCCCTTATTGTAAAACTCGCGATTCCCGGAATCATCCTGTGGTGGTTTTTGTATCTTATTCTGAATTGGGCGGGGTAATTAGGAGAATATTATGGCATACATGTATCAAGTCAGCTTTAATATTAGACCGGACCAATCGTCCCAATTGAAAATAGGGCAGTCATTGGAAAAGGTGCTTGGGTATCTGAAAACGATTTTGCCAAGCCAATCCGGATTTATTGACACGCGCGTTTTCTATTCATTAAATGAAAAAGAAAATATCTATGTGGTCTGTATCAGCGAATGGGACTACTGGGAAGATCTCGAAAAGCATCGTGAATCCGGTTTTTCTGAGGAAAAAGTTTTAGAAGAATTTGATCCGGTGATCAAGAAAGAAGATCTCATCATCCGTATTTATAAGGAAATCGATTAACAAGTGTTGTGAGGGAAAGCAATTTAATTTCTTTTGCTGTAACCTGTCCCTGTAAAGCAGCATTTGTTACCTTAGGAAAAACTTGAATGACATCCGAAAAATTAAAATGTGACCTGTGTGGTTCTGAAATTCAGAAAGAACCTGTCCGCAAAAATTTTGATGGGGAAGAAAAGGTTTTCTGTTGTGATGGATGTGCGCGGGTTTATGGAGAGGCCCATAAGAAAGGGCTCCTGAACCAGATTCTCACAAACAAATCCCACAAAAAAGGATGATTTTATCATCCATAAGTGCAGGAAATAAATTAACAGGTGTTGAGGGAAGGAGCTTTATCTCCTTCTCCCAATACCCGTTTCTATAAAGAGATGTTTGTAATTTTGGGAAAACTTAAATGACATCCGAAAAATTAAAATGTGATTTGTGTGACTCCGAAATTCGGGAAGATCCCGTTTACCGGGAATTTGACGGCGAAGAAAAAGTTTTTTGCTGCGATGGCTGCGCGCGGGTCTATGGTGAGGCTTATAAAAATGGGATTCTGGATCAAATCCTCACAAGCGAATCGCATAAAAAAAGCACCCCATTTAATAAAACCGAAACCGTCAATTTTTCGATCAGTGGGATGTGGTGCACGGGCTGCGCATTGGCCGCGGAGAAGGTCCTTCGCAGCCAACCCGGGATGGTCAACACGGAAATCAGTTTTGCCGCGGAAAAAGGCCGTCTTGTCTATGATCCGAAATCCGGCGATCCGGTTGAGGCACTTAAAATTCTGGACGGACTCGGATATCATGCGCGTCTTTCAACCGACAAAGAAACCCGGGTTTCCCGAAAGCAGGAAGAAAAAACGATGCTGCAGCTTCTTGTGGCAATTGGGTTTGGCATGCAGGTCATGTTGATTTATCTGGTCCAGCTTTACCCAAGATATTCGCAAGGTGATTTCAATGCTCCCGATCTCAGGAACCTCCAGTATCTGGTGTGGGCTCTTGTGACGCCGGTGATATTTTATGGGGGCAGTTCCTATCTGATGGGTGCCTGGCGAGCGCTGAAAGCAAGAACAGCCACCATGGATACCCTGGTTGCCATGGGGACGCTGTCCTCCTACTTTTACAGCGCCTTTATCGCTTTAACCGGCAATGGCGAGGTGTACTTCGATTCGATTGTGATGATCACGGTCTTTATCATGTTGGGGAGGTATCTGGAAAGCCTCGGCGGGTCACAGGCACGCAAAGATATCCAATCACTGTTAAAGCTTCAGCCCGAACACGCTCACCGAAAAAAAGGGAATGAATGGGAAAATGTTCCGGTGAGTAAGCTGGAGCTGGATGAAATTCTGCTTATAAAACCGGGCGAACGAATCCCGGTGGATGGCGTGATTGTTGAAGGCGAAGCTTCGATCAACGAGTCGCTCCTGACCGGCGAGTCCCTGCCGGTATCCCGGCAGAGCGGCGATTTCGTTTTTGCGGGTACGCTGGTGGAGGATTCTTCGATCCAGGTGCAGATGACCCGCGGACTGGAAAAATCCCGGCTTTCCCAAATTGCTCAATTGGTGGAAGATACGCTGTCCCAGAAACCGCCGATACAACGGCTGGCGGATAAAGCCGCCGCGATCTTCGCGTTTGTGATTATCGCTGTGGCACTCGCTACCGGGGGAATCAGGCTGCTCCTTGGGCAGCCCGTGGATCACGCGCTGCTCACCGCAGTATCTGTTCTGGTCGTCGCCTGTCCCTGTGCCCTGGGCCTTGCCACGCCCATGGCGCTGGTGGTTACGCTGGGCCGTGCTACCCGGTCGGGTTTGATTGTTCGCAACCAGACTGCGCTGGAAACTTCGGCCAAAATTAACCAGGTGATCTTTGACAAAACGGGCACGCTGACCCTGGGGCGCCTGTCCGTTGGAGTGGTTGGGATGGATGAAGGTCTGGAATTGTCCCAAAGCGAGCTATTAAATTTGGCTGCAAGTATCGAGCAGTTTTCGGAACATCCAATTGCGGTCGCGATCGTTTCCAACCAGACGGATTTAACGGAGCCGGAGAACTTTAAAATCGTCAAAGGGTTTGGCGCTGAAGGGGTCATCCGGGAACGGCTGGTCAAAATCGGATCCATTAAATATTTTTCCAAAGAGCCCTCCAAGGCATTGCAGGAAGAAGCGGAAAAGAATGCGTCCAGGGGACATACCGTTGTGTGGGTCGGATGGGATGAAACCCCGTACGCTTTTATCACTCTGAGCGACCAGCCCAACCCCACAGCCCGGCAGGCTATCTCACACCTTGAGAAGCTGGGGATAGCGGTATCCATGCTTTCCGGGGATACCCAAACCACAAGCCAGGTGATCGCAAATAATTTGGGGCTGGACTCTTTCGTTGGCTACTGCACGCCCGACAGGAAAGCGGAAATCATTAAAGATAAGCAGAAGGAAGGACAGAAAATTGCTATGGTTGGGGACGGTGTTAACGACGCACCTGCGCTGGCCCAATCGGACCTGAGCTTTACGGCGTTTGGCGGCACGGATATCGCGGGAGAGACTTCCGACGTAATCCTTACCCAATCGGACCTGACCCTGGTTCCCTGGTTTATCAAATTGTCTGAGGTATCCCGAAGGGTCATCCTTGAAAACCTGGCGTGGGCGTTCGGGTATAATTTAGTTTCAGTCCCTCTTGCTGCCTTAGGCATCATCACCCCCGTCATTGCTGCGGCCACCATGGCAACCAGCAGTCTTCTGGTTGTGGGCAATTCATTGAGATTGCGGAAAATAAAGATTTCTTTCGAGTAGAATATCATTGATCCGATTTAATAGACTGCCTTAACGTTATTATGAAAAATAAAATCACATTCATTGCTGCCGGAGCAGTAATCCTTCTTGCCGTGGTGTTTTTGATCATCACCAACACGGAAAGCGAATCGCATTTCTTCATTACAGTCGGTGAAATGGCGGCGTTAAGTCCGGAGGAAAGGACCAAACCGCTGGTCGTCTCCGGCGCTGTGATTGGGGACTCTATTTCTTATGATGAAATGGTGCCGCAGGTTGAATTTACAATTGTGGATATTCCCGGCGACCTTAAACTTATTGAGGAACAGGGCGGCCTGGCGGCGGTGCTTCATGCAGCAGTGGCCGACGAGAGCGCACAGCGGTTGACCGTTGTTTTTAAGGGGGTAAAACCCGACCTTCTTGAGAATGAAGCTCAGGTTATTGCTGAAGGAAAATTGGGAGAAGATAATCGTTTTTACGCGAATGATTTATTGATGAAATGCCCTTCGCGCTACGCTGAAGACCTGCCAAAACAGATCGAAGAATGAGATGATCACATCTATCGGTAGTTTTCTTGTCGGTTTCGCTTCAATTGTTTCTTTGTTTGCATCTTTCGCGGCCTGGATGGGGCAAAAAAATGACGCCGCGGCCTGGAAGAGAAGCTCGGTGCACGCGATGCAGGCTGCGGTCTTCCTGCTGTCGACCGCTGTGCTCTTCCTCCTTTTCTCCTTTTTAACCGACCGATTTGAAATCGGGTACGTATACAGTCATTCATCCAGATTGCAACCAATTTATCTGAAAATATCGGCTCTGTGGGCCGGGCAGGAAGGCTCGTTATTGCTGTGGAGCTTTATGCAGGCCCTTTTTTCCTATTGGGCCATCCACAACCAGATCCAAAGACAAAATCAAACCGTCTATCCGGCCGCTGTTGTTTTAAACTTATTGGTGTTCTTTTTTTCGGGGTTGACTTTCCTGTTTCAAAACCCCTTCACCGGAATCTTCCCAATCCCGGTGGATGGTTCGGGGATGAACCCGCTGCTAAGACATCCGGGGATGATTTTCCACCCGCCGGCCTTATACATCGGGTATGTCGGCCTTTCGATCCCTTTTTCTTTTGCTGTTGCGGCATTGGTTTTAAAGAAATACCAGTACTGGACGCGTCCGCTGCACGCCTGGACGCTGTTCTCGTGGTTCGGGTTGGGGATAGGGCTGCTGCTTGGCATGCGGTGGGCGTATGATGTGCTGGGTTGGGGCGGGTATTGGGGTTGGGACCCTGTAGAAAACGCGGGGTTAATGCCGTGGCTGACTTCCACCGCATTGATCCATGGGTTTGTGCTTCAAGACGAAAAGCATGGTTTCTACGGATGGAATATTTTCCTCGCGGTCATTTCTTATGCTCTGGTGCTGTTTGGAACTTTTATCACCCGCAGCGGAATGATCCAGTCCGTTCACGCTTATTCGTTATCCAGCATCCGCTTTATCTTACTGGCGGGGATAGCCGCGGCAGTGCTTGTTCCGCTTTTTATTTATCTAAAAAATAAAATTCCGGTTGAGCAGACGGAAGAATCCATGCCCTCGTTGTTTTCACGCGTTGGCCTTTTCTATCTCACCGTTATTCTTCTGCTCATCCTGACTTTCTCGATCCTGCTGGGAACACTCCTTCCAACCCTGACGGATTGGCTTACGGCGAATCAAATTCGGATTTCACCGACCTGGTTCGATAATGTCACGGGACCGCAATTTGCGCTGCTGATTTTGATCATGGGCGTCTGCCCGTTAGCCGGAATCTCATTGAGCGGCCATAAAAAGTCTGCCCCAATTTATGTGAGTCTGGGAGTGGGCATCCTGTTTGCCGCTTTCACCACGGCATATCTGGGGTTTAATAAACTTTTTTCAATCGCCGGCTTTTTCCTGATCGCGTTTTCGATGACGGCAGGCTCAATCCTTCTGGTTCAAAGGATTGTTAAAAGAACACAGGAAAGCAGTTCAGGCTTATTGAAAGCCGTTGCAGACATCATGAGCAGCCAGCAGCGAAAAAATGCGGGCTTAATCACGCATTTAGGATTGATCCTCCTGGCTTTGGGAATTATTGGCTCGCGGTTATATGTCACGGACGAGATTGTCACGCTGACAAAAGGCCAATCGATGGACATTGGAGCATATCAGGTGGAGTATGTGGGGATTGAACAAAATTACAGTACCGATTTTCTTCAAACGCAGGCTGATCTATCCATAAGCCGTAACGGTGCTATAACTTCGCATTTAAAACCGATCCTCAACCAGTTCGAATCAAATGAGGATGTAATCACGGTGCCAGCGGTTCGATCCAGCATCCGGGATGATCTTTATATCATTCTCGCCGGGTGGTCGGATGAAGGGGAGAATGCGACTTTTCAAATTTACATTAATCCCCTGATCAATTTTGTATGGTTCGGCGGGATTCTCTTTTTGGCAGGCGGGTATCTTGCCCTGACGCCCAGGTTCTCTAAAAAATCATACAGGAACTGGTATTTATTGTTCGGGTTAGGATTACTTCTGCTGTCCGTATGGGCAATCTGGGGGATTCCCCGCGGGGTCGAGAGCACGCAATTCTCGCGGCCAAAAGTTGGGGCGGCAGCCCCTGTGCTGGATGGATTGCAGCTCAGCGACGGCGAGGAATTGCGCGCAGCAGATCTGCAGGGTAAGATCGTTGTCGTGAATTTCTGGGCACCATGGTGCCCTTCCTGCCGGGAAGAGTTACCGGCACTGCAAACAATTTGGGAGGAGTACGCAAACCGGGGCGTTGTTGTCGTTGGGATAACCTATGAGTCGGATCTGCCCTCGGTTAACCAAACTATTGAAACGTATGGCTTGACTTTCCCTGCCGTGATGGACGAAGATGGCGAAAACTCGATGAACTTTTCAGTGACCGGCGTGCCGGAAACTTATATTATCGACCGCGATGGGTTGATCGCCTACGCGAAAATCGGCGCGAGTGATTTGAGTTCTCTTGAAAGCGCCCTCCAAGAGATTTTGATGGAACCGTGAGAAAGCGAAAAAAGTGATCGATCCTGGTGTTATTTTCCTTATGGCAGCAATCGCAATGCTCGTCATTGTTTATATAGCGATTCCTTTCCGAAAGCGCAGTCCGGAGGGTAAAGAAGCGTTGATTGAAAAATGGATCCGGGATGAACGCAATCAAAGGGAAAAAGACCAACCCAGCCGTCCTGAAGTTTGCCCGTTTTGCGGTGAATCCGTAAGAGAGCGGGACCGCTTCTGCCCCAACTGCGGAAAAAAGTTGTCAAGGGATGAAAATGAAATTTAGAAGCCGGAAATTTATTTTCCTGACCATCCTGATCCTGCTGTTATTTCCGGCGAAAGCTTTTTGCCAGGAAACGGGTCCCGGTGTTTCCGGAAAAGTGATCAACGGCACTCCAAACGGGAAAGTACCGGCAGGCATAACCGCCACGCTTCAATTTTTTACCGAAGAAGAGTGGGGAAATTCTTATGAAACCACCGTAGAGCAGGATGGCTCTTTTGTGTTTAAGGATCTGTCTTCCGAGGTTGGGAACAGTTATGTGATCTATGTTGAGTATTCAGGGGCTGTTTATACTTCACCGCAGTTCATATTGGATGACAACGATTATTCCAGCATAGAAATCGTAGTTTACGAAACCACTGAAAGCACGGAAGATATTCTCATTAATGAATTATATTTTCTGATCTATCCCGAGGATGATCTGGTCCAAATCACCGAGGTTTATCAGATCATCAACCAGGGCGCATATACCTTTACGGGGTCCCCGGCAGACGTTGAAGCCCCCGCGACCTTTCGCTGGACGCCTCCTGAAGGAGCGCAAAATGTGAAGGTGAGCGAACCGGGGCTGGGGCAGCGCTTTTTCCAAAACGGAGATCAATATTACGACAGCTATCCCATCCGCCCCCAGCCTTATATTCATGAAGTTGTCTTTTCATACGAAATTCCCTCGCTGCGAAACCTGCCGATCAAGAGACAGCTTGAATTCCCGGTGCAGTCGATTTATATTACCGGAAATACGGAACGTTTCAGCGTGGCCGAAAAGGACAGCTTTCAGAAAACCCAGACTCAGGATAATGAATTTGGCGTGGGCGATGTTTATCTGGGGGGACCCTATGCTTCTGAGGAAGAGTTTTCTTTTACCCTTGAGCTTCAACAGGTCCCTTCGGAAACCCCGGCGACAGGATTAACGCCCGATTCAAGAGGAAAAAACCTGGTGATGGGCATCAGCGCGTTTATTATTGCGGTGATCATCTGTATCGCGATGATCAAGGGGCCGGAACTGTCGGGCTGCCCTGAAGAGATCAAGCCGGAGATCCAAAAAATTATTGCGCTGGAAGACCAGGTTGAGCGCAATGAGATCAGCAAAGCGGACTATAAAAATCAGCGCAGCCGAAGTATTTCAAAAATCATGAAGTGGATTGACGGAAAAAATATCTGAACAACGATCCGATTCAAAACCAACATGGATAACCCTTTAACGTCTATCACCATTCGCCAGCTAGAAAAAAAATTCTCGTCCCGGATTGTCTTTCAGGATTTAAACCTGGAAATCAACCCGGGAGAATTGGTCCTTATTTGCGGCCCAAACGGCGCGGGAAAATCCACTTTCCTGCGCTTGTTGGCCGGCCTGGAGAAACCGGATCACGGATCAATCCAATTTCACAGCCGAAACGCATTGGTTGAGAGGCACTCCAGGACAGGTTATCTTTCCCATGCCTCAAACCTGTATGAAGAATTAACGCCAAGGGAAAACCTCAATTTTTTTGCCGATATTTACAGATTGAAAAATGCGCCTCAAAGGATTGAGGAACTGCTGGACCAGGTCAAGTTAACCTCAAGGCAGGATGATCCGGTGCAGTTTTTGTCGCGCGGAATGGTGCGCCGTCTGGCAATCGGCCGGGCAGTATTGATGCAGCCGGAAGTATTACTGCTGGACGAGCCCTTTTCGGGGATTGATTTTGAATCACAAAAAGCGTTATTACCGCTTTTGAACCGGATTAATCAAGATGGATGTACGATCCTGATTACCACGCACGACCATTCACTTCTGGATATTCAGGATTTCCGGCTGGTGGTATTGAACGACAAACGGCTTGCTTACAACGGCTTCTGCCGCTCCACCGCGGAAGCGGATGCGATTTACAAAGAAGTGTTGGCACAGGATATTCCCTTGCAAAGCCCGGAAGAGGATATAGAAATCAAAGCTCCCGGTCAGGATCATGCAGGTGCAGACTCAAAAAGTAAAGCCTTATCCAATGGTATGGGGTTCGGCGATTATCTTTGCCAGGCTGCCGCGATTTTCAAGAAAGACCTTTCCGCCGAGCTCCGCTCCCGCGAAATGATTAACTATATGCTCCTTTATGCTCTGATCGCGTTAATTATCTACAGCTTTGCTTTTAATCTGATGGAGCAAAGTGCCGGCGGATTTATTCCGGGGATTATCTGGACGACACTGATCTTTTCCGGTATTCTGGGGTTATCCCGTCTGATTAACCGGGAATACCGAAATGCCGCGATGGATATTTTGCGTATTGCACCTGTTGAACCATCGGCCATTTTTTTAGGAAAGCTGGCGGGGATGTATGTGCCGCTCTTGTTCATTGCCCTGATCGTTTCGCTGGCGACATGGATCCTTTTTGATGTAAACGTCTTTACTCCGGGAGTTTTGCTGACTCTGGTACTTGGATTGTTGGGTTTCTCCTGTGCGGGGACGATCATTGCGACACTGTCGGAAAGGACCCGTGTCAGAGAAATTTTACTTCCGGTCCTGCTCCTTCCGCTGCTGATACCGCTCCTGATGGCCTGCGTTTATATGGATATCGACGCGCTGAACGGCCTGGCTTTATCGGTCTCTTCCGGATGGTTCCGGATACTGGTCCTGTATGATCTGTTCATCCTGGCAGCCGGATTAATGACCTATGATTTTGTGATCAATGATTAGAAGTTATGGATAAGACTGAGGGTTTAAATTTGAAAAAACGGATACCTCCTGACTGGGTCATGATTTTGATCGGTGGACTGCTCCTGCTGCTTTCGCTCTGGATGGTTTTCTTCTATGCGCCCGAAGAGATGACCATGGGAGCGGTGCAAAAAATTTTTTATTTCCACGTGGCTTCAGCCTGGGTTGGATTTTTTGCCTTTTTTATCACGTTCCTGGGGGGTGTTCTTTACCTGATGGTTTCAGCGGAAAAGTGGGATGTTTTGGCAAAATCTTCGGCGGAGATTGGTTTTGTTTTTATCTCGATGACGCTGGTCACAGGGATGTTGTGGGCCAAACCGGTATGGGGCGTTTTCTGGACCTGGGACCCCCGGTTGACCATTTCGGCGGTGCAGTGGCTTTTGTATTTTTCTTATTCTCTGTTGAGAAAGTCTTCGAGTGACAGGAACAGCGAAGCTCGTCTGGCGGCGGTGTTTGGCATTATTGCCTTCATCACGGTTCCTTTATCCTGGTTTGCAATCCGGATCTGGCGCACCATCCATCCGCAAATCTTTTCCGGCTCGTCCACCGCACTGCCCCATAAGATGATGGTTACATTGATTGTCTCGATTTTTACCTTTACCTTTATTTATTTCTCGTTTTTGATCCAGCGAATCAACCTGGAACGCAAATCCGATATGATGGACTGATTCTTGAGGACGCGGCAGTTATGAACCTGTACCTTTTGTTGGCTTACCTGTTTTTCCTTGTGGGAATTGTCGCTTATCAAGTGTCGCTGATCCTCCGAAAGAAGAAATCAAAGCGGTAGCTGAATACGTGCATAGATTATCTTTCTTGTTCCCTGTTGAGTTGTTTAAACTCTTTTCCCTAATTTATCTTATTTACAATGTGAAGCGCATATCGGGATTCGCGGTATGATAGGTTGGGTTGTTCGAAAAAAAACATACCGGGTGAATTACTATGCCACAAAACGACGACTTTTGGGATTTTTACTGGGAAACACGCCTGCAGCCGATGGAGAACCTGGGCAAGCGGGAGGCTATTCTGGCGGCTTCCGGGCTGATTCGGCGCCTGGCTGCGCAGGGAGACCGGCCTCTGCGGCTGCTGGAATTGGGCTGCGGCGAGGGGCAGATCATTGGCACGCTGCTGGATGCCCATTCCCAGTTGTGCGACATCCGGACCTCGGTGGGGGTGGATTATAACGCGCAATCCCTGGCACACTGCCGGCGGGATTATCCGGGTCTGCAATGCGTAAAGGGTGATTTTACGGATCCGGATTTGCTGGAAGAATTGGGAAAATTTGAGGTCGTCCTCCTCGTCAACGCACTGCATGAAGTGTTTTCGGCCAGTTTTTCCCCCGAACTGCAAGAGATCGACATCCCGGCTGCTAAACAGCATGTTGAGCAGGCGCTGGCCGGTGCGGCCGGCTGCCTGAAACCCGGAGGATGGGTGGTTTTGTTTGACGGGCTGGAGCCTCCGGGAGACCCTGGGCAGTCCTTGAGGATCTGCTTCCGGGATGATGCCATCCGCGAGGATTTTGAGACCTTCGCGCGGCAGTATCACCCGCTGCGGATCACCTACCGTGAGGCAGGAGACCCGTTGCGTGTTGAGCTGTCGCAGCGTGATTTTACCCGCTACATTACCAAGTCCATTTTCCTGAGGAAAAAACTCTGGAAAACGGAGCAATTGGAAAGCTACCAGTATTTCACGGAAAAAGAGCACCGCGCAGCGTTTGCCCGCCAGGGGCTGAAAATCTCCGAGCTGCGCACCCTGACCGTAAACGATGGAAAATGGCGGCGCCTGGTAAAGATTGATACCCCCGGGGTTAAGTTTCCTGAAGAGCACATCCTGATCCTGGCGCAGAAGAAGGAGCAGGTTTAACCCGGGGGAAGCAGTGAATGGTGGGGCGCGGTTGAATGGTTTGGGGGAAAACGAACCTTTTGTTTACAGTTTAAAAGATGTGAGTTTAAAAAACAGACATGGATGATAGTTTGATTCATTCTATGGATCTGTCAAAGTTATACGCTCGAAAATGGCATTTAACCTGTAGAAAGCGCTTTCCGCATTTCTCCGGAGGAGGACTATTGTTTGGGTGAATGCGTGAATTAACTGCACAGGGAAACAACCCGTGTACAATTTTTTGGGATTTTATTGAATTGTACAATTAAGGTGATATTAGTATAGTATTAGTGGTTGTATGGATCGGATCAAAAAAATGCTTTAAATGAATGAATCGAGGAAATTTGAGACGATGGTTAAATCGAAAATGATCTCCTTAACCAGCAATCTCATACCAGCTTCATTTTAAAAAAGGAAGTATCCATGACAAGTTTAAAACGTCACCCACTTGTTGTGTTTTTCGTTTTAGCCTTTGTCTTTCCCTGGTTAATCTGGGGAACCACTATCGCTCAATCCAACGGAATTCTAACCTTTCATATTCCCCAATCGCTTGCATTTTGGATAGGCCTGACTTCAGCTACCTACCTTGCAGCGACTCTGATGGGTGGCATGCCGGCCATAAAGGATCTGTTAACTCGTTTAATTCGCTGGCGCGTGTCTCCGGTCTGGTACGCGGCGGCCCTTCTGGCGACCGGTGTGCTCAGCCTCGTATCCATTGGGATTCACCTCCTTTTTGGAGGAACACATCAGGTGGGTGAATTACTGACACTGAATAACCTGGGACCGTCCCTGCTGTTTCAAATCTTTTTCTTCTGGTTAACCGAGGAAACAGCCTGGAGGGGATTTGCGCTGCCGCGTTTACAAGCAAAATATAATGCACTGACCGCCAGTTTGATCCTTGGGGTATTGTGGGGTCTCTGGCATATACCGCTCCTGTTCATTCCAGGCTCGTTCCAGTCGAGCGTCCCTTTCGCAGGCTTTGTCCTGTCGGCGATTGCAACTTCAATCCTGATGACCTGGCTGTTCAACCACAGTAGAGGAAGTGTGCTGGTTGCTGCGGTCTTTCACGGCGCTACGGATGCGACAATTGCCTACTCGGGAGTTATGACCGGCGATTTGCGTTTGTTCTGGATATTTATCGTTGTGCAGTGGGCGGTTGTGGCAGGAATTGTGGTAACGCAAGGGGCAGCTCACCTTTCACGTGTGAATGACCCCAGAGAGATAACTTTTCCATCTGGGCTGGAAAACGAAAGCCGGTAAAAAAACCGGCCTGTTATCGAAGTAGAGCGGGTTATGTCAGAAAATAAAAGCAGATCAGCAATTGAAACCGATCCGGGGAAAGATCACCTGGCTTTAGAGCGGCTTGTCTTTTTCAGTGATGCCGTCTTTGCAATTGCCATTACCCTGCTGGCTCTTGAAATACGTCTTCCTTCTGCAGGAGAAGATTTAACCAATGCCGAACTGACGAGCTCGCTTTTTAACTTATGGCCGGCGTATTTAGGGTATGCAATTAGTTTCATGGTGATTGGTTTTTTCTGGATAGGCCACCATCGAAAATACCGTTTTATCCGGCGGTATGATAACAACCTGCTCTTCCTGAACCTGTTGCTGCTTATGGTAATCGCTTTTATCCCATTTCCCGCATCGGTGATCAGTGAATACGGGAATAGAACGGCTACAATTTTTTATGCAATCGTGATGTTTCTGGCGGGCCTGCTCTCGGCCGGTATTTGGGGCTATGCCTCTTATCACGATCGACTTATTGATCCTGCATTGGATGTTCGATATCGCCGCAAAGAAACCTGGGCCCCACTGATCATGTCCGGTGTTTTTTTGCTTTCGATTGGAATCGCATTTTTAAATGATGATCTGGCGAAGTTATCCTGGGCATTTATTGCACTCATAACAGTGATTATTCGCTAGTTTAATGTTTTTGAAGTTCAGGAGGTACCTGTGAATATCGATTCAAAGGCTTCTTTAAAAGCCAGGGAAGAAATTGTAATTGACGCGCCGGTTGGTGAAATATGGTCATTGCTGACCGGGATTGATGACTGGGCCAGGTGGCAACCCGATGTTACTTCTGCCAGACTGGAAGGAGGTTTATCCGTCGGGACAGTATTTAAGTGGAAAGCTATGGGGTTGAATATTACGTCCACTATTCAAGAATTGGAACCCAAGAAGAAAATTGGCTGGACGGGGAAATCCATTGGAATGAAAGCTGTTCATCTGTGGACCTTTGAGCCACAGGGTAATTCTACGCGTATTACGACGGAAGAATCCTTGAGCGGATGGTTCCCGGGTACCCTGAAGATTTTCGATCCGGCTTTTCTGGAAAAATCACTGACAGGCTCTTTGCGGGTCCTTAAAACGGAAGCGGAGCGTCCGGAAAGTGCATCGAATCCACTTCCGGGATGATGTGTTCCGCGCGGCAGTGTCACCCACTGCGGGCCTCCCCAAAGGGAGGGGGAAACGGAGTCCGCGGCGGGTGTAAATTCCAGTCCGCGATTCGAGACCGGGATAAAGAGGGTGTGAGCTGAATCCGTTCTTTATGAAGGGGGATTTTACTGCGGACCGGGGTGAAAAGCGTTTTTTTATCCTGCGCAGGATGGAAGTGCAGGGTGAAAAATAATTATTTCCCGACCGGCGAAATATCGATTAAAATAAATACAGATCATTTTAGTGTTATTCCGGTAAAAGTCTGTGGTGTGAAAGAAGTATCCGTTATGGATCACGAATCCCATTCCGATATTGCTACAATTGCTTTCTCGTCCGACCGTGAACACCGCCTTGCAGCCAGCCTGCGGGAAACACTGGCCGTACTGAATTCTACCCGTTCATTGGATGATATTTTACATTTCATTGTCCATCAGGCGCGCGAACTGCTATCCGCGCAGGCGGTGGCCATCTATAGGCCCGTTGGCAAACAAGGGCTGCTGCAAATTCAGGCTCAGGAAGGTTTGAGTGAGGATTACGTTCGAGAAGCACGAATCCCTCTGGGAATGCTGGCAACCGGCTGTGCGACGCTGAACTGCGAGCCCGTGGCAATCCCTGATGTGAAGAAGGCATTGGAAGAGCACAACGTTGATGTGGATGAAGAGCATGAGGCGATTTTAATTAAACTTTTGCAAAATTATCAAGCGCTTTTGGCTGTGCCGTTAATCTTCCCGCGGGGCGAAGTGTACGGGTCCCTGGATTTATATTACGATATGCCGCGCGAATTCAGTGAGGAGGATATTTCTCTGGCACGTGTTTACAGCGACCAGGTGATTCTGGCTATCGATAACGCGCGCTTGAAACAGCGTTTAGAGCAGGCCGCGATCCTGGGGGAACGGGACCGTCTGGCGCGCGACCTGCATGATACCGTTACCCAGACCTTATTCTCGGCTTCCTTAATTGCGGATGTCCTCCCGGTGTTATGGGAGCAAGATCAAGATCACGGGCGGATTGCCTTGCGCGAACTTTCGCAGCTTTCCCGCGGGGCGATGGCTGAAATGCGTACTTTATTATATGAACTGCGCCCGTCCGCACTGCTTTCTGCGGATATTTTTACCCTGATTCAGCAGTTGGTAGATGCCTTTATCAGCCGGACCCGGATTCAAGTCCACTGTGAAATTGAAAAGTGTGATTGTTCCATGCCCTCGGATGTTAAAATCGCATTGTACCGGATTGCACAGGAACTGCTGACCAATATTGAAAAGTATGCTCAGGCTACCCAGGTGGAAGTATATTTTGGTTTGCAGAAACCCAGGCTATTAAGTAAGCGTTCTTCCCAACATTGCCGCCTCTGCCAGAAATGTGTTCACCTGGCTGTTTGTGACAACGGTAAGGGGTTTGATACCGCTTTGATTACTTCGGACCATATGGGATTGCGGATTATTCGGGAACGGACGGAAGAAATTAATGCGGCTTTGCTGATAGAAAGCGCACCCGGGGAGGGCGCGCGTGTGGAAATCGAATGGTGATGGTGCGGGTGGTAAAAAATGGTAAATGAACGAATTCGTGTTTTTGTAGTCGACGATCATGCCGTAGTGCGCAGTGGATTGCGCTTATTCCTGCTGGCGTTTCCGGACCTTGAACTGGTTGGCGAAGCCGCCAATGGGGAAGAAGCCATACAGTACTGTGCTGCCAATCACCCCGATGTAGTTTTGATGGACCTGGTGATGCCCGTTATGAATGGTGTGGAAGCCACCCGTGCTATTCGCAAAATTTCTCCGCAGACACAGATCATTGCGTTGACCAGCTTCCCGGATGAGCAACTGGTACAGGATGTCCTGGAAGCGGGGGCAATTGGTTATTTATTAAAAAATGCCCAGGCCAATGACCTGGCCGAGGCGATCCGTTCGGCACGGAGTGGGAAATCCACTCTCGCGCCGGAAGCCGCTACCGCTCTGGTTCATCATCTCGGCAATGGTACCCTGCATGAAGCACTGACGAAACGGGAATGGGAAGTGTACCATCTGATGCTCGCCGGGAAAACAAACGCCGAAATTGCCAACGAGTTGTTTATTGGAATTTCTACCGTGAAGTACCATGTCAGCGGTGTTCTTTCTAAACTGGGGGTAAATAATCGGTCCGAAGCCATTGCCTATGGCGCTCAACATCATCTGGTTGGTTCCGGCTATTCCGGTTAATTTTCTGTCATCTCCGTCATAAGGACAGTTTTAAACCTCAAAATTCATACCTTGGTACAGGGGGGAAATTATCCCTTGTCAGGGGGTAAAAAAAGATTGGGCTTCCTATAATGAATATGCTCTCCGGACCTGGAAGAGCATTTATTTTGATTTCGAAGCGTTGAGGAGGCCAAACTTATGTCAAAGGTGCTGATGATTCACCCAGATAAATGCACCGGCTGTAAAAACTGTATGTTGGCGTGCGTTTACGCACATGAGGATGAGTTTCGTCCTACGGCGTCACGCATTCACGTATATAACTGGGAACGCGAGCAGTTTTCGGTCCCGATGATGTGCCAGCAGTGTGATGATGCACCCTGCACAACCGTTTGTCCGACGGGTGCCATGCACCGTGCTTCCGGTTCTCTCCTGGTGGAGTATGACGAGGATAAATGTATTCGCTGCCGGATGTGTGTACAGGCCTGTCCGTTCGGGAACGCAATGTATGATTCCGTAACCAATAAGATTATCAAATGTGATACCTGTCAGGGAGCGCCCGCGTGTGTTGCGGCGTGCCCGAATCATGCGTTGGAATACGTGGAATCGACGATTGCAACCCGTTCTCGTAAGAAGGCTTTTGCGGATAAATTTAAAGAAGCATTTCAGGAGGTGGCATGATGTTTGCCTGGGTGGGTAAAATTCTTCGCGTAGATCTGACCCGTGGAAAGATTGCTGTAGAGCCATTGAATTTGCAGCTTGCCCGTGAATATATCGGCGCACGGGGTCTGGCAGCAAAGATTTTGTTTGATGAAGTTTCTCCGAATATCGATGCCCTTTCGCCTGAAAACAAACTGATATTTGCCTCCGGCCCTCTTACCGGTACATTCGCCCCCTCTGTTGGACGTTATGACGTGGTATGTAAAAGCCCGCTGAACGGTGTGATTGCCGCTTCTAATTCGGGTGGATCTTTTGGCCCTGAATTGAAATACGCCGGTTACGATATGATCATTTTTGAAGGTAAGGCCGATGCTCCGGTTTATCTGTGGATCAAGGATGACCAGGTGGAACTGCGTGATGCCGGCGCACTGTGGGGAAAGAACGTCCCCGATACAACCGAACTGCTTCGTGCCGAAACCGATGAGGAAGCCAAAGTGGCTTGTATTGGCCCGGCAGGCGAAAAGTTGAGCCGGATTGCTTCCATTATGAATGAAATGGGACGCGCGGCAGGCCGTTCCGGTGTTGGCGCTGTGATGGGCTCGAAAAATCTGAAAGCAATCGCAGTGGTCGGCACGGGCAGTGTAAAAATTGGCGATAAAGAAACTTTTGACGCGGCACAAAAGGATGCCTCACAGAAAATCAAGGCGCATCCGGTTGGCGGCGCCGGCCTTAAAGCCTATGGGACAGACGTACTGGTCAATATTCTCAACAGTGTGGGTTCTCTGCCGACCAACAACTTCCACGATGGCTATTTCCCGACGGCAGATAAAGTGGGCGGCGAGACGCTTGCCAAGAAAAATTTGCTCCGTCCGCGGGGCTGTTTCTCCTGTGTGATTGAGTGCGGGCGCGCCACCAAAGTGACCAATCCCAAATTCGCCGGTGAAGGCGAAGGCCCCGAATACGAAACGGCATGGGGATTTGGCCCGGATTGCGGCATCGACAACCTGGATGCTGTTATTAAAGCGAATTTCCTGTGCAACGATTTAGGCCTGGATACGATTTCGGCAGCAACAACGATTGCCTGCGCAATGGACCTTTATGAACACGGGATTATTACCCTCAAGGATACGGGCGGCATTCCGATCAATTTTGGGAATGTTGACATCATGGTGGAATTGGTGACGATGATGGCGTATCGTGAGGGCTTTGGGGATAAGATGGCCGATGGTTCATACCGTCTGGCAGAAGCGTATGGACATCCGGAATATTCCATGTCGGTTAAAAAACAGGAAATGCCCGCGTATGACCCGCGTGGAGTGCAGGGTATTGGTCTGCACTATGCTACCAACAATCGCGGCGGCTGCCACGTCCGCGGTTATACCATTTCAGTAGAGGTTCTGGGGAACCCTATAAAGATGGACCAGCATACCATTGAAGGCAAACCTGAGCTGGTTATTACTTTCCAGAACCTGACGGCTGCTCTGGATTCGACCGGTGCCTGTCTGTTTACCACTTTTGGCATTGGTGCCGATGAGTTGGCTGCATTGTTGAGCGGCGCTACCGGAATCCATTATTCAACCGAGGATTTCATAGCGGCCGGTGAACGCATCTGGAATCTGGAACGTATCTGGAACTTAAAAGTTGGCATGAGTGGTCAGGATGATATGCTCCCCGAACGTTTGATCAAAGAGCCGATCCTGACAGGACCTTCCAAAGGTGAGGTAAGCCATCTGAATGAGATGCTGCCGAAATATTACGATCTGCGCGGTTGGGATGAGAAAGGCGTGCCCACCCCGGAGAAACTCGCTGCTTTGCATCTGGCGTAGCAATTGGAGCATTTGAAAATGAGAGATCTTACCAACCCCTCAACTTGCATCCGTCAATTGAGGGGTTGGTAAGTGAAAAATGGGAATTGCTTTTCTGAGCGGAACATGAAGATTCAATACTTTGCAAATTTGAGGGACTGTACCCATACTTCACAAGAAGAGTATTCTGCCCCCGCTCCAAACGTGGCGGTGCTGCTGAATGATTTGTGCCGGAAATATGGTCAGGAGTTTCGGAAATGGGTGCTCACGCCAGAAGGCGATTTATGCAATATTGCCATCATCCTGGTGAACGGCAGGGATGTGCGTGATGGAAGTTGTTTAAAAACACCGCTTTCACCCCAGGATGTCGTATGTATTTTTCCACCGGTAGCCGGTGGTTCGGATTAATTAAATGTGATTTGGGAGCGCATGGTGGAAGCTTTGCTGGTTATCCCTTTTGTAGTTTTATTGTTGGGTCTATTCGTGCAATTGTGTGTGGGGAAATTGTCAAACAGGGCGTTGAAAGGCTGGTTGGCGTTTGCTTCTGGTGGAATTGCGTTTGCGAGTATTCTGGCCCTGATCCCGGCCGTGCAGGGAGGGCAAGCGCTGGAACTCAGCCTGTTGGATTGGGACCAGGGCGTTACGCTTGCTTTTCATGTGGATGGGCTGAGTATCGTCTTCGCGCTGATGGCAACCGGGATTGGTTCCGCGATCCTGTTGTACTGTACCAGTTATATGACGCGTGAAGAAGAGGGCGTCACGCGTTTTTATATCCTGATGCTGCTATTCATTACAGGAATGACGGGACTGGTCTTTTCAGCGAACCTTCTGGTGGCATATATTTTCTGGGAAGTGATTGGGCTGTGTTCATATTTTTTGGTGGGCTTCTGGTATAAGCGCGATGAAGCCGTTTCCGGAGCGCGAAAGGTGCTAATCATCACGCACGCAGCCGGGTATGGGTTCTTGATCGCCATCCTGCTGCTGTTTAATGCCAGCCACAGCTTTTTATGGACGGACCCGGAGTTGAAACTGGCTTTTAACGGCGTAATTTTCTTTTTGATTCTTTTTTCGGCAATGGCCAAATCGGTTTTGTTCCCGCTGCATATCTGGATTCCGGAAGCGATGAATGCGCCGACCCCGGTCTCTGCCCTGCTGCATTCGGCCTGTTATGTGAAGGCGGGTGTGTACCTGATTGCCCGGCTCTACTCGATCTCGCCCTGGCAGCCGGAATGGCATACCGTTTTGCTGGTCGTGGGCTGCCTGACGATGCTGGTGGGAGCGCTGTTTGCCATAGCGCAGACAGACCTCAAACGCCTGCTGGCCTTTTCGCCCATCAGCGAGTTGGGCTACATCGTTACCGGTCTGGGGCTGGGTACCCCGGCGGGTATTGCGGCGGGGCTGTTCTACTGCCTCAGTCACGGTTTGTTTAAGGGTACGCTGTTCCTGTGCGCAGGAGCTGTCCAGCATGAGGCCGGTACACGCGATATGCGTGAGCTGGGCGGCCTGGCGCGTTTTATGCCGGGCACCCACCGTATCTGGTTGGTGGCCGCTTCGGCCATTATAGGCGTGCCATTCACGAACGGCTTTGTGGCGAAATGGCTGCTGTATGCTTCGGCGTTGAATGCCGGGCAGGCACTGGTCGTTCTGGTGGCCTGGCTGGTGAGCACTTTTACCGCTTTTTATATCCTCAAAGCCACGGTGAGTGTTTTTTACGGCGAGATGCCGGAAAGTTTGCGCCAGAAAGATATTCATGATGCCTCACCGGCGATGCTGGCCGGGATGGGCGCGCTGTCTGTCCTTGTGGTCGTTTTTGGGGCGGCACCGCAGTTGTTGATCCGCTGGATTGTAACGCCGGCCGTCCAGGCCCTGAATATGACCTGGCAGGGAACGGTGACCTGGTTTGGAATCCAGACCGGCTCAATGGATTTATTGGTGACTGCCGGAGCCGTGATCACCATTCTGGCGGGTCTGGTTGGTTGGGCATTCTATGCCGCCACACATTCGCCACACAGCAGTTCCGTACAGGTTTTTACCGGCGGAGATCCGCTCCCCGAGGGCGACAGCGTGGGGGTGGTGGATTTTGCAGAATTGACAGGTACAGCTTTTGCGCCTGCCTACCGTTTGCTGGATCCTGAACCCCTGTACCTGGCAGTGTGGCAGGGTGTGAGCAGGACAGGCCGTTTCATCGCACAAAAGAGCGCCGGATTGGAAAACCATGTGCTGCCGGCTTCATTGGTGCTGGCGGTTCTTCTGGCTGCAATGGTGTGGATCTGGTAGAGAGGAACACTGCATGGATGCATTGGTTGAATTAAGTTCAAACTGGAATGTACGATTTGGCGGTCTCTTTATTGTCCTCGCCGCAGTCATCATTCTTTATTCGTTTGTTATCCCACAGGGCGGGAAGCGCTGGTGGGCAATGGCTTTACTGGTCATCGCCCTGACCATTGCAGGCGCCCTGACAGGGGAGGGAATTATCAGGACCCTGTTAATCGATGCGGCTGCATTTGCAGCGGTGGGATTGGTATTTGTCGATCAAAACCCGGAGGCAAAACGCGCAGCCTGGATTTATCTGGGAATGGTTGCGGCTGCTGTGGTCTGCCTGCTGCTGGCCGAAGGGTTGGGAGCGGCAGGGCAACCCGCCGGGCCGATGGAGCGAGTGGTCGTCTGGCTGCTGCTGGCGGGATTTGCTTTCAAGCTGGCATTATTACCAGTGTATTTCTGGCTGCCCTGTGTGGCCGAAAGCGCTTCACCGATGAGTGTGGGATTGATTGTTTCTCTGGTGGATATCGCGGCTTTTACGGAACTGGTTCATTTCCGGGAAGTAATGCCGTGGGCGTTTGCCGAACATGCTGGCGTATGGATGGCTGTTGCGCTGCTTTCCATGTTTGGGGGAGCGCTGCTGGCCCTGGGGCAGACGAATTTACGCCGCTTGCTGGCGTTCTCCACCATTGACGATATGGGGTATCTGCTTCTGGGGGTTATAGTAGGTTCCGAGATCGGCCTGACAGGCGCAATGCTGGGCGCGATGGCCCACGCAATTTTCAAGGTGATCCTGTTTGGCGCGGTTGGAACCGCCGAACACGGCCTGGGGCACACGCTCACCCTTGAAGACCATGGCCTTGCCAGCCGTTTTCCACTTTCCGGGTTTGCTTTTATCCTGGCGTCTCTGGGGATGATCGGCGTTCCTCCGATGATCGGTTTTGCCGGACGCTGGCGTTTATATCTGTCCGGCGTTGCGTTCGGCGGAGTATGGTTGGCCCTTGCCATGGCTTTGGCAACGGTGCTGGCACTGCTGTATTATGTCCGTGCCATACACCGGGTGTGGTTGGGATCCGCGGAAACTTTACCCGATACCGCATTTGAACCCCGGCTGGCCGGCGGGGTGCTGGCAGGTCTGGCGATTCTCTCAATTGTGTTGGGGTTAGCGCCTTCCTGGCTGCTCTCTTTTTAGAAGGGGTTGTTCTATGGGTATTTTCTCTAAAGTTATGCGTGCTGCGCGCCGGCGTTCTCCCTGGGTATATGTTTTGAATGCCGGATCGTGCAACGGATGTGATATTGAAATTGGCGCCTGTCTTTCTCCGCGTTATGATCTGGAGCAAATTGGCGGTTTACGGCAGGGCAGTCCCAAGCATGTCGATATTTTACTCATCACCGGTCCAATGACTTTGCGTTCGGCAGAAGCGGTACGCAGCATCTATGAACAAATCCCCGAGCCGAAAGCCGTTGTGGCGGTGGGTTCATGCCCGGCAACGGGGAATGTCTTTGCAGGCAGCCCAACCGTTGAAGATGGGGTACTGCGCAGGATCCCGGTGGATGTGTTCGTCCCCGGCTGCCCGCCGCGTCCCCAGGCCATTCTGGCCGGAATCCGGGAAGCAGCGGATTTGTTGGCTCAGGGTAAAACAGGTGCCTCACTGAAAGAGGTGCAACATGGTTAACTGGATCTTGCAGGGCCTGTTATCCTTTTTTATCTGGCCCGGTTTGCTGTTTGCTGTGCTGTTGGGCTGGCTTTTGTTGTGGGTCAGTCGGAAGCTTATTGCCCGGATGCAGCGCCGCTTTGGCCCGCCGTTTTACCAACCGGCTTTTGACTTCATCAAACTTCTGGGCAAACGTTCGCTGGTGCCGGCGGGGATAAGCCCGACATTGTATTTTGGCTTGCCCCTGGTGGCGGTGATTTCCACCACTTTGGCACTGTCCATACTGCCCCTGCCCGGCAGCGGCTCACGTTCTTTTAACGGTGATTTGATCCTGGTACTGTATCTGATAGAGGTCCCGGCTTTTTGTGATATTCTGGCCGGTTTTGTCTCGCGTTCGATCTATGGGCAGGTGGGGTCGGTTCGGGAGGCAGTTCTGGTTTTAGGGTATTCCCTTCCATTCCTAAGCTCCGTGATTGCGCTGTCCATTCAGGCGGGCAGTTTCCGGCTGGAAGATGTCCTGGCTTTGCCGTTTGGTCCCGTGCATTTGCTGGCAATTTTGTCCTTTGTGCTGGCCGTCCCGGCCCGGCTCAAGAGCAATCCTTTTTCAATTCCCAACGCAGAACAGGAGATTGTAGCCGGTGCCCATATCGAATATAACGGACCTGCTCTGGCCCTGTTTGAGCTGGCGCATGCGTTGGAATTGACCGCCGTTTCTCTGTTGTTTGGGCTGTTGTTTGTCCCCGCGCTTTCAAACCCTGTTGCAGCACTGCTGGCTTACCTGGGTGCCGCGTTGTTCCTGGTGATCCTCAGCAGTATGCTGGCGGCCGCGACAGCGCGTTTACAGATTCACCGTGCTTTTCGTTTTTATTGGACTTGGGGCGCTCTGGCGTCCGTATGCTGCATCCTTCTGGCAGTGATTTTATAGGCAGAGGAGGTTGTTAATGAATATCTGGAATTTGATCAGCCAAAATACATTTCAAAAACCGCACACGCAGTATCCGGATGATCTGGTACCGTTACCGGATGGATTCCGGGGAAACCTGCTGCATGATGCAGCCCTTTGCACTGCTTGTGAGACCTGCGCTTATGTGTGCTCTCCGGCAGCGATTACCTTTGATCACTCCTCTCCGGACGGAGTTAATTGGGAATATCAGCCGTTCCAATGCACCTACTGCGGGCGCTGTGTGGAATATTGCCCTACCCATGCGCTTTCTTTTGATGAAAGTACGCAGCCGGAGGCATTGCACGACATAAAAACCATCTGTCACAACATCCCCTATCAAATCTGTCCCCGTTGTGGCGAGAAAGTTATTCCTTTACCGAGTCCTACATTGAGTAAAAAGGGTCCGGTTTCACCGGAGATTGAACAACTTAACCGGTTATGTGCTCGATGCCGTAAAAAAGCATACAGCGAACTTATTAAACGTGGTTTTACCGGTTAATTCACTTACCACGGGAGTATGACGATGAACCAAGAATTTGAAACGCTACTGCAGGCCCTGCCCGGTGCTGTTCCGCCTGAACAGCGCGCAGATGGTCTGTGGATGGATGCTCCGGCTTTAGACGTTGTAGCAGCGGCGCGTTTGATGACTCAGCACGAGGCACGTTTAAGCACGATGACCGCGATTGCTTTACCGGATGGAGAGACCGAAGTTATTTATCATTATGCCCGCGGCGGGTGGGCCTGTCATTTACGGGTCAGAACCAACCAGAACAGCCTGCCTTCCATTACACCGGTAACACCGGCGGCGAACTGGATTGAACGAGAAATCCATGATTTGTATGCCGTTGTCTTCACCGGGCATCCCAACCTGGTGCGCCTGTTGCGTCCTACTCAGTTAGAACCCGGTTACTTCCGCGAACCGGGTGGAAAGGAAGGGAGGTAAGCATGCCGTTTCGCATCCCGATTGGACCCTACCATCCCGCGCTGGAAGAACCGTATAAGCTGATCCTTCACAGTAAAGGTGAGGTTGTAGAAGATGTGGACATTGAGGTGGGTTTTGTTCACCGCGGTATTGAACTGCTTGCGCAGCGACGCAATTACATCCAGGATTTGACGCTGGTGGAACGGGTGTGTGGAATCTGCTCGAATATTCACACGCTGACTTTTTCGATAGCTGCCGAACAGATCGCGGGCATCCGCGTACCGGACCGGGCGCGCTTTATCCGCACGATTATCGCCGAGCTGGAACGCCTGCACTCGCACCTGCTTTGGGCAGGTATCGGGTCGGAAGATATCGGTTTCCAGACGATGTTTATGGAAATTTATGCGCTGCGTGAAAAGGTCATGGATGTGCTGGAAGCTATTTCGGGCAACCGCGTCAATTATGCCATGAACTGTATCGGAGGCGTTAACCGTGATATTGTGGATCATGAGGCAGTGCTGAGTGCCGTGCGGCAGATCCGCACAGGTATTGAAAAAGTTGTTGTGCCGATTTTTACCGGTAACCGCACGGTCATTGCGCGTACACGCGGCGTGGGGATTCTCTCGCGTGAGGATGCCATCGCTTACGGCGTTGTCGGGCCGGTCGCGCGGGCTTCGGGGCTTGCGCTGGATGTTCGCCAGGATTTCCCCTACGCAGCCTATGCGGATCTGGGATTCAATATCGTTACACAGGAAGGCTGTGATGTGCAGGCGCGGGTGGTGGTGCGTGCCTTGGAAATGCTGGAAAGCTGCCGGTTAATTGAAAAAGCGCTGAAAGAGATGCCTGCCGGGCCGATACGTTTGGCGGAACCGGTAACGACTGTGCCTGCCGGTGAGACGATGGCGCGTGTGGAGGCACCGCGCGGCGAAGTGGTTTATTATCTGAAGAGCGACGGATCAGATATTCCCGTGCGGGTAAAAATCCGCACCCCATCGGATTTGAATATCCCTTCCGTCCGCGCCATGGTCCGCGGCCAGGCATTGGGGGATATGTCCATCATTCAGGCATCGATCGATCCGTGTTGTTCCTGTACCGACCGGTGATTGGGATTTTATAAATAATCAGGAAGAAAAAATGCTCTCCGCTGAAGGAGAGCATTTTTGTTGGAAAGGCAGCGGAAGGCCATGAAGGGAAGCTACAGCCCGCTTAAGGTTGTACCGAAGCCCATGAGGGGATGAAAAAGCGTGATAATTCAATTGTATGGAGGGGGAGTTTAAAAGGTTAGATCGTTTTTTATAGGAGGTTGATATGCAAAAAATTACTCCGTTTCTCTGGTTTGATGACCAGGCAGAAGAAGCCATGCTTTTCTACACCTCTGTTTTTAAGAATTCGAGGATCGGAACGGTCACGCGTTATGGGGAAGCGGGACCCGGGGAAAATGGAACGGTGATGACGGCCACGTTTTACCTCAATGACCAGGAGTTTATTGTGTTAAACGGCGGCCCGGTGTTCTCTTTTTCTCCGGCAATCTCATTTTTTGTGCACTGTGAGACTCAGGAGGAAATTGACGAATTGTGGGAGAAGCTCTCCGAAGGCGGGGAAAAGGAACAATGCGGCTGGTTAAAGGATCAATTTGGTATTTCGTGGCAGATTGTCCCCGTTGTGCTCGGTGAGATGTTAAATGATCCGGATAAAGAGAAATCGGAGCGCGTTACGAAAGCCATGCTGCAGATGGGTAAACTGGACATAGCGGGTTTAAAGCAGGCTTATGAAAAAGGGAATGATTCATAAGCACATTCTCTTTCTGTTCCCGATGTGTCCGATTGGACAAACATTCATTTTATAGTTTGTATTGAATGACGTTCCCGGCGATAAACCGGGGGAAGCTACATGATCTGAGAGGAATGAAATGGATCCTATCTGGAGAAAAACGCTCTGGAAGCAGTTTGGAGCAGCAATCGATATGCTTGAAAATGCCCTGCTTAATTGTCCCGATGAGCTCTGGAGCGGCAGAATGTGGAATAACCGTTCGATGCCGCCGGAATTCTCGGAATTCTGGTATGTTGCTTATCACGCACTTTTTTGGCTGGATTTCTATCTTTCCGGATCGCCGGAAGGGTATTCTCCTCCCGCTCCTTTTACGCTGGATGAGATGGACCCGGCCGGGGTACTCCCTGAGCGGCAGTATATCCGGGATGAATTACTCGCTTATCTGGATCACGACCGCAGGAAATGCCAGATAACGCTGGAAACTCTGACGGATGAAAGAGCCCGCCAGCTCTGCCGGTTTCCCTGGGGCGAGGTCAATTTTCTAGGGCTAATTCTGGATAATATGCGCCATGTCCAGGAACATGGCGCGCAGTTGAATATGTTTCTTGGGCAAAATGCCGGGGTAGATTCCCGATGGATCGCACAGAGCAGAAAACGGGTTTAGTTTCTGTGCGTAGCAAAATGTTTTTACAGGGAGATTGTTAGTTGATTATTTGTATATACAATGTAAGAAACATGCCGGATAATTACAAAATGGAGCCAAAATGATAACTGCCAATCTCTATTTAAACTTCAATGGAACCACGGAAAATGCTTTCAAGTTTTATCAATCGATTTTTGGGGGTGAATTTTCCCGGTTGCAAAGGTTCCGGGAGGTACCGGGTATGGAGGGTTTATCCGCTGAGGATGGAGAAAAGATCATACATATCTCTTTGCCAGTTGGCAAGAATCTTGTTCTTCACGCGACCGATGCTATGGAATCGATGGGACGTTCATTGACAGCCGGGAATAACTTTTCTATCCTGCTAGAACCGGAGAGCAAAGAAGAGGCGGAAAGCTATTTCAATCGGCTCTCGGCAGGCGGTAAGGTGGATATGCCGTTGCAGGATGTGTTTTGGGGAGGTTATTACGGCTTGGTCACGGATCAGTATGGAATTCAGTGGATGGTTAACTACGAAAAAAGCCAGGACGGATAGGTCGGTTTGATCCAACCCCCAAGCGGAATTGTTGAACCGGGTCCGACAATGATTTTTTAATACTTTACGAGCAGGGCACCAGACGGTGCCCTGCTCGTTTTTGTCGTTTTTCTATGAGCCAATGGCGTTGCTATTGAAGAGCTGTGTCCAGGTGATGCTGCCGACGATGCCATCTACGACCAGGTTGTTGTGCTCCTGGAACTTTCGCACAGCCTCGTCGGTTTTAGGGCCAAACCAACCATCCGGGGTCCCTACACCCGTGTAGCCTAATTCGTAAAGCCGCTTTTGAAGCTGTAAAACATCTCCACCGTACATCATGGGGTCCGAAAGATACAGGCTGCGAGTAAAAGAGACCTGCGTGGGAGTCGCGGTGGGTGTAACCGGAGTTGCCGTCAGGGTGGGTGTGGAAGTGGCCGGGATGGATGCGATGCGGCAGGATTGGGCAGCGGGTTCTCCGGACGGCAGATTCAGTGCGCCAGCCTGGCCCCATATTCGCGCCTGATAGTCGATTCCAACGCTCAGTAACAGCCGTCCGTCCTGGCTGAAAGCCAGATGATTGACTTCTCCGGCGTGTCCATCTAATCTGATTAGAACCTCTCCGGTGGCAGGGTCCGCAAGCAGCAGGTCGCCCTCCACGCTGCCAACCGCCAGTACACAGCCTCCCGGACTGAATTCAACCAGATTGGGGGTGAAGTTTTCCTCCTGGACCTGGGCGATCACTTCCTGAGTGTTCACATTGAGGATGGATGCGATCCCGCTTTCTGCAACGGACAACAGGCTGCCGTCCGTATTGAGGGCGATGCCACTGACAGACCGTCCGGTTCCCTGCAGTACATATTCCCGCAATAGTTCACCGTTGTTTGCGTTGTAAATGGTTGCCCGGTGCCCTCCTCCCAGCGCCAGCCAGCGACCATCACCGCTGAAGGCGAGCGCGTCCGGTTTGTCTGTGATGGAAAAACGTTCGTTCCCGGTTTGTACATCGTATGTGGTTAATTGCGGCTGGCGCGAACTTGATCCGGTTCCCTTTTCGGTGTCCACCAGGATCAGGCCGGTTGTCGGACTGTATTCGAAACGATAGGTATTGTATTGTGTGAGGATAACAAAGATGGTCTTATATGTGCGCAGCGGTTCCGGGTTGCCTGGCTGCCACAGCTTGATTGCTCCGCCTTTATTTAATGACAACAGATTATCACCCGCGAAAACCATTTTGTTGATCGGATTTCCATCGGTATCTTGTATGGATTCAATTGGATTGTTGTTCCCCGGTTCGAGATAGGAGATTATTCCATCAGAGAATCCGGCAGCCAGAACAGGCTGTCCGTTCAAGGCCCCCAGGGCCGCGCTGGTCAAAACGCTGGTGCTGTCCTGTGTGGTTTGGGCCGTTTCACCCGTTGTCATCTCAAATAATGCGATGGACTTTCCGTTCCCGGCAGCCAGCCGAGAGCCGTCCGGGCTTAGTGTGACAGGGAATGGGCAATTCTCGCATTTCATTTCTTCCACAAGCACAGACCAGGCAGGGGGCAATGTCTGAACGGATGCCGTTCCGTTCAGCGCGGGCTGGTAGATATTGGGTTTGAAACTGTCGAGCATTGAAACCTTGCGCTGGCCGGAGTCGTAGAACAGGTAAAGCCCACTTCCCAACGGATCCTGATAAACGATGTTGGTCGAGCGTTTCAACTGGGCGGTTTCCCACAAACCGATGTCATAACGCCACCGCGCAACGGGATTGCAGCCGACGACATCTTCGTTGCAGGGCGGATCCATGTAGCTGATCTCGCAGGCCAACGCGAAGCTCTGTCCGCTGTTCCCACTGGCCTCACAGATTCCGGTGCTTAACCGCATGCGAGTCTGCTCGTTGATTGAAGTCCCCAGCAACTTGCCGCTGTACACATCCCAGGCGCGGACATCTCCGAGGTTGTTGGCTACCTGGAAAATCCGCCCATCCGCGCTGAAAAACCCTCCTACGGTTACCGGGGAAACCGGATTTTGCCAGACGATTGCTGTGATGGCGCTGAATTCACTGAGCATTTTTCCTGTGTCTACTTGAAAAACACGGATTTCGACCTTTGATGAATCCGAGTTGAAATTGCTGTCGAAAACAGCGTTATCGTCAACGGCTGCTACCAGTTTTCCATCCGGGCTGATGAATACGGATTGGCCGGCCTCCGGGATCACCTGGACCATCCGCCTGCCGGGTATATCCCACACCTGGACGGTGCGGGTCATGCTGCCAATCGCCAGGCGTTGTCCATCCCTGCTGAAGGAGAAGTTGGAAGCAGGCACGGCCAAATCTATTTCTTCAAGGGTTTGCAGGGTGGAACCATCCAGCAGGACCGCTCCACCGGAACCGGCCACAGCCAGTATTTTGCCGTCCGGCGACCAGGTTGTCATAAAAATGCGCCCCGGCACGGCTCCGCGGGTCATTGAAAGAAGTTCTACCGCTTCACCGGTGTCGTTGGTGATCTGCCAATCTCCCGTTGGGGATAAGGGGATTGGGCTGGGGGTGAGCGTGGCTTCGGCGGCAGGGGAAGAAAGATTTGTAGCCGGTTCTTGACCCTCCGGTATCGCTGCGTTATTTGTTCTGGAATTATCAGGCACTGCGCCGGATGCAGCGGAAGCTGAGGATGATTGCGAATCTGTGTTGTCATCATTGCGCGATTGTAGACCGCTTACATCCTCAGCAGCACCTCCGCTGCAACCGCTCATGAATAAAGTCAGGATCAAAATACACAATAACAATCGTTTTATCATGAGGTTTTTCTCTTTTCACAAACCTGGTCAATCTTTCGTATGGTGCGGCGTCACAAAGATTCCCGCCCGTCCTATGAAAGTGCTTCCTGGATCAAAGCGCAGCTTTCGCGGGCAGCTCTCCCGGCATGGGTGTGATCTTCGAAAAATTCTGCTTGCGAGCTTTGTGGCGAAAATTATCCTTCTTTCTTGCCCTGGATGGGTCAAGGGTTTGAGACGTAAGATAATCCTGCAATACCGGTCAATTTACCATCGTAAAAAATTCCTACCATTTTGTCGCCCTTCGCATTGAACCATAAGTAGGTTGCCACCATCCGTCCGTCTTCCCGCAGAACCTGTTCGCTAAGGAAACCGGGAGATTCAAGGAGATTAGCATATACAGCGTAAGGAATAACCTGATCGCGCTTATAAATTGCATTCAGTTCGTTATAGGTATCTTGATTAACGGTTCCTAATTGAAAATCGCTGGGTTGTGTGTTTGCCGAAATTGACTTCTTGTAAACTACTCCGCTGGTATCCACACTGATCCATGCAATCATATTATCCTTCTGCAATTTATAAATATACGTATCGGCATGAGTAGGGCGCGGTTTCCAATTCTCGGTGCTGCGCTGGCCTTCCAGGCCTAACAGTTTGTCTATTTCATCCACCTTTGTCTTACCGGGAATCACCTTTAAATAGCCCTGATAAACCGGTCCGGCCATCCATCCACTGTAATTGGTCGGAGCGGACATATTTTCTGTAACCGCTGCGGGGGGCTCGGATGCGGTTTGCTGCGGAGCCTGGCCACCGGGTAAGGTGCCGACCAATTCAACCGCATCGATTTCCACCCAACCCAGGTTGAGAATGGATTGGTCGACCAAAACCGCAACTTTTTGTACTTCTATCATTTCGCCTTCCAGATCCAGAGAAATTGTCATTACATCCGGACAAGTGCTTACATATTCCGGCTCACCAGCCCAGATAATGTAGACATCGTCGTTGGTGTCAACGATATCCACTTCATATACCTGTGAGGGGTTGTAGCTCTGATAGATATTGACTTCTGTTGGCAATACCGGCGTGGCATAGGTAAGTTCGATCCAATCTATTGAGGTGGGACTGTACGGTGCCCAGGCGTTTGTATTGTCTCCACAATAGTCCACATTCGGTTCGCCAACCGCCTGCGAGGCCGACCAATCCGGGTCCGAATATTGAGAGCCTGCGCGTGCCGAGACTGCCCATTGACGAATTTCCCCACCTGTATTTTGTTCTTCAACGGGGACTACTTCACCGATTGAATCGGTGGTTTGTTCCTCCACCGGAACAGAGTTGATAATTTCCGCGTCGGGATTTGCTTCGAAAAGTTTAACAGAGTCCAACGCGGCTTCATAAATTTTCTCCAATTCCTTCCAGCGGTCTTCGGGTGCAGTTGCCACCAGGGTGAATTGTTGGCGAGGGGTAACCATCACAATGACCATTCTTCCTACAATTGCTGTACCGTCATAGTCCCCTTCGACCTCCATCTCCCAACCTTCTTTCCCATCCACTTTAATTTTTTTCGCTTTGGAAAAAGAAAACTGGGGAGATTCCTCCCGCGCTTTTTGGATTCTCTCATCGGCTGTGGCGTCCACATCATTCAGACCCCCCACAACGATAATCGCCGGTCCTGCGACCGGGTCTGCATCCGGCGAAGCCATTTGAATGATCCCAATTGTATCGGTGAAGTTGTAGTCCTGAACTTTTCCTATGGAATAGCCACCGGCTTCGCTGCGGTATTCCTCTGAAAGTAAATCACTGTCAGAGGAATTAAATACCGATACTGCGTCTTTTAGGTTAGAATCATCCGATGATCGACTTACCAGGCCACAGGCCAGCGATACGAACATCAGGATGAGAGCCAGAAATAGATAAGATATCAATTTACGTTTCATGTAAGTCTCCTTTTTTTCTTTTCGGCGTGGTTGAGGAAAAAATGGTATCGTTTTTGCACTCCAGATTAACGGCTTGTTGCAAAAATTCAATTAAATTGTTCAGGTTGTTCAGGCGCACAACTTGATGTGAATGAGGATCTTCGAGCGTGATAATCCAGACCGTGCCGGTTAGACGGTCGGTATGCCATATTCGTAAAAGATAGGAAATATAGGTGGTTTTCACTATAATTAATTTACATTTTTATAGTCAAAAGAACGTCAAAAAATAAAGTCGATATCATTTTATAAAGAGCAATGATGCCAGGAATTCGAATTAACTGTTTTGGGGAATTGCAAATTGAGCTAGACGGTAGAACTCTTGGTCGTTTCGATACCGATAAGACGCGCGCCCTGTTGGTTTATCTGGCCATAGAAAATAGATATCCACAACGCCGTTCGCACCTTGCCAGTTTGCTTTGGTCCGACCAATCCGACGAACAGGCGCTCCACAGTCTTCGACAATCTCTTTCCAATCTGCGTAAAATTTTAGGGGATACCTACTCTGAAAAACCTTTTCTTATCGTTGATCGCGATGCTGTCCGGATTGATTCCGGATCTGTTTGGGTGGACGTACTTGCCTTCCAGGAAAATCTGGTTTCTGCCTGCAAGTATTATCGTCACAAGAGTGGTTGTGGGCAGCTCAACATCCGGCAATTAAAAACAGCTCTCGCACTTCGAAAAGGGAACTTTCTGGCACATTTCGATTTGAAATCCAGCGCACTATTTGATGAATGGCTGGTCCTTACTCGTGAAAACCTTGATCAAAAAGCAGTAGAGGGTTTTGCCTTACTTGCAGAAATCTATGAACGACGGGGTATGTATTCGTTAGCGCGGCAGATGGTGCAACGCATTATTGGGATTACTCCCTGGGATGAATCCGCTCACGTTCAATTAATGCGTCTTTATGCGTTGGATCATCAATGGAGTTCGGCTCAAAATCAATACCGGGTGCTCAAGGGTGTACTTTTGAGCCAATTGGGGGTAGAGCCGCTGCCTGAAACCGTGCGGTTGTTTGAAAGGATTCGCGCAGCGGGTCATAAAACATTGGATTCCGAGTTTCAAATCTCGACGTATCCTTCAAAACTTCCTTTTTCTTACACATCCTTTGTGGGCCGTGAACGGGACCTGGATGAAATCACCAGTCTGTTGGTTAACCCCGCCTGCCGTTTATTGACGCTGTTTGGACCAGGTGGAATCGGAAAGACACGCCTGGCGGTAGAGCTTGCCCATGAGCAATTGGGCGTGTTCTGTGATGGCGTGTTTTTTGTTCCTCTGGCTGCCGTTTCAAGCTTTGAACAAATCTACATTGAAATTCTAAATACCCTGGGGCTGGTTCTTTCAGAACAGGACGATCCGGCCAATCGTTTAACCGGTTATCTGCGTAATAGAAATGTGCTGCTCGTACTGGATAATTATGAACACCTTTTAGACGATCCGCAAGGTACCCACCCGCTGGTGGAAATCCTTCAACATGCCCCCGGTGTGATGCTGGTGGTAACTTCCCGTGAGCGGTTGTTGCTGCAAGAAGAATGGGTTTACTCCCTTCAGGGGCTGGGATACCCCACAGATCTCTCAGAATCAGTCGTTCTGTTTGGCCCGGAAGGGATTGCGCAGCAATATGATGCGGTGTCGTTGTTTTATCAGCGCGCTCGCCAGGCCTTACATACTTTTAAGCCGGATGCGTCCACCCTTCCTGCGGCCATCCGGATCTGTCAAATGTTGGAAGGGCTGCCGTTGGGCGTTGAGCTGGCCGCAGCGGCAATTTGGGAGCAAACCTGTGATGAAATCGCGGATAAAATTACCGCTAATTTGGATGCATTGATGACTGCGGCCAGCAATATCCTTCCGCGACACCGGAGTTTAAGCGCCGCTTTTAACGTTTCCTGGCAGGTGTTGACACCTGATGAACAGCATTTGTTTTCTGCACTTTCAGTCTTTCGCGGCGGATTCGACTTAAAGGCGGCTCAGGAGATCGCGGGAGCCACACCGGAAATGCTGACTGCTCTGGTAAATCAATCTCTCCTTCGTTTTAATCCCACAAGTAGACGTTATGAAATGTATGAAGCCTTACGGCAGTATGCAGGAGAACAACTATCCAAATCGGGAAATCCCGAGGAGGTGCGCAATGTGCATGCAAGGTTTTACAGTTTATTCCTGTCCAGTCGGTCTACCGAACAGGCCGGGAATTCCCAGAAAGAACTCTTAAACGAAATTGAAATTGAAATCGGCAATGTAAGAGCGGCATGGGATTGTCTGGTCAGCTGCCACTTATTGGATGAAATGCTCTTATGTGTCGAACCGCTGTATCATTTTTTTGATATTCACAGCCGCTTCAATGAGGGGATTGCGCTATTCCAATTGGCGGTTGAAATACTTGAGGAAACTGTAAAAACTGAATGCAACCGGAAAACGGAAACTGTGCTTGGAAAGCTGTTGGTCCGGATGGGCTCGTTGGCGCATTATGGTCGGAAAAATCAACTGGCATTAGAAGCTCTGGAGCGTTCGCAGGAAATTTTTACGCGTCTGGTAATACCGGACGAACTGGCTTTTTGTCGTTCTTCCCTGGGAGGTGTGTACCTGAGAGCGAAGGACTTTCCTCGTGCCGAACTCTATGCCCGGCAAAACCTCGATTATTATCGAGAAACAGGAGATCATCTGGGGGAAACCAGGAGCCTGTATTTTTTGGGACTGATCCAGAGCCGTTTGGGGAAACGTTCCGAAGCAAAAAATTTTTTAATCGATTCGGTTAATATGGGGCGAAAGTTGGAAGACCGCCGCCGTCTTATTGCGCCTTTGAATGTGCTTGGGGATATTGCCTGTTCGGAAGGGAATTATGCCGAAGCGGAGGCATTGTTTCACGAAAGCCTGGATATTGCGAATGATCTGGGGTACCTTTATTACCAGGCGATATTGGTAAATAATCTGGCGGAAATATACTATCAGGATGGGCGTTTTGAGGATGCTCAAACGACCTATGAAGACAGTCTTTCGATCTGTCGCAGAATTGGGGATCTGGATGGAGTAGCGATTGCGTTAAATAACCTGAGTGAAGTGGAGATCGCCCGAGGTGAGTTCACCCAGGCTGTCGAGTATTCGAAGCAGGCACTTGAAATCGCCCGGCAGATTGGCGAAGAATGGACCATTGTTGTTTGTCTGAACATTCTGGGAGAAGCAAACATTGGCCTGGGCAACTACGAGCAGGCTATGGGATACCTCCGAGAATCAATTCTACTGGCCTGGGAGATCAAATCCGTGGATTCCGCGACAAAAGTTGCCGTCAACGCCGGGCGCTGTTTCCAATTAATGAATTACCACCGTGAGGCCGCAGATTTGTATCAATCCGTAATCGCCCATTCTGCTGCTGAATATGATATGCGGGAAAAAGCTACCGGCTGGTTGAGTGAGATGGGACTTCCGGAATTTTCGAAACAGGATGATAGTGCGCTTGGTGATGCGATTGCTCGAATATTCTCAAACCCAAGAGCGGAAATTTCACCCGGCAGCACAAGCCGGGTTTAATGGAGTTATGACTTCAATTTCCTGATTGAACAGGCTGCTGTTCGCCCTAACTTCCTTCTTTAAAGGAATAAGAATCTTGTTTTTTAACTTAAGTTAGATCCAAGATTTAGCGGAGCAGATGAGGATATAAAATAATTTGCAAGCAGGGCACCGTCTGGTGCCCTGCTCGTTTTATGGGTGACCGGAGAGTAGAACTGGAGTCAGACAAGCCCATAAAACTACAATGATGAATGTGCTGCTCTTTTCTTTCCCCGCAATTATTCGTTTTTGAAAAACAGATCGTACAAGAACCCGCCCACAGGGGCAGCGATCATGGGGATCAATACCGGCGGCAGCAGCCAGTAGATGCCATCGAACAATCCCTGGGTCCCGACCAGCAGACCGAAGAGGCGCGGGCCAAGATCACGGGCGGGATTGATGGAATATCCGCTTGGGCCACCAAGACACAGACCAATCACCAGGACGATACCGCCTATAATGAAGGCTCCCAGATTGCTGATGGAAGCGTTGCGTTTGTCGCCCACGGCAAGCACACCCCACATCAGGATCATCGTGCCGAAAAATTCGGCCATACAGGCGGTGAGCAGAGAATAGGTCCCTAATGCTCCGGAGCTGTCACCACCCCAGAAAGAATTTCCGAACACTGAGCCCGGACCGGTTGACCAGACATTGGGCATTCCAGAGGATACCAGACCGTCCTTATAGACCAGGTAAACCCCTAACGCACCCAGAAAGGCACCGACGAACTCTGCCAGAATGATCGGGACCAGTTTGGACCAGGGCGTTTCGCCGCGAACGGCCATTGCAAAGGTTACCGCCGGGTTATTATCTGCCCCCGCAATGATTCCGGCAGCGATGACCGCAAAGGCCCAGCCAAAGGTGATCGTATTCCAGTTGTAGGCTGATCCAGCCAGGCGAGGCGCCAAACCCACGTTTGCAACAACGCCATCCCCCAGGATAACCAATACAAAGGTACTAACAACAACCGCAATAAATTCCTTGGGTTTCATCTTCTCAGATTTCTCCTTTCAAAGCTTGATAAGGAATTGATTTATGTAAATTTCCTGCTGTAACGTATTCTGCCGTGTTGAAAACACGAAAATGATATCTGCCCACAAGATTTATTCCTACAGCATAGATGGGGCTTGTCCGGTCACCTTCACATCTTGGTTTAACTTGTGAGCAATCTTCGATATTTGTATAATAGACGTATTGCATTTGACATTGTCTGAAAAGAATCTGATTTTTGTCTGGGTTTTTTCTAAAATTAATTCTTGTTCTGCTGCATCGTAAGGTGGTTTTGCTGTGTATAAAGTGGGGAGTACAAACTATCATTTAGAGATTGACCCGGCCTGCATCAGACAGGCCCTGCATGATTGGTCATCTTTAAAGCTGTTGGGTGAAAACCCATCAGCGAAAACAGAGCTGATTTCCCAACGCCAGGAACAGTGTGGTTATACCAATACGATTGTTGGGAGGGGGTTGGCTTTGCGTGAGGTGCTGCAAGAAGCGATTTTGAACCTGAAACCCGAACAGGCCGCTCCGAAAATGGAAGACAAGCGATGGCGGCCTTATTTCATTGTTTCGGAACAATATTTGAATGGGCGCAGTCCGGATTGGCTGCGGGAGCAGCTGCACATTTCAAGAGCGACTTATTATCTGGAACAACAGCGCGCTCTGGAAACGCTGACGGGCATTTTACAGGCCTGGCAGGAGAGAGCAGCTGCGGAGCGCATCGCGGTGCGTTCAAAGCGTGAAACCTTCTCGGATAGTGACCAGAAAGCATTTCTGGTTCCGCCACAGGCCAGCCAGCCATTGTTTGGCAGAGATGAATTGTTTGCCGGGTTGAAAGACCGCCTTCTGGAACGCGGTCGTTCGGCGTTTGTTGCACTGTATGGTTTGCCGGGGGTTGGGAAAACTTCGCTGGCAATAGAACTCTTGCATGACCCTGAGACACGAGACGAATTTGAGGATGGAATTTTATGGGCAGGGCTGGGCCAGCATCCCAATCCGCTGGCCATTTTAGGAACCTGGGCGGCCGAACTGGGGATAACGCCGGAGGTGATTGCCTATCGGGACACTTTGGAGGAAAGAGCCAACCTGATTCGTACCGCAATTGGTTTGCGGAGGTTGTTGATTGTGGTAGATGATGCCTGGCAGATCGAAACGGCTCTGTCGTTCAAACTGGGCGGGCCGAATTGTTCGTATCTTCTCACGACCCGTCACGCCAATCTGGCAGTTGAATTCGCGGGTGCGGCGCAGGCTTACCGGGTTGAGGAACTTTCCGAGGAGGATGGGTTTGCCCTGCTCTCGTGGTTTGCCTCTGCGGCCGTAAACGCGGACCCGGCTGCTGCGGCCGACCTGGTTTCTTCGGTAGGGGCGCTGCCTCTTGCTCTGGTCCTGATGGGATATTATCTTCAGGTGCAGAGCGCAAATGAGCAGCCGCGCCGTATTAAACAAGCTCTCGAATTCCTGCGGCATCAAAATTCCATTTTCCAACTGCAAATCGCGCAATCTCCACTGGAATCTCGTCCCGACTTCCCTCCCGGCTCATTAATTTCCCTGGAGGCAATCATTGGATTGAGCGAGTCTGCTTTAACGCAAACAGCCCAGCAGGCTCTTCTGGATCTTTCCCTGTTCCCCTCAAAGCCGGATTCTTTCAGCGAAAAAGCCGCTCTGGCAGTCTGTGCCTGTTCAACCGAGGAACTGGACGTGCTGGTGGATAGCGGCCTGCTGGAACCCGTCCCCCACGATCACTACTGTATGCACCAGACCATCTCCGATTATGCTGCTTTAAAGTTCTCTGATCTGCCCGCGGTTGGGCGGCTGATTGATTATTATTATCAATGGTTAAGCAAGGAATCCAAGGATTTTCAAATAAACCGGAATGTTTCAAATATTGCGAAAGCCTGCCAGCAGGGGTTCCGTTATGGTGTTGACCGGCCTGCGATATTCCTGGTCAATGCGATTTTTGATTTTCTGGAAAGGCAGGGCCTGTATGATCTGGCTTTCAACCTGTTGGAACCGGCGCTGGAGACAGCCAACCGGTTGGAAGAACCCGCACTGCAGGCGGAGTTGCTCCTGAAGATGGGAGATATTGAGGTGCGGCGCGGCAGGTTCAAAGTTGCTTTGAATTATCTGGAGCAGTCTCTGCCGCTTGCTCAGCATAATGGTTTGATGGAGATTGAGACTGCCAGTCTGTTCCAGCTGGGTCTGGCAAAATTATATACCGGAGAGCCGCAGGTTGGTTTTGACGCTTTGAGCCGGACCTTGCAGGCATCACAGCGTTTGGAAAACGTCGAATTGCAGTGTTACAGCTTGAATGGGCTGGGCTTTGCCTGCCAGGAATCTGCACAATTTGAAAGGGCGAGAGCATATCTTAAGGAAGCCATGTGCCTGGCGGATGAGTACGGGTTTGAACGTGGAAAAGGTTGGACGCACCAAAACCTGTGCATGATTGAAATCCAGACGGGACAGTATGACCTTGCCCGAGAAAATAGTCGAATCTGTTTGCAGACTTACCAGGCCATTGGAGACCGCCGTGGTTCTGCCTGGCAAATGTATCATGAGGCACGGATTGACCGACAGGTGGGAAATTATAACCGTGCAGCACTGGGTTTCAAAACGGTGCTGGACCAGTTGGATGAACTGGACGATTGGATGGCAAGGGGATTTTGCTTGCACAATATGGGTTTGTTGAAAGCCGAATCAGGTTATTGGCGTACTGCCTGGCAGGATTATCAGGATGCCCAACAAGTTTTTGGTTCGATTGATTGTAAAGCCGGACTGGCACAATGTTTACACAGCTTTGCCCAATTGCGCAGGAAAGGGGGCGACCCTCAATCGGCGATCCCGCTGCTGGAAACGGCATTGGAACTGCGCCGGAAAATCTCCTTCCGCCGTGGAGCAGGAATGAGTGCTGCGGTTCGTGCCATCAGTTTATATGAAAGCGGACAGGTTTTTGAAGCTTTTGAGGAAGCACATTGTGCTGTCGATCTGTTTCGGACACTCGAAACACCGGCCAGTCTGGCTTATGCCCTGACTTTTTTGGGGCGAATGCAAATGGGGAATGAGAACTATATCGAAGCGGTTTCGGCGTTTAAAGAAGCGCTGCGGTTGAGAGCCCAGTTGAAGCAGACACACCTTTTCCTGGAATTGCAGGCGGGTCTGGCGTACAGCGCGCAGCAATCGGGCCAGAAAGATCTGGCTTTCGAAATGGTGAAAGATGCCTGGCCCCTCTTGGAGCAGGAACAATCTGCTGCCGGACTGCAAATCATGGACCAAATCGCCTGGGTATTTTTATATCTGGGGAAAACACTGGATTTACAGGGAGATGCGGAGCGCGCCAATGCCGTGTGGCAGTGGGGGATAAAGAGGATTCAAAGACAGTTGGATTATCTGCCTCCGGAGACGACCGCATTTAATTATCTGCAAAGAATTCCGGAAAACCGTGAGCTTCTGGCATTGGCTACCCAACAGTTTTGGGTCGGCGGAGAGAATTCCGGCCAGTTGTGAGTTAATGGGGTTTACAAATTGATGATATGGGCAGGGGAAGTTCAATTAAAGGACTGGCTTTCGCTCAGTAGAATGGGGATTGCAAAGAGTGCGACGAGCTGGCATGTGTCAAAGTGAAGTGAGCGGTGGTAATTTAATGGTGCGGATTGGTATGCTTATCTGATGCAAATTTACACGTGATCTTAACTTGATGTTTGAGATATGTGGTTCCCTATGGTGGGTGTACCTGATAAGAGTTGAATATCGCCAGACCTTCAGCAATTTCGCATTTCTCTCTCTGGTCAGTAATTTACTGAGGCGAAATTGTTATTGGCAGGATCTCTTGTAAAATTTGAACAGCAACTTCAGGCTGATCGGGCTTTACTCCTTCAAGAAGGATTCTACCGACCGGGTAAATTGTTATAAAAAGTTTTTCTCGTCTTGCAAGGCACAATTCTTTATTCACTCCCTCGATGAAGAATCCGGCATTCAGGATATCTTCCCGCATTGTTGGTAGATTTAGATATAGAGTACGGTCGGGGAGCACTTCGTAATCGCCGCTTCCATCGTGACTGCATAGATTGAAAATGATAAGTTGAATTTGTTCAGGCTCATTTTCTAGGGAAGCTGAATATTTTGGCATATGTCTCCGAAAAACTACACAATGTTTGTAAAAAGAGATTAATCTCATCTTGTGTATTGTAAGGCGCCAAAGAAACCCGGAGGCTTCCATGAGGTCGCGCAAAAATGTCCTGATGAAGTGGAATTGCGCACATTAACCCGGCTCGAAGCATAATATGGGCGGTTTCATCCAGGAAACTACTTACCCGATGAGGTCGTTGATCTTTGATAGAGAACGTGATAATAGAAGATGAGGTCTCAGAGCTTAGTAATTGTATCTCTGGGAACCTGTTCAACCCTTCAATCGTTTGCTCAACCAATTTCTTAGTGTGAAGCACAGCTGGTGGAGATACTGCAATTTCTCGAATGGGCAGAGATGCACCAAAGCCAAGAATTCCACTAACGTTAGGGGTTCCGGCTTCCCAGCCTGAAACTCCGGATTTGATGGTATAGTCTAATCCTTCCAGGATATTAACCATTCCGCCGCCTACCCAAGGAGGGTCCATCTGTTCAAGAGCTCTTCCGCTCAAGGCCAGAAATCCGATACCGGTTGGTCCAAATGCTTTGTGAGCGGAGGCGGCATATACATCACAGTCTAATTCGGTTAAATCGATTGAAAGATGTCCAAAAGCCTGCGCACCATCCACCACACACAGGATGCCTTTGCGGTGTGCCTCTGCGGTGATTTCTTGAATAGGCAGTTCCTCACCTGTAACATTTGAAACATGGGTAACTGCTATCAGGCGTGTGTGAGCATCAACCAACGAAAGAATATCATTGCTGTTTAGCTGTGTGCCAGTATCTGGTCGGGCAATGCGGATCTCTATACCAAACTTGTGCAGGCGAAGCCAGGGAAGGAAATTACTGCTGTGTTCCACGATGGTGGTAATGATATTGTCGCCGGGTTGCCAGCTCAACGCTTGCGCCGCGATGTTTAAAGCGGCTGTTGCCCCTGGGCAGAAGATTAAATAGCTGCTGGAGGGTTTATTTAGAGAATGGCTTAAACGCTCGCGAACGGCTTCAATTTTTTGGGATGCGTTAATTGCAGCACGATAATCCGACCTGCCTACCGTAGCCCGTTCGGTTGCGTAATATTGTACTTCGGCGTCAATTACTGCTTTTGGCGTAAGAGTAGTAGCAGCGCTGTCCAGGTAGACCCCATATTGCTCCGCAAGAATCGGGAACTGGTCGCGGAAAGCCTCAACGTTAAAAGGTGTTTGCTCTTGCAAAGGTCTCCATTCTCTTGATTTACGAAGATAACTGTTTTATTTTGACTTGAAGCAGAAAGGTGGGGTGTTACCTTTACCAACAAAGCAAGTTCTTTTTCTTCTTACTCTGCTGCTCACCTTTCTGCTTCATGTTTTACCCAACAAGGATATTAATTGATCCGGGTTGTGAAAATGATGTAATCCAATGTCGATGCTCTACAGCCCGAATTTTTTGCGCACTTTGCGTGCCCTGAAGACACAAAAATCATCACCTGTAACGGCACCACAGGATACTTCTTCTCCGGTAAATTCATTCACTTTTGAACCATACATAAGATCCATGATTCCACCAGCTACGCCGGTCCACATGTAACAAATCGGGTGGTCAGCTTTGCCAAAGCGATCTAACCAGTAATTGACATAATAAGAAGAATAAACTTTAAATTGCAGTTCCATGGTATCTTCATTAAGCTGGACATCAGCTATTTTTCCCCAGCCCAGGCAGTTAATAATTGCTGTCAAACCATCCAAACGAGTGGGAATTGAAGTTACCGTAGGGGCAATCAGTTGAGCCCATTCGGAGCTATCCATAATTCCCTGGAATGTCGCGTTAGCACACCATTGAGCCGCATCAATCAACACTTTTTCTGATAAAGATTTGGAAGCTCCTCCAAAAGCATTGATGAAATCTAATTCGCGCCCTACCAGGTAATTTACCGGGCTGGCATTCAAAATGACCCCAAATCGGTGCAATAAACCAGTTGTTTCGTCCCCAAACAAACCTAAAGAACTGACTGCTTCGCGTACGACGTCATGATCGACCATGTTTATTTTACCTCCACTTCAAAAACACACTCATCTGATCCCATAGTTCGGCATTGGATTTCTTTCACCGTGATATCAGACAGATCTTTTCCGGTTGCAGAAGCAAAAGCTGCGCGCAGATCTCCACACATTTCATGACAGAATGGCTCCTCGCGTTTTTTCCATTGCCAATGTTCCATGTTTTCAATGAAACCTTCTGCCAGGTAAGAATGCTTGGAATGGGCTTTGGTGGATGTGCCATCGTTTTTCTCTAAGGTAATGGCACCATGTCCCAGTACATTATAGATAGCAAGGATCACATCCATTTTTTCCGGTACAGACATATTGGAAAATGTATCATCTACTGAAAGGCCTGCCTGGAAATTAGCGAAATTAGATTCGGCAGCGGATTGGTTTAACAACGCACTGGTTTTTTCGATTCCCAAAACATCTTCCAGACCTTTGGTGATGCGTGTTGCGAATTTGTCGCAGTGGTACGCAATATCAGCTGCACCAAATTTGATACGGGAATGTTCAGGATCTACATAAATTTGGTTCTTAATTAAATCCACAATTGGATCAGCCATGTAAAACTCCTTTAAAAGATTTTTATAAAATTAAATGAATTCAACCTGGGCCGTGCATTTTTCGCCAGGGGCAAATTGTTTCAGGAAGTACTTGCCCTTGCTGCTGGTTTCTAATGCTGCTGCTACCATGTAGATTTCAGTTCGTAAGCAGGGATAAGTGCTCTGGCTTTTTGTGGATTTAACCAAATCTGAAAGGATATCGGAACATACATGGGCATATGGACATCCGATATGTACCAGTGTCAAACCATCTCCGTTTTCTGTAACTTCGAGGTTGTTCTCTTCCATGACACCCAGACTTGCCTCCATCTTCGAGGCATTTTGCATAACTTCAGCAATGCTGGCGCCGCGGACAGGTGGCAGCCCTTGTGCTTGAGCCTCATCCTGTAAACGGTTGTAGGTTACTTCAGCAGCAGCTTTAAGAAAATTCTTAATGCTGTCAGCACCCATCATATAGGCATAGCTGCGGATTGCTCCATCCAGCCAACCATCTAAAAGAATACGCGTATTTAATTCAGTCATTATCTCTCTCCGATCCAGGTATTATAGGATTTCGCGCAGCGTGGCTACTGATTTGCGGGTTTCAGCAAAAACCATACCCAGATTTACACCATGTGATGTGAGGGCGATAAACAGGGTTTCAGGATTGATCTGCGAAACGACAATGTTCCCACGATCTGCTTGAATCAGAGACTGTGTAAACGTACCACGGCTTAGCTGTTCTACACTACGTTTGCTCAAGCCGAGTGCGGCCGCTGCAACAGCACCGATCAGCGTGTCATCAAGATGTCCCACCGGAGCATTTACGGAGTAGACCAAACCATCAATACCCACCACGGCTGCGCCTTCGATATCGGTTGAGTTATCGATTACATCAGCCAGGGTTTCTGCCAACAGTTCACTTTTCTTTTTTGTAGCCATCGATTTATCCTCCAAAAATTTTTGTTTGTTTGAATTTTTTTCATCCTCATCTAAACGCCGTGCACCTTCTAGAAGCAGGCTTGACCAGCTTCGTTCAATTGTTTTGGCGGGCGTTTTAACGATTTTGTCCAACGAAAACTCTCCATCATCCCATTTTAAAATCTCATATACAACTTTTTCTCCAATAAGACCATCCTTCTGTGCGTGCACAATATTGCCATCCTGAAAATAAAGCAGGGCAGTTTGATTCTGGTGCATGATTTTTAGCTCAGCTGTGCTGCGATCTTGACAGGTATGTTGGATCAAGTCACTGATGGTCATCAAACTCAAATTACCCTGAATGCCCATAAAACTCTCGCTTTCTCAGATGAAAAACTATATACGCCAACATTTACGAATTGCTGTGACTGCCTGGTTTGTAAGCCGACGGTAAGTTTGATCACGATTTGAAGTTAAAACTGCCAGAATCATTTCATGGTCATTGATGTTCATTGGGCGGCATACAAGCCGTTTTCCTTCTTTGTCATAGACGGTTATCTCATCAGTTGTAGACATACCGAGTTGAGTTCGTACTTGGTTTGCAGTCTTTTGAACCAGAGCCACTACTGCGGATTGCATTTCGGGATCCTGGTCTTCATTTGCTGCTGCGGCAACGGGAAAACCCTCGCAATCAGTCAGAACTGAAATTAAAAAGCCACCTTTTTGATTCATTTCTGCCAGAATTCTAGAGAGTTCAGCCGATCCGGATTTGGGATTGGAAGCCATAATTTCTCCTCAGTTTAATAAAATTTACGAAAACTAATTTCTAATTGAACTGACCACACCATTGATGATAGCTTTCAGGGTATCAAAGACGCCTCTTCCTTCTAATGCTGAAGCACTAAAAGTAGGATAGCTTCCTGTTTGAAATGCCCGGGTCAATATAGATGGGGCAAGCGCATTCTCCAGGTCCTGCTTGTTGAACTGAAAGACGAGTGGTAAATGGTGTATCGGAATATTTAACTCTTCCAGGTGTGTGTGCAGGCTGTTCCATGACTCCATATTTTCCTGTAACCTTCTTGGAGAAGAATCGGCAACAAAAACAACTCCGTCGGCGCCTTTCAACACAACTTTCCGACTGGCCTGATAATAAGATTGTCCTGGTACTGTATACAGCTGGATTTTGGGGGTCAGACCGTTGATTTTACCCAGTTCGAGTTGAAGAAAATCGAAGAATAGGGTGCGGTCCTCTGCTGTTTTTAGAGAAACAAGTTCGCCTCGCCGGGACGGATCAGTTTTTGCGTGAATTCTTTCCAGGTTGGTTGTTTTGCCGCTTAGTGCCGGTCCGTAGTAGACTACTTTGAGATTAAGCTGCCGGTCTTTCATATTGATGAACATTCAACCACCTCACTTACTCGTTCCAGAGATCCTCCAAAGCGTCGTCAATTTGATTGGAGAAACCATCACCAAGACTGAATTCAGTAGGTTCTTCTTGTTGAGGAGTTTCACGCATTATTTTTGCGATTGCTTTTGCCCCCCGCGTGATTAGCATTCGCGCCCATCCCATGGGCACATCGCTGGAAACTTTTAAGAGTAAAACCAGGTAGTCTCCTGCTTCAGCAATCCAGGTGTTTGTGGTGCTGCCCTGACGTAAAATCAACTGGTATTCCTGGTATTCTCCGGAGATGCGAGCGATTTCCTGGTTGGCTACCAATTCCCCTGCAACCAATGATCCCAGAGCGATCAGATCGGTTTTTCCACGTTCGCCGCAGACAGAGATAATCTGACCGGTGACATTCGTCATCAGGATAAATTGAGCCGGTATTTTTTGAATCAGATCGGCCAAGATCTTATCAATTGCTTTGTCTTGCTCAGGAAATAGCGTGACACCATACTGAAGGTTAATTTTTACATTGTTAATTTCATGCGTTTTCAATCATCCCTCCCTCCCTCTCTCTTCCTCTGTAATTTGTAATTTGTTCAACAGCTAGGTAATAAAATCAAAATTCCTTGATCCAATAATGAACAACAAGATTGTTTCTAGTCACCTGACAGTTTGAAAAATCAACGGTAAGAACATAGCAAAATGTGAAATGGAAACGAGTTAACCCATTGACGATCCATGAAGCGCAATCCAATCTGAAGGATACTAAGGTCACGACGATCCCGTCGATCTACCAGGTATCTCAATCCATCTCGGATAGTGCGTGTACCGGTCGAAACCAACCAGACAGACAGCAGAGCTACCGCCAATGTCAGCCGAGACAATCTGTCAGTATGTCTCAACAGGGTACTTTCGAGGTTAAAGCCGTGTCTTTTCATATCACCAAACATTTCTTCAATCCACATGCGGCGAGCATAAGCTTGCAAAGCCATTTGTCTGTCCGGCAGATTGGTTGCCAGGCACCAGGGCTCTTTCTCGCCGACCTTCCAGTGAGCCAACAGGTTGACCGGATAGGTGTGTTTTTCTGTCAGCCATCCCTGGCACAACCAGGTACTGGAACCTGCTTTCTCAACCCAACTGCCAAAATCATTCCATTCAATTTGATGCGCCAAACAAACGTGCGTAGAGGTTTTTTGCCGCAAAACATAGTGCCAGTGTCACTAATCCAGTTGTTGAAGTACCGTTATCGACCCAAATTCGGTATCTCCTACCAGCAAAACAGCCATTCCTCCCGTCAAAAGACTGTGGATATAGGTCAACAAGGTCAATTGGGTGCTGGCGGTGCTGTGTCCGCGAACATGAGATACCCAACTCCAGGCAATCGGGATCGAACGCTTCCGATAAGCCAGACTGACCATCAGCAATTGATGCGCAAATCCTACTTTTGTTCCATCCACAATCAGACGCACTTGTTGAAGAGAATGGGCTTGTTGTTCAAGCCAGCTTCGCGCAATGGGCTCATATCACGCCCGCACGTCTATCGCAGGATTGTCCAGAAAACGGCTCAACCGACGGGTACGGCTCAGCAATTGCACTTTACCTGGTATCTTGCCTGCGATACGGCTCAAGTTCGCCGAACGGCTTCTTGTAGATTCCAATCAGGAGCCACACAAAGTTTCACACTTGTGTAATTCGTTGCCCAAGCCGCAGTTCACGAATCTGATAAAACCAGTTATGATAGAGCTAGTTGGTCGGCATTGGTTTACTCCGTTTCTAAAATGTGTTCGCAAAACTTATTTTAGTGGAGATCCGGTGCCGATCAACTATTCTTTTGTCAAAATGTCAGGTAGCTAGGATTATTATATACACCGTTTTTTTTGGTTGGGCCTTACAGACAGCTTACAAGTGGAAGATGTATTTCTGTTGGTTTTGAAAATAAATTGGTAAACAGGTGATAAATTCTGTGATGCTGGTATTGGGGGCAATTTGGCTGTTTCCAGGTAAATTCATCCTGTCTGTTAGCCCTTTACACTTGAGCGGCGGTTTCCCCTTTCCCCATGGGTGTTTTAGAAAACAAAAACATTCACCGCTTCCGTGCAGGCTCTTCATCAATTCTTCATACGCGTATTTTATGATAAGGCTGATGATTTTTGATTTAGCGTAAGGAGATTTTTATGACAGAAAAAAATTTACTGTGTAAAGAAAAACCATGCCGGTCAACGACACGGCGCTGGTTTTTGGATGCATTTTTAGGGTTGAGTGCTCTGGTGGTCATCGCTTCCAGTATCTATTTTTTGTACTTCCCGGTTGGTTATCAGGGCGGACGCAATCCCTTTTATGATCAGGTGATTTTGTTTTCCCGAACGACATGGGATATTTTGCACACCTGGAGCGGGATCGCGGTGATTGCGATTGCATTGGCTCATATTGTTGTGCATTGGAAATGGTTTTTGCGCATGGCGCGCCGTATGTGGCAGCAAATGCTTGGCAAAACCGGAAGATTGAACCCTCGCGGGCGAATCAATCTGTGGGCTAATTTTGTGTTGTCCCTATCTTTTGTGCTGTGCGCGATAAGCGGGGTGTATTTTCTGTTTATTCCCGGCAGCCGGCAGGCGGTTGACCCCGGATTTCTGTTCTCCCGAACGGTTTGGGACATGATCCATACCTGGGCGGGCGTTATGATGATTGCGGCGATCCTGGTGCATTTTGCCATCCATTGGAAATGGGTGATCAATAATACCGGACGTTTGCTGCAGTCTATCTTCCGGCCGTTCCGCCGGACCCCCGCACTGGCGGGTGACACTGCTGTAAAAGCTTAATTAGATAAAACATTTATGCAGGAGAAAAACGTATGTTAAAGAAAATATTGTTAGGTCTGGCAGGTGTTGCGACATTGGCCGTATTAATTGTCGGTGGAATCAACCGCACCGCAGCCAAGACCTCAGATGAATACGGAATGGGAAGCCGCTCCGGCAGAGGGCAGAATGCCCAATCTGAAGTGGTTTATAACCTGGATGAGAAGTTCTCAGGCGGGAATGGAAGTGAAACCGGCCAGGGAAGAGGGCGCAGTACCGGCTCTGAAAACATTGTTGGCGTTTCAGCCCAGACCGCAGCAGCAGTGCGCGGCAACGGCCAGGGACGTTCCGGTGGAAATAATGGAAGCGGCGGAAATGGCGGCGGTAGCCGCCAGACGGGAGCAACCGGAGAACCGCTTGTCCTGGCCGAGGAACAGTTCACTGAACTGACAACATTGCAGGGAAGCGTCGCCAGCGTGGATCTGGCGGATGAAGTCCTGATTAATGTGGATGGTGGGCAAATTGTCCTTGAAGGCCGTTCTTTATCCTTCGCAGTATCCCAGGGCTTTACCGCCCAGGCCGGCGATGAAATGGTGCTGACCGGTTTCTATGAGGGCGAGGACTTTGAGATTGTACAGTTGACCAACCAGACCAGCCAGCAGGTTATCCAGCTGCGTGAATCCAGCGGACGCCCCCTGTGGGCAGGTGGAGGTCGAATCGGATAATTTTTTCATCCGTAAAAAAACATAAAAACAGTCTCCCGTGTAGTTGAAACGGGAGACTGTTTTTATTAGATGTTTTCTCTGCACCAGGCGATGGTTTCTCGCAAGGCGTCTTTCATCGGTGTGGGTTTCAGGCCAAAAGCCTTCTGGGCTTTGGTGGTGTCCACCACATAGGGGTTGACCCATTCATACAGCATTTCGACCGTCTCGCGGATTTCTTTGTTAAACAGGCCCAGAAATCGCATCATCAAGGGTCCGCCTACCATTGTCCTGACCGGATGCCCCAGCTCTGCTTCAATCCGTTTGACGAGCTCGGCCTGGGTGATAGCTTCATTGCTGGGTGTGAACCAGATCTGCCCCAGCGCCTCGTCGTGCGTGCCAAGAGTTGCCAGCAGCCGTCCAAAATCGGCAACGTAGGTAAAAGTGTGCGGTTGGCTGGTGCTGCCTATCAGGTTGATGGTTTTGCCTTCCACGGCGGGCCGGATGGCATAACCTGTCAGCGCGGTATCATCGGGGCCGAAGAAATCCGAAGCGCGCCCAATAGCAACCCGCACTTTACCTGCCGCATGAGCTTCTAATGCAGCCTGTGCCATTTCAGCGCGAACTTTGCCCTTCCTGCTGTTCGGCGCGATGGGCGAATCTTCGTGCAGTCTGCCGGTAAATTGTCCATACATATACAGGTTATCGCCGATGACCAATTTTGCGTTGTTGGCCGCGGCCGCATCCAGAATGGCCTTTTGCAGAGCGGGGAACTTTTCTGCCCATTCAAAGTAATGGGGTTGGGCACACTGGTAGATGGTTGCAGCGCCCCGGGTTAACTCGATATTCTTATGGACGTCATAAGCGTTCCCGGCGATCACCTCAACACCTGCCGGCAGCCGGTCCGCCCTGCCCGAACGGTTAATCATGCGCACCGTTTTACCCATCTTAACCAGTTCGCGCGCCGTCCATTTGCCCAGAGGGCCTGTGCCAAAAATAATATGCAGTTCAGACATAGTTTTTTCCATTAGGTTCGTCATAAATAACTTTGTCGACGGAGATCTTTTTCCGCTCCGTATTTTTTAGCCTGTTGTTTCCAGCCAAAACCGCCGATCAAACGGTATAACCAGCCAGGGATGAAAGGTTTATCCAGCAGATCCTGGGCAGCTTTGGGGATGGCTTTGCCTTCAGCCAGGGATTCGGCGGCCAGGTCCAGGGCTTTTTTGAGGGCGTGGACGCGCCCATCCATTTCATCCAGCGGCACGCCATGCACCATGCCTTCCCCGGCGCCTAGGGAAAGGCTCCCGGCCCAGCTCAGAGCGCTTTGACGTGAAAATTCTTCACAGATCGCCAGGGCTGTATTGTTATGCTGCGCTTCCGGAAAGCCGCAGTTGACCAGCGTGACGAGGCGCGTTTTTCCCGGATGACCGGCGCGGTGAGCGGCGATACGTTCCAGAGCAGCGATGACGGGTGCGGGCAGGCTATCAACATACAGCGGAAACGACAGCACGGCCAGATCTGCGGCATCCAGCTTTTCGAGCAGAAGACGCATTTTTTCCGGAGTGTTGAGGGAGTTGTAAATCTGGATGACCTCGGTCTCCATACCGCGTGCTGCCAGTTGCTTCATGAGATAACTGCCAATGGAATGAGAGGTGCTTTTACGGGTGCGCGGACTGCCGACCAGCAGGACAGCACGGCGTGGAGCAGGAGCGGAATTGATCGCAGTGTTCATTTCGGGCAGGGCCGATACAGCGGGGGGAACGGTTCCATTTGAAAGCGCCCGCAGCCAGGTTTCGGCCTGCGCCTGGATTTCCGAGTCGGATTGTCCGGCATCAACGAGCCCGCAATAAGATTTTTGGGCGTAAAAATTAACCGCATTGCGTTGGGCGAGGTGGCGGAAAATGGCCTCCGCGCGGGGGTCGGGGACGTCCATCCAGCCCACCGTGAGGAAATTCGGATAGCGGTCATAACGCCGCTGGTGGTGAGTCTCACCGTTGACTTTTGCAAAAAACGGCGAGATGTTTTGAATTTGATGATCCACCATGCGCTTGAGGTTGGAGGAATAACCGCCAAAGGTGACCGGAGTCAGGTAGACCATTAGGTCGCTGTTGGCAACGGCGGCAGCGATGGAGCGGTTGTCGTCATCTATGAAACAGGTGCCGGGAGAACTTATCCAGCACCGGAAGTTCCCCACGCAGTTGCCAATTTTTTTGTCGCGCAGCAGTATGGATTCGACATCCCATCCTGCAGTCTGTAACTGTGCGGTTAACTTTTCGGTTACGCGTTTACCGGTAAGGTCATTTTCAGTTGAACCATTTAAAAGAATTGCTTTCATGAGTTTGTTTTCCGTTCAATCAGGGTTGAGTAAATTGATGTTTAATGCTTTCCAGTTCGTAGCGGTATAATGCGCCGCCATTAGCGCCGTAAGGTGGAATGTTCCCGGCGATCTCAAGGGAAACCAGGCCGTGCACACGGGCCCAGATTAATATCGATACGGACAGACTGAGCAGGTCTGCCTGTCCGCCGTGCTTTTTCCAGCTCTCAAAGTCAAATTCGAAATCCTGGCGCACCTCCGGAAAATTTTCCGCGTGCAGTCTTCCGGCCTGCCGGTAAGCTTCCATCACACTCACCAGCGCGCTGAGTGAGCGGGTTGCCGAAGGAAAGACTTCTTCAAAGGGCGCAGAGTAACCCGGTATGGGCGTGCCGAAGATCAACTGGTATCGCTGGGGATAGGTGATTGCCCAGGTGCGGTAGGCCAGGCCGATTGCCATGAACCGGTTATTCAGGTCCTCAACCGGAAACATGTCCCGGGCTTCAAGCTGGTGGTCGCCAAAAGATTGGTAAGCTTCAATGATGAGGGCGGTTACCAGTGCGTCGCGGTCGGGGAAATAATTGTAGATGGCCGGCGCAGTGATATGTAATGAACGAGCAATTGCCCGTAACGAAAGCGCGGGAGCGCCTTCCCAGGCGATTTGTTCCCAGGCGGCTGCGATGATCCGTTCGCGTAAATTGGAGGTTGTACTTCTTCTATTCGGTCTGCGTGACATTCTGTAAATCCTCGTCTCGAAATAAACACTGTATATTTACAGTGTAAATATACAGTGTAAATCTTACTTTGTCAAGATCTGATTTTACGAGATGGACTTCGTTTTTTAAACGATTGAGAACTGCTGGATGTCCTCGTCGAATTGATTAAGTTCCTCTTTTTCTGTTTGAATCATATTCAACAACGGCGCTATTTTTTCATTAAGCTGTTCCGGTTTCCGGCCTTTTAAGCTGATTACGCCGGTAACGATGCCGTCCACCACATTATTGATCCTGGTGAGCTGAGCTTCAAAGCGGTTGAGAATGGCGGCCAGGTCCTTTAATTGCTTTTGACGGGCTTGCATGGATTGGATGGTTTGCTCAAACTCGTGTTTTGTTTCAGGGTCAATATCCTGGGTTAGCTTGTGCTTTATTTGTTCAATTTCTTTATCAAAATCATTGGAAAGCCGTTGAACGGCAAAGTGATTGTCCAATGCCGACATGCGCAGACTGAGATGGTAGCAGTGTTCTACCAGGTCTTCCAGCCCGTCCTGAACCGGTTCGACCGCGTGCCGAAGCTGCGGGCCGGTCTGGCCCATCGCGTTAAAAATAGAAATACGCGCCCGGTCCAGCCGGTCGAAACGGACCTGGAAACGCTGCGCCAACGGCTGCCGGTTCTGGCGCGTGAAGGTCATTTGCAGGCCGGGGTCGCGGGCGATACCGATCACCATCACCAGCCAGAATAAAAGACCGATGGGGGCCAACCACCAGGCAGAACACAACCCGGAGATAACGATTAATGCCAGCATAGCAAGGTTGATCGGATGAAAAAGTGCGGTGAGGATCGGAGAGCGGTTCATAGTTTAGAAGAATGTTGCGATTTCATCGTAGATTTTTTGAATGTTTTCGGGTGAACTGTCATATTGCTTGCCTCCGGTCGGTTCGGCAAGCCGGATCAAGATGTCTTTATCGGCATTATCGCCAAAGGCAATCGTAAAAACTTTGATGGCGTTGCCGCCTTCGCTGGATGAGGCGTTGATCTGATTCATGACCTCATCCAATGCGTAAGAGGAAAGGGTGTCCTGTCCATCGGTCAAAACCACAATTGAACGGATGTGGTCCGGGTCACCATTTTCAAGCAGGGTCTGGTAGGCGGTCAGCGTCGCGTCATACAGCCGGGTATCTCCCTGTTCAAAGATTCCGGCAACGCTGTCCAGCACCTGCTGGCGTTTTTCGCCCAGAGGGGTAAGCGGCGTTAACGTGGAAATATCCGTGCTGAACAGGATGATTTGCAGCCGGTCGCGGTTGTCGAGCTTCTCTACAAACTGCATAAGGCTGGCGCGCGCAGTAGTGATCTTATCCCCCCTCATGCTGCCCGAGATGTCCATCACAACGATCAGGTCAACCGGTTTTTTGGTTTCGTGCCACAGAGTCTGGATACCGTCGATTACCGCCGCGCTGGGAACTTCCAGAATGGTCTTGGGCTGATGGGTATCCATACCATGGCGGGCATCCAGAGGAGAGGCCAGCGGGATGGATGGGTCGGCCGGCCGGAAACCCAATTCAAGCGATTTCAACTGCTGCGGCGTATCCAGTAAGTAGGCTTCGAAAGCTTCCGCCGCTTCTTTTTGCTCGGGGGTGACCCAAGGCGCGTTCAGTACGGCGTAGGGATGGTTGGACCAGAAAGTGCCCTCTTTCGGGTAGATTGCCACAACCGGGATCTGCGAAGATTCCCCGCTCAACCGTTTGCTTTCCTGTGCCACGATCAGGTTCTCATAAAGCACAGCCGCACTTAGATAAGATGGGCCGCGTTCAAACATGCGCTCGGCAAAGAAACCGGTACTGGTACCGTAGTGGATGACGCTTTTTTCAACTGCCGCCATAAACTCGATGATCTCCGGCGTTTGCAGGTCGTCCTGTGTGAGGCCGCGCTGTTTACCGGCACCGGCGTAAGCTTCCGCAATAATCGATACAATCCCACTGTTGCTGTAAGCAGGATGAGTGTGACCGAATTGGAAGCGTCCCCATTCGGGGTGACCGTAAGCGCTCCAACCCTCTTGGGAGGTCGCCAGGGCGGCAATTTCTGCCCATCCGATCTCATTTTCCGGCCAACCCAGTGCTTGAGCCATTGGCTGCCACATGGCAATCACCACCGGACTGAGCACCAGGTCTTTAGGTGTGCCGGTAACCAGATCACCGGAATGGCTCTTTCGCCATTCGGAATTCGCCACCGGAATATAAACAGACGAAGCCGGGCTCCACACTGTGGGCTGCAGGGTCCCGTCGATAATCCCGCGTACGGATTCAATCGACCCCATGGGTTCGGCTTCCACGACGATCACCTGACCTTCGGCCGTCTTGTTTCTGGAAGCGTTAAATTCTTCCACCAGGGGTTCCAGCCACTCTCTCTTTTCTGAACCATAAACAATGCTGACGGTAATGGTTCCTTTGGGTACCAGTTTTGTGATCTGCCCACAGGAACTTAAGAGAAGGGAAGTGATTATTGTAAGAGATAAAAGAATTTGAATTCTGAATTTCATTGTTTTCCTCGCTTCGGTAACCGATTCAGCGCGTCACATTTCTTGACCAGAACTCGCGCAGGATGTTGAGCACATTCCCTGCGGGGATCTCTACTTCGGGCCGGTTCGATAAATCCGCAATAAAGCCGTTGTCGGCATAGCGTGCAAAGGGGGAGCCGGTTTGTTCAAGTTGGATGGATTCGTCCACGGGCCGGAAGCCGTATTTAAGCAGCGCCAGTTCCTGCGCGGGCCGGCCGGTAAGGTAATCCATAAACAACCGGGCGGCTTTGGCCTGCTCGGGCGAGACCCAATCCGCATTGAGCACACAGAAAGGATGGTCGCTCCACAGCAAGGCGGGAGGGTAATATACGCGCAGTTCTCCGTAACGGCCCAGGGCATTTTCGGCCTGTTCGATAGCGGTGGCTTCGTACACGGTGATCATGTCAAAGGTGCTGGGGCCATAGGCCACCATTTTTTGCATCAGCGGTCCGGTGCTGTATTCAAACTGGCCGATACTGGCTTCCGTTTCCAGGAACCACTGCCGGTACCCGCTGTCGGTCAAAATATCGGAGGCCGTCAGGCCGCTGGTCTTATCGAAATAGCCGTAAGTCATCAACAGAATGGACATGAAGCCGCTGTTCGATTTCAGGGGGTCGGTATGTCCAAACTTTATGTATCCCCAATCCGGATTGTTATAGGCTGCCCAACCGCTTGGGTCAACCAGGGCGTCATGCAGGTCTTTCCAGAGCGCTTCCCCCGGCTGGTGGCCCCACAACACATCCGCCCGTTCTTTCCAGGCTACCAGTACCAGCGGCGTGGTCACCACGGGGCGGCAGGAAGTAGTATCTGCAGGGTTGACGAGGCTCTGTCCAAACTGAGCGGTGGATGCGTCCTGGAGGGCGGCAATCTGAAGCGAACTGGCCGGGCTTACGATGACCGGTTGTCTGGTGCCGTCTATGACGGCATTGTTGATCTCCCAGGAGCCCATTTTTTCGAGCTCGACCTGCACAGGATGCCCATCCACCCTTATCCCGCTGGATTCGAAGCCAGCGACGACTTCGTTCAGCCAGGCTTCTTTCTCGGTTGAATACAGCACGGATAGTTGGATTGGGGCCGGTGGAGGAAAGATCAGTTCTCTCAGCGGGGCATAAGCAACGGCCCGGAAGGATGGAACGAGTAAGGCGGCTACAAAAATTCCAACAACTGCCAACCCAAAAAAAGTGAACAGAATCCAATTTGTTTTCGGCGTATACATCAAGGTGAATTCCTCCCCTTTAATGGTAAGCGAAATAGATGAAGCGCATTTTAAGGGATTGTTAACATTGGGATATGTTTATCACCGGACTATCAAGCGTTGGCTGTGTTGCGCCCGGTGTTGAATGGCTGCTCGCAGATGCGGTTCAGGAAAAATTTCATAGGAATTAGGGTAAAACCTGATACTTTTTCTTGTGAAGATATGAAACAAGCACTTATATTACATGTAACCCGTAAATTAACGTGAAAGGGGTTTTATAGATTCCTTCAAACACGCTTTCCTGGGTTTTTATTCCCCAACTCAATATTTGGTGATGATCTCAAAAAGGTATTTGACAGATCCGTTCGTCACCTCTGTGCCGATCCAAGCCGGATTTTCTGAGGACCTGCCAGGTTTAGGCGGAAGGGTCTGGCTCAACAAGAGATCATTGAGCCAGAAGGCCTGTTGGACCAAGAAATTTATTACATCACGGATGCTGTTCTCCGCAAGTTTATTACTCCTGTACTGGGATGAGATTGCCGAAACCGTTTTGTACTGAGTTTTCTGTGTTGTTCTTATCGGGGTGGGACCATTGGTTCAGAGTGGATAGATTGGCTTTTATAAAGGTCTGGAATTCATCTTTTCAAGGAGTATCAAATTGAAATCTGCTTCTAAATTATCCTTGTTGGCTTTGCCGTTTATTGTGCTTGCTACTTTGAGTTTGCTTTACTTTGGGGCGTTGGCTCCAGAGGCTGCTGCTTCTATTTTCAAAACATCCATTGTCGGGAACGCTTTTGTGGACAGCAAACTTAACTATCAATTTGTAACGCTGGTGATCGCTGTGCTGGTGCTGGCCCTGACTTATTTCCTGACTCCCAAAAACGCAAAAAGATTCTATCAACTCGGAGATATCAGCGCACCTTCAGAACCGGTTAAGTGGCTGGGAATTAAGCCGAGTGATACATGGAAAACTGTGGGGATCAACTTTGCGGTTATTGTTTCTCTCATAACAGGAATTTTCATTTATCTGAACGTTATCAGGGGGCAGAGCATAGCGAATGAGCATGTGCGGTATCTGCCGTTTGTTCTGGTCCTGGCCGTGATGAATTCGTTTACCGAGGAATCCATTACCCGGCTCAGTCTGGCGACTGCACTCTATGGATTGGTACCCGTTTCCGTAATTCACATTGGATCTGCTTTGTTGTTTGGCATCCCACACTATTTCGGGGTGCCGGGTGGTATTTTGGGCGCGCTCATGGCAGGCTTTTTGGGTTGGCTGTTATCGAAGTCAATTGTTGAGACCAGAGGCATGTTTTGGGCCTGGTTAATCCATTTTCTGCAGGATGTTATTATCTTTTTCGGACTCTTTTTGCTGGCTTTGTAGATCGAAAGAGGCCGGTCTGACTTCAGGTAGATAACCGTTCCGAACTCTATAAAAAAGTGCTCCCCAAACGGGAGTACTTTTTGTGGACGATCCGATAGAGGTTCTGGCGCAGCGTTATTCAATTCTTCATCTCCCTTAACAAATCCACATAAATCGAAACGAAAGTTTTATCAATCGTTAAACCGCCTTTAAAAATCTTTTGTTACAGTGAGGTTGATAATTCGACTTTAAAAACTTATTCAAGGATGATTTATGGGATTTGCAGACCTTCACATTCATACAATTCACAGCCATGATGGTACCTGTTCGGTTTCAGCGGTGTTGAAACATGTGGCAAAATATACCGATCTGGATGTGATTGCGATTACGGATCACAATTCGATGGATGGCATTCGTGAGGCGATGGACCTGGCACCGGCCTATGGAATTGAGGTGATCCCCGGTAGTGAAATCTCGACGGCCGATGGCCATCTTTTAGCTTTATTCATCGACCACTCCATTCCGGCCGGCCTTTCTTTAGTTGAAACCGTTCGTTTGATCGGTGAACAGGGCGGTCTGGGGATTGCAGCGCACCCGATGGCTAAAGGGACCAGCAGCCTGCGTTTTCATACCATTCAAGAGGCTCTCAAACAGCCCGGTGTTAAACGAGTTCTGGTCGGCATTGAAACTTTTAACGGCGGGCTGGTTTATACCCGCCGTAATCCGGTGGTTGAAACCAGGGCTCAGGCGCTGCCCCTCGCTCAGGTGGGGAACAGTGATGCGCATGTATTGAAAACGATCGGTCAGGGGGCCACCGAATTTGAAGGCCGGACCGCGGCCGAGCTGCGCACTGCGCTGGAACGGAAGACTACCCGGGTGCGGAAAGGTAAAGGATTGGATGGCTTGGGGGTGATTCGCAGTTATCTGCCGCGTTATTTGCTGCGGAAATTGGGATGGGTGGTTTATAGCAAGAACCCCGAGGCCCCTCTGACGTATACTCGCCTGACGCGGGTGATGCATTATTATATCGGCATGCAGACGCGATAACCCGCACCGTTTGGGTTAATTCATGACGGCGAATATCCTTTTTGTTTGCGGGTCACTGAACCAGACTACCATGATGCACAAAATTTCAGTGCATTTGGAGCCGTTTAATTGTTATTTCACCCCCTTTTATGCGGATGGGGTGATCGGGTTGGCGGCCAAAGCCGGATTAACCGACTTTTCTATTTTAGGGGGACGACACCGCCGGGCAACGGAAGATTATCTTCGAAAAGAAAAGCTGCCGGTTGACCCTGGCGGCAGACAGCGCAATTATGACACGGTGGTTACCTGTACGGACCTCATCGTCCAAAACAATATTCGCGGTAAGCGCCTGATGCTGGTTCAGGAGGGGATGACCGAAAGCGAGAATTTTTCATATTTCCTGGTGCGGAACCTGGGATTCCCCCGTTTTGTGGCAAACACAGCAGCAACCGGCCTTTCCAACGCGTACGATGTTTTTTGCGTGGCTTCTGAAGGTTACCGGGATTTGTTTGCCCGTAAGGGAGTCAACCCCGATAAAATCGTGGTGACCGGCATCCCCAATTACGATCATGCTGCCCAATATGAAAATAACGATTTTCCCCATCGGGGGTATGTTTTGGCGGCAACCTCCAGCATCCGGGAGACCTTAAAATGGGACGACAGGGACCGTTTTCTTCAACAGGTGAGGCAAATCGCCGCAGGGCGGGATATTATTTTTAAACTCCATCCCAATGAAAATGCGCAGCGGGCCCTCCGGGAAATCCGTAAATATTTCCCGGATGCGCCGATCTATACCGAAGGCAACGCACATCACATGATCGCCAATTGTGACGTGCTGATTGCGCAGACCTCTTCGGTTGTCTTCACCGGCCTGGCACTGGGTAAAGAGGTCCATTCTTATCTGGATCAGGAGGTCCTGAAAAAGCTTTTGCCATTACAAAATGGGGGGAAATCGTCGGAAAGGATCGCAGAAGTGTGCCGCCAGTTGACCTACACTCCCCTGGCACAGGTGAAGTGGAGCAGGTTGAAGAGCCGGCGTCTTCAAAGAAAATGGGAAACTTCCAATGCAATTTAACCGAGTGTTTCATGAGGTGTGATGAGGAGAACCGGACGGTGCAGTTTTTTAGGCCCTTTTGTCCTCTGCAACACCTCCGTTAAAGAACCATTACCATTTGTTAAACCGCTGTTATTCAGGAGTTATTTTTTACTCTCTATAATAAGGATTACAGGAGGAAAATATGATGCTAAAGGAAATCGATACGAGCTGTAGTTCTTTGAATTTTCTCCAGCAGCCGATACATCCCGGCCAGGGCATGAGTGATTCCTTCTGGTCGCTTCTGGCTGCGGTTGATCAGGGCTGGCAGGTTGAGGGGCCGGTGAAGAAGTTCCCGTGTGCAGATCTCAATTCCTGGAAATACCAGTTTGTTATGGTTCATAAGGGGATTCATCGAATTTGCAAGATCACAGTTCCGGCATCACCTGATGCAGACCATTTTATTTTTATTAATGATTGTTTCGTTGAAACAATATCCGTTAACCAATACAAGGAGCATAATGCGTATTTTAGTAAGCAATGATGATGGGATCTTCAGCCCGGGCCTGACCGCTCTGGCAGAAGTGGCCTCTCAGTTCGGTGAAGTTGTAATCTTTGCACCCGATTTTGAACAATCCGCAGTTGGACATGCGATAACGATTCAGCGTCCGCTGAATTACCATCCGGTAAAAATGATTAAAGGTATTGAAGCTTATCGTGTAAATGGCACGCCGGCAGACTGTGTTGCGATGGGTTTGTATCATCTGGGCGGGGCCGATCTGGTCCTCTCCGGAATTAACCTTGGCAGCAACCTGGGCAGTGACATCTGGCATTCCGGGACAATCGCTGCCGCGAAGCAGGGAGTGCTTCTGGGAGTTCAGGCGATTGCTTTCAGCCAGGTGCTGAATGGAGCAGAGCCAACCTATCAAAAACAAAAACCCTATATTGCGGACGTCATTCAGATGTTGATCGATGGGGACCAGCCGAGGCTGGTGAATGTAAATTTACCCAATGACCCACAGGGCATTCGCTGGGCTTACCAATCCGTCCGGCAGTACAACGGCAAAGTGGTAAAGAGCCAGGATCCTTTAGGACGCCAGCATTACTGGTTCTCTGCCATTCCCCTGACCGAACCGGATGAAAACAGCGACCGCTGGGCTGTTGATAATGGGTTTGTTTCTCTGACACCACTGCGGCTGAGTCTGACCGATGATGAATGGCTGGTGAAGTTGTCCAATAATTCCGAGTAAGTAGATTTTTTACCTGCCACACACTTTGATCTGGCAGGCTGGCGACGGGGTTTGAATTTTGCAGGCCAGCGAATAAACTGAACACGGAATTGTTGTTTGGAGCGCTCTGTATTTGCAGGGCGCTTAGCGATTTAAAGAGATCCTTCGCTTACAGTTCAAAAAAATGGTTGGTGATGGTATCATCATTTCGTTTGAAGAACGAAGTTGCGGCAGGTGCAGAAAGAAATGCTGCGGGCGCCCCTTACTTGACTGAAAATGGTGTTGGAGAATGCGATCGGTAAAGGACAGTATACACAAGCAGTTGGAAACGAATAAATCGAAAAACCTGCTCTACATTGACGCTGCGCAGGTGATCGAAATTGAGCCGGGCTTTCTAAACACCCTGGATGAGATGCTGGCATCCGCAAAGCAGAATTCCAGTTTAACGCGGGAGATCCCCTATGACCTGGTCTCTCTATCCGCGCAGCTTTTTATTGAAAAGCTGTATGCCATCAACCAGTATTTGAGGGTTGACCCGGATAAGGTAGGAGAGCTGGAGGACATCTACCGGCAATCCTGGCAAAAGATGCTGGAAACCGGGGATATTCAGGGTACCCTCCGGGCGTTCCATTATCCGAAGCTGTCACGATGGGTTAAAGCTTTGTATCCGGACCAGTTCTTAGAGCCGCTTAAATTCACCCCCAATATTGGGACGGTCGTTTGTGAAGAATACTCTGCGCAATTCCAGATCGATATCCTGGGTATTGATCCGGAGCACATCCGGGAACCGGTGATGGATATTGGCTGCGGGCGTGAGGGCAGGTTGGTCCGGTATTTGCGGTCATTGGGCATTGAAGCCTATGGGTTTGACCGGTCGCTGGCGTTACAGAAATCGTATTTACAGAAGAAAGACTGGTTCGATTATCCATTTGAAGCCGATACCTGGGGAACGATTATCAGCAATATGGCTTTCACAAACCACCTGCACTTTGCTTACCGGCATGACCGGGCGCAGTTTGAGCAGTATTTGCTGAAAACCCGGGAGATCATCACCTCCCTTGCGGACGGCGGCCGTTTCTATTACGCGCCGGGCCTGCCGTTTATAGAACGGCTGCTGGACCCGGCACACTATCATCTGGATCGAAATCGGGTGATCGGGGATGTGTTTGTAAGCGTTCTTACCCGAATTTCGAGTTCGTAAGCCGGACCGTAGAAGATTTTCAGAGAAAATGACCGCCAGTATGGTTAAATGGTGTCCTATAATTACAGCAGCTTGAAAAGCCACCCTGTATAGCCGGGAGGCTTTTCCTATAATGATCCTATCAATAAAGGTATGGAGGAACGATGGAAAAAACAATTAAGATCCGGCGGGGCACACCGGATGATAATACGCTTCTTGCGGAATTTGGCAGACGTGCTTTCTATGAATCGTTTGGCGGGGACAACACCCCTGAGGATATGGAAGCTTACCTGACCGTTTCATTTGGCCCGGATATCCAGGCAGAGAAACTGGCTGACCCGAACGTCACTTTTTTAATTGCCGAAATTGATCAGGCTACTGTGGGTTACGCCCAACTGCAATTTGGAACCACGCCATCGGCAATCTGCGGCGAGCATCCCATTGAAATTGCGCGTTTCTATTCGGACAAGCCCTGGATTGGCCGGGGTGTGGGGCCCGCGTTGATGTCGGCCTGCCTCGATTTCGCCGAACAGAAGGAATGTGATGTAATCTGGCTGGATGTGTGGGAAAAGAACCCCCGAGCGATTGCTTTTTATCAGAAATGGGGGTTCGAGGTGGTTGGCACCCAGCTTTATCAAGTCGGCAGCGACCTTCAACATGATTTGTTGATGTCCCGAAAAGTGAAAATGGCGTGATGTGTTTGTTGTTGAGATGCTTTTTTGGGAATATCCGTTTATGAAGGTGCCGGATTTTGACCTCAAAACAACCTGTTCGGAAATAGGATGAACATGCAAAAAATATTGAGCCTGAGATCCAGCCAGCTTGCCGAACTTCCCGAATTGATCCGGGAAAACATGGGGCTTGAAGAACTGGACCTGGATCTGAACCAGTTGACCCATCTTCCTGAGTGGATTGGCGATTTCCCACACCTGGAATCCCTGAGTCTGTATCACAACCAACTTACTGCGCTTCCCGATTCGGTCTGGCAGTTGAAAAACCTCCGGAAATTGAATCTTTCGGTCAACCGGTTCTCTTCAATGCCGGAGGGCATTGGGCATTTCACCCGTTTGCAGATGCTGGATCTGGGTCACAACGAGCTGGAAACACTGCCCGATTCGATTGGAAACCTGGGCGAACTGGCGTTTCTCTATTTGAGCAATAACCATTTGACCGCCCTGCCGGAATCCTTCAAAAAGCTGACCGGGCTGCGCTATCTCAACCTTACCGATAACGGCTTTACCGTTCTCCCGGAAAGTATTGGATGCCTGACACGGCTGATTGAACTGCGACTGTACAACAACCGGCTTGCAACTCTTCCGGAAGGAACGGGGCGGCTGACGAAACTGAGAGAACTGCATGCGATGAACAACCGGCTTGAGACTCTTCCCGAAGCAATCGGGAGTCTCGCCGACCTCAAAAAGCTTATTCTTCAGGATAACCGGTTGGCAGCGCTTCCCGAGTCCATTGGCAGACTGACCGGCCTGACGGACCTTGATTTGCGAAACAACGCTCTCACTGCGCTCCCTGAATCCCTCGGCAATTTGGGCGGTCTCCGCTATCTGGATTTGCGGGCCAACAGGTTGGCATACCTCCCTGAGAAGTTAAAAGAGTTGCAGAATCTTGAGAAACTGGACTTGCGCTGGAACCGGCTGGCCGTTGTTCCCGATTGGCTGGAGCAGCTTGAACAACGCGGCTGCACCGTTTACCTGTAAAGCCGCAAACGGGCTTCCGACCGGTACACTCTGCTCCCGTTCCGGCGTGCGGGATGACGTTATAAAACTTTGATGTGGATTGGACGCAGGGTGTCGTTCCTTCAGAAAGCTTTTGTGTGGCGATAATTTGGTTTGTGTTTTTATAATGTGAGATCGAATACACTATAATATCAGAAGAATGGTTAAACTATTTCAGACGCACTTCTTCAAGAGATAAGGGGAGATATGAAGGACAAAAAAGATAAAATTGGGGAGCTGGAAGAATGGCAGGAACATCAATATAACCCCGGCTATTGGATTGGCAGATTTTCTCCCCAATTTCCTCAGAAAAGAACCCTTGGTAACTGGATCATCAATTTGATCGATGTGATAATGTTGGTTCCTACTTTCTTTATTGTTTTTGTGCTGTACTTAATAGATAGAGATCGGTTTTACCTGATGCCTCTGGGTGTATTGGGGGTGTTCAGCATCTTATCCGTCCTGCGTGCAATTCGGTTGAAGCCCGATCTGGAAAGAAGCCTGTCCCAGGTGGAAATGGAAGAAATAAGGCGAAAGGAAAATAAGAGCAAGAAGAGAAACCTTCCCAAACGCCGTAAAGATTACTCTTAATTTCCCTGCCGGAACATTCCATCAGGAATGAAATTATGACTAATGATAAAGTCAATTTATTTTTAGACGAGTTTACGCAGTGGGCATCCGCACAGCCGGATATTCAGGCGGCGGCACTGGTGGGCTCTTACGCGCGGGGCGCGGCCACGGAAACTTCGGACGTGGACCTGGTGATCCTCGCCGATACCCCCGATCTATATCTGCAAAACACGGAATGGCTGCGGCGCTTTGGGACGGTCCTGCGGCAGCAAATTGAAGATTACGGCCTGCTGACCTCGATCCGGGTGTGGTACAGCAATGGGATCGAAGTGGAATATGGCCTGACCGGTTTGCAGTGGGTGGCGCAGCCGCTGGATGCCGGAACGCGGCGGGTTATCGCGGATGGGATGCGGGTCCTGTTTGAACGCGGGCCTGTGCTCAGTCCATGCCAACCCCCTGGATGACCTACCAAACAGTGTGTTCTCTGTGCGTTTTATCCCGCAAAATTTTCGAATTCACTCCATTTTGCTCCGAATTTTATGTTATAATCCCAAAACTTGTGCATTGTGCCTGTCCGGAAAATCAGCCGGACGGGATTTAATAAATGGAGTAAAAAATGGAAAATCAACCCAATAACGTGGCAGAAGATGTTGTTGTCAGCCTGGAATATTCTTTAACGGTAGATGGAGAAGTTGTTGACACCACCGAAAACCGCGCACCTTTGCAGTACATCCACGGAAGAAGGAACATTATTCAGGGTCTTGAGCGTGAACTGACGGGCCTGAAACTGGGCGAATCGAAAGAGGTCCTGGTAAAAGCCGCAGACGGCTATGGCGAATATGACCCTTCCGCATTTGTCGCTTTTGAGCGCAGCCAGTTTCCTCCCGGTTTCGATATTGAAATCGGCGCAGAAATCCATGTCCGGGGCGGTAACGGACAGGCTTTCCCGGCACGCATTTCCGGGATTGATGGGGATAACATCCGTCTTGACCTGAATCACCCGCTGGCAGGGAAAGATTTATTGTTCTCCACCAAGATCGTAGACCTGCGGGAAGCCACAGATTCCGAAAAGATCATGGGCCAGTTGGGCGGCGGTTGTTCGGGGTGCGGCGATGGCGGCTGCTCTTCCGAAGGTTGTTCTTCAGGCTGCTGCTAACCGGTTTGTTTAAAAATCAAAAGGACGGATCTTTCGGTCCGTCCTTTTTGTTTAAATCCTTCCAAGATGGAAATGTTCCAGAGAGAGAAGAAAGGCTTAATTTCCGCCAGTGATCAGGACGGTTGAGCCCTTTTCACCATTCGGACTGATCAGAACCGTCACTTTCCGATCCACCTGGGTGAAATCGTAAGTGTAAACTCCTTCCAGCTTGTTCTCATTGTCCAGCGACCAGCCGTCAGCAGCCATTTCCTCCCGATAGAATGCCGCGACCGCATCCGTGTCTTCCGGGCTTTTATAGGTCATGGTACTGCCGAGATAGGAGATTTCCTCGGCGCTGTCGGGCAGGGGCAAATCCCATTCGGCTTCCTTCCCGGCACACTCGGCCGGGACTTCTAGGTTTGGAACCCCGTTGATATCCAGTAGATTGTATTTAAGCCGGAGCGCACCCGATTTATCCGAAAAAATGCCGATCCCCGCCATCTCTCCTACAAAGCGCACCACATATTGGCCCTGTTGGGCGATCCACACATCCGCTTTGGAAGCTGCCCTGGCACCGATTAGGAAACGGATGCGCTTTACCTGATAATGGTCCGTTTTCACGCCGTTGATTTCAACGCCCTCTTCTATCAGATCTCCAACCTCAAACTCCGGGAAAATCTTTTCAACCGCCATAATGCCGGCCGGGTTGTCGGGGCTGTCCGCGCTGCCGGAGACGACACAACGGTCCTCGGCTTCAGCCTTGTTGTTGAGGATGTACATGCGGTCTTCAAATTGATAATATTCCACGCCCTGGGTCGACAACAGGTCGGCAATCGTCCCCGGAACCAGTTGAACGTGTACCGCATCCTGCGAGCGCACCACTTCTTTGAAAACGGTCAACTGCTCTTTTTGGGTGTCTTCGCTGCCGTCCTCCTGGATTGCGGCCACCGTAAAGCGGACGCGGTAGCTCTGCAACTCATCCAGTCCGGTATCCGTGGAAACTTCATTTTCCAGCGGTTCGCTGTCGAGCATCTCGCCGGCATCATTGAGCATTTCTTCAACATCCAGGCCTTCGGCGCCCTCCAGTGCTTTTTCAACCGCATCATTGGCGATCTCTCCTACTTTGTTGGTCACCTGCTCTTTGGCCTGATCCACCAGCCCGCACCCCATCATGAAGACCAGGGCCAGACTGAGTCCAATTAAAATCGTGCTGCGGCGAATGGGTTTCATCGGTTTTTCCTCCTTCTTCACTTCATGGTGATAAAACAAGACAACCCCTCCCTTTATTTTACAGAAAAAGGACGGGGTTGAACAAGAATGTCAGAGGTTTATTATATGCTATCTCTTACAGGTTACAACAGAATCCTCCTGCAAGGGCGGTAATATTCTCTGCACACTCCCCTGCTTTTATTCTCAGTATGCTACGAACTTTTACCCTTCAGTCACAATGGCGTTACCTGCTAGACTTTACTTTCTTACCAAGTCAGTTCCATAATTTTGTGAAATGCTCTCATTCAATTTCAAAAATACTTAATAATTGTGGGCACAGATTGATGATATAAAGCCCCCCAGGAGAATTCCCTGAAACTTCACTTTCTTTATATGCGATTTTCGAAAAATCCTGATTCGCTTGAAACGCATTGGGTGATGAGTGGTTGTAATAAAACGTGTCTTCGATGATCTGTACAGAACGTTGAGAATTAAGATCATAGACAAACAAAGACTGCTCATCCATTCCCGGATATTGGGCAACAGCGAGGATCCTGTCTCCTTTTATTGACCACCAATAATGCGTGATTGGCAGGTCCAGGAGAGCTTCTGAGCCAACATTAATGTCATACATTCGCATTCTTTTTCCGGGTTCATTGAGGTCTCCATAAAAAAACTTTTCTCCATCCGGCAATATTCCCTCAAACACAGGGACGACTCCTTCCCCCGACGGAAGCAGTGGTGTAAAACGCCTGGTTTCAAGATTAACAACCCGGATATGAGCCAGCCCAACAGGACTCGGGACCCCTGTATAAAGCACTACCGTATTTTCTCCCGGGAACCAATAAATTTCATTGATTCCGCCTCCAATTTCTCCCACATATTCCGGCGTCTCCTCCCCCTTTGTTTTTACATACAGCTCTGAAGAATATTCCGGAGGCCAGGTTTCACCTTCCAAATTCGGCGTGAGCTCGGGAGTTGGCGTGCCGTGCGCAAACTTTACTTTTGTAAAGATAAGCTTTTTCTGACTTGGAGAAACAGACAGGGTTTGATAAGGCCATTCTCCCCAATATGGCTCAATAGAAAACGCTTTCACCAGATCGGATTCGGATAAAGACACCGGCGCAGGTGTTCTCTCAAGCATCTTTTCTTCAATCGGAACCGATTCACCTTGCTCCGCATCAAATGCGTACCACGTTTTATCTTTTGAAGTCTGGTAGAACAATAACTCACCATTATCAGCCCAATAATAATCCCCAACCTGTTCTGTCGATACCATGATTTTTTGAGACACGCATGTTTCGACAACATTGTTTAGCGCATGAACCGGCTCTGTCTCATCGAGCTTCTTTTCATCTTCTAAACTATCAGTGGGCGTTGGTTGGACAATCGCATCCTCTGGACCCTGCGGAGTTGACGCTGGAGATACTTCTCCAGCGCACCCGGAAGCAATCCAAAACGAACCCAAAATTATTGCTAAGATATACTTTTTGCCAAACATATTCCCTCTATATTTCTGGTAAATCCCTTGCAGAGAGCGGGAATGTTGGTATTCTCCCTGCAACTGTAAGGTCGACAGTTTTTTCATTGTAGGGATATTATGGCATATTCCTTTAATTTGAAGACAGGAACCAACCAATATCTTCCTGTGTTCCGTTCTCCTATGACCGATTGC
>JAHDQE010000075.1 GCA_018433975.1 Ornatilinea sp. | reverse complement strand
CTCATTCACCACCCGTACCAGATGTCTTTACGGAATCATCTCTTCCAGATTCGGCGGCAACAACATGGGTTGATTCTGTGTGTATGGTTTGAAGATTTGTGTTTTCATCCCCTCTATTATATTAAATTTTTTGGGGGCTGTCCCAATTACTTTTGGGACAGCCCCTTATATTTTATTCTGGGACTGGCGTATCTTCTGGAATTGGAGTATCCACTATTACTTCAGTAGGTTCAACAGATTCTGAAGTAGGCAATACTTCTGAAGTTGCTGTAGGTGGTCTCGGCGTTGAAGTAGGCGGAGCGCATAGAAGCTGTGCTTTCGTAGCAGTTGGTGCCAAAGTACCGTCATTTCCAAGAGACAATGCTATTTGGTATTGATCTCTTCCTTCACAATAGCGCTCCTGTTCCATAAGCTCATCCCCAAGACGGATTGAACCAATCCGAAATCGCTCGGTAGCAGTCCAACCTGCGCCATCACGTAAATTCGGTAAAGCAGCGTACACCTGTCCGAAGTAATTAACCACTTGAGACCAATTTACTTCCCAAAAACTTGATCCCGTAAGGTAATACTTCGCCCAACTGCGGAATCCATCTGCATCTTTATCAATCGGAGCAAATTGTTCGGCAAGAGTAAGGTCGTAAATACCGCCCTCTAAATTACCCTCAATAACAATTTTATCAAGAGCTCTGAACCGAAGCGCAGTATAGTACATACCGTCCACCTCAAGAGGCCGATACTCCAGATTTTGTTGCCGAAGGATATCTAACGTTTCAATAGCCGAAGTCCATTGAGAACTTTTCAATAAAGCATCGGCATGATTAAATATTTGCTCTTCAGTGCGCAAATCTTGAGTAGGTTCAACTGTGGGCGTCGGAGGCACATTTTCCGTTGGAGTGGCAACCGTGGCCATTTTCAACATCACTTCCGTTAGTTTTTCTTCAATTCCAGGGAAGTTAGGATTAACTTTGATGATATATTCAAACCGTTTTCGGGCCATCTCATAGCGCCCGGCCTCCAAATCGGCCATTCCTAACTCAAATTGAGTAGTGGTGACCATGGCGACTTGCGAGGTTTCAGCATTTAACCGATTCTGAATACCTAAATAATATCCAACGCCTGCACCAATTCCCCCAAGCAACAATACCAACACAATCCCTATCAAAACCCAACGCCAACGGCGTGGTTTATTTGGTTTTGGAGATGGATCAGGTTCCAGTTTTTGTGACGCCTTCAAAGGCGCAGTATCTTCAATATTTTGTTTGGTCATAAGCGTAATTATACCGTAATCTATTGTTTCCTAAAAAAAAATTAACGCAAAACCTTGCAAATTTAGCCCAATGCAACATCCAGGAACATCATGACAGTGAAACCAAGCATTGCACCAACAGTAGCAATATTATCATGTTTTTCCTGTTGTGCCTCGGGAATTAATTCCTCAATTACAACATAGATCATCGCGCCTGCCGCAAACGAGAGGGCATACGGCAAAAGTGGCTGCATAAAATAAACTGCTGCCGCACCAATCACTCCCGCGATGGGTTCTACAAAACCAGAGGCTTGACCATATACAAAGCTCTTCCATCGCGATAAACCTTCTCGTCTGAGAGGAACAGAAACCGCTAATCCCTCGGGAAAATTTTGAATACCAATCCCTATTGCCAAAGCAATTGCAGAAGCAATAGTTGCTTGTGGAAGACCCGCTGCCGCAGCACCAAACGCAACCCCCACCGCCAATCCTTCCGGGAAATTATGTAATGTAATTGCTAACACAAGAAGAATACTGCGATGCCAGGATGTTTTAATCCCTTCGGGCTCCCCCGCAGGCGTACCGATGTGGAGATGCGGCAATAAAACATCAACCATCCACAAAAAAGCACCACCCATTAAGAACCCTGAGGCTGCTGGAAGCCAGGATATTCCCCCTCCCAGTTCAGTCATTTCAATAGCCGGTGCCAATAAAGACCAATAACTGGCTGCAATCATAACACCGCTGGCAAAGCCCAGCATTCCATTCAACACTCTTCGGTTTATCTCTTTCGCAAGAAAAACACCTGCTGCACCTAAGGCAGTTACCCCCCAGGTAAAGAGAGTGCCAAATAGTGCCTGTAAAACGGGATTAAAATTGCTCAACCATGTAATCATAGCTCTCCTCAGTGAAAAAACAGATAAAACCATTATAGTCAGAATTATAATAGATACACTCTGTAAATCTAACAAAGATTGTTTAACTATTTACACGAAAAGAGAAAACAACCATCATGGAAAGACCAGGAAAACTATTTATTGTGGCAGTTCCCATTGGTAACATTGAAGATATTACACTTCGTGCCATTCGAATACTAAAAGAGTGCGACATGCTTGTGTGCGAAGAGCGCAAACAAGGCAGCAAACTGTTAAAACGCCTGGATGTGCAAAGACGGGATATTATTTTACTGAATGAACATACAGAAGAAACCATATCGGAAGAAATTTTACAACTCCTTTTGAGCGGCAAAGATGTTGCAGCTTTTTCGGATTGCGGGACCCCGGTCTTCTCCGACCCTGGCTCTCATCTAATTAATAGAGCTGTCGGTTCAGGTATTCAAGTTGTACCAGTTCCGGGTCCTTCTTCTCTAATGGCCGCTATCTCCATCCTCGATTTTAAATTAGAAAAATTTGTCTTTGGAGGGTTCTTGTCACGTTCATCCGAGGAACGTCAACAAGAGCTCAATAAACTAAAAACGTTCAGTATGCCGATTATATTGATGGACACTCCTTACAGAATGGTGCGCCTTCTCGAAGAAATATCAAAACTATTCGGTAAACGACAGGAGATCACTCTGGCCTGTAACATGACCCAACCAAACGAGGCTGTCTATCGCGGTTCAGTCGGTGAAATTTTAAATGAGTTAAAAAATATAAAGAGTGAATTTATTCTGGTGATTCATCATTCCACAGGAAAATAAAAAACTCTCAAAATTGAGAGTTTTTGTGCCTCCACGGAGATTCGAACTCCGGTCTTAGCCTTGAAAGGGCTACGTCCTGGTCCCCTAGACGATGGAGGCAACGAGAGAGATTTTACCACCACTCATCTCAAGGGTCAAGAAAATTGACGAACGAATATTTATGCTATTTTTAACTTTTGACCGTAGAGAGAAGATTATCGGCGTGATTTTGAGCGCTCTCGAATTCGTAACAGGGCTTCGCTCGGATTTTCAGGAAAATTCTTGCGATCTTCAACCTTGCTCAATGCATACGAAAAATCTTCCAGTAAGGCCCCCACAGCAGAAGTCGGCTCACCTATAACTGGAGGAACACCCAGGTTAATCGCCGACACAAAAGTATCGGGGATAAAAGGCAAAACAAACTTGACCGGGTGTTTTAATACGTTTTCGATATCCTTTCTTGCCAATCCTTTGCGCTCAAAGACCCAATTCATCACGATCTTAATCTTATTCCGGGGATAGCCCAAATTATCAAAAACCTCTAAAGCCTCACCAGTAGCACGTACAGAAGCCAGCTCAGGAGCCATTAACAAAACAATCTCATCTGCATTATCCAACCCGACCAGCGTCGTTTCCCTAAAATCATGAGGCAAATCGAGAACTACATAAGAGAAATTAGACCTTAACACTTCAATCGTATTGGATACAATCTCTGGTGAAACGGATTCACCCTCAACAGATCTTCTGGGTGCAGCCAGAACGGATACGCCCGAAGCATGTGTCAACAATACATTCTTTACAACTTCACTATCTATTTCACCCGCAGGCATTTTAGAGAGGTCTGCCCAGGTATTACGCAAAGGCAAATTCAACATCAACGCAGATTGGCCCATCGTTAATGCCAAATCCACCAGAACTACGGATTGTTTCCATATTTGTGATAAGCCAGCCGAAAGATTACCAGCAATGGTAGAAACACCCAGGCCGCCGCGTAAAGAGAACACAGCAATCATTTTCGAAGTAGTTGAGATTGATTTCGTCTCGGTTCGGGACATTCTCCTTAACAACACCATAATCCGGGCTTGCAATTCAGCCACCTGAAAAGGCTTCGTTAAATATTCATCAGCGCCGGCTTCAAACCCCTTTATTTTTTCTTCCAAAGTATCGTTCGCCGTCAGCATCACAATGGGAATATTTGAAGTTGATTTCTTTTTTCGCAGGCGCCTGCACACTTCATACCCATCCATCTCTGGCATATTGATATCCAGAATGATCAGCACCGGAGAGATTTTTTCCGCCATTTCCAGGGCCGTTAATCCATTTTCTGCAGTATAAACTTCAAAACCGGCCTGTTCCAAAGTGGTAGAAACTATTTTTAAATTAATCTGATTATCATCTACTGCAAGAATTTTCTCGGCCATGTTTATCTCCAAATTTCTATAACGGAACTATGCTTCAATAGGCTGGATACAATTCACTAAATCATAAGAAGGATTGTTTACCATTGAACCTACGGGAAAAGTCATCATTTCATCTGAAGAATAGGGAATCAGCAAATTCTGCAACAAAGCAGGATCTTTCTCATTCAACCATTTCCAGATTTGTTCTTTCGTGAAAATGACGGGCATTCTTTCATGCACTTTTGAAACTAGCTCATTCGCCTCACAAGTGATGATTGTGCAGGTTTGCAATACTGTTTCATCTGATTTTGACTGCCAGGTCTCCCAAAGACCGGCAAAACCGAAAAGTTTTTTGCCGGGCAAATAAAAATAAAAAGGTTGTGATTTCTGATTCTTGGCACCCTTTTTCCATTCATAGAAACCATCGGCCAATATAACACATCGTCGGGATTTGAAAGCGTTTCGGTAAGATGGTTTCTCTTGAACAGTTTCTCCTCTGGCATTAATCAGGCGCTGCCCCATCTTACTATCTTTCGCCCATGACGGAACCAATCCCCAGCGGGCCCATGATATTTTTGAGGCTTCGGTATTCTTAATGATGGCAATATCCTGCGAAGGCGCAATATTATACCTTGGGTGCCAGTTTTCAGGCACATCCCCAACACCCAACTCCAGTTGGATTTCTGAAGCCTCAAGTGTAAGTGTGAATCGTCCACACATCTATAACCTCGCTTCAAAGTCATCGGATAATTTATAAACGACCAATAAATGTCATGCTAAACCAAAACTTCTAGATAAATTTATTATACTGTTAACAAACAAACCAGAAGAAGCTGATGTCTCTTTTTTAACCATCTACTAGATTATAATTCTTCTGTTATTCAATCCGTCAATTCTGAGGTGGTCTTATGCCAGGTCCAATTGTAGAATGTATACCCAATTTTTCTGAAGCTAGACGTCCTGAAGTAGTAGACGAGATTATCAAAGTTATTGCCAGTGTCCCGGAAGTAGTGATCCTCGACCGGCATTCTGATATAGACCACAATCGGAGCGTTCTGACTTTCGTTGGCCCACCCACAGCTATTGAAGAAGCGGCCTTTCTATCCATTTCTAAAGCAGCCGAATTAATTGATCTCAACCAACATACCGGAGAACACCCTCGCATTGGAGCAACTGATGTGGTCCCCTTTGTACCCATCTCAAACATGGATATGAAAGATTGTGTTGCAATGGCAGCAAGGTTAGGAAAACGTGTTGGAGACGAGCTTGGAATACCCGTTTATCTTTACGAAGAAGCAGCCGCAAAGCCTGAAAACAAAAATCTTGAAAATATCCGTAAAGGACAATATGAGGCTCTCAAGGAAGAAATTCTTACAAATCCTGATCGTTCTCCCGATTTTGGGCCGCATCGTTTAGGGGCGGCAGGAGCAACAGTGATTGGAGCGAGAAATCCTCTTATCGCTTTTAATGTTTATCTCGGAACAGATGATGTGTCTATTGCCCAGAAAATTTCAAAAGCGGTCCGGAATTCCTCGGGAGGATTGAGATATGTCAAAGCTATGGGAGTATTGGTAGAGGGTCGGGCTCAAGTTTCAATGAACCTTACAAACTTCAGAAAAACACCCATCGCAAGAGTGGTCGAGTTAATCAGAAGCGAAGCACAACGGTATGGGACGAATATTCATCACAGTGAACTTGTAGGGTTGATTCCTCAAGACGCATTAACCGACGCTGCGATCTGGCATTTAAAATTGGATGAGTTCACACCTGATCAGGTTCTGGAAACCCGCCTCTATTCCTACATCCTGTCCGAAGAAAAAGATAACACAAAAACATTTGAAACGAGCTTCCTCGATGATCTTTCAAGTGGAGAAGCCGTACCGGGCGGTGGTTCAGCCTCTGCATATTCTGGCGCTTCTGCGGCTGCCCTCGTGAGCATGGTTGCGCGTTTAACCATTGGCAAACGTCGCTACGAAGAAGTAGAAGAACGGATGAAGTCAATTCTCTCACAATCCGAAGAATTGAGATCAAAATTGACTACAGCCGTTCAAAAAGACGCAAATTCTTTCGTGGATTACATGAATGCTCTTAAACTACCCAAAGGGACCGAACAAGAACAATTTGCCAGAAAAAATGCGCTTCAAGAAGCAAGCTATAATGCTGCCGTAGCTCCACTTGAAGTTGCCCATGCTGCCCTGGAAATTTTAAAATTAACGATTGATGTTGTGCAGTTTGGAAATAAAAATGCCATCACCGATGGCGCAACTGCCGGAGTTCTCGCGCGTGCTTCTCTCTCTGGCGCGGGTATGAATATACGCATAAATCTCGCAGGAATGGAAACTGAGCCAAAAGCACGCGCCATGCTGGACTCTCTTGAAGATATAGAGAAAAACGCACTTCATTTTGAAAGCTTGTTAAAAACCATTTTAAAGGAACGGGGCAACCTGCCGCTACATTGATGCCATATGGTCTTTAATTACCGTATTTTTAAAATACTGCTGTTGCTTTGGATAGCCATCCTTTTATCTTCCTGCTCACAAGAAGTGCCAGAATTAAGTGCGCAGCCCTCTTCCACCCCCGAAAGAGCGGCGCCAACCAGCACCGCTCAGACGACACGGACAGCATCCAAAATTTGGATCGACCCACAGATGCCAGCGGTTCTTTTGGACAACATCCAGATTCCGGAAGAATTAACCGTTGTTGAGGAGGAAAACGCAGCAGACCTGAGAATCACATATAGTTCGGAGTATCCTGTCTCCACCTGGTTTTATGCCCTTGCCGCACCCTTTCCAACTCTTTCTGATCAAATTAACAGCTCTGATTTAATTCAATTTTGGCAGAATCACACCTCTGAGTTCCCTGCTGAAAAACTGCTCCTTGATTCGAGAACATTAGACTTCTTTTCCCAACAATGGGGCAAACCCGACTCACAATCCGTTCAGGTTGCAGCCGAAGACCAAATTTCAGATCTTGCGTGGGAGCAGCAATTCTGGGCAATTATCCCATTCGAAGATATCCAACCACGCTGGAAGATAATTGCAATTGACAGAAACTCTCCAATTCGTAAAGATTTCAACGAAACGGATTATCCGCTCTCTATACAATTCGGGCTGAAAGGCGAAGATTCCTTTACAAGCGTTGCTTATTCACAATATGGTCCTCAATCTTCCTCCCCATTGGTTCAAAAATCCAATCGTCAAAGTGAACATCTTACAACGCTTGCAATCACCGGCGTCACCGCTTTAGTCCGCGCCACCGCCGGATGGATGGAGAATTTAGGATTGACTTATCCGGGCCAGGATATCCGCAACATCCTCCTAGAAGCAGATATCACTCACATCAATAATGAAGTTCCTTTTACACCCCAATGTCCACCGCCTTACCCCAGAGAAGATACTCTCGTTTTCTGTAGTAAACCTAAATATATCGAATTACTCAAAGATATCGGCACAGACATTGTAGAATTGGATGGAGACCATTTCCAGGATTGGGGACCGGAAGCGGTTTTATACACCATGGATTTATATGATGAGATGGGTTGGAAAACCTACGGAGGAGGCCGGAACCTCGAAGAAGCACGGGAACCCCTTCTAATCACCCACAATGGAAACAAACTGGCCTTTTTAGGGTGCAACGCCAAAGATATTGGATATGCAGGAGCCAGCGAAAATCAACCTGGTGCTTACCATTGTGACATAGAATGGATGCAAGGCCAGATCAAAGAATTAAAATCTGAAGGGTACCTCCCCATTGTTACTTTCCAGCATAAAGAATATTACTCATACGTGGCCTATGACCCTCAAATGCTGTCGGATTTCAGGGCAATGGCGGATGCAGGGGCCGTAATCGTCAGCGGCAACCAGGCCCATCAACCGCAATCCATGGAATTTTACGACAATGGTTTCCTCCATTACGGTCTGGGGAACCTCTTTTTTGACCAGTACGATGAAGGAATCCCGACACGTCAGGCTTTTATTGATCGCCATGTATTTTATGAAGGCAAATATATCAATACAGAGTTAATTTCCATCATGTTTATTGATTACGCGCGTCCAAGACTAATGACCGAAGAAGAACGGTTAGATTTACTGAACACAATATTTGAAGCAAGCAATTGGGATCACACTGAACCGATTCCCGCTGATCAAAACCAGACTACTAGCAAATAAGGAGCATAAAAATGGGACTGAAATCTGATCAATGGATAAAAAAAATGGCAACAGAACAGGGTATGATTGAGCCATTCGTCGATTCACAAATAAGAGCTGGGGTGGTGTCTTACGGAGTTTCATCGTATGGGTATGACGTTCGTGTTACGCGAGAATTTAAAATTTTTACCAATGTTTTTTCCGCAGTAGTTGACCCGAAAAATTTTTCTCCCCAATCCATGATCGATTTTGAAGGCGATGTCTGTATTATTCCACCTAATTCCTTTGCGCTGGCACGGACTGTTGAATATTTTCGCATCCCCCGAAAAGTACTCACAATCTGTCTTGGAAAAAGCACCTACGCCCGATGTGGCATTATTGTGAATGTAACCCCCTTTGAACCCGAGTGGGAAGGATACGTTACCCTTGAAATTTCCAATACAACTCCCCTCCCTGCCAGAATTTATGCAAATGAAGGGATCGCGCAAGTATTATTTTTTGAAGCAGATGAAGAATGTGAAGTGTCGTATGCGGACAAAAAAGGGAAATACCAGAATCAACAATCTATCCTGTTGCCGCGGTTATAAATATAGACCAAAGAGTCCCTTCAGTTTACCCGCTGAAGGGACTCTTTTTTTGAGTGGGGAAGACAAATTGTTTTCCCCGCCAACCAATTTCCAACCTGTTTTTTCCTTTCCAAAATGCAATTCCCTCTAAATAATCTGGCCATTCCCCGGGCCCAACAGCTACGCCTATTAAATAAGCAACCAGAGAAACCAAAACCGTGTCATGGGTTACGGCAATTGTCAACCCCTTTGACTTAACGGCTAAAAATGATTGCAAAACACGCCAGATTTTTTCCGGTATTGGCCGTCCGGGTTGGTAATTCTTCAGCTGGATTAACGGCTCGGCAACAAAGGAATGGCTTAATCGATAATCAGGCAGAATATTCCTGTAAGAATTTGCCCCTTCCGATATTCTCAGAGCCGTATCAATACACCTTCCCACCGGACTGGTAACCAACAACCCCAACGGTCTGTAGTATCGAATATACTTTCCAAATTCCTGTGCCAATTTTTCTCCATCAGGGGTCAATCCTGCATCAAAAGCCTTTTCTTTGTCATTTATTGGAAACCGGACAGAGTGCCTGATTAACAGGCAATCTGCCATTTTATCCTTATTTAGACTCAGTGTCTGGAATATGGGTTTAATCAAATCATGCATCGTTTTTCATCAGCGCTATTTTTTAATGCCAATGCCGCCGCTGATAATCGCGACGGCAATATATGGCAGAGCATTCAAATTCAATACTTTACTCCGTTGCTACCATAACATTCGATGCTTTAATCACCGCAAATATTTTCTTCCCCTTTTCTAATTTTAGATTTTCGGCCGAGGATTTTGTGATAATCGAAACAATTTTCTCCCCACCTT
>JAHDQE010000025.1 GCA_018433975.1 Ornatilinea sp. | reverse complement strand
GCTTTCTGTTTTCCCGGCTCGGTTTTGCCGGTCCGTTCTGTGACATTTTGGACAGGTTTGCATTCTTCTATTTTAACCCAGCTTTTAGCCACTCCCTTGAATACTATAAACAGGCAACGGTATATGCACTTTGATACAATTGTATTTTGTTAGATGAGTTACTCAATGATAATTTTGCTGAAACGCCATTATATTCAATCATTCCAATGTGTTTAAAATGGGGTGATGAAGGAAGAGAAATATTAATTGAACTAAGAAATTGGTAGTGTGCTGGATTGGATAATCTTGATATTTCTCTGGCTAATAGTATTTCACCTGTTTCTGAAGTTGTTTCTCTTATAGAAGCTGAAAAAACTATTCGTGAGCGTGAGCAAAGAAATGAGTTTGGGCAGGCAAATGTTATTCAGCAAATTGAGGTGGTGTTAAAAATGGATAAAAAAGGACTGTTAAATTAGCTTTTAGATTCCATAGGTGTTTGGAGTTTAATTCGATATAGACTAGAGTGTATTAATCGTAACACAAATATATTACGAAAATAGATATATTGTAATTCTACTAGATACTTTTCCATTTCATTAACAAGATTTTTGGAAAATCATCAAGAGATGTGGAAATCAGATAATGTATGATTACTTGATAGTCGGAGCTGGTTTTGCCGGTTGTGTCTTAGCTGAAAGATTATCTACTTTAAAAAACAAAAAAATATTGCTAATTGATACGCGTTCTCATGTGGGAGGAAATGCCTACGATTATTTTGACGATGATGGTCTTTTGGTTCATATGTATGGGCCACATATCTTCCATACTAATTCGAGTAGGGTTTTTAATTATCTGTCTGATTTTACTAATTGGAGATTCTACGAACATAAAGTTTTATCATATGTTGACGGAAAATATTTGCCATTTCCAATCAATATTGACACTATAAATAATTTGTATGGGAAGAATTTCTCCCATGCGAAAGAAATGAAGGCGTTTTTTCGGTCACGATCTGAATTTAGAGAGGAAATTTTATCATTCGAAGATTATGTGGTTGGTAAGATAGGGTGGGACCTTTACGAAAAATTCTTTAAAAATTATTCGATTAAACAATGGGGAATTGATCCGCGCAATATTAGTGCATCCGTGGCTGCTCGAATCCCCGTGAGAACAAATTTTGATGATAGATATTTTACTGATAAATATCAATGTATTCCAAGTAATGGTTATACAAAAATGTTTAACAAACTTATTGATCATCCAAAAATTGAGATTAAATTGGGAATTAACTATCATGAGTTGAAACGAAAAATCGAATATGGGACGTTGATATTCACTGGCCCAATAGATAGTTACTTTGGGTATAAATATGGACGGCTAAAATATAGATCGTTAAACTTCTCATTTAAGGAATTTGATAAGGAGTATATTCAAAGAACAGCAGTGATAAATTACCCTAATGATTTTCCTTATACAAGAACAACAGAATTTAAACATATTACTGGACAGTCTCATCCCAAAACTATACTAATGTATGAATTTCCTTGTGATACTGGGGATCCATATTATCCAGTGCAAAATTCAGAGACACTCGCTGTATTCAAGAAATATAAGGATATGGTTGGAAGAACAAAAAAAACATTATTTGTTGGGCGATTAGGCACATATCAATATTTAAATATGGATCAGGTTGTAGAGCAATCATTAAGTACCTTTGATCGTATTGCTAGGTGCTAATAGAAAAGGAAATTTTATGATCACAGACACATCATTTGATGTTCCAGTTGCAATATTTATTTTTAATAGGCCATCAACAACTAAACGCGTTTTTGATCGAATTAGATTAATAAAACCTAGAAAGCTCCTGATTGTTGCTGATGGGGCTCGAAATGAAGCAGAAAGGATATTATGTCAAGAAAGCATCAGTATTGTAGAAAATACAGATTGGAATTGCACGATTGAAAGAAATTACTCAAGGAAAAACCTTGGAGTAGTTACACGTTTTGTAACAGGGTTGGATTGGATATTCTCAATATGTGAAGAAGCAATTATTTTGGAAGATGACTGCTTACCAGACGTATCTTTTTTTCATTATTGTAGAAGGTTGCTGGAGAAATATCGTTTTGATGATAATGTAATGTTAGTTAGTGGGCAAACCATGACTCCACCCGGGAAATTCACCACCGATAGTTATTATTTTTCTCGTTTTGCGTTAATTTGGGGGTGGGCGACTTGGCGAAGTTCTTGGAAACGATTTCATGAGGGGATGAAATTATGGACTTATCTTCGCACAACAGATTGGCTTTCAGACATAATTGAAAATCCAGTATTGTGTGAGTATTGGCGTAAATCATTCGATCGAGCTCTGGATGGTCATGTCAATACATGGGATTATCAATGGATGTTTATATTCTTTCTTTTTGGAGGCTTATCGGTAATTCCTGGTCGCAATTTGATTTCCAATATTGGTTTTGGCCCAGATTCTGTAAATACAAAAGATGTAAACTCAGAAAATGCGAATTTACCAACTTATCCAATGCAATTTCCACTTCGACACCCAAGCAAAGTGGAAGTTGATTTTCAAGCTGACAAGTATATTGCTGAAAAACTTTGGGTAACCAGATATCGGAATAACAATTATATTGTCACAGATGGAAATAAGATTTATGAATAGAAATGTATAGGGGTAACATTATGAAAATGGGGTTTGTGACCAAAGCTGATACAAATTATTTTCCAGGTCTTAAAAATCTTGTAGCTAGTTTAAAAGTGACTAATCCTGAAATTCCAATAACTGTATTTGATTGTGGATTAACTCAGAAAGAGAGGGAATCGATATCTAGGCATGTTCACAGATTAGAAAAATTAGAAATCACAAAATATTCGATTAAGGATATTGATCAAGGTAGATTTACAAATTCAATATATGCTGCAATGTATCTTGACAAAGTCGACTATGAAATAGTTTTTCATTTAGATGCTGATATTGTAGTTTTGGAAAATCTGTCCCATGTGTTTTCTGTATGTGCGAAAAAAGATTTTGTAGGAACATCAGATTTTCCTCCTCTGAGTTTGAAGGAACAAATAATAAATGATGAGGTTATCAATAATCTAAAAAATCAACACCCATACGTAGAATGGGAGAGGAGAACATTTAATGGAGGTGTTTTTTGTGTGACACAATCTTTTTTTAGTAATCAACTTTTACCGAACATCAAGAAGTTTTCTTCTTTTCACAAGAAGCTTAAAACTAATGATCAAGCTTTATTGAATTTAGCTTATGCCTTTTTGGAAAGGGGAGATTTTTATGATATAGGGATACATTATAACTTTCGTCCATATTTTAGTAGGGCCCCTGAAATAGTAGCTGAGGGTGAAATAATGACTAGACAGAATGTTTTTTCGACTACATATAACGAAGAAGAAATCAAAATTCTCCATTTTATACGGGAACCTAAGCCATGGATGAAAGATTTTGATCAGAATTCGTTGTTCTTTAGAATTTGGAATCAATTTTCAGGTTTGATTGATGATTAGATTTCATTGGTCACTTTGGAACGCAACAAAAGAGAGTTTTTTCTTGTTGAGTCATAGTATCGCAACGTTTAAATATTTTTGGGGTAGTGAGGCTAGATACGTTGTATTTACTGATGCAAAAGAAATTGCGGAACAGAACCTATTAGTAGATGTTGAAATTTTTCAATATGATGAGTTTGATACATCAATATATTCTATTAATGCATTATCTACATGGAAGAAATGGGCACCAAAATGTAAATTCGATCAAAAAGGAGTTGAATTTCATGTCGATATAGATATGTTTCTTTTGCAGGAACCTCAGGAAATTATGGACTTCATTATTTCAGAAAAAAAATTTCTGTGTCTTCTTGAAAATTTTAAAGAAAAATGGCCTTATGGAAATTTCGGTAATAAGCTTCCTAAAAATTTTGTGCCGATCAATGCTGGTTTTTTAGGGCAGAATCGTAATGCGGATTTATCACAATCATTGTTAGAAACTTTTCAGTGGTGGTACTTGAATATATACTCAAGTATGGAGAAGTACCATGATGAACAAGGAGGAGTGTTATGGGCTCTATTGGAATACATAGATCGTGGACACGTGGCGTTTCTTCCTAATGAACGCTATCGCAATGTCTCACCATTTGACCCGCCTGTTGAGGATGTTTCAAAACTATGTTTGATTCATACCACCTGTTCAGAGCATCCAGCTTTTTACAAATACATTGATCGTATAAGAAAAATAAGCGGACTGCCTGGAAATCGAGATTAATACAATAGCTTGTTTTCTTATATATTCTTGAAATGAAGACTTAATTGTCTGCTGCCCTTTATGGAGATATTATGTCAATTATTGGCATCACAAGTGCATTTTTGTCAATACGTAAAGATCGACCTATAGAGTATTATTCTACTCCTCTCGAAGATTTTTTACATAAAGCAGTTGTTGAAGATCCTTCTATGCCTTTTTTGGTTTTTTCAGATCAGCCAATTATTTCCTCGTTGCAGGAATATAGATCAATTCAAATTGAATATAGCGATCCTGTAAAATTGTTAAATGAGTTTTGGCCAGATAAGAATTGGATGTCTCATTACTTAAATTTGAAAAGATTACCATCCCTTGATGAATTGTATACAGTCAATGGAATAGCCTTGTTATCAGTTTGGTTGGGGAAATTTGCAATGCTTAAAAAGGGATTTGATCTTGGCTTTGAGGCTATGTTTTGGTTTGATGCTGGACACTGGACTAGTCATCAGTATTTCGCAGATTTTTCAAAGTATTCCAAGTCTATGATGGATAGTCTGTCCTGTAGTAATCTTAGTAAACGTTTGTTATCCGCTTCGCAAAAATATGGGGTGCTTAGTACTCAAGCTTGGCCTTCATTGAAAGAATTACATATTCCTTTAAATGCGTATTATGTTATAGGACGAGAAATGGGTTATCAAAAACCAGAAACTCTCCCTTTATATCAAGGAGTATTTCTGTTGATTCATAGATCGTTCTTTGAGAGTTTTTTTGCTGAATGTCAAAAATGGTGGATCAGATTAATTGATGATGGATATGGTGGAACCGAAGAAAGCGCTCTTACACTTTTTGGTTGGCAAAACCGCATAGACCGGCTTTCATATAATAATTGGTTAAAAGTATTAGAAGGATTAGATATCACAGACGATTTATTAGAAAATAATTTTTGGGAATAATGAATATGATACGTCTGATGTGAATTAGAAAGCACCAGACACCGAAACCGAAAAAGTTTGAACATCCATGCCATAATCGTGGTGCAAGATAAACCGCAGGAGGTGACTGGTTAGTTTTGTGGCAATGCGAGTACAAAAACCGTGCACCGTTTTTGCTAACAGACGTTCAAGATTACGGCCCGTGTTTTGCAGTTCATGAAAGACACCTTCAATGCGTTCACGAACACTGGATAGCCAACGATCCAAGCCTTTTGAATTCTGGCTAACTTGATTAGATCGCATTGGCGTCCAAATCAAGTTGCCCGTTTGATCAAAGAGTTCCGTTTGCCATTCAAAGCCAATGAAACCTTTGTCGGCAAAAATATCACAATAAGTTAGATGCCCGGTAACTGTTTCGGCAGCAAGCCGCTCATCCACATTGGCAGGAACCAAATCGTAGACAATGGGAATACCTTTGAGGGTGCTAATGGTGACCAATTTGTAGCCAAAATATTTCATCTTGCGGCTAGCGCAATAGCCATAAGCAGCGCTTCCCAAGAAATCACTATGCTGTTTGTGCCGTTTATAGCCCATGACAGGAATGGGTTTGATGTCCAGAAGATAATTTGTGTGCTTGAGAAGGCCTTTTTGTGTAATCCAGAAGCGCCGGATTTCTTCAACGGACATTCGTAAGGAGCGAGCTCGCCGATTGAATTGGCTCTGATCCAATAAGTGTGGAAACAGATCCAATTGATTCGCACGAATGTAGGCCAGAAACTGGGTTTCGCTGGCAAAGGGAATAAAGTCTTGGGCAAGCATTAATGTTAGTACTTCGCTGTCAGTGAATTTAGGCTTTCTTCCTCGTTGAGATTTGGCTTGTGGCATAGCTCTCATCTCACACCCATCATCTACAAGAACAAAAATGATGGTCAAAACGTCAGAAATTGATATACTTGTCATGGGAATGTTCACCTCATTGGTTTTGTGTGCAACTCAATCTTGAGGGCATTCCCTTTTTTTGTCAATTCTGTTTGATTTTCACATCAGACGTATTATATGAAATATTTATATTTCGTTCGGCATGCTCAACAACAAGAGAATGGCAGGTATTGGATTGATGCAGGTTTAACTCCATCTGGATTTAGACAAGCTGATTTGGTTGGCAGGAAATTGAAGGAGTTGGGTTGCACAAAAATCTTGAGTAGTGAGTTGAAGCGGGCACGATTGACTTCTGAAGTTATTAATCAACACCTTTGTAAAAAGAAGATACTGTATCTTTCTGAATTACGTGAAATAGATTATGGGGAATGGGAAGGGATGTTATTGTCTGATGTTGCTAATCAATATCCTGAAGAGAATTGTAAAATCTTTGAACAATTTGTTGATATTCCATATCCTGGAGGAGAATCTGGGTATGATGTTTTTGTTCGTGCCAAAAAAACTATCAAAAGAATAATTGAATCAGAAGTTGATGAACACATTGCAGTTGTAACTCATGGAGAAGTTATTCTCTCTTTGTTATGTGCTAATTTGAAAATAGATTTTGGGAGGAGATTTAATATTGCTTGGCTCGATCATTGTGGTATTACTTTAATTGTGTATAACAATTCAAGTACATATGGAATTATTCGATACATAAACGATACTAAACATTTACAAGTTTAGATAAGCCCCACGGGAGAATTTTGTGTTTTTAATGGTGTCTGGAAATGTCAAGACACCATTTTTAGTATTACCTGAAAGTGGCGATAATTAACGTGAATTCGAGATAAAAGCAGTGAATCTCGAATTCACGTTAAAATAATCTGAACTGCGGTAAAGGTTTCAATACGAATACCATGAAATCCTCAAAACCAAGTGTTTTTTAGAGTGAAAACCTCCAAAAGTCATGTAAAATTTAGTCCACAACTCAGATCAAAATAAACTCCGGGAGAAGAGGAAGATGGAACTGAAGCTGGGAATTGGACTGCACTGGATTGAGGGGACGGAATATCCTGATCTGGTATCAGAAATTGAGGAAATTGACAGACTGGGGTACGATCAGATATGGGTGAGCAATGAGAAATTCTTCCATGATATGTATATTGTCGCTACTGTTGCCGCAGAACACAGCTCCCGGGCATCCATTGGGACATTTATTGCCGATCCTTACACACACTATCCTGCTTTAATGGCTATGTCCATTGCTACGTTGGATAAAATTTCCGGCGGTCGCGCAATGCTGGGCATTGGGGCAGGAGGCACGGGTTTCCCTGTTATGAGGATTCAGCGCAAAAAAACCGGCTACCGCTATTAAGGAAGCAATCGCAGTCATCCGGCAGCTTTGGCGCGGGGAAACGGTAGACTTTAAAGGGGAAGTCATTCAATGCTACAACGGGAAATTGAACATTTCTGCAAGAGCAGATATTCCCGTTGTAGTTGCCAGCCGCGGCGACCTGGTTTTGAAAACCGCGGGAGAAGTGGCCGATGCCGTAATGATCGCGACTTATGCCGAACCGGTAGGCATTCGGCATGCCATCTCACAGATCCAGGAAGGCGCGGAGCGTGCTGGCCGCAGCATGAAGGATATACAACTCCTCTCCCGCGTTGATGCCTGCATTTCGCAGGACCGCCAGGCTGCTTATGAGGCCGTTAAGCCCATGGTTGGGGTTATTTTGTGGACGAGCTATCCGGACCGCAGATTTGTGCACCGCTGCGGATTGGAGGTGCCCGCAGAATTGGAGACGATCATCGCAAAACGAGATTATAACCTGATGGCTACGAATGCGCATCTGATCCCCAATGCCTTTGTAGACAAATTCTGCTGGGCCGGCACGGCAGATGATGTCGCTGCCAAAGTGGCTGAGGTCGTCCGTCTGGGCATCGAGAATATCACTTTTCTGCCCCACCCGCCAAAGGAGGGTGACAACCGTGAAATAATCCAGCGGTTTGTCCAGGTGGTAAAGCCGATGGTTGAGGATATGTTGAATTAATTTGAGCTTTGGAATTGAAATTTTTCTTTACGAATGTTCGAAAATGTGGCCATCTCGGATGGCCACATTGTTTTTGCTCTAAAGCATTTTACCCTGATCGAGGGAAATGCGGATGGTTATTTGACGACCGATTCGGCATCGCGGATTGCTGCCCGTGAGGAGATTTCAATTGAAATCTCTTTCACCATGTCGATCAGGTCTTCAAGTATCAAAGTCTGGTCATCGACCATGTGCTGTGGATAGGCCAGGCTGACAGCCAGGTTCCCCTTTTGCTTGTTTTGGACAAGGGGCACGCCGACTGAGCCAACGCCCTTATGCCTTTCACTATGATTCAAGGCGTAGCCTGTTTCCCGGATTTTATTGATTTCTTCCCATAGTTTTTGGGGATCGGTAATTGTGTATTTTGTAAAGGCTTTTAATTCTGTCTTGTTTAAATATTCTTCAATGTATTGGTCTTCCTGATATGCAAGCATCGCTTTGCCTAAAGCAGAACAGTACAGATCGATCGAAACCCCCTGGGTAACAGAGATTGTGATTGGCCCCTTGCCTTCAAGGACCGTCATGTAGATGATTTTGTCGTTAAGTAATTTTCCCAGATAGAAATTATGGGAAAATTTTTGGGAGTAGATTTCAAAGACATTCTGGGCTACTACCTGAACAGGGTTATGGCGAGTGTAAATCTCGGCCATCATCAAGAATTTTGGGCTTAATTGGTAGTGGTTGGTGTTTGGATTCTTTTCCAAAAAGCCTGCTTCGTACATGGTTTTGACGGCACGGTAAACGGTAGCCGGATCGCTGCCCAACTCGCGGGCCATATCTCTAATCCCCCAGGAATAATCCTTGCTGGTAAACAGATCGAGAATTGACAACGCGCGTGCCAGGGATTTGTTTGAAATGCTTTGCTTTTTCTTTTCGGGCATGGTATTTCCGTGAATTGTCTATCCTAAAATGAATTAATTTCTTAATTGAGAGTGTACCTGATTTTAGCAAACAGCGGCATCATAAATTCGCCTGGCAATAATTTGAACCGGTGTTTCCCCGTATTTTGATTGTCAAGTCTTATGCAAAAGCTACTGTTATTGTGTATCAGGATTTGAATATTGAAAAGGTCAGTAAAAAAACAAAACGTTGTTTTGTAATGCGAAACAATTATAACTTGAGTTGTTGTCGAATGTCAAATTTCTCTTTTAAGAAGGGGGAGGAATTACACAGTTGGATATTTAGGGGGAGATTTTTCCGGCAAGCCGTTTCAAGTTTTTTAAACAGAGATTGTAAGAATAATCTGCTTATTTGTTATCCAATATTGGTTTCATCCGCAGCGATTGTTATAAAACCGGTGTTTTTTAGTTGATACCCGGATGGTGAAAATTTGTTGTATTTTACCTAATTTTCTCCCTCGTCTAGTCGGATGAGAAATTTGGCGGTTTTGAAACGCATTGCTCTGAGTTTGTTAAAACAGTATACCTCCAAAAAGGTTGGGGTTAGAAATAAGTATTCAGCGGCTGCAAGGATTACTTCAGTCCTCTCTTTTGTAATTAGAATACGATTCCCCCAAATCCATCGGTAAAAATTATTGACAAATGGTTTAAATTTGGTACAATTTATTAATCATATGAAACGTTGTTTTATTATGCGAAACGGTTATGACGGAATTGGTGCCAAGCGTAATCGTAGTAGCTTGTAGTTTTTTAAGTTGTGGAACAAAGACGAGGATCTGAAGTCATTGAAATCACCATATTAATGAAAATCCTTGTCTTTTTTCTTAATCACTTTCCCTGTTCTCTTAATAAATACGACACAGCTCCATCGTCATAGAATTGCTATTCCTGTTTGATATTCCTGGTATTTGAATATGTGTTTTCCTGGAACGGTTATTTTGCTATTTATGAATGACTATCCATCTTGGCTAAAACCTCATTGAGGCTTTCTAATAATTTATAGTGAAAGGTATTGCTATGGTAGATTTTATAAAAGCGGCAAAGGAAATTGAGGCAGATGTAATTCGTTGGCGACGTGATTTTCATAAACATCCCGAACTAAGTTTTGAAGAAGTTCGTACGGCGGGCATCATTGCCCAGCATTTAGAATCCCTGGGAATTGAAACACAGACCGGTATCGGTAAAACCGGCGTGATAGGAACGCTGCATGGCAAGGGGGAAGGCCCCACGATCATGCTGCGTTTTGATATTGATGCTTTGCCTATTCAGGAAGAAGCCGATGTTGAATTTGCTTCCGTCTATGAAGGAAAACTGCATGGCTGCGGTCATGACGGTCATGCTGCTGTCGGAATGGGAGTCGCTTCCGTTCTGGCAAAGAATACGGACGCCTTCTGCGGAACGGTCAAACTTTTTTTCCAGCCGGCTGAAGAGGTTGCCAGCGGCGCTCAGGCCATGGTGGATGACGGGGCTTTAGAGCCGATGCCCGATATGTGTTTCGGTTTGCATGTTCATTCCCGTACACCTATAGGCGAGATTAAAATTGAGCCTGGTCCTGTGTTATCTGCCGCAGATATGTTCAAATTCACCATTTTTGGAAAAGGCGGCCACGGTGCTGAACCCCATGACACGATTGACCCGATTGTGATTGCAGCCCAGATCATCACCAATCTACAAACGATTGTCAGCCGCAATGTTGATCCCCTTGATATGGCCGTGGTTAGTATTGGCAGTATTCATGCCGGTGATGCACCGAATGTTATCCCTGATTCCTGCGAAGTGAGCGGAAATATCCGCACTTATTATCCCGAAACGCGTGAGAAAGTTCACCGGCGCGTTCAGGAAATTGTGGCAGGTGTTGCCAAGAGCAATGGCGCGAGGTCGAAGTTTGAGATGATCTACGGCGTGCCTGCAACGGTAAATGATCCCGAATTAACAGCCGAGGTGATCTCTTTACTGGAGAAACTCGTTGGCGCTGATAGGATTGGATTGGACGAAAAATCGACTCCTTCGGAAGATATGTCGATCTTTATGCAAAAGGTTCCAGGAGTTTATTTTGTTATTGGAGCTGGTGGAGAAGACTATCCCCCGCATCACAATCCCAAATTCAATTGGGATGACAGCGTACTTGCGCTTGGTGTGGGAATAATGGTAGAAATTGTTGCCCATTTTAGTGGAAAATGCTCTGTTGATTAAATTTACGGCAGCGGAGCATTGAAAAGGAGGTTTGTGCTGAGCAAAAATATTTATAAAAAAGCCAAAATATTGTTCAAGTTCGATTGAAAATAATTTTTTTTGGAGGAGAATAGAAATGCCTAAAAAATTTTTAATGAAAATGTTGGTTGTTGTGTTGGTCTTCAGTTTTGTTCTTACTGCATGCCAGTCTACACCTGCAGCAGAGCCTGTTGCTGAAGAAGCTCCTGCTAGTGAAGAAGTGGCGGAAGAAGCAACCGGGGAAGAGGCTGCGGTTGCTGAAGAGCCGGCTGTTGAAGAAGCTGCCGAGCCTTCAGTACTCAATATTGCCATCCAGGTTGATGTTGACACCTTCGATCATCAGGGTAACACCACCATTGCAGTTGCCAATGTGGTGGATTATATGCTCGAAACCCTGGTAGAGGTTGAAGAAGATGGGACGATTATCCCGAACCTGGCCACCGATTGGGAAATTTCCGATGATGGTTTGCAATACACCTTCCATTTGCGGGACGATGTGACCTTTTCCGACGGCACCCCCTTCAATGCTGAAGCAGTGAAATACAACATTGAGCGTATTGCCGATCCTGACGTTGAAGTTGCTGACGCCTATCCCTACGACCAGATCACGAAGGTCGAGATCCCCGATGATTACACAATTATTTGGTATCTGGATACCCCAATCAGTTCCTTCCTGGAGAACATGCTCCAGACCAACTTTTCAATGATGTCCCCGACCTTTGCACCGAAAGGCTCCGACCTTTACTATGCCGTTGGCAACGCCCATGGCACAGTTGGTACCGGCCCTTACGTCTTTGAAGAATTTGTAGTTGGCGACCATGTAACGCTTAAAAAGAATGAAAACTATTGGGGCGAAGAACCTTATTACGATGAGGTTAACTTCTATGTTGCGCCCGATCCTGCTACTCGCGAGACCATGCTGCTCTCCGGCCAGGTTGATGTTGCCATCCTGCCTCCGATCACAGATGTTCCCGCTTTGGAAGCCAATCCTGACATCAACGTGCTTCAGGTTCCCTCGAACCGCTTCCTCTATGTAGCCCTCAACGAGGACACTGAGCTGTTCCAGGATGCGCGGGTTCGCCAGGCTTTCAACTATGCTGTTGATAAAGACGCTATCATTGCAAACATCATGTTTGGCGCAGCGACCAAGATGGATTCCCCGATGCCTTCCATGTTCTTCGGGTATTGCCCAACCGGTTCCTACGATTACAATCCTGAATTAGCCCGTGAACTTTTGGCCGAAGCCGGCGTTCCGGAAGGAACAGAATTTGAATTCTGGGCCCCCACCAGCCGTTACGTGCAGGACTTCCAGGTTGCCGAAGCTATCTCCGGTTACCTCGCCGATGTCGGTATCGTGGCTATTCCCCAAACCTTTGAATGGTCCAGCTACATCAGCGGCGTTTTGAACCAGGAAGAGAACCGCGCAGACCGCCCCGATATGTTCATGCTTGGCTGGGGTGGCACCGCGTACCATGGTTCACACACCATGTATCTTTACAAAACCGGCGCTTTCTTCAACGGACATAACTATTCCAATCCCGAAGTTGATGCACTGGCTGAACTTGCAATTGCTGCCGCCAGCCGCGAAGAATCTGCCGATGCATATTGCCAAATCAATAATATTATTTGGGAGGATGCTCCGATTATCTTCTTGCACACTCAGGCCTATACGGTTGCTCATAAAGCAAGCATTACCGGCATCACCGGTTCTGCTGATGAGAAATTCTTCACCATCTATGCTCATCCGGTAGAGTAAGAGGCTGCTGCTAAATAATTCGTTCGTTTACGCGATAGGGGGGACTCTCCCCCCTATCGCAGTATTTTTGTGATTGATTACGGATTTATTTTCTTTTTTTATTATCGTGATACAAGCATTTCATAAGTGAGGGATGCTTATGTTTAAATATATTATCCGAAGGGTATTCCTAGCTTTTCTAACCTTGATAGCCATCTCAATGATCATTTTTTGGTTATTGCGGGTGCTGCCTGGTGACCCTGCTCACATGATGGCCGGTGAAGTTGCAACTATTGAGGAGATTGAAGCTATTCGCGCTCGCTATAATTTTGATAAACCTATCCCAGTGCAGTATATGTACTTCTTACAGGACATTATGCACGGCGATCTTGGCGATTCTTTGAAAAGCAGCGAGCCGGTTATTGACCAGATTGCGGCTCGTTTTCCTGCTACTATGCAGCTTGCTGTTATTAGTATCCTTATCGCTGCGGGAATTGGTATTCCCATTGGGGTTTTGGCGGCAATAAAGCGTTATACCTGGATTGATTCGCTCGTTTCGATCACAACGCTTTTTGGTGTAGCCATGCCGGTTTACGCGACCGGTTTGCTTTTGATGCTGGTCTTTGCCGTGAAACTTCATTGGTTCCCTGCGGCCGGCAGGGGAGATAACTGGCAAAGCGCCATTTTGCCATCGATTACTCTTGCTTCTTTTTCCATGGCACTTATAACCAGGATGACCCGCGCTTCGGTAATGGAAGTGATGTCACAGGACTATGTCCGCACGGCATACGCCAAAGGCCAGACCGGCTTACTGGTCATCATAAGGCACATCCTCCGAAATGCACTGATCCCGGTCGTTACAGTTGTTGGTCTTCAATTCGGCTCATTATTGGGCGGCGCAATCTTGACAGAGACGATTTTTGCCTGGCCCGGCCTGGGGCAGGTGCTGGTTTCTTCCATGTTTTCCAGAGATTATCCCATGATCCAGGGCCTGGTTTTGCTTTTTGCTGCTTTGTTTATTTTGGTAAACCTTTTAGTAGATATTTTGTACGTTTATATTGACCCAAGGATTCATTATGACTAATCAAGTTGGTGTGGATTCAACTTTGAAGAGAGCAAAAGGTGAATCACCTTTTCAGGTGTTTCTATCACAGTTCCTAAGAAATGTTCCCGGCACGATTGGCTTAATCCTACTGGTCATCATGCTGGTTCTTTGCATGTTTGCACCATTTTTGACCGATTTTGACCCACAAAAACAGGATATTGCCCATGCGCTTCAAAAATCCAGCGCCGAGCATCTGCTGGGAACGGATTACCTTGGACGCGATATCTGGACACGCTTGCTTTACGGGGGGCGGCTTTCCCTGACGATTGGTTTTCTTGCCGTGGGCTTAGGGTTGACGGTTGGTGTCGTCCTGGGTGCTGTTTCCGGATATTTTGGCGGTTGGATTGATATGCTGATCCAGCGGATAACGGACATATTGTTGGCCTTTCCCAGTTTTTTGCTTGCGTTGACTCTGGTGGCATTGTTGGGGATTGGTGTTAAAAATGTGGTTATCTCGGTAGGTATTCTGGCTATTCCTTCTTTCATCCGTCTTGTGCGCGGCTCAGTTTTCAGCCAGCGTGAAATGCTTTATGTAGAGGCAGCCAAATGTATTGGGGCAAAAGAAGGGCGCATTGTTTTCAAACATATTTTGCCAAACGCTATGGCTCCGGTAATCATTAATGCATCTTTGAATTTAGGTTATGCAATTACCACTGCTGCCGGTCTGGGTTTCCTGGGGCTGGGGGTTCCTCCTTCAACACCCGAATGGGGCACAATGTTGGGAGAAGCGAAGAATTATATTTTCAGCCATCCTTATATGCTTCTGTATCCCGGTATAGCGATCTTTTTGACAATCATTTCCCTGAATTTGCTCGGAGATGGTCTGCGGGATTCGCTGGACCCAAGAACCAAAAATATTTAGGTCTGGTTGGAATTTCTACTTATGCAGGGTTTACCAGCCTGCATAAGATGGAATATGTTTTGTTGAAACATTAAAAAAAATCCTTTGGAGGATCTATGAATAAAAATGCCAAAATTGTTGACAGTATGCTAGAGCTTATCGGAGAAATTCCTCTTGTCCGTTTGAACAGAATTGGGGATGCCGAGGGAGCAGAAATTTTGGTCAAGCCGGAATTTTTGAATCCCAGTGGCAGCATAAAAGACAGAATTGCGAAAATGATGATTGAGGAAGCCGAGAAAAGCGGGAAGTTGAAAGAAGGGATGACCATCGTAGAAGCTACGACGGGCAATACCGGCACTGCTCTGGCATTTGTTTCAGCGGTAAAAGGCTATCGTTTTGTTGCCTATACCCCTACAATGGTGGCAAACAAATCGCGCATGAGCATCATGCTGGCTTATGGCTGCGAGACAGAAGCAATTGACATTGAAGCCTATAACCGGAAGATGAATGTTAAGGGCGGAGATGATTCCAGTGTGCATGGCGGTCATGTGGAACTCATGCCCCGCCAAATGTGTTTTGATCTGGAGAAAGAAAGTGATGATATCTGGTGGGCGCGCCAGTTTTCCAGTGCAGAGAATGTAGGTGCCCATCGCGAAGGCACCGCCCGCGAAATCCTTGAGCAAACAGACGGCAAGCTGGACGCTTTCGTTGGCTCGGTTGGAACCGGTGGAACGATATTGGGGGCAGCGCAGGCCTTAAAAGCGCAGAATCCGGATATTTTGATCGTCGCTGTGGAGCCTGCCGGCTCTCCCATGATGGGAAATGAAGAAAACTTCCCAATGATTCCCGGCATTTCTGATGGCATTATCCCCGATATTTTTGAAAGCAAACTGGTCGACAGAGTAATTTCTATCAGTGACAAGGAGGCCATTGAGATGGCCCATCAGTTAGCCGAGAAAGAAGGCATTTTCTGCGGTATTTCTTCCGGCGCAAATGTGCTGGCAAGCAAGCGTATCGCCGCAGAACTTGGCAAGGGAAAACGGGTGGTCACTGTCCTGTCCGACAGCCGCGACCGCTATCTTGAGGTGGAGAAATATACCACCTGATCGTAAAACGAATTTTGAGAGATATGCCCAGAGTGATCTGGGTTTTTGAATTGAGCAAATAAAAGGAAAGGCTGGTGAGGATAATTTATGACTGGAAAAATGAATAATTTGGTCAACGTTCTGCGATTGCAGAAATTAATGGACGAGCAGAACCTTGACGCATTGGTTGCGACCACAATGGGAAATGTTTATTATTTCACTGGTATTATGGCGGAGGGTTTGCGCGGTTTTCCTTATGATGCCCAAACCTACGCGGTAATTACGCGCGATAATCCTCTAGAACCCTATTTTATTACCAGTCAGGGCCTGTCTAACCAGGCTTTGGATGCGTTTGACTTGAAAGGCGTATCCGTGTTTGGGCGTTTCTTCAGAGCCGGCCCCTTTGACGGCATTCAGCCCAACGAAGAAGAGAAGTATTTGATGGACATCTCTGGGGACCCTCACGCTTCTCCCCTGGATGCTCTGGTGTTTGTGCTTGAGAAAATGGGTCTGGCTGATAAGAAGGTGGGCATCGACGAACTTAATTTCACCCCGGGCTACATGGAAGCCCTGTCCGAGAAGCTGCCCAAGGCCGGTCTTCAAAAAGCCTCAGCTACCCTGCGTCAGATCAGAAAGGTAAAGACTGCTGCTGAAATTCGCCGCCTGCGGCAAGTCAGTCATATCAATGAACTGGCAATCCTTTCGCTGTTAGGGATTGTGCGGGCAGGCATTACAGAGCAGGAACTGGCGCTTGAATATTCCCGCTCGGTTTCAAGCCAGGGTGGTATCCCGCAGTTCACCTGTCTGCGTGCAGGGCGCAACGGCGCGATGGCGGAACGGAAGCCAGGCCGTACAGAACTGAAACCCGGTGAGCCTTTGTTCATTGACGTGGGAGGTGAATACAATGGCTATTGGGCCGATTTTGGGCGAACAGCTTGTTTGGGTGAACCTTCCGAGCGGCTGCGTAAAACTTACGAAGCTTTGAAGTACGGCCACTTGAAGGCTATTGAATTAACAAAACCAGGTATGACCGGTGGTGAATTATTTGATTTGACCGTTCAGGAGGTCCGCAAAGCAGGCCTTAGCCATTATGAACGGCACCATACCGGCCACGGCATTGGCGCAGAGCTTTATGAAGATGTGCTGATCAGCCCAGGGAACAATGATGTGATTGAAGAAGGAACGGTTGTCAATCACGAATCTCCTTACTATGAATTTGGCCTCGGCGGTTTAATTGTTGAAGACCCCTTCGTGGTTCGTGCAGAGGGGAATGAAGTGCTGACGACGATTTCACCCGACCTCTTTGTGATACCGGAATAAATTACATGCTTGTAAAAAAGACCTGGGGTTGATTGAACCCCAGGTCTGATAATATGCAGAACAGGATTATAACCGGATGGATTTGAACAAGCGTATTTCCTCGTTCAGGGAAATATTGGAATCACGGGGACTTGCCGGTGCGGTCCTGTTCAGGCCGCAGCGCATCCAGTGCTTGATGAAGAAGTCAAGCGTTCCGGTCATTTTGGCGTGCCTGGCGTGCATGCCAGTTTCCGTTCAGGAGCCAAAACTTTCATGAGGCATGCCGCTATGGACGGCAGACTGTTGGAACGGGAGGATAATTTAGTGACGTACTGTCAGGGACATGGACTGGGATTTCACGAAGCACCTTTCCTTGATGCTGGCGATCCTACCGTGCTGGAGCCCGGTATGGTAGTCCGTGTTGAGCCAAGCCTGTATGTTAAAGGGCTGGGCGGCTTCCTCTATTCCGACACGGTCACCGTAACGAAGACCGGCTGCGAGGTATTAACTCCTTACCCCAGTAAATTGGAGTCCTTAATTATTGAACCGTCATCGTAATTGTTTTGTTGTCAGGTATTAACAAAGCTTTAGCTGTGAAAGGATAGTTAGTATGATTTCCAGTGTAGGATTGCCAACTTGTATGGAAGGGATGATGTATCCGGTTCCCTTTGCCAGCCCGAAACAGGTTGTTGAGTTGTCAAAGCTTGCTGAGGACCTCGGTTATCATTCCGTGTGGGGGAATGACCATATGACGACCCAGAAATATGTCCGCGATGCTTTCCCCGTTCCCCCCAATTTCTGGGAACCTTTGATCACCTATGCTTATACGGCTCCGCAGACAAGCAGGCTGGTTTTTGGCACCGGCATCCTGGTGCTGCCAATGCGCAGGGATATTGTGGTCGCGGCAAAGCAACTGGCTACACTGGACCATTTTTCTCAAGGCCGTCTCATTGTTTCTGTGGGGGTGGGCGCATACCGGGAGGAATTCAACGCTTTGCTGCCAGGTTTCAAAGCCAATCGTGGTGAAATGATGGAGGAAGCCGTGCAGGCATTGCGGGTCCTGTTTACGGAACGGAATGCTTCCTGGAGCGGCAAGTATTATCAATTTAAAGACGTGGAGATGTTCCCCAAACCCCTGCAGGAACCGTTCCCCATCTATTTTGGCGGCAACAATATCAATGCTACCATCCGCTCTGCAAAGTATGGGCAGGGCTGGATGCCGGCCGGTATGCCCGCATCCCAGATCCGGGAACGGGTTGAGCTTTTACACGAAGTGGCCGCAAAACACGGCAGGGATGGCAGTAAGCTGGATGTTGCTCCACAGTTAATTTGTTATATTGGGAAAACCCATGAAGAGGCCGTAAAGCGATTTGAGCAAAGCCAGATGTACCACCATTTAGTCTCTCTGAAGGCCTCCACTCTTAAAGACCAGGCGGGTGCTGATATGGTGAAAACCAACCTGATTGGCAGCGCGGAAGAAGTGATCCAGAAAGTGAAGGGGCTGGAAGAAGCAGGTGTAAAACATCTTTGCGGAACTTATTTCTGTGCCAATTCGGTTTCAGAGCTAAAGGATCAAATGCAGATTTTCGCCAATCAGGTGATGCCGCATATTGCATAATTCACAGAACGAGTAATCAGGAGTAAATATCATGCGATTCAGTTTAGGGTTACCTACCGCAATGGAAGGGATGATGTACCCTGTTCCCTTTGCAAAACCACAAGAGTTGATTGAGATTGCAAAGTATGCCGAGGAATTGGGCTACTATGCTGTAATGGGGAATGACCACATGTCCACTCAGGCTTATGTGAGAAAAGAGTTCGACATGCCCACCAATTTTTGGGAAGTTTTGATCACATTGTCCACCATTGCTGCCGAGACAAGTACCTTGCGGCTGGCAACCGGAGTGTTGATCCCCGCCATGCGGCGTGACATTGTGGTGCTGGCAAAACAGATCGCCACCCTTGACCAGTTCAGCGGCGGCAGAGTGCTGCTTGGCATGGGCATTGGCGCCTATCGGGAAGAATTTAACGCCCTCCACCCGAACTGGAATGTGCATCGCGGTGAACTGCTGGAAGAAAGTGTCCAGGCTTTACGGGTACTGTTCACGGAACGCACTGCCAGTTGGGAAGGAAAATATTATCAATTCTCGGATGTCGAGATGTATCCCAAGCCTTTGCAAGACCCACTGCCGATCTACATTGGCGGGAATAACGTCAAGGCTCTTGAACGCACTGCCCGTTTGGGACAGGGATGGCTGGGCGCCGGCATGCCCCTTAACCAAATGGCCACATCCATTGAGCGATTGAAGCAGCTCGCAGAACAAAATGGACGGGACTGGAGCAGCATCGAGATTGCGCCTCAGTTTGTCGGCTGTGTGGATGTTAACCATGAAGCGGCCAGCAAGCGTTTCCACAACAGTCAAATGTACCAGCATTTGCTTTCCCTGTCCGGAACCACGCTAAAAGATCAGGTGAAAGCGGGTGTTGACTTTGAAGAGATGGACCTGATTGGCACGCCGGAAGAGATTTTGGACAAGGTGAAGCAATATGAAGCCGTGGGAGTAAACCACGTTTCCGGCATTCTCTTTACCGCCAATTCGGTGAGTGAATTGAAGGAGCAAATGCACATGTTTGCCGAGGGTGTTATCCGGCACTGTCCATAAGCACGGTTATGCTATAAATCGTTATTTTCAGAGGAGGAATACTTGTTCACAGAATCTTTAGCTTATGCGCAGCGCTGTTTGTATTGCGGCAAAGAATATCCGCTTTTCCCGCCGATTGTAGCGGGTTGTCCGGCGTGTGCTGAAGAGACTTTTAAAGCTCCCTTGGAACTGCTCTTTGATTATCCCGATCATCCTGATTTTTTCCCGGATGTGCCCCTTCCCGGCATTGCGCGTTATTCTCCTCTTTTACCCCCCCTGGAGACCTCGCTTTCTCTGGGTGAGGGAGGGACGCCCTTGATCCCTGTTCGGGGCAGGATGGCGAGTGATACCATTGAAATTTTTATCAAGGATGAGAGCAGAAATCCAACCTGGAGCCATAAAGACCGCTTGAACTTTGCCGTTGTCAGCACAGCCCTCAAGGTGCAGGCGAAAGGCGTTGTGGCTGCGTCCTCCGGTAATCACGGCGGTTCGGCGGCGGCTTATTCGGCTCGCTCCGGCCTGCCCGGAGTCATCCTGACTACCACGCGCCCCCCTGCTATTGCCAGTTTCCTCCAGGCCTATGGACAGACCATTGTGGCCGTGCCGGATGTCTATACTCGTTGGGAACTGATGGCCCGTCTGGTCAACGAGAGGGGCTATCACCCTGCCAGCAACCAGACCACCCCGCCTACCAATCATCCCTTTGGTTCTGAGGGGTACAAAACTATCGCATACGAACTTTATCTTCAACTCGGAAAGCGTGCTCCTGAAGCTGTCCTGGTACCGGTTGGTTTTTCCGAACTGATTTTTGGGATTTATAAAGGCTTTGTCGAATTGAAGAAATTTGGCTTTATTGAAAAATTGCCGCGCATGATCGCGTGTGAACCCTCCGCCGGTGCTCCCTTGAAAAAAGCCCTTGCGATGGATGTTCCCACACTCCTCGTTGAAACCGATGATTCGGATGCTTATTCCATCGCTGTACCGGTCAACAGCTACCGGGGCGTTGTGGCCGTAAAAGGCTCCGACGGTGCTGCGGTAGCCGTATCGGATGAAGAAGCCAAAGCCGCCCAATACCAATTGGGACGAATGGGCATTTGGTCGGAACTTTCTTCCGCCATTGCTTTCTCAGGTGTCAATCACTTGAGTTCGCTGGGAATAGAAACGGGACCTGTCGTTGTTATCAATACCTCCAGCGGTTTCAAAGATATCAGCGTTGGCAGAAACCCCGTTCAGGAAATTGACGGCAGTTGGGAAGCCCTTCTGAAAATTTTAGAACCCTGACCCTGTTTGACCAAGAAGGCTCACACAGGCATTGCTGCCTTGCGGGATGATCTCCCGCAAGGGGACAACGCCCGAGTCGGGCACAGATGATTTTCAGACCTATAAAGATGGCCGCAGATCCGGTGTTGGATCTGCGGCCATTTTGGGAAAATTATCTTCCGGTGCCGTAATTGGCGAAAGGTTTATATGTTGGCCGGCTTAGATGTCGGAGCGGCTCCGTCCATCTCCAGGGTGGATTCGTTGAGTTGGGTCACCAGCAATGCGGAGAACCCCATCATGGCGACCATGATGAGCATCGAGAGGGAAAACGACCCGCTCGCGGATTTGAAGGCTTCCATGCTGTAAATGAAGACAACGGATAACTGCCCTGCCAGGTTAAGCAGCCCGTTGGAGGTGCCTTCGGGGGCGGGGAAGGTGATCTCGGCGGCGTACTGGTAGCCCACTGGGGCCAGGCTCATCAGGAAGAAACCCAGCGCGAATAAGGAAGCTACCATCAGGGCGTATGAGGTGGTAAATGTCGCGCCAATCAGTCCGGGGATGGCGAGGATCAGCCCCAACACCAGGAAAATTTTGCGTTTATGCATCCGGTCGGAAAGCACGGGGATGATGGCCGCACCAATGACCCCGCCCAGCAGCAGGATCCCTCCCAGGTTCCCGGCCTGAGTGATGGTGAAACCACGCGGACGCACGATCCCTTCGATCCAGGTGGAGATGCCGTTGAAAACGCCCATCCCGACCAGGAAAAGCACCAGCAGAATCCACATATCTTTCATCTTCAACATGCCCTTTAACCCGTTGATCATCAGGGCGCGGGTTTCCTGTCCTTCCGGGCAGGGCGGGGTGGGGGGCGCTTCACGGGTAAAAATGACAAACAGGACCGCAGAAACGGCTGCGGCCACGCCGTAGATCAGCAGCATGTTCTGGATGCCATAGCGAAGGAAAATCTCCGGAGAAGCCACTTCGCCAATGGCAATCCCCAAGAAACTTGCGATCATTGCCAGCCCGCCGACCGTGACGCGTTCTTTCATGGGGAACCATTTGGCGGCAACGGTGCTGATGGCGTTCAGCATGAAGGGTTGGGCTACCGCCAGACCCAATGAGGATATCAAAACCCAGGTGTAATTCCCGGCGAATATGCCGCGCAGCAGCCCAAAAACCGCCATGATTACCGCACCAATGCTCACGGACTTATAGTAACCCATTGTGTCAATGATCCATGAAATGGGCATCGAGATGGGGATATAAACAAACATGAAGGACATGGCCAGGAAGCCGATGGATAAATCCGAGACGCCGTAAAACTTCGCGGCGGGCCCGGTGATGGGGGCAAAACAAATCCAGAGAATTTGTATGGTGATGTTGATCAGCATAAAAACGCCCAACACCACCCAACGATAACCGTATACCTGATAACTTTTTTCTGCCATGAGACTTTGTCTCCTTTTCAATCCATAACCCCAATGAGGGTGAAAGGATAGCATTCTGGTATGGATTTCTGTAAGCGTTTCGCCGTTAGGGCTCAGGTTTTGGATTTATTGCAGTGTGGGTCGCTGCGGCGATGCAGCTTATTCATGAAGCAGCATTCAGTATACCGCACAGGACGTTTTTTACAGGATGAATGTAAATGTTATCTGAAATTCCCCGACCGGTTATTCTTCGGCCGATTTAAGTTTGTCCGAAAGGGCCAGGATGTGGAAGCTCAAAAGCAAGTGGGCAGCCGTCCGGTTATCGGTGAGGGAAATGGAGGCCAGCTCTTCAATCCTTCTGAGGCGGTAGGCGAGGGTATTCCGGTGGATGTGCAGCGCTTCGCAGACGGCGGTGATGCTGTGATGCTCCATGATATAACACCTGAGCGTCTCAAGGTAGCTTGTGCCATTTGCACAATCCTGCGCGCGGAGCTGGTCGATTGCCGGATGGATGCAGTTGGCGGCCTCAATCCGCATTCCCGCGCCCACCAGGAGGGCATCGAAGGCGATGTCGTCAAAGAAGAATGATGAAGCGCGGGGCTGGAGCCGCCTCCCCGTGTTGAGCGCCATGAGGGCCTGCTCTTTGTGGCCCGGTGTTTTGAGAAGATCCGTATAGGTGCGGCTGATGCCGCAGGAACAGTCCAACGAGGAAATGATGCCGGTCAGATTCTGCACGGACTGTGTACTGTCACTCTGCGCATACAACAGCAGGTAATGAACGGCTCCTGAGGTGTGTTGGAGCATGGAGACAGCGGCTCCTCCAAGCTGGTTCTGCAGAAACTCGAAAGAGATGTTCTTGATGGAGTTTGGAGTTATGGCCATCATGGTATAGCGGCCGGGCAGCTCAAGCCCTGCTGTCCCCAGACCGTTTTTCAGCTCTTCCGGCGTATGAATACTGCCTGTGATGAGGTCGCGGGCGAAGGAGCTCACCAGCGCGTTGGAGTTCCGCGCCAATCTGCGCTCCGTCTTCAGGATAATGGCAAGCGCGTCCGCCACAATATTCAGCGCATCGTTCATCCAGGGCTGGTATTCGTTCTCGGGGCACAACACGGCGATATATCCCGCCACATTGCCGTCCACGAAGATTGCCTCGGTGATGCGGGGACGATCTTGAAACCAGCCCCAGTTGATATATACCGGTGCGTTGGGATTCGATTGATTCAGTTTGATCAGGTCGTGCTGCTGGAACATCTGCACACTTTTGAGCGATACCCTGGGGTCGGCGAGGAGCTGGTCCCAGATCTCATCGTTCTGCTCTTTCGGCGGATAAACGCGGGTGAGCCGGATGAAAGAGGCATCTACGGCGGCCACAGGATGCCCGAGTATGGCGTAGGCCTCGGCCATTACCGCTTCGCTGCTGCCCCGCTTGAGGGCCGCGAACACTTTGTTGTATATTTCCGTGATCTCCATCGATGCACCTACCCCGAACTTTGTATCTATCCGGGACTTTGTGCAAAATGCCCAAACCCCAGGTCTGAATTTGTTAACGCGAACATTGTGATTACTGTCACAATGTCTTACCATCTAATTATAATCGCAATATCCGGATGAAAAAGTTAACAAAGGTATTTATGAAAAGGAGAATTAACAATGGCTTATGATTTGTTTCTTTCTAAAGGTCGCATTGGCAAGCTGGAACTAAAAAACAGGTCGGTATTTCCGCCGATGGGTTCAGGTTACGCGGACGCGGAAGGCTTTATCACACAACCCCTCATTGATTACCATGTGCGAAGAGTTGAGGGCGGCTGTGCCATGAATATTGTTGAAATCGCAGTGGTCCATTACACGTCTTATAACCCCCATACCCCCGGTATCTGGGACGATAAATTCATGCCGGGACTCACGAAGCTCGCTCACGCCATCAAAGACGCGGGCGGCGTTCCGTGCCTCCAGTTGTGGCACGGCGGCCGGCAGCAATCCGGCAAGCCACGGGGCGGCGAACCGTGGGGTCCCTCGGCGATCCCCTGTCCCCTGACCCAGGAGATGCCGCACGCCATGACAAAGGACGAGATTGCCGAGATCGTGGCCAGCTACGGCGACGCAGCACTCCGGGCCAAGAAGGCGGGCTTTGAGGCGATCGAGCTTCACGGCGCGCACGGCTATCTCATCGACTGCTTCCTCAACGCCTATTCCAACACGCGTACCGACGAATACGGCGGAAGCCCCGAGAACCGGGCCCGCTTCGGGATCGAGGTGATTAAAGATGTCCGCAAGAAGGTGGGGCCGGACTACCCGGTGATCATCCGGATCGTCGGCAGCGAGAACGTCCCGAACGGGGTGACGCTGGAAGACGCCCAACAAAACGCCAAATGGTTCGAAGAGGCCGGGGTTGACGCGATTGACGTATCCCAGGGGTGTTACAGCGTGATGCCCTACACCGTACCGCCGTATTATTATCCCCAGATGGTGAATGCCGACAACGCCGGAGAGATCCGAAAAGCCGTGAATATCCCCGTGATCTGCGCCGGACGCATCAACACCCCCGAGATGGCCGAAGAAGTCCTTGCCTCCGGTAAGGCGGACTTCATTTCTCTGGGCCGGGTGCAGCTTGCGGATCCCGATTTTGTGAAGAAGACCATCGAGGACAGGCCCGAGGATATCGTGCACTGCATCTCCTGCGACAGCGGTTGTGTGGAAAACATGTTCATGGGCGGCGGCGCATCGTGCATCTTTAACCCGGCCACAGGACATGAAAAAGAATACATCTATGCACCGACGGACGATCCCAAGAACATCCTGGTGATCGGCGGCGGCCCGGCGGGCCTAGAGGCGGCGCGGGTTGCGGCAGAGCGCGGGCATAAAGTGACCCTGTTCGAAAAGACGGGCGAGCTGGGCGGTCAGTTCCTCATCGCGGGTTCTGCGCCGCATAAGGATGTGTTCCGCCAGGCAGCGATCCAGTTGGGCTACCGCGCCATGAAAGCGGGCGTGAACGTGAGACTCTACACCGAAGCCACCGAAGAGCGCATCAAAGCGCTCGACCCGGACCTGGTCATTGTGGCGGCGGGTTCCGCTCCGCGCATGCTCAAGCTGGAAGGCGACGGCGCACTCCCGGTATATGAGGCGCGGGCCTTCCTCAAGGGCTTACAACATATCAAGGAAAACACCGTGGCCGTGCTGGGCGGCGGCATGACGGGACTCGAAGCGGCCGAGGTGCTCACCGAGCAGGGCAAGGAAGCCATCGTGATCGAGATGCTCGACGCGATCGGCAAAGACCTCGAAATGTACATCGCGCCGTATATGTTCGGCTATATTGCAGAACACAACATCCAGACCTACGTCAACACCTGCTGCCTGGGCCTCTCCCCCAAGGGCGTGACCACAAAGCAGGACGGCAAGACCGTTACCATCCCCTGCGAGGCGCTGGTGATGGCTGCCGGCAGCGTGCCGAACACTGCTGTGGCAGAACTGGTTGAGAAGACGGGTTATCCCTTCAAGGTGGTTGGGGATAGTGTGACCCCGGGCAAGATGATCAAAGCCATGTGGGCAGCCAACGAGATCGGGCGAACGATCTAAAACAGCGGGCAGCACGGTGATCTCCGTGTAAACGCGCGTTCGACGGAAACGAAAACTGTTTTTGAATTGGGGCAAGGGCTCTCCTTGCCCCAATTTTCTATACCGCAAAGGTCCGTATGCTTGGGGAGAAACGGCTGGCGCGGGCGGGGAGAACCGGCTAGAATGGGTATGGGGGAAGAATTATTCAATCACCGGGCCAGGAAGGAGCAGAGAAAATGGAGAATCCGGCGGTAAGGGATAAACGGGGTGGGAAGGTGATCTTTCTGAGCCACTGCTGTCTGAACCAGAACGCGAAGGTGCGGGGCATCGCCCGCTATGCGGGGGCGGTGACCCCGCTGGTGGAGCTGCTGCTGCAGGAGGGGGTGGGGATCTACCAGATGCCCTGCCCGGAGAACAGTTATCTGGGCAATATGCGCTGGGGGATGGTGAAGGACCAATACAACAACCCGATGTTCCGCCGTCACTGCCGCAGGCTGGCGCAGGAGGTGGTGGACCAGGCGGAGAATTACCTGCAGTGCGGGTATCAGGTTTTGGGGTTTGTGATGATGGACGGCAGCCCGGTGTGCGGGCTGAACCGCACGCCGCGTCCTAAGAACCCGGAGGAACTGTGGGGCGGGATGACGTGGTACCTGCCGGAGCAGGTGTATGTGCCGGGCAGGGGGAATTTCTGCGAGGTGCTGCAGGAGGAGCTGGAAGGACGCGGGATGGGCGATCTGCCGTTTGCGGCTTCGCCGGAGTTCGACGAGGTGGGGAATATGGAGGATGCGCTGGCGCAGGTGAGGGGGATGCTGGGGGTTGAGTGAGGTTGAAAAGGGGTGGTGTTATCCGGTTATACGTTCCGCCCACAGTTACGGACATAAAAGGGGATATTGACGACCATCGTTGTGGTATTATTTTTCTAACATTGGTTTGTTGACTTTTGATATTCCGGAATACTATAATCTACAATATATCTAATGGAGTTTATCAACTCGATGAAAACTCATGGGGGAAAAACTCAGAAGCAAATAACACTGATCGCCACATTAGGCAGCGAGCCGCAGGTTGTAACCACGGCCTATGACCTACTGGTTGAAAAAGGTCTCTCTCTTTCAAAACTTATCATTCTGCACACTTCCGGAGGAGAGCGCAAAGTGGATCAGGCAGTGGAGGTTCTGCGCCGTGAACTGCCTGCCTACGCCCCTGATCTGTTAGAAGTGAAATTCCAACCCCTGCAATCTCCCTCCGGCATTGATCTAAAGGATATTGATTCTCCCGGCTCGGTTCAATCTTATTTTCGGATGCTGTATCAGCTCGTCTGGCAAGAAAAACGCAGTGAAAAGAGCGTCCATCTGTGCATTGCAGGCGGACGAAAGACAATGGCAGTGTATGGCATGTCCGTGGCGCAATTACTGTTTGATGAGACAGATTATCTGTGGCATCTGTTTTCCAGCGGAGAATTCTTATCCAGCAAAAGGATGCACCCGGCATACGGAGATGAGGTCCGTCTGGTCCGGATACCGGTTATTTCGTGGAGCAGTATCACCCCGGTACTCACCGGTCTCCGGGATGTGGAAGATCCATATCTGGCCCTGGAGCGCATCAAAGACTTGCAGTTAAAGGAAAAATACGAAGCAGCCCGTATTTTTGTGCTGGGACAGCTTACCCCGGCTGAACGACGTGTGGTCGGTTTGCTGGTGGAAGAAGGATTGAGTGATATTGAGATTGCTGAACGCCTGGTGGTCTCACCACGTACGGTTGAACAGCATTTGCGTTCCGCATATCACAAGGCAGAAATGCACTGGGAAACCGGAAAGGTAACCCGATCACAGTTAATTGCTTTTCTGCAATATTTTTTCTCGACTCAAATACGGGAAATCCCGGATGACGAGAGGGGATAAAGAAACTACACTATAAACGCTGATCACCTGGAGGAAGCGGGGGGCGGGGGATACTCCAGGGGTCAGTTATTTTTGATGAGTGGAGGAGGGTACATGCAAGATCGAATATTTAAAGCAGCTTTGAGCGGTTTGCTTCACGATACCGGCAAGCTTATCCAGCGCTCCCGTCCGGACCCCTGGAGGAAACCCGAAACGTACCTGGAAGAAAAAGTGCCTGTGCACGCTGCCTGGTCGGCAGATTTTATCTGGCAGTACGTGCCCGAGCAGTGGCGTGGAGAAGTCCTGACGGCGATGTACCACCACCAGCCCGAAGCTTCTCCGGCGGCGGATAAGAGCCTGAGCGAGCTGGTTGCGCTGGCGGACAAACTCTCTGCGGGGGAGCGGAGCGATGTTGAGGAGGGGGCCAAAAAGAAATTCCCAATGCAGCTCCTTTCCATTTTCGACCGGATCTCACTGGATGGGCAGGAAAAATCCGGACCACCGCGCTATTTGCCGCTTGCGGAACTGGCATTAAAGGAAGATGCCCTTTTCGCCAAAGACGCCTGTGCGGAGCGGGAACAACGGGAAGCTTACGAGAAGCTGGCAGCGAAACTGTTAGAAGAAGCAAAATTTGCCAAAGTCAACCTGGCGGACGCTCCGGAAGCCTATCTTGAAGCCATGCTTTCAGCGCTGCAGCGCACAACGTGGTGTGTGCCTTCAGCGTATTATTATTCCCTGCCGGATGTGTCGCTTTATGACCACTCACGGATGACGGCCGCTCTGGCGGTCTGCCTCTCGGAGTTGGAGGCCGTACAAATCTCGGAGATGCTGGGGGTGGTACGCCGTGATTTCTTGGGAAAAACGGCGAAAGGGGACGCGGAGAAGTTATCCGGTGCGGCGGCGCTGCTGGTGGGCGGCGATATCTCCGGCATCCAGGATTTCATCTACACCATTTCCTCCAAAGACGCGGCTAAATCGCTGCGCGGCCGCTCGTTTTATCTGCAAACGCTGACCGAGGCTGTGCTGCGGTTTGTGCTGCGCGGTCTGGGGCTGCCTTACACCAATGTGATCTACTCCGGCGGCGGACATTTTTACCTGCTAGCGCCGTTGAGCGCAGCCGCTCGACTGGCGGAATTGCAGGCTGAAGTGACCCGGAAGCTGTTGAAACACCACGGTGCCAGCCTGTACCTGGCTATAGGCTGCGCGGAGGTCCCGTATAAAGGTTTTAAGAAGGGACATTTCCCCGAGTTCTGGGGAGCCATGCACCAGAAACTGAGCCTGGCCAAGCAGCAGCGCTACACCGAACTGGGGGATGAGATGTACGACAGCCTGTTTGTCCCCGAGAAACACGGCGGCAACCAGGAAAAACTGTGTGCGGTGTGCGGCCAGGAGCGGGGGGATGTTGGTAAAACCAGCGATGAAGAAGGAGAAAAATATCGAATTTGCGGGATGTGCGCTTCCTTTGCTGAACCATTAGGGAAGCTGCTGCCGCTTTCGGATTACCTTGTGCTGGGCCTGGGTGCCCCGCAGGAACGCCGGCCGGGAAGCGCGCTGGATGTGCTGGCAGAATTTGGGGTGTCGCTTGCTTTGGTCAGAGATGCGCGAGACCCGGTCCGATGGCTGGGGGACGGTTTTGTGCCGGAAGGGGCAATTGCCTGGGCTTTTGACGACGTGAACGGCTGGCCGCGAAGCGGTGATCTGCCGCTGGTGAGGCAGCAGCGTTATACCGTCAACCGCATCCCGGAAATGACCTTTGATAAATTGGCAAAGTGCTTTAAGGAGGGTATTCCGCGTCTGGGTGTGCTGCGCATGGATGTGGATAACCTGGGGATGATCTTCCGCAAAGGTTTTGACCGGTCAAAGGGCGAAAGCGCTGCCACACTGGCCCGGGTTTCGACCCTCAGCTTCCAGATGTCGCTGTTCTTTGAAGGCTGGATCAAACGGATCACCGAAAAGGTTACCGATCCGGGAACGGGCAAACCGCTGATCTACTCGGTATACGCCGGTGGGGACGATGTGTTCCTGATCGGCCCGTGGAGCAAGATGCCCGAGCTTGCCGGCAAGATCGCGGCGGATTTCAAACGCTATACCGGCGAAAGCCCGGATATCCACCTCAGCGGCGGGATGACCTTTATCCACGGGAAGTACCCGGTGTACCAGGCGGCGGAAGATGCCGGGCATGCCCTGGATGACGAGGCCAAAGCCCTGCCGGGCAAAGACGCTTTTGCTTTTCTGGGTGGGGTGTGGAAGTGGCAGGATTTCAAAAGTGTGGTACAGAAACAGGAGCGCCTGGTGGAGATCATGGACATGCCGGGTGCGCCACAGAGCATGCTTCAGATGCTGCAGCGGCTGGCCGAACAGGAAGCGAAGAAGCGCGGGAAGCACGGTGGAAAGCGGGTATGGGGACCGTGGATGTGGATTGGCGATTACCAATTGACCCGGATGGCAGAGCGTGCCTCCGGCGAGCTGAAAAATGCATTGAAGGATGTCCTGAAAGAGCTGCAGGATAACCTGTACGGAGAGATATTTGATTGGGGCAAGGCGGCCCGCTGGGCGCAGCTAGCAATAAGAACAAATATGAATAAGATGGAGGATATGAAATGAGTGTAACAGTGAAAGAATTGATGGTTGCCTCGACAATCAATAATAATTTTATTGATTACTCAAAAGCTTTATCTAGTAACCTTGTGCAAAATGGGGTAAAAACTGCTCAACTGCGATTGATTTTTAATGAAGTCCGGAAAATCGAAGCAGTATGGGAAAAAGATCAGGATGAAGCAATCAGTCGTCTTAATATGCTTCGCCCCAAAATGGAGTATCAGAATAAACGACAAAAGGGCAAAATGACCGAGTTGAGTAAGTCATTATCAGAAGCAGTCCAAATTGTCACAAACGCTCCAAGAGAAAATCAAAAGAAACTTTTTAAGCGATTCGTCAATTTGTGTGAATCGATCATTGCTTATCATAAATCTTTGGGTGGAAACGAATAAAGGCATAGGAGAAGTAAAATGGACAAAAAAGAAAAGCAAGTTCAACTTTTGGGAAGAATTTTTGTTTCAATGAAGATTGAGTCAGTGACTGGTTTGCATGTTGGTGGATCGGCATCAGATATGGAGATTGGGGGTGTGGATAATCCCGTAATTCGAAATCCGCTTAATAATCAACCCTATATTCCTGGCTCCAGTCTGCGCGGCAAGATGCGTTCCCAGCTTGAAAAATCCTTAGCTCTAGTTCAGAATAGCAATATTGGTAAGAATGTAGATATTCATTCTTGTCAGACTGTTGAAGAATATGAGAAAAATGGTGGGTGTCCTGTCTGTCATATTTTTGGTGTCCCTGCTGAAAAGAAAATTAATGGACAGACTTTGTTGGTTGTCAGAGACTTTCCACTAAATGAAGACAGTGAAAAAGAGCTTAAAGATGCACAAACTGATGCACTTTACACTGAAATTAAGTATGAAGTGGCGATCGACCGGGTGACCAGCGCAGCTTCTCCCCGGAATATCGAGCGTGTCCCGGCGGGGGCGGTGTTTGGACCAGCAGAACTGGTTTTCAGCGTGTACTCGGACGAGGATTTGAAGCGCTTCCGGCATGTGCTGGATGGGATGCAGCTGGTAGAGGATGATTACCTGGGCGGCTCCGGATCGCGTGGCTCCGGCAAGGTACAGTTCAAGGATATTAAAATCTCCGTTCGCAGCAGTCAGTACTACGGCATACAGCACAAGTACGAAAAGAAATTCGACACCTTGCAGCAGGTTTCGGATGATTATGAGGCGCTGATCGGCTGGGCTCGGGCATTGATCGGCGGGGTGTAGCTCCCATGCAAATGGATATCTGGAATATACATGGAAAGGGAGGCTTCCACTTTGGACGGCACGGCCTGGGACAGGAGGAGAGTCATCTGTACCTCAACTCCGATACCCTGTTCGCCGCCCTGGTATCCCGGCTGGCCGTAACGCGGGGACCAGAGGCGGCTGCCGGCTGGGTGCAGCCCTTTGTGGAAGGAGTCCCTCCGTTTGTGATTTCTTCGGCGTTTCCACGGGTCGGGGAACTGCGGTTTTACCCCACACCGGCCCGGAAAGCTGCCAGTCCATCCGCGGGGCAGGAAGAAGTTCCGCAAAAGTCTTTGAAGAAGGTGCGTTTTGTTTCGGAGAGCATTTTTGGCGACCTTCTGAGAGGCGAATCCCTCGCAGAGGCTTACCGGAAGGGCGCTGTGCTGCAGGACGGCCGGCTGCTGCTGGCGAAGGCTGAACAGAACCAGCTGCCTGAAGAAATTGCCCGCGGCACAATGCCGGTCTGGAAGGTTGAGCAGCGGCCGCGGGTGGCCGTTGACCGGATGACCAACGGCAGCCAGATCTATCACACCGGGCGGACGGCCTTCGCGCCGGAGTGCGGCCTGTGGTTTGGCGTGCGCTGGCTGGCAGAACGGGGCGAGCGGGAAGCGGAGCTGAAGGGCCTGCTGCAGGACCTCGGCGATGCCGGGTTGGGCGGCGAGCGCAGCAGCGGCTTTGGCGCGGCTGACATTACCGCTGCCGGGCAGGTTGACCTGCCGGAGGCGAAGAGGCGAACCTGGGTGACCCTCAGCCGTTACCTGCCCCGTGGAGACGAGATGGATGCACTGCGGCACCCGGCCAGCGCGTACACGCTGGAAAGCGTGGGCGGCTGGGCGGCTTCGCCGGGCGCGGCAGCTCAGCGGCGGCGGACGGTCCATATACTGGCGGAAGGCTCCGTGTTCGGCCCGCTGGAGCGGGAAGTCCCCGGCCAGGTGGTGGATACCCAGCCGGTGTATACCAACGAACAGAGCGTTGAGGTGAAACCCCTCGACCACCCGGTGTGGCGTTCCGGGCTGGCACTGGCGGTGGGTTTCACGGGGGGAGGAGAATAACTATGGCAAACTACCAACTCAAGATCACGGCGCTCTCCCCGCTGCACATCGGCGCGGGTGAAGAACTGCAATTGGGTTTTGATTTTATGTTTCATGGAAGCAGCACGTACCGCCTGAATGTGGACCAGGTGCTGGAGACCCATCCCGGCTGGCAGACGGCTCGCGGCGGGCGTTATCCCCTGCCGGGAGAATTATTGACCGAAAGTGATTATAACAACCCGGAGCTGTTCCGCTATGTGATGCGGGGCAGAACACGATCCAGCAAGGAGGTCGCCCGCCTGCAGGCCTGCATCAAGGATTCCTTTGACCGGCCTTACCTGCCCGGTTCGTCCATCAAGGGCGCACTGCGCACCGCACTGGCCTGGACCGGATGGCAGGAAGTGAAGCCCACACTGAACAGCAGTAAACTCAACCGCAGCCGGAGCTGGGCGGGCCAGCGCCTGGAGCGGGAACTTTTTGGAGAAAATCCCAATAAAGACCTGCTGCGCGCTCTGCAGGTGGGGGACTGCGTTGGCCCTAAAAAGGCGGAGGATTGCCTGATCATTGCCAATGCGCAAGTGCTGACCCAAAGCAAGGGCGCCAGCGGCGCGCCGATCGAGCTGGAGGCTATCCGTCCCAATCTGGCCTTCACCGGTTCCCTGCACATTGATGATACGCTGTTCAGCGCCCAGACGGACCGGGTGCTGCATTTCAATGACCGCAAACACTGGCTGGACGAACTGCTGCCACGGGTACAGCGCCACAGTCTGGCGCGAATCGCGGATCACGCGGAATGGTTTGCCGGGGTACAGGGCGCTGCGGGGATTGCCAACTTTTATAACCAGATGTTGAAAGCCAAACTGGGCGCGAACCAGGCCCTGCTGCAACTGGGCTGGGGCACCGGCTGGGACGGCAAGACCTTCTGGACGCACCTGACCGGGGACGAGTATTTGTTTGAACACATTATCAGCACCTACCGCCTTGACAAAGCCGGGAGAAGGAGCCGACGCCAGATGGGCGATCCATTCCCGAAATCTAAACGGGCCGTCATGACGCTTAAAAAAGACCGGACCGGCCGCACTGTGGACCGCCCGGCCGCGCCTTTGGGCTGGGTGCTGATGGAGATCAAAGCGGAATAAACGATGAAACTGTTAACCTTTTTAGGAATTGCGAAATATCGTGAAACCATCTATAAATGGGAAGACCGCACGTACCCGTCGCGGTTTTCCCCGCTGGCTTCCTGTGCTTTTCTGGAGCCGGAGGAAATAATTGTCTTCCTGACGGCGGACGCGGAGCGGGAAGTCTTCCCGGAATTTGCCCGGGAACTGCCGGAGAACGTGCGGGTTCGCCCGGTCCCGGTGCCGTTGGGGGCTACCGAGGCGGAACTGTGGCAAATCTTTGACCTGATCGCGGAGTGTGTGGAGCCGAAGGAGGAGGTGGCTTTTGACATTACCAACGGACTGCGCTCCTTTCCGCTGCTGGGACTGCTGGCGGCTGCTTTCCTGCGCTCCGGTTTAAACGTGCACCTGAAGGCCGTGCTGTACGGCGCTTTTGACGTGGGCAGCGCGATGGGGAATGGGGAAACCCCCATGTTTGACCTGACCCCGATGCTGACCCTGCTGGAATGGTCCGCGGCGGCCGACCGCTTCAACCGCACCGGGGATTCACGCTACCTGGCCTCGCTGATCGCCGCCCAGCGCACTGTCCTGGGGAAAGCAGCTCAGGGAGATCCGGCTCTGCAAAATGAAGCCGGTCAACTGGGCAACCTGGCCGGTGCCCTGACAAGTATCTCGCAGTCCCTGCAGTTGATCCGCCCGGTGGGAACCATGAAATCGGCGGAAGGTCTGGCGGAGCGGGTGGAGAAAGCCCGCCCGGCGCTGGCCCGCAGCGCCGCCGCCCAGCCGTTTGTGATGCTGCTGAACAGCATCCAGGACACTTATAATCCGCTGGGGATGCAGGACCCGCTGGATGAAGATGATCTGTGGGAGTCGCTGCGCAAACAGCGGGAGATCATCCACTGGTACGCCGACCGCGAACAGTGGGTGCCGGCCGTCACCCTGGCGCGGGAGTGGGTGGTCAACTGGTTTATGACCCATCTGAAATTGAAAGAAATCACCAGCAGCGAAGACCGGACGCGGATTGAACAGGTGATCAATACTGAAGCCAAACAGTACCTGGCCGCTTGCCAGCGTAAAACGGATTTCAATTCCCTGTTCTTGCGGGGAATTCCATCCCTGCCGGAGGCACTGGACCTGTGGGGAAGGCTGGGCAACGTGCGCAACGATATCAATCACGCCGGGATGCGTCCCGACCCGGGCCAGCCAATGGCTCTGATCGATACCATCCGACGGAATCTGGAACTGCTGGACCAGCTCCCCCTGGAAGCCTCCTCATGATCCTGATCTCGCTGCTGGGCGAGCAGCCCATTCCCAACCTGCTGCCGCTGTGGCAGGCCCCGGAGCGCTACAGCGCAACCCGGTTCGCGGTTACCGAGAGCACCCTGCCGGTCGCGGGGCGGCTGGCCGCGGTGATCGCGGGGGACCCTCAGTTGAAACACATCGCGGTGCGCCAGCCCGTCCTGCTGCGGCCGTATGATATCGGCTACTGCCGCACGCGGCTGAACAGCACGCTGATGGAGCACCTCCTGCACGATGAAGCAATAGCTCTCAACCTGACCGGGGGTACCAAGATCATGTCGCTGGCGGCCCTGCAGGCGGCTTACGGCAGCGGGGCTGCTTTGCTGTATGTGAGCACCGAAACCCGGCAGATCATTCACCTGCGCTCGGATGGTTCGGAGACGGAGCGAGAACCCTTTGACGTGCATATCTCCGTGCGGCAGTACCTCTCGGCGCATGGGATCGAATCCAGTCTGCACCCCGCTTTCCGGGCGGATGGCCCGGCCCGCCCGGTGGAAACACCGAAGAGCGGTGATGCGCTGGAACGCCGCGTGGAAACCCTGCTGCGGGATTCCGGTGACTTTGACGATGTGCAGCGCAATGTGTTCATCCGTAAAACCGGACGGGGCGAGATGGTGAAGAACGAGCTGGATGTGACGGCAGCCCGCAACGGACAACTGGTGGTTTGTTCCTGTAAAACATCCCGGGAAGTGGTCAAAGAGGACCTGTACGAACTGACAACCCTCTCGCGCCGTGAGGCGGCCGGAATTTATTGTGAAAAGGTGCTGGTCTGTGAGCACGAACCTCCGGAAGCGATCAAGAACCGGGCTGCTGCCGACCGGGTAAAAGTGGTGTTTGGCCCGAAGATTGAACAAATTGCCGGGATTATCCGGGAAGCGCTGGATAAGCCCTGAGAGAATTGTGAGGTGTAACGGATGATCCTGTTGAATTTTGCCCATCCCCTGACGGAGAAGCAGTGCCGCCGGACGGCCGAACTGTCCGGACAGGAGATTGTGGAGGTGATTGACCTGCCGGTGCAGTTTGACGGTGAAGGACCTTTCCTGCCCCAGTTGGAGAGTCTGATGGAGCGGATGCCGCTGAGCGCCGAGGCCCTGCAGACCGAAGCGATCCTGGTGAACCTGCCTTCGCTGAACTTCATCGCGGCTCTGCTGCTGGCGGAGCTGCACGGACGGATGGGGTACTTCCCGCCGGTCCTGCGCCTGCGCCCCGCGCCCGGCAGCCTGCCGCCGCAGTATGAGGTGGCGGAGATCCTCAACCTGCAGAATGTGCGCGACAGCGCGCGGAGGAAGCGTTATGACGGATGAACGGATGGACCTGCTGGCCTGTGTATTGGAGCTGCGGCCCCGGGTGCAGGAGGCTGTGGAACGCGACCTGCCGCACTGGTGGGGCCGGGCGGCCCATGCCCTGCTGCTGGACAGGGTCCGGGCTGCCGACCCCGCCCTGGCGGAAAGCCTGCATACCGGGGAGGGCGTCCGCCCGTTTACCGCTTCCAGCCTGATGGGGAAATTTCCCGGCAGGCAGCTCGACCCGCAGGGGGTGTACCGGCTGCGCTATACGGCGCTGGATGCGGCGGTGGCCGGCAGACTGTGGGAGGCCGTCCAACTGGGCGGCTCTTTCAGCCCGGGGAAGGTGGTGGAGCTGGACCACATCCCCTTTGAAGTGAGCGCCGTCTATACGGATGGCGGGGAAGACCCGTGGGCGGGCCATACCTCTTACGCCGCGTTGAGCGCGGCGCATCTGCTGGCCGGCCGGGCCCCGGCGCGGAAGATCCACCTGCTGTTCACCAGCCCGACCGTGTTCAAGTCCAACGGCATTCAGGTGCCCCTGCCGCTGCCGGCGCTGGTGTTCGGCAGCCTGCTGGCCAAGTGGAACCGGTTTGCTCCGGTGGCCATGCCGGAGGAAACCCGGCGCTACGCAGAGAAGTGCCTGGCGGTCTCGGCTTTTACACTGCGCAGCCGCCTGGCGGGGACCAAGGCGGAGGGGGTGCGCTCCGGGGCGGTGGGGGAGGTGAGCTATGCCACCCTCAACGCCGACCGCTACTGGATGAGCCTGGCGCAGGCCCTGGCGGCTTACGCCTTTTACGCGGGGGTGGGGGCCGGAACCACGATGGGGATGGGACAGTGCCGCCCCAGCCCGCGCCCGGCCGGCCGCCGGAATCCTGAAGGTTAAAACAGTTCCCGTGGGGCGTGCGGTCTGCCGCCCCGCATCAGCACCTTAACAACCGAATAGGGTAAAAAATGAAATTTTCCACTGCTTTTATCCGAAATTGCGCGGGCCTGCCCCCAAAACGGCATTTTCAGGGCGTTTTGAAGGGCTCCCGCGCAGTTTCCGGTGTGGTGGGGGAAGATGGGGTTTTAAGGTGATAAAAAAGAAAAAGAAGTATAGTATAAAGGGTAAATTAAATGTTAAAACCCTTAAATACAGCGAAAAATAAGCTGTTGTGGGAGGTCGAAAGAGGCATCGAAATTAATAAAAGCCCTCGCGGGCATTAAGACCCTATCCCACTGTCAAACATTTCTGCCTCCATGTTGTTGATCGAAATTAATAAAAGCCCTCGCGGGCATTAAGACCTGTACTTTCATTTGTTTAGGGTCAAACATTTCTACGGTAAGATCGAAATTAATAAAAGCCCTCGCGGGCATTAAGACTTCCGCTTGGAGTACCTTCGTCTGAATAAGGCATAATATATCGAAATTAATAAAAGCCCTCGCGGGCATTAAGACCCAACACCTGATTTACTGCTCATGTATCCTCCTGTTAAGATCGAAATTAATAAAAGCCCTCGCGGGCATTAAGACATATAGACCTTCGCCCAGTAATTACTCGCCATAGGCTTTATCGAAATTAATAAAAGCCCTCGCGGGCATTAAGACGCACTAACCGTGCCGATAGTAATAATCAATTCCGCCGGATTATCGAAATTAATAAAAGCCCTCGCAGGCATTAAGACTCGTTTTTCGTTACCATCTCTCACCATCCCGGAAGGAACATCAGAATTAATAAAAGCCCTCGCGGGCATTAAGACAAGAATTCATTGCCGTCATAGCATAAGCCGTAAGTTGAAGCATCGAAATTAATAAAAGCCCTTGCGGGCATTAAGACTCTCTGGATACTTGCTCATAAATCACCTCAACAGCCTTTCCTATCGAAATTAATAAAAGCCCTCGCGGGTATTAAGACAGACCGGCCAGACGCCCGTAGCGCTTCAGCCGCCGCCCATCGAAATTAATAAAAGCCCTCACGGGCATTAAGACTCCTGGCCCGACACCCACGTCCGCACCGCATCGCAGATGCTGATCGAAATTAGTAAAAGCCCTCATGGGCATTAAGACGCCTGCATGGTAGTTAATGGTATTCTCCACCCTTGTTAACTCATTAGAAGCTCTAAAAACCCGCAAGGGCATAAAACAGGAGTTTAGCGGCCTAAGCGGTGGTTAGAAAAGGATTTGATCTATCGGAATCAATAAAAGCCCTCACCTTGGCGGGGTGCTTCGCAAGGGCATTAAGACAAGTACCACACATTACCAATATATATCACTTGCCAACCATCGAAATTAGTAAAAGCCCTCGCGGGCATTAAGACACAACGACAGAGGCCGCAATAGCAGGCATCAAACCAAAATCAGAATTAATAAAAGCCCTCGCGGGTATTAAGACTCATACTGCGTTTTTACTTGATCACTCAGAACTACAGTCATCGAAATTAATAAAAGCCCTTGCGGGCATTAAGACGACGAATGTTGATATTGGGTCGCTTTTGGGATCTGAATAATCGAAATTAATAAAAGCCTTCACGGGCAATTAAGACCCGGAATCCCGGAGGTAGGCGGCGTAGCGGGGGGAATCGGATCGAAATTAATAAAAGCTCTCACCCCCTGGCGGGGTGCTGTGTGAGGGCATTAAAACCCAATATGGCCGGGAAGGGTATTGCCGCTGGAAGCCATGCGGGAGGTTTCTGCAAAGTTTGATCTGTTTGCTTTGTTGAGGAGGAAACTGTGAGAATGGTTTTTCGTGGCCAATCTGCCGGGATGGTTTGTATGGGAAAAGGCGCGTTCGTTTTGATAACCGGCATAACTTTTTTTGGGATTTTGCCTTTTCCGAGAGCGGTTTTGTTTTTTCTGCCTGCTCTCATTGGCACGATTTACGATTTCAAACGTGCCCGTAAATCCTTTGAGTAACCTGCGGTAATGGGAGATGTCTTCGGGCTTGCCCGAATTCCTGATAATCCCATGGCGTATCCTGTGAGAGGAGCACGGTACTGCAGGAGCGGCAGGCGGGCGGGGTGTCCATCAAGGGGTGTGTGATCCGTGAGGAATAAAATCTGTGTGAAAGGAGGGGGAATATGCCGCCCATCTATGTGACTCTGCAGGGGGCCAGGCTGCGGGTGAGCAACCGCCGCCTGCGGATCGAACAGGCGGACGAAGAGCTGGCCTCGGTCCCGTTGGCGCACGTCTCGCAGGTTGTATTGTTTGGCAATATCGGCCTGACCACGCCGGCCATCAGCGCGCTGCTCTCCAGGAACATCGAGGTGGTGTTCCTGAGCCGTTCGGGGAGCTACCGGGGACACCTGAGCGGGATGGAAACCCCGCACGTGCCGCTGCGCCGGGCGCAGTACCGGCGGCTGGGAGATGCCGATTTTACCCTGGAGATGGCTAAAAACCTGGTGACGGCCAAGCTGCGCCACCAGCGGGCGCTGCTCCAGCGGCATAACCGCGACCGCGGGGACCCGGAAATCGCCTCGGCGGTGGAACGCATCCAGGCCGGGCTGGCACAGGTCCCGCGCAAGCGAGGCTTATCGAGCCTGAGGGGTGTGGAAGGCTCCTCGGCGGCGGCTTATTTTGGCGGTTACCGCCGCTTGTTTGGCGAGGAATGGCATTTTCAGTCGCGCCAGCGCAGGCCGCCGCCGGACCCGGTCAACGCCCTGCTCTCGCTGGGGTACACCCTGCTGGCGGGGATCGCCACGGGAGCCGCCGCGGCGGTGGGGCTGGACCCTTATGCCGGGTTCCTGCACAACCTGGCCTATAACCGCCCCGCGCTGGGGCTGGACCTGATGGAAGAGTTCCGTCCGGTGGTGGATGGGGCGGTGCTGCGGGCGGTGCAGGGCGAGATCGTCCGCCCGGAGGATTTCCGGGAGGTGAAGGGCGGCAGCGCGGGAGGAGCGGTCCGCGGAGTGCTGTTGAGCGAGGAGGGGAAACGGCAGTTCATCCGGGCGTTTGAGCAGCGGATGGAGGCGGCGGTCACGCATCCCGTGCAGGGCAGGAAGCTGCCCATGCGCCAGTGTCTGGTGGAGCAGGCCCGCCAGGTCCGGCAGTGTGTGGAGAGCGGGGTGGTCTCCTTCCGCGGGATGGGGTTCCGGTAAGGTGGCCGTCCGGAACTTTTACCTGCTGGCGTATGATATGGCCGACGACCGGCGGCGGGCGAAGCTGGCTAAAGAGATGGAAGCAGTCGGCGCGCGGGTGCAGGGGAGCGTGTTTGAAGCGTACCTGACCCATAAAGAGCTGGCGGAGGTGGTCCGGCGCACGCAGAAGATCCTGGACGGGAAGGAAGACAGCCTGCGGGTGTATATGCTGTGCGCGGAATGCCGGAAGAAGATCCGCATTTACGGGCGAGGAAAAACCAGCGAACCGCCGGGTGCAGTGGTATTGTAAGCAAAAAGCGGAGTAAAACAGTCCGAAATTGCGCGGACCTGCCTGAAAAACGGCAATTTCAAGGCGTTTTGAGAGGACCGCGCGCAGTTTTCGATCCGGTGGAGGGAAAGAGGTTTTTAAGGGGAGGAAACAGAAGAAGGAGTATAATATAGAGGGTAAATTGAATGCAAAAACCCTTAAATGCAGCGAAAAACAAGCTGTTGTGGGAGATCGAAAGAGGTATCAGAATCAATAAAAGCCCTCACGGGCATTAAGACCAAAACTTTTCGGAGGCCAGATCAATCGCTTTGGACGTGGATCAGAATCAATAAAAGCCCTCACGGGCATTAAGACGTATCTCATTGTTATCTTCCAGAGACCGTCCTAGATAGATCAGAATCAATAAAAGCCCTCACGGGCATTAAGACTTTCTCTTTTCACTGTCTAAACTCTGGACAGTGATTACATCAGAATCAATAAAAGCCCTCACGGGCATTAAGACGTATATACACGCTTACTTCATCATATTTTCTGTTCTTCAATCAGAATCAATAAAAGCCCTCACGGGCATTAAGACATCCGGTTGACTGCCCCAGTTTTCACAACCCTGTTTTCATCAGAATCAATAAAAGCCCTCACGGGCATTAAGACCAATCCAGATCACCATCAGCTCATTCCAGCTTTTCCAGAGATCAGAATCAATAAAAGCCCTCACGGGCATTAAGACAGTCTCCTTTTTAAGGTTCTGGTGTTAGGGGTACTTCATCAGAATCAATAAAAGCCCTCACGGGCATTAAGACTCGATCCCGTTCATCAGATACGCGATCCGCGCCGT
>JAHDQE010000125.1 GCA_018433975.1 Ornatilinea sp. | reverse complement strand
ATGCCCGGAAAGCTGTAAGGGCAGGCGCAGCGCAATCTTGGCTACCACGATCAGCACTGCAAAGAAAGCCATCAAGATCAATTGGAAGGTCGAAAAATAACGTCCTTTCATGGGGCGATAACCTCAATTTTATCCACGTCCTGGACCCATTCATCGCGCACATCGAGCTGCTCCAACAGCGACGACACCAGCTTCAGGGTGCCCCTTCCGGAAAGATCAAACATCACCATATTATTGGTGTCTTTCACCTCTCCCCAGGTTACGGTAACCGACTTCTCGCGGCTGGAACTGCTGACAACGATCTGCGTGGAATCATCCCAGGAACGGGTATTCAGATATTTTTCAAAAATATCATACAGCAGCCAACCTTCCTGCGTCTTCCCTTCTTCGGCATCCACAAAACTGACCTGCTGCAAATCGCTGAGATCCTCGGCATTAAATGCAGCGATCAGGGCCTCCTCCTGATAAACCGGCACATCACCCGGCTCCAGAGAAACATCCAGAGACTTTGTCAGCGCCTTGCCGCGCCAGGCCTCCACGGCCAGCAACCCCCCGGCCAAAACCACCAGAATTAACAATGCCAGTAGAATTCGTTTTGTCTGATTCATCTCATTTCCATACCATCAAAACTAATACTAACACAACCGGTACGATCAGAAAAATCCAATCCAGCCACCGCATGTGCAGTTGATAAAAAGATATCCGCTTATCCGAATCAAAACCACGGGCGTAGGCCGCTTCGGTGATCGCCCAGGCACGCCGGGTGGTCAATACGATTGCCGGGACGGTCAACGCCACCAGATCGCCAACCTGATTCACCAACGCCCGCAAGCCCTTAAACTGCGGCAAGATGCCGCGGCTTTTCTGCGCCTCACGGATGGAATTCCATTCTTCCTGTAACAGCCCGAGGCTCTGGAAGGTCAGGTTAATGCTGAACGAGAAGCGGTACGGGATGTGCAAACTTTCCAGCGCCAGCCCCAATTCGCTGGGGGTGGTGGTGGAGAAAAACAACGCAAACACGCCCGCCAGCAACACCAGCCGCAGCACGATCACACCGGCCAATTCCAGGCTGACCAGCCACCAATCGACCGCAAAAAGAACCAGCAGAACCCATTTCAAGCGCCAGACCTGGCGCAGCATTTCCGGGAACAAACGCGCCCAGATCAGAAAGAGGACATAAACGCCCAGGAAAATCGAAAGACGCTCGATCGGCAGCATCACCGCCAGCGAAGCCGCCACGCTCATCATCAATTTGCTGCGCGGGTCCAGACTGCGCAACGGAGAATCTTCACGCAGACGGATCGCATAAGCCCGGCCGGACTGGCTCAAGCGGAACATGAACAATCCATCCAATCCGGGCGCTGCAGGCCCACCTGCTGCCAGGCACCGTCATCCTGCAGAACGGCCGGGGCTGCGCCATGACAGACAATCCCGTCCTCGGCCAGCAAAATCATCTCATCCGCACAGGCCGCCAGTTCCAGGTCGTGCGTCGAAAACAACACCAGCCAGCCTGCCCGCGCCAGAGCCCGCAGCAACTGCACCAGAATCTCTTTGTGGACCGGGTCCTGCCCCAGCGAGGGTTCATCCAACAGAACGCCATGTTTGGAAGGATGCATCAAAGCTGTTGCCAGCGCCACCCTTCTTTTCTCGCCCTCGCTCAACAGCAAAGGCGGGGTATCCTCATAGCGTTTCAAATCCAACGCGTGCAGCAGCCACTCATACAGCCCCGGATCGGCTTGGGGAATTTTATACAGAATCTCTTCGCGCACAGTGGGATTAAATAACTGGGTATCCGGGTTCTGAAAGATCATGTTGAACTGCGGGGTACCGCCCCCATGCCCGTTCCGCACATCGACCGCACCCGTAAAACGCTGCAAACCCGCCAGCGCGCGCAGCAGGGTGGTCTTTCCGGTACCGTTGCGCCCAACCAGGGCCACCACCTGACCGGAACGCAGGTCCAACGACACATCTTTCAGAATTCGATTCTCTTCCCGGGTTACCGAGAGATGTTCAGCATGGATCTCGAAAGGAGCGCGGGGAGCCGGATACCCGGAATCCGCTGCAGGGTTCACCGCCTCGGGAACCGGCGTTCCGTTCAATTTCAGGCGGACCAAATTGGGGATGGGCTGCAGGAAATACTCGCGGTGCTCACAGATCACCATAGTCATGCCGTTTGCCAGGAACTCCCGCAGATAGCCCACAAATTCGATGGCAGCCGTGCTGTCCAACATGGAAAGCGGCTCATCCAGCACCAGCACATTGGGGCTGCGCGCGATCACGGCCGCCAGCGCCAGCTTCTGCTGCTCCCCACCGGACAGGCTGTGCGGGGAACGCTTCCGAAACTTGTGCAAATCAAACCGCTCAAGAACCTCTTCCAGGCGTACTTTCATCGCCGCGCGGGACATTCCCAGGTTCTCCAACCCAAACAGGATTTCCTCTTCCACACTGGGCGTGAGCATCTGATAAGCCGGATTCTGAAAGACCAGGCCGACCTGCTCGGTCAACTCCGATAAGGGCATTTGATCGCTGCGGCGGTCATTGACCCATACCTCTCCCACCATTTCCCCGTGATACAAGTGCGGGATCAGCCCGGCCAGACAGCGCGCCAGCGTGCTTTTACCGCTCCCGGAATAGCCGTGAATCAAAAGCGCTTCACCACCGTGAAGCGCCAAAGATACCGGCGCAACGCCGCGGTGGTCTTGTGGATAGGCAAAGCCCACCCCTTCTGCGCGCAAGGTTCCGGTCACAATAAAATTTTCTCCAAGATCGTCATCAATCCAGCTTTAACGGCAGCCAGCCTTCTTCGTGGGCTTCTACAAATAAAACCACTTTATGCCCGCGCCGCGCCGGACGCAGTTTATCCGCCAGGATGTTCCCTTCCGAGAGGACTTCGCCGGCCATGGTTTGAACCTGATCTACTCCAGCCGCCAGGATGGTTTCCACCGGCTGCCAGCCCTGCAAGTCGCGCACCGTACCCACGCGGATATACCGGCCGTCCGATCCGCCGGCAGACAAGCCCACCGCCGCCAGCGCGCCAATCACCCCGTCCTGAGTACCCCCCAACCCTTCCAGGAGGATTCCATACCGGTCAGCCAGAGCCCGTGCTTCGGCCTGGCTGACCAGATCTACTTTTGCTCTTTGTCCAAAACGGGTCACAGCTTCCGGCAGAGCCAGGGTAAGGCACAAGCCAGGATCGCTGCCCTGCTGAAAATCACCCAGCATGATCGAGCGCACCCGGGCGAACAAGCCGGGTAAATCGGCCTGTTCATCAACCTCTAACATGATTGACGCACTGCTGTTCTTGGCAGTATACGGCACACGCGGATCGAATAAAAGCTGGTGGCGGGTGATACCCCGGATGGGATACGTTTCCGATAACCGGTCCGCGATCACCCGGGCCAGGTGCCCTGTACCACGCGATTCAGGGTTATCGGTATCATCCAGACCAATGTAAGCAATCATCACTTTACCTGAATTTCAATCACCCCTTTGACCTGAAGACTCTTATCGAAAGCAGGCAGGACGGAAGAGAAACCACCTTTGGAGCGGAAGGAGAGGATGCAATCTGCACAGCCCATCACATCGGCCAGCCCGGCTTCGGCGGTGTAGCCGTCATCCGCCACGAAAACCACGGTCGCCGCGTCCGCTGTGGGAGCCGCCGCCTGGATCAAATCGCTCAGCAGTACACCGGTATAAGAGGAGGTCTCACCCTTGCTGTTGGTGGATTCCACATCCAGGGTATCCATGGCTTTGACTTCGTCCTCGCTCCAGTTCATTTCATTTTCAACCATGCCGGTGATCTTCAAGGCAGGCGCTTCTTCTGCCGGCGCCCCGGCATCCGCTTCTGCCGCTTCTTCAACTACGGTTTCTTCGGCGGCCGGCTCTTCTGCCGCAGCGTCCGCCGCCGCGCCATCACCGGAACCATTGCCGGAGCCGCTGCCCGAACCATCCCCATTCCCACCGCCGTTCTGGGCAGCCGGGGCCTCTTCTACAACCTCAGTGGGAGCTACGCTGCTTTGCGGCGCACAGGCACTGAGAGCCAAAACAAAAATAACCAGAATACTGACGACAAAAAAGACCTTTCGGGACATCATAACTGCTCCTTGTAACAAAAAATATATTGAGCTAACTGTATAGATCCATCATTACAAGTATAGTTTTAGCCCGACAATTTGTCCAGTTTCAAAAATACAATCCGGCGTTAAAGAACATCCTATTCTACCCGGGTGGTGTCCATTCCCAAGGTCATCCTTTCAAAGGCTTATTTCAATTTTCCCCGACCGGCGATTTACCCGGCAAAAAACACAGGAATTCGGAATGCATTTCAGGATTCTGCCAGAGTCCTCTTTATCTTCTTTGTAAAAATAGCTCGTTGAACCAAAAATTCCAGGGGACAGCCCATTGCAGGCCGTTCACCCTGGATTTTCTTACCGCTGTTTTACCCTGCAAACCTGTTTTAGTTGTAATCTCTCCGGGTTGCTTCATCCGTCATGGTGGGTTCGAGAAGTGGTTTCCATACAGGAGCTTCCCAGGTACCCAATTGGGCGTGCATATCCAAATATTTTTGAGGGATAGGATGCGTCCCTAAAACGACCTTAACGTTGTAGCGCTTTTCGAGAAAATCCTTAAAGGTTTCAATGTAGGGACAGGGCGGGTACCCTACCAGCAGCCCGGTGGCTAAATGAATCACTTGCGCGCCATTCTTGACCATTTCCTCCCCGGTGTATTCAATATTTCCGCCAGGGCAACCGTTACAAGTAGTATATCCAACCAGCTCGACATCCGAACCGGCGTAAATGCTGAACGCACCTTCCCGGTTTCGCAATGCCCGCAAACATTTCCCCCCGGCACATGTCCGGTAACGGTCACAAATAATGATTCCAATGTTGGTTTTCGTACCCATTTTTCTCCTTTTTGAACTTCGTGAGGATTCATCCGTCCTTCTGAATTAAAAATCCTGCTGCGTTTATGAATGCCATTCTCACCGGGCGGCCCAACGGTAAATCGCCGCTGGCATCCGGTCCTTGATGCGCTTTGCTTCGTCTTTGTCCACACGCGGACTTGGATGTTAAGGATTGAAATCGATAACCGTCCCCGCAGGACAGGCTGTAACCCGGCTGCCGAAAGCGCCTGCCAACCTCTCGAAGGCGTTTTTACCCGTGCAATGGTTGAGATAGAGCGAGAGATTCCGGAAGTGTCCGTTGAAAACATCAATCACATGACTCAGATAGAGATCGTCAGCGGGCACCAGATGCGTCCCCCCGATCACGGTCGTGATGGGGCCTTCAAAATTCCGTTCCACATGAAATAAGGTGTTCAGAATACCGGCATGACAGCAGCCACAAATTACCACCAACCCCTCGTTTGTCCTTAACACCAGTGACATGTCATCACGATAAGGGTCGGGCTCCCAACCTTTCCCGGTACGAATAAAATGGTGGGGGCTGCGCCCTTCGGGTTCGGCTCGCTCAAGGATTTCGCCGGTGGTCCAAAGCCCCGGGAGTATTTCCGCGGGGGCATCACTGAGGCTCAGATCCGCCCGGGCGGCCAAGGTTTCCCTCGAAAGGGATAAACCGATGGACTGATACTCCCCTTTCCGGAGAGAATAGCGGGGCCGGAAAACATCCGGGTGGGCAAACAGAGTCAATGCGGTGGTTTTCGAAAGGACTGCGTCCAGCCCGCCGGTATGATCGTAGTGGGCGTGGCTTAATGCCAGCTTATCGACCTCCCGGGGTGAAAGACCTAACACGTCCAAGTTGTGAGACAGCACTGCCGCAGTCTGTCCGGTATCCAAGAGCACATTCCCATACGCCGTTTCGATCCAGAAGGAAAGCCCGTGTTCGCTCTGCAAGCCGGTACCTTCTTTAACAGCGTTATCCACCACACAAATTATTTTCGTCATCTATTGTTTGACCTCAAAGCCCCTATTCCTACTCTTAATGGCTTCCCATTGGCAGAAGGATTTTAGTTATAACGCGGCATTCAACCCGCTTCTATTTTGCGCTATTATTTTATTACAAATTTGAATATTTTGTACTATTTTATTATTTTATCTCACATCCAATACACCCATAATTGACCGAGAAATTCGAAAAAAAGTGTGACAAGTCAAGCAAAAAGACTGCGTTTTAACAATCTTATTTGCCCGGGCAGCGCTGTGTGCCGCGCAAGGGGAGCAAACAAAAACCAGAACCTTATAGAATAAGGCCCTGGTTCTATTTTTCAATCTAAAATCTACACGCAGTCCAAAAAATCAGGCTTCGACCCGGAAATTGCGCATCATGCCCATATCTTCATGTTCCAGGTTGTGGCAGTGATACATGTATAAGCCGGTGAAATCCTCAAATTTGAGCAAGACCCGGACGCTCTCGCCGGGCATGACCAGCACGGTGTCGTGCCAGCCCGAGTCCACAAAACCGCCGCTGAGTGTTTCCCAGACCTCACGCAGCTCCGGGACGATTTGCCTTTCAAGGACCCGGAACTGCAATCCATGGATGTGCATCGGGTGGGGCAAGGTCATCCCGCCCATCATCCCCATCCCCCCGCCGGCCTGATTGGTGAACTGCCAGACCTCCAGATCCCCCAGCCGGACCACTTCATCCTCAGCCGTTTCCAGCATTTCAAAGGTGCGCCCGTTGATCGTCCAGCTCATCATCCGGCCCATTTCCAGGGTGAACACGCGTGGGGAACGGCGATTGACGGCATCGGCTTCCTCATACCCGTTCAGGGCTGACAGCCGATCCGGCAAAGCTGCCGGAACGTCTTCCAGACGGTCCACAACCGCGCTCAGGATAGGAAAGACCCCGTCCCCGCCGGGAGCAGCCGAGGGTAGGTTGACCAGCTGGATCTGCTCCCCCAGCTCGCGGCCGCTGAAATCGACCCATAAATCCGCCCGCTGGGCGGGCGCCAGGGTGAGATAATCTTTCCACAAGGGCTGTTCCAGCAGGCCGCCGTCGGTGGCGATCACCGTCAGCGGGGTGCCGTCCGCCCAGGCCAATTTATAGATGCGCGAATTGGAGCCGTTCAACAGGCGCAGACGATAAGCGCGGCCGGCCACAGGGAGGGTGAAATCGGGCTGCCCATTCACCAGAATACGGTTCCCCAGAAAGCCCAGCATCTGATCCATCATGCCCTGACCGCCGTATACCAACTGGTTATCGCCGTCAAAGATGCGGTCCTGGATCACAATGGGCAGGTCATACTCGCCGGAGGGCAGCCCCAGGCTGTTCTCTTCGCTATCATGGACCAGGAACAACCCGGCCAGCCCCTGATAAACCTGCGGCCCGGTGCGCCCGTGGGGATGCGGGTGGAACCAGTAGGTCCCGGCGCGGTCCACCACAGTGAAATCGTAGACATAGGTCTCCCCCGGCTCAATCGCCAGGCGGGGATGTCCGTCGGCTTCCACCGGAACGTGCAGGCCGTGCCAGTGGACAATGGATTTTTCGGAGAGCCGGTTGGAGAAGTGAACGCGGACGGTCTGCCCACGCTGGAGATTGAAAATGGGGCCCAGGTAGCTGTTGGGAAGCGCGCGCACCGCATCCGCGGGGCCCCGCAGGACTTCGGCCCGGTACTGCCAGACCCGGGTAGCCTGACCGGGGAGAATCTGCACCTCACCGGGAATGGCTTCCAGGGCGACCTCCACGTCCGGCGAACCCGCGGCAGGCAGCGCCGTTGGAGACAGGCTGGACGCGGTCAGGAAATTGGGTGTGCAGCCGTTCAGCAACACCGCGCCGCTGCCGATTCCCATCCACTTTAAAAACTCACGACGTGAAATTTGTTTGGGGGGCATGTTTGCTCCTCTACCGATATTAATGGGTCGGTACTTCCATTATAAGGGGCAGACGCGCAAAAACCCAGCGGGAGTTGTGGCAAGGGTGTACAGGGGAGAAAACCCTACGATCTCCAACATTGCAGACGGATTGATGGTTAAAGCACGAAGTGCATTTATAGAGTACATCAGTCCTCAGACAACGTATTAATGTAATGAATACTCATTTAATGACGTCATGCCTCCGTCACGATTCTTTGTGACAATTGTAACAATACAAGCGATACAGTTACCGTATTATGCTAGAATCAAAATGGAGGATAGTAAAAAATCAACAAAGCCACCCCCATCACAGAATGTAAACAATTTAATAAGCCGTTTATTTAAGGAAGGGACAATTGGAGGCGCTATGCTGAAAAAGACACTCATTGTTAATGGGGTCAGACAAACCGTTATTGCTGATCCGAACACCAGCCTGGCAGACGTTTTACGCAGGCAGTTGTTATTGACAGGGACCAAAGTTTCCTGTAAGGACGGGCATTGTGGAGCTTGCTCGGTGATCGTAAATGGCAGCTTAAAGCTGGCATGCGTTACCAAGATGAAACGCATTCCGGATGAAGCGTCCATCACCACAATTGAGGGGATTGGAACTCCCGAAAAGATGCACCCCATTCAAGTCGCTTTTGCAGTGCATGGCGCTGCACAGTGCGGTTTTTGTACACCCGGAATGATTGTTTCAGCAAAGGCGCTGCTGGACAGCAATCCCAACCCAACACGCGAGGAAGTGCGTTACTGGTTAACCAAACACCATAACGCATGCCGCTGTACCGGTTATAAGCCGATTGTGGATGGGATTATGGATGCTGCCAAAGTATTACGCGGTGAAATGAGGCTTGAAGAGCTTGAATTCAAACTCCCCGCGGATGGCAAGATCTGGGGAAGTAAATATCCCCGCCCGACCGCCACGGCAAAAGTCACCGGAACCATTAATTATGGACAGGACCTGGGGTTAAAGCTGCCCCCTGACACACTTCAACTGGCCCTGGTACAGGCAAAAGTTTCCCACGCAAATATCCTATCCATCGACACTTCCGAAGCAGAGAAAATGCCCGGCGTATTTAAAGTGGTTACACACAAAGACGTCCAGGGCAAAAACAGGATTACCGGCCTGATCACTTTCCCCACGAATAAGGGAGATGGATGGGACCGGCCCATTTTGTGCGACAGCAAAGTTTTCCAATACGGAGACGCCATAGCCATCGTTTGCGCAGACACTATCGAACAAGCCAAAGCCGCAGCAGAAAAAGTAAAAGTTGATCTGGAAGTGCTGCCCGCCTATATGAGTGCGCCGGCTGCTATGGTCGATGATGCCATTGAAATTCACCCCGGCACCCCGAATGTGTACTTTGAGCAGAAGGTCGTCAAAGGGCCTGATACCCAACCCATCATGGAAACGGCCCCCTTTGTAGCCAGCGGCAGTTATTATCTCCAACGTCAGCCCCACCTGACGATTGAAACTGACATCGGCTTTGCCTATTATGACGAAGAGGAGCGCCTCACCATCCATTCCAAGAGCATCGGTCTGTACCTGCACTTGTATATGATCGCGCCGGGTCTGGGACTGGAGCCCGAAAAGCTGCGTCTGGTCCAAAACCCGGCCGGAGGTACGTTCGGCTATAAATTCAGCCCAACCATGGAAGCACTGCTGGGTGTGGCCTGCATGGCGACCAATCGCCCGGTGTATCTCGAATACGATTACCAGCAATTCATGCAGTACACCGGCAAGCGCTCCCCCTTCTTCATGGACATCAAAATGGCTGCCGACAAGGACGGTAAAATCCTGGCCATGGAACATGATTTCATCGTTGACCACGGCCCATATTCCGAATTTGGGGATTTACTGACCTTACGCGGTGCACAGTATATCGGTGCCGGATACAACATCCCCAGCATCCGCGGGCTAGGCCGCACGGTCTGCACCAACCATGCCTGGGGTTCCGCGTTCCGGGCTTATGGTTCTCCACAATCCTTCCTCGCTTCGGAAAGCCTGGTGGATGAGCTGGCCGAGAAAATGGGGATGGACCCGCTTGAATTCCGTTACATCAACGTCTACCGTGAGGGTTCCACAACACCCACCGGTCAGGACCCCGAAGTGTACTCTTTGCCTGAAATGCTGGATAAGCTTCGACCGCTGTATCAAGAAGCCAAAGAAAAAGCTGCCCGCGAGTCAACGCCGGAGAATAAGAAAGGGGTTGGAATCAGCATCGGCATTTACGGCTGCGGAATAGACGGTGTGGATAGTGCGGAAGCAGATATTGAACTGACCCAAGACGGTGTGACCGTTTACGCCACCTGGCAGGATCACGGCCAGGGAGCGGATATGGGCACCCTTGGCACAGCACACGAGGCATTACGCCCTCTGGGGGTCACGCCGGACCAGATCAAGCTGGTGATGAACGATACCGGCACTGCGCCAAACGGCGGTCCTTCGGGCGGCAGCCGCAGCCAGGTGATGATCGGAAACGCCATCAAAAACGGGTGCGAGCAGTTAATTGCCGCATTGACGAAAGCGGACGGTACCTTCCGAACCTACGAGGAAATGGTTAACAAAGACCTACCTCTGAAGTACCACGGGAAATGGACCGCCTCGATGAACTCCAATTGTGATGAAAACGGCCAGGGAAATCCCTTCGCAATCTACATGTACGGCGCTTTCCTGGCCGAAGTTGATGTTGAAACAGCGACGGGGAAAACCACGGTCGAAGGGATGACCGTCATGGCCGACATCGGAAAGATCAACAACAAACTGGTCGTGGACGGGCAGATCTATGGGGGCATCGCTCAGGGTGTTGGCCTGGCGCTGACAGAGGACTTTGAGGACATTGAAGAACACAGCACCATGCGGGGAGCCGGAATCCCGTATGCCAAAGATATCCCCGACAAGATCGACATTTATTACTTCGAAAACCCGCGCGAGAACGGACCTTTTGGCGCGGCCGGTGTCGGGGAACTCCCGCTGACCTCACCGCATGTTGCCATCATCAACGCCATCTACAACGCGACCGGTGTGCGCATTCGCCACCTGCCTGCCTATCCTGAAAGAGTGCTGGCCGGATTAAAAGAACTGCAAACCGCTTAATTTAAATTACCAAAGGAGCGCTCTTGTGCAAACGCGGGCGCTCCTTAATTTCCCAAAATCAACTGCGCATGAAATTGATGCAGAGCTGATTCAAATCTGCTCACCAGCCGGAGATTCCTTGCAATGGATCAAAAAGAACTGCGTGAACTAGAAAACCGCTGCATCCAGGAACAGGCTCCCGCCTGCACGGCATCCTGTCCGGTCCATGTGGATGTGCGCGGCCTGGCAGCAGAACTCGCCCGGGAAAATTTTTCCCAAGCCTACCGGTTGTACCGCCGGGCCGTCCCCTTCCCCGGAATTATCAGCCATATCTGTCCCCAGCCCTGCCAGACGGCCTGTCTGCGGAAAGAAAAAGGCGGTTCTATCGAAGTGGCCGCACTGGAACGCACCTGTGTAGAATTCGGCAGCCAGGCAGCGGAACCCATCAAGCCACTGCCCCGTAAAGCTAAAACGGCGGCCGTCATCGGGGCAGGAATCAGCGGACTAACCGCAGCATACGACCTGGCTCGAAAAGGATGGAAGGTTGTCATTTTCGAAGCACTCGACCGCATCGGCGGAGGCGTGTGGGAAATCCCTCCGGACCGGCTGCCGGGCGAAGTCATCCGCAATGATTTCCAGGTCTTCGAGGGCCTGGGAGTGGAAATCCGATTGAACACCCCGGTTGGCCGGCCCGGCGGCAACGGCCACGGGGCCAGTCTATCCCATATCAGCGAAGAATTTGACGCCATCTTCCTATCCATCGGCCCCCGACCCAATGAAATTCCCAACCTCACCCTGGACGACAACGGACAGCTCCTCATTGACCCGCTGACCTTCCAGACAAGCCATGAAAAGGTCTTTGCCGGCGGCGATATCACCCGAGTTTCGGTGAAGCTCCCCAACCGGGAGTCCCACCATTCCGCCATCCTGTCCATTTCTGAGGGAAGACGGACGGCAATTTCCATCGACCGCTACCTGCAAAAAGTATCTCTGACAGCCGCCCGGAGCAATGAAGGCCCTTATATAACCCGTCTGTATACCGATACGGAGAACGTTAAACCACAGCCCCCCGCGGTCCCAACGAATTTGAGCACCCATTACACCCGTGAAATGGCCGAGGCCGAAGCAGCACGCT
>JAHDQE010000002.1 GCA_018433975.1 Ornatilinea sp. | reverse complement strand
TGTGCTGAACCCCAGTTATCGTTACAATATCACCAGATTATGACCTCTATTAATAAAAATGCCAAGTATTCTATCTTGCTGGCTGCGATTCTGCTGGTCGCGGTGGGTTGGAAAGCCCTGCTGCTGGTAAAAGGAGTTATCCCCTTCAATTCGGATGAAGCAATTGTGGCATTGATGGCCCGCCACATTCTGGCCGGGGAAAGGCCCGTGTTTTTCTATGGGCAGGTGTACATGGGCAGTCTGGATGCCTTTTTGGCCGCGGCCGGGTTTTCTGTTTTTGGGGAGCAAGTCTGGGTCATCCGGATGCTCCAAACGTTGCTGTATTCTGGAACCATTATATCAACAGTGGCCATTGCAAAGGCAGGATTTGGTTCCCGGAAATCGGGCCTGATCGCCGCGGCTTTACTGGCGATCCCTGTTGTTAATGTTACCCTGTATACCACTGCCAGTCTGGGCGGGTATGGGGAGGCTCTTTTACTTGGAAATCTGATCGTTCTGCTGGGTTTGCTGATCCGCAAAGATATTCTGGCGCAGGAATATCCCGCCCGGTTCTGGGGCAAAGTTGGTTTATTGGGGTTCTTTGCGGGTCTGGGGCTGTGGGCCAATGGCTTAACTCTGGTTTACAGTGCCCCTGTGTGCGTGATGATCCTGATGCTATTCGTGCGCAAATGGAAAGAGATGGGTTTTCAACGCACCGGGTTCGTTGTGCTTCTGGCCGGTGCGGGGGTACTGCTGGGGGCTGCACCCTGGTGGTTGTACGGCCTTAACGTGGGCGGGCCGGCACTGCTGCAGGAATTGATGGGAAAAGCGGTGGCCGTGGAGCGTGAACCCTGGCTGGTTCAAACAGGCCAGCATTTGATCAATTATGTGCTGTTGGGTGTGACGGCACTGCTGGGGTTTCGTCCACCCTGGGAAGTAAAGTGGTTGGCACTGCCGCTGCTGCCGCCGGTGTTATTGTTCTGGACCTGGGTGGTGTGGGCCGGAATTCGACAGCTGCGGAGAAAAATGGATGGAAATTCTGCCCGGTGGCTTTTGCTGGGGGTCGGCGGTGTTTTGACGGCGGGATTTTTGTTTACACCGTTTGGCGTAGATCCCTCCGGAAGATACTTCGTGCCGCTTTCTATTTTGCTGGCATTAGCCGCTGGGGATGTGATCTTAGAAAAGATTCCCGATGCCCGGTATCAGACTGCGCTGGTGGGGCTGGTGATCCTCTTCCAGGGTTGGGGAACCTGGCAGTGTGCGCAGGATTTCCCTCCGGGGCTTACCACGCAATTTGATGCCGTAACGGCTATCGACCATCGATACGATCAGGAATTGATGACCTTTTTGCGGGAGCAGGGCGAAACGCGCGGGTACAGCAATTATTGGGTTTCTTATCCATTGGCGTTCCTTTCCGGGGAAGAATTGATTTTCATTCCCAGACTACCTTACCATCAGGATATGCGCTATACACCGCGTGATGACCGATATGGGCCTTACGACACGCTGGTAGAGGAAAGCCCGCGGGTGGCTTATATTACCACCAACCATCCTGACCTGAACGCGTATTTGCGAAAATCTTTTGAGGGCCAGGCCGTGACCTGGTCAGAAACGAAGATCGGCGATTACCATGTGTTTTATGCCCTTTCCGCCCCGGTTTATATCTCCGAGGTCGGACTGGGGGCATATACACCCTGATGCATGAAAACGAGATAAAGAGGGTATATTGAGAATACGGGATTTCTCCAAGGTTGAGCTTCTGGTTTTTATCCTGACGCTGCTGCTGGTTTTCATTATGGCAGCCCGGACGCCGTTGGACAGCGATATGTGGTGGCATCTTCGGGCGGGCGAACAAACCTGGAGCGATGGGGTTCCCCTGAGGGTGGATCTGTTCTCTCATACCCGGTATGGGGAGAAGTGGATTAATCACAGCTGGCTGGCCCAGGTTGGCATGTATTTACTGTTCCGATGGCAGGGCTTTTTGGCGCTGGGTGGGATGACAGCCCTGTTGGCGACTCTATCGATGGAGATTATTTATCTGCAAATGGACGGCCCGGCTTTGCTGAAAGCGGGGCTGGTGATACTGGGCAGCCTAGTGGCAGCGGTTATCTGGGCTCCGCGGCCTCAAATGTTCTCGTTTTTTTTGCTGTCGCTTGTATTGTATTTACTGCAACTTTATCGACGAGGCGGAAAGAATTATCTATGGTTATTCCTTCCGTTGTTCGTGTTATGGTCCAATCTGCACGCGGGGTATACCCTAGGGCTGATGGTCATTGGTTTGACGACCCTGGGGGAAATACTGAACCATCTCCTGGACCCTGAATCCGAGGAAGGTTTGCCCTGGAAAAATATTTTTCAGTTGGCCGGGTGGGGTGTGGCAGCCGGGTTAGCCGTCCTGGTTAATCCCAACGGGGTGGATACCTGGCTGATCCCATTCCAAACGGTCAACGTGGAAGCGCTGCAACAGTTTGTCGTGGAATGGGCTTCGCCCGATTTCCATGAAGTAACACAACAGCCGTTCCTCTGGCTGTTGTGTATGGTGATGGCTTCATGGGCTTTTTCCCGCAAGAAGGTTGACGGGGCGGATGCTTTGATGGTGATCTGTTTTGCTTACCTTTCGCTGGTGGCACGCAGGAATTTTGGGCCTTTTGGATTGGTAACCCTCCCGGTGCTTTCCCGCCAGCTCTTGCCGGCAGCAGAGCCATTTGTTTCATGGCTGAAAAAGCGCGTCGAGGCGGACGGCCGATGGGCCAAGTTCCTCAATAAACCGGTGGAGGAAGCAGAGGCCTCCCAACCACTTTTCAAGCGAATTATTAATTTAAGCCTTGTGGGGTTGTTGTCGTTGGTGGCTGCCGGAAAATTGGTCGCCGTTACACACCCCGCGTTGATGAAGGCGTATCTGTCGGAACAATATCCGGTACAGGCTGTGGAATCCATCGAAGTGCTGAACCTGCCGGGAAATTTACTGAATGAATATAACTGGGGCGGGTTCCTGACCTGGCAACTGCGGAATTATCCGGTTTTCGTGGACGGACGGACGGATTTATACGGGGATGAGGTGATTGATCAGTGGATTGATCTGGTTAATGGCGTACCCGGATGGGAAGACGAATTGAAGGACGCGAATATCCGCTGGATTCTGCTGGAGCCGGGCCGACCGCTTGTTCCGCGGCTGGAGGATGACCCGGACTGGGAACTGGTTTATAAGGATGAAAAAGCGGTTGTCTACCGGTGGGTACAGGGTTAGTACGCCGGGTTTTCTCCATCCGGGATAGAAAAGTATGCATCGGGCCGGCGGTCGGTGAGAATTGGGATGGTTTTTTTGGTCCGTTGAACTTCATCCATATCGATTTCGGCGGTGAGGATTTCTTCCTGATCTTTGCTTCCCACAGCCAGGACTTCACCCCAGGGTGAGATTATTGCGCTGGAGCCGCCAAAAACCTCGTCACCACCGCGTCCTACGCAATTGGTGGCTGCGATAAAAACTTGATTTTCAATCGCGCGGGCTTTTAACAGTGTTTCCCAATGGAAAATACGCTTGAGGGGCCATTCTGCGCTTAAAAGGATGAGGGCGCAGCCGGCGACTGCGTAAGTGCGAAACAATTCCGGAAAACGCAGGTCGTAGCAAATTGACAGCCCCGTTTTCCCCCAGGGAGTGCGTGCTGCAACCGGTTTATCCCCTGCAATCAGGTAACGGTCCTCGTTCATCAATCCAAACAGGTGAATTTTTGGGTATTGAGAGACGATTTTTCCTGAGGGGTCGTGCAGTTGAAAGGTGTTTTGGATACCGGAAGGACCGTTTTTCAGAACGGAACCGCCAAGCCAGATGCGGTGCAGTGCACTCCATGCGGCGGTATCCGTTTCAAGCTCTGTGTTTTTTTGAGCGAGCTGTGCTGCGTTGGGTAAATCGTATCCGGTGCTCCATAGCTCCGGCAGTAAAACCAACTCAGCGCCGTTTCCGGAGGCTTCAAGCACTCCCTGACGGGCAGTCTCCACGTTTTTGGAAAGCTTCCCGGGTTCAATGTTCATTTGGACGAGAGAAATTGTTATCTTCATTCTCCTTGAATTATAATTGAATCCGGACACGGATGGAGAAGATTGATATTTGCTACCAGAAAGACGGAAGGAGTACATTTTGATACGAAAGACAAACCCGATCTGGATCTGGACTCTCACCATTGTGGGTGTTCTGGCAGCGCTGGCCGGTTTAACCTGGGGAAATTATCGGTATTGTGAGCAAAACCCCGGCGGCAATGATTTTCTAGTCCACTGGATGGGCACGAAGACTTTCCTTTCAGAAGGAATCAGCCCTTACAGTGACGAAACAGCAGTTCGTATTCAGACTTTTGCTTATGGCCGTCCTGCTGAGGCCGGTGAACATGAGTTGAGAGTGGCCTACCCTTTATACTCTATCGTGGTTTTCTTGCCATATGCATTGATTTCGAATTTTGTGCTGGCCCGCGCATTGTGGATGACGACGCTGGAAGTTGCTCTGCTTTTGCTCTCCGTGGTGAGTATGCGGCTTGCGGATTGGAAGCCCAGACTGCTTAATTTCGGATTGTTTTTTCTGTTCTCTATCGTGTGGTATCATGCTGTCCGCCCGATTATCAATGGGAACGCAGTGGTTCTGGTTGCATTGGCTGTGGCGGTAGGACTGCTGGCTTTAAAAAATGAAAATGATGAACTGGCCGGGGTCCTTCTGGCATTTTCGACCATCAAACCGCAGGTAGTGATTGTCCTCATTATTTTCCTATTGTTCTGGACGGCCTCCAGAGGGCGCTGGAAATTTGTGGGATGGTTCGTGGTTACGCTGTTCCTGTTAAGTGCAAGTGTGGCTTTGCTGCTCCCGGATTGGATTACGCAGAATCTCTTGGAAGTGCTGCGTTATCCGGGATATAACCCTCCGGGAACTTTTGGAACGGCACTGGCAGCGATTATCCCGGCCATGGGAAAACGAATCGGATATGGCGTTTCCGGTGTCCTGGCAGTTCTTTTGCTGGTAGAATGGTGGATCAGCCGGAAGAGTGGAAAAGTTGGTTTTGTGTGGACGGCCTGTTTTACGATTGCTGTCAGTTTTTGGATTGGCATCCAGACCGACCCGGGTAATTTTATCGTTGGGATGCCTGCTCTTGTGCTGGTTTTTGCTTTATGGGAGGAACGTTGGCGTCAGGGCGGTTCCATGTTGTCTCTGGTTTCAATGCTGGTGTTGGGAGTCGGTCTGTGGGTTATCTTTTTAAACACCTTAGAGATGGGCAGCCAACCGCAGCAAGGGCCCGAAATGTTCTTCCCATTCCCGGCATTTTTGCTGATCACTTTATATTGGGTGCGGTGGTGGGCTGTTCAATCTCCCAATGTGTGGTTTGAGAGAGTTTCGGGAAACGGGAATCCATTCCTGCGATGAAACAGCATCAGAAGCTACTGGGTGGGGTGATGCTTCTCAGTGCTGTGCTGCGAGTGCTTTTTATCAATACGCGCAGCATTCAATATGATGACGCTTTTACATACCTGCTGGCTTCACGGAGCCCGGCAGAAATTATAGCGGGGACAGCGGCGGATACGATGCCGCCGTTGTTTTATTTCATCCTGCATTTCTGGTTGTTTTTGGGGCGGGAACTGTGGTTCGTCCGATTTCTGACGGTTTTGATCAGTCTGGGATGTGTTTATCTGGCGTACCGGTTGGTTTGGGAACTGACGGATAATCCCAAGGCCGGATTATGGACCGCCTTTCTGGTGGGAATATCGCCTTTACAGATTTATCATGCTCAGGATATCCGGATGTACGCGCTTCTGGCTTTCAGCGAACTGGCGTACGCCCTGTTTTTCAGCCGAATCTGGCGGAATGGGGAGGGTTTACGCGATCATTGGGGAGATTGGTTGGGCCTTGTGGCTTCCGGCGCGGTGGCTATGTATACTCATAATCTGGCCGTTTTCTGGATCGCGGTTCCGCTGGCGTTTCTGTTTTTTAAACGAGATTGGCGAAGTCTGGGAAAAGTACTGTTGGCTGTGGGGCTGATTGGCTTGATTTCACTCCCCTGGCTGATAAAGATTCCAGGGCAGGTGGAGAAAATCCAGACCGCTTTTTGGACGCCGCGGCCGGGGCTGGTTGAAATTTTCCAATCTATTTTAATGTTTACCGCGACACTGCCTTTACCGCAGCCGTGGTTGATGGTTTGCGCGGTCCTGAGTGTTCAAATCCTGGCGTTGGTGGGCTTTGAAGTCCTGAAAGGGATCAAGGGGGAGGACGCGCTTCTATTTTTGGTTTCCTTTGCCGTTTTGCCCCCCGCATTGATGTTTGTTATATCGTATTTGATCCGCCCGGTCTTTGTGACGCGGGGCTTTTTGGCCGCATCCTTTGCGTATTATGGCCTGGCAGGATGGGTCATTTCGAAGGGGTGGAAACGCCATGTGGGAAAGATCGTAGCGGTGGGTTTTGTGGCCGCCGTTATTCTTTCATTGCCTTACCAATTGTCCTTTGCCGAATTTCCGCGTTCACCTTTCCGGGAAGCTGTAGAAGAGCTGGAAAAGGTAAGCAATGCGGAATCGCTGGTGCTGCATGATAATAAGTTGAGCTATTTCCCATGCTATTTTTTTGCGCCGGATCTGCGGCAAGCTTTTTTGCCCGACCAACCCGGTTCCATCAATGATACGCTGGCTGCGGGTACACAAGCTGCGCTGGGAATATTCCCTGAAGAAGGAATTGCAGAGGCTGTAGAGGGGATAAACCGGGTTTATTTTGTAACTTTTGAAACGACGCTTCAAAACTACGAGATATTGGACGACTCGACATATCCGACACTGGATTGGCTGAACAGTCACTACCAGTTGGTGAACGAACAGGCCTATAATGATCTTTTGGTATTTACGTTTGAACATCCATAAAGCGGATCCATGACGCGACAAAAGTATCTTATTTTATTTGTGGTTGGTCTGACAGTCTCACTTGTGGCGGCTGTACTTCAATCCGTGCCGGGGTATATGGACGCGGAATATTACTATTCGGGCGGGCTTCAACTGGCAAACGGAGCGGGTTTTAACGAACCCTTTTTGTGGAATTACCTGGACGACCCAGCCGGACTTCCTCATCCTTCCCATACTTACTGGATGCCTTTACCTTCGCTGGTTGCTGCTGCGGGAATGCTCCTCACCGGATCCAGATCGTTTCTGGCAGCCAGATTGTTCTTTATTTTGCTGGCAGCCTGTATCCCGCTGGTAACGGCTTTACTTTCCGAAGAATTGGGGGGACAAAACGCGACCAATGCCATGTTAGCCGGTCTGCTGGCCGTGTTCCCAGTATTTTACATGGTATACACAACCAATACGGAAACATTCACTCTGTATATGCTGCTGGGGGGAATGTTTTTCTGGATTGCTGCAAAGAAGATTCCCGGAAGTCCCAAGACTTTGCTGGCGAGGTCCTTCCTGCTGGGGATCGTTGTGGGATTAATGCACCTGACACGGGCCGAAGGGGTAATCTGGCTCCTGCCGGCAGGGCTTGTGATCATTTATGAAACCCTGAAAACGCAGAGGATGGGCGGCAAGGTGCCGGACGCTCAATTTATTTTGCGTATAGCCATGTATGCTACCGTGATCTTCTGTGGATATTTGTTGATCATGTTCCCCTGGTATGCACGGAACCTGCGGATTTATGGCTCTTTGATGTCGCCGGGCGGTTCGAAGACGTTGTGGATGACAAATTACGACCAGACCTTCATTTATCCGGCCGACAGCCTTACTCCTGCAACGTGGCTGGAGATGGGTTGGCAATTTCACGTGGCTGCCCGGTGGAATGCCCTGCTTACAAACTTAAAGAACCTGCTGGGTGTTCAAGCAGAGATAGTTTTGCTTCCGCTGATCCCTTTGGGGGCCTGGAAGTTACGGAAGAAACCACTGCTCTGGCTGGCAGGGCTGGTCTGGCTGATGATCCTGGGCGTTATGACCGTTGTGTTTCCTTATTCCGGGGCGAGGGGTGGTTATATCCACTCCGGCGCAGCCCTTCAACCATTGTTCTGGGTTCTGGCTATCTGCGGTCTGGATGCTTTTATTTCTTTTGGAAGCCGGGTCCGTAATTGGGATGCCCGGATGGCGAAACCTGTTTTTGGAAGCGGGTTAATTGCGCTCAGCATTTTTCTGACCGTTACAGTTTATTACGCCCGGATATTTGGCGGAGAAATTGCTAATCCCGTCTGGGAGCGAAGCTGGAAAGAACATGTTGAAATCCAGACCGATCTGACGGGGTATGGATTGCAAGCGGATTCGATTGTTGTGATCAACAACCCGCCGGGTTTTTTTGCCGCGACCGGACAACCCGCGATTGTCATTCCGGATGGGGATATTACAACGCTGGTTTCTGTGGCAGAGCGATACCATGCGAGTTATATGGCGCTCCAGAAAGATCATGTTGCCGGGTTGGAAATGCTTTATGAAAAACCCGTTGATTATGCCGGACTGCACTATCTTGGAGATTCCGGTAGTGTGCGGTTATTTGAATTTGATACCGAACCAGAGAAGTAGAAAATGAGTGAATCAAAAAATGTGTGGCGAAACAGAGCGATTCTGGCTGCAGCAGTCCTGTTTGCAGCCGGTGTTTTCCTGCTCTACAGTGCAAGGTTTTATAAAATCGGTTTTCCATTGGATGATGCGTGGATTCACCAGACTTACGCCCACAACCTGGCAGTACTGGGAGAGTGGTCTTTCATCCCCGGACGGCCATCCGCAGGGTCAACGGCGCCGCTCTGGTCGTTTCTTCTGGCAGTAGGTTATTGGCTGAGGATAGGATACCTTTTTTGGGCTTTTTTGCTTGGTTTTAGCTGCCTGTTAGGGCTTGCCATGGTAGGAGAACGTTTTTTTCGTTTGCAAGCCGGGCAAATGGAAAAATTGAAAGCAGGGTTACCGTGGTTTGGTTTATTTCTGGTCTTTGAATGGCATTTGGTGTGGGCAGCCGCTTCCGGAATGGAGACGCTTCTTCACGCACTTGCCATTTTGCTCACCCTATATTTGATTTCTCTCCCGAAAGTTAAATGGTTCTGGATCGGGTTGATGATTGGGATCATTGTGTGGGTGCGGCCGGATGGGCTGACGCTGTTGGGACCGGCCGGGTTTGTGCTGATCCTGGATGCTAAAAGTTGGCGGGAACGCTTTTGGGGCACCGGGAAACTTGCTCTTGGTTTTTTATCAGGATTCATTCCGTATTTGATCTTCAATTTCCAGCTTTCCGGCAGTATGTGGCCCAACACATTTTATGCCAAGCAGGCTGAATATGCAATTTTGTACCAATTCCCATTGATCGATCGCCTGGGGAACCTTTTCTTGCTGCCGCTAATTGGCGCGGGCGCCATGCTGATCCCGGGACTTTTTTATGGCGTGTGGCAGGCTATCCGGCGATGGAACTGGTCTTATCTTGCCGCGTTTTTGTGGTGGGCGGGCTATACCAGCCTTTATGCTGTGCGCCTTCCGGTGACTTACCAGCACGGCAGATACCTGATACCGTCCATGCCGGTGTATTTTGTGCTGGGCGCTGCCGGAATGGTACAGATGATGCAACATGCAAAACAAGAGAACCGTTTGTTTGTTGTGTTACACAGGGTGTGGATAGCTTCAACCGTTATCCTCACTGCGGCTTTTTTGGTACTTGGTGCCCGGTCATACGCAGAAGATGTGGCAATCATCGAATCGGAGATGGTCACGACCGCAAAGTGGGTGCGAGAGAATACGCCGGAGAATGCGTTGATTGCAGCTCATGATATTGGAGCAATGGGCTACTTTGCCGACCGGAATTTGTTGGATCTAGCCGGTCTGATTTCTCCAGAGGTGACCCCTTTTATCCGGGATGAAGATCGTTTGGCCCAATACATGACGGAACAAGGAACAGATTATCTGGTGACATTCCCGGGAGGGTATCATCAGTTAGGTCAGTACGGCGTAAAAATTTTTCAAACCAACGCTCCATTTTCGCCGGCGGCGGGGAGTGAAAATATCAAAGTTTATCGCTGGCCAAAATGACTCTGTACGAGGCTTTTTGCCTTGTACCGGGTGGTCAGATTGTTGCCTGTACAGATTACTCTGTGCTATACTTTCTGACAGATTGAGAACCAATTTAACGGATTAATATTCTTTTATTTGCTCAGGAGCAAAAAGAATGGATGTACAAGGACACGCTGATTCGAACCCTTGGGAAGATTATATTTTCCAATTAAAAGATGAACTTCATCAATCCAGGGAAACATTGCGAGAGGTCAGTCGGTTGGTGGAGCAAAGTCAGGATGAGCTGGTTCGCCTCACCCAACGCAACGCAGTGATTAGTGGGCATCTTCAGCAGGTCCAGGCCCAGGCAGAAAATATTCCCGGAGGAGAAATTGTCAAAGCGTACAATGCTTCTCTGGATTCGCAGCAAAGAATGCTGGTGATGCGCAGCCAGCTTGAAAAGCTGCAAAGCGAGCAGATGGGGTTACAAAAGCTTGTTGAAGCACTGGAATTGATGCAACAGTTTACTAATTCGGAGGGCGGGTTCCGTGGGGGAAACAATAATGGGGCTGCCATTCTGGAAACCGTAATCAATTCACAAGAAGCCGTCAGGCAGCGTCTTTCACGCCAGATGCATGACGGTCCTGCACAAACCCTTTCAAATTTTATTGTACAGACGGAAATTGCAGCGCGTCTTTTTGATCTTGACCCCAAACGAGCCAGAGAAGAGTTGGATAACTTGAAGCTGGTGGCTATGCAAGCTTTCCAGAAAATGAGGAGCTTTATTTTTGAACTGCGCCCCATGATGCTGGACGATTTGGGATTGTTCCCTACTTTAAAACGCTATGTCGATTCCTTCAAAGAACAAAGTGCCATCGACGTCAACCTTGAAATTAAGGGGCAAGAGAGACGGATGGAGCCTTATTTGGAAGTGATGCTTTTCCGAGCTGTTCAAGAATTGATGGGAAATGCTGAACGACACAACGCAGACCAGCCAATTCGAATTCAGCTCCAGGTTAAAGTGGTATTGGAGGATAATCTAATTACCATTTCGGTAAGTGATAACGGAAAAGGTTTTGACCCCGCTATTCTGGATGGATGTGAAGGATTAGGTTTAAAGCTGATCCGAGAGAGAGTGGATATGCTGGGTGGTTATATGGAAATCGATTGTGCTGTTGGGAAGGGCTGTAAAGTATCCTTCCAGGTGCCGGCCCTTGAAGTAGGGCAGTTCTGAGTAAAATAATACTCCTCGGATCTCTGTTGAAAGAACACTGCATGAATTGATCCGGGGTGATTAAACTAGAAGGAGAATCTAATGATTGTCACGACTAAAAAACTTTTTGAAGCTGCTTATGGAAAGTATGCCATTGGCGCGTATAACATTAACAACATGGAACAGACCATGGGTTTATTTCGGGGCTGTCTGGATAGCCAGGCACCTTTCATTATCCAAATCAGTAAGGGAGCACGTTCTTATACTCACAAACTGATGCTGGAAGGTTGTATTAAAAGCGCCGATGAAATTTTCCCGGATGCAATCTTTGCCGTCCACCTGGACCATGGGGATGAAGAATCTTGTTACGATTGTATCGAGAGTGGTTTTTACAGTTCCGTTATGATTGATGCCAGCCACGAGAATTTTGAAACTAATATTGCCATCACCAAACGGGTTGTGGATGCTGCGCATGCGAAGGGTATTGTGGTTGAAGCTGAACTGGGACAGCTCGGTGGTGTTGAGGAACATGTCAAGGTCGATGAAGCGGATGCGAAATTAACCAACCCTAAACAGGCTCGCGAGTTTGTGGAGCGAACCGGTTGTGATTCATTGGCTGTTGCCATCGGAACCAGCCACGGTGCTTTTAAATTCAGTGGTTCACAGTCCCTGCACTTTGATGTTTTGAGCCAGATTCAGAAAGAACTCCCCGGATTCCCACTTGTGATGCATGGCAGCAGCTCTGTACCACAGGAGGAGGTTGCCCGAATTAATGCAGCCGGTGGAAAATTGCAGGGTGCAAAAGGCGTGGACGCGAATCAATTTAAACGCGCTGCCGAATTAGGTGTAACGAAAATCAATATTGATACCGACGGACGATTGGTCTGGACCCGGGTCCACCGCGAATATTTCAAGGAGCATCCGGAAGGATTCGATTTCCGGGTTCCCGGTAAAATCTTCATGTCGGAATATGCCAAGTTTATCGCTGCTAAAAACGAAAAACTGGGAAGCGCAGGACAGCTTAGCGATGTGCGCGCATTTTTGGCCGGATAATTGTTGAAATAAAGACAACACAATTGATCGTAAAATTTTGCTCTGCCCGGGAAGATTTCCTTTCGCCGGGCAGAGCTGGTTTTGAGGGGTATTGTGGAGGACTTTATGCCGAAAGCAGACCAAGGGATCAATAATGAACGCTATATGTTGATTCCCAGAACCCTGATTTTTTTGTTAAAAGGCTCTCAAGTCTTACTGCTAAAAGGAGCTCCGACCAAGCGATTGTGGGCCAATCGCTTTAATGGGGTTGGAGGTCATATAGAACCGGGGGAAGATATTCTGACCGCAGCCAAGCGCGAGCTAAAAGAAGAAACCGGGCTGGAAGCTTGTGAACTGCGTCTGTGCGGTACGGCAGTGATCCATACAGGCGAAACGATTGGGGTTGGAATTTTTATCTTTAGCGGGAATTATTGCGGCGGTGAGCTTGAGGAATCTGCCGAAGGGGAGCTTTTATGGGTGGAGAGAGCAAAAATCTTTGAACTTCCTCTAGTGGAGGATTTAGGGGTAATTTTGCCCAGGGTGTTGGCGATGAAAGAGACGGATCCGGTATTTTCGGCCCGCTATTTCTATGATGATAACGACCAGTTAAATATTGAGTTTGGTGATTAATCGAGGGCTATTCTTCCGCGACTTCATAAAATACCAACAGGGTGCTGCCGTATTGCCGCTGATCAAATTCGGATAGATGTTCCAAATCAATTTTTTGATATTCAACGGGGTCAATCTGAACGATGACCCAGGCATCTTCGGCCAACCATTCCGGGTGGGCATCCGCAGATTGGAGCGCTTTTTGCCAGAGTTCTTTGTATTGAGGGGGAGCAATGTAAAGGTAATCAAAGGTTCGATCAGGGGGGCGGTTTAAGTAAGTAAAAGCGTCACCAGTTACGACATCCGCGTTTTCTTCCAGTCTGGTGCGGACGAGGTTGCTTTTGATGGTTTTAATGGCTGCATGGTGCAGATCAATCAACCGGACAAAGGCTGCTCCCCGACTGAGGGCTTCAATGCCAACACTGCCTGTACCACCGAATAAATCCAGAAGAGCCGCGTCCTGAATATCCCGTCCGATAATATTGAAAAGAGCTTCCTTCACACGATCGGTGATGGGGCGGGTGATGTTGCCGGAGACGGCTTGAAGCCTGATTCCACGGGCTGTGCCGGCGATGATTCGTGGGTTGCTCAATATGGATTTTCCCTTCTCAATTTACTTTGTTTCAGATAAAAATTTGTCCAAAGTTTTTGCGAGTTCCTGGTCGTCCTGTTGACGCTGTTTTAAATAATTCATCGTGAATTCGGATTTCCGGAGTCGTAAGGCCATCGGCGCAACGGTGCGCAGGTCTTCTAATGTAGCCTGTGTACGTCCATCTGCGGCGGTGTAAGCCCGCGCGGTTTCAAACAGGGTGATCTCTGCCCTCAGCGATTCAATTCCAAGCTGCTGGATTAGATGGATCCCGGCCTGCGCAGTTTTATCCGGGAGCGAAATTTCTTTCAGCCGGTCCCGGGTCAACTGGATTTCTTCCCGGGTAATCCGAATTTCGGGAGTGAAACGTTGGATGAAGCTGCGCCGATTTTCAAGATATTCGTGGACGCGCCGGTAGGCTGCCAGACGCTCTTTTGTTTCGGTAAGACCGTGCACGATGATGCGCAAACCAAAGCGGTCCATGATTTGCGGCCGAAGGTTGCCTTCTTCCGGGTTCATGGAGCCAATCAGAGTGAACCGAGAGCGATAGGTGGCAGAAAGTGGGCCGCGCCGAACCGTGTAACTTCCCATTGCTGCCGCGTCCAGAAGGGCATCTACAATTTCATTCTGCAGCAGGTTGACTTCGTCGACATATAATACGCTTTGATCTGCCTGAGCGAGGATTCCTCTTTTCAGGCGAAGGCGATCATGTATCCGTGCCCTTTCATCAAAGCCGCCCACCACATCATCCAAGGTTGCGTTCAATGGAAGCTCAATGAGGTGAGATTTCTCTGTGACGGTAAGCGATTCTCCCTCGGCATACTTTTTCGCGCAGTCGGGGCAGACCGCATCTATTCCGCCCGATTCAATATCCTCCGGCATACAGCCATAAACACATTTGCTGCGGCGTACTTCCGGGAGAAGGTCTAATAAACTGCGCACAGCGGTGGTTTTTCCGGTTCCCCTGGGGCCAATCAGCAAAACCCCGCCAATATTAGGGTTGATCAGCGAAAGGGTTAATGCCAGCTTCATTTCCATCTGCCCAACAATGGCAATGAAAGGGAATGGGAGAGGATCGGAAATGCCGCTGTCTTCCGCAGGCAGGTCTGATGCCGGCCCGCGTCCGGTCACATGGGTAATCAGTTCCTTCAAGGAATGAATGGGAGGCGTTTTATCTTCTGAAGGGTTCTCTCCGGCAGAAGGTGGCACCGAATCAGGACTATACTTCCGGGAAGTCATTTTATTTGACTCGTTTTCTTAACTGTCCACGTCGTTATAGGTCCAATAACGATTGGCAATAAAGTTCCAGAGCATAACTACCAGAATCGCAATGGCTAACGCGGAATTGTGGGCAACTACATCCGCCGGGAGAAAGAAATTTTCCGGGAGGGTGCTTTCGCCAATCGGAATCAATATTTTTTCCAGAAATGCAAGCAGGGGTGTGCGAATTGCAAGCCCCACCACATTGATTAAGGCGAATTGTACCAACTGATGTGAAACAGCTTTGCTGCGGGAATCGGGGTATGTCCAGTGCCGGTTCCACAGGAAATTGTTGAAGACGGCAGTGATAAACGAACAAATACTGGCGATGACAAAGGGCACATCGACCAGCATCAGCAGGTTGAGAATGCCGAAATCCACCACTGCGCCAATTGCACCGACAATGGCAAAACGGAAAAACCGTGACCGTTCGGTTGGATTTGTCAGAATCATGCTATCCCCATCTTTGCGCTGAAATACGGTGCAGTTTTTCGGATCCCTTCTTCAAGGGAGACACTGGGGCTCCAATCGAGGATCCTTTTCGCGCGGGTAATATCCGGCTGGCGGCGTTGGGGGTCATCTCCCAGGCGCATATCCGGTTTTATCACAATTCCCGCGGGGTTGCCGATAATGGCATTAATGGTCTTGGCAAATTCCAGGATGCTGGTCTCGGTCGGATTGCCAATGTTTACAGGGTCATGCTCATCGGATAAAAGCAATCGATATATTCCTTCGACCAGATCACTGACAAAACAAAAACTGCGAGTCTGGCTGCCATCTCCGTAAATTGTGAGCGGCTCGCCTCGCAATGCTTGCTGGATGAAATTCGGCACTACCCGGCCATCATCCAGACGCATTCTGGGGCCATAGGTGTTAAAAATGCGAACAATGCGGGTGTCGATTCCGTGGTAACGGTGGTAAGCCATGGTGAGTGCTTCCGCAAAACGTTTGGCCTCATCATAAACGGAACGAATACCGATTGGATCCACATGTCCCCAATAAGTTTCTTTTTGAGGATGTTCAAGAGGATCGCCGTATATTTCACTGGTGGAAGCCAGTAAATATCTTGCGTTATGCGCGCGAGCAACCCCCAGCGCGTTATGTGTTCCCAAAGCACCCGCTTTCATGGTTTGAATGGGCAGATTGGTGTAGCCAAAGGGAGAAGCCGGGTTAGGACTGGCAGGCGAGGCAAAATGAAGCACAGCGTCTATTTTGCCCGGCACAAAAATAAAATTTGCAACGTCGTGACGGATGAACGAGAAATTTTCATTATTCGTCAGGTGGGCAAGGTTTTCCGGGTTCCCGGTAATAAAATTATCCATGCCGATTACATGGTGGCCTTCTTTTAGCAGCCGCTCGCACAAATGGGAGCCCAGGAATCCTGCTGCTCCAGTTATAAGTATATTCATCATGCCTCTCTAATTATCCGATTTCCAATCTATTCTGCTGATGGAGCCATCACCAGTAATCTGCTGTGTCTGATTGTTTGTTGTGTTGATAAGCCATAGATTTCCCTGATAAATGAAGGCGATCCAGAGAGTCTCTTTGTCATTTGCATCATACCCCCATTTTACCCTTTGTGGTTCCAATCCGGGGGTACCTTCCGGCGGAAAAATTACTTTGCGGTTTGAGCCATCGTGATCCATTGTTACCAGTCGGTACCGGCTGGTTTCACTCTGCTCGGGGAAAATTGCCTGTAAATAAGCCACTTGATAACGCCGGTTGGAAACCAGGGGAGAAGGAACGGGAGCCGCAAACATGCCTGTTTGGGATTCCAGGTCAATCGCGATCCCTTCATCCGGAAGCAGGGCGGTCAGGTCAAACAAGGGTGAAGTCTCATCGGATGCCAGCCCCGCCAGGGGTTTATGGGTGACGCCGAAGATTGTGCTTCTATCCGGTGACCAGTGAATATCTGGAATCCAGGCCCAATCACTCCGGGTTTGCAGTGGAATTAACTCAACCAATGGGTCAAGACGTTTATCTTCGAAATTAACCAGCCCAATACTATCCGGCCGGGCGAAAGCGAGTTGTTCTCCATCCGGAGACCATTTGAAGTCTGTTCCCCACCAGCCGTAAATCCCACCTGCGTTAGCTTCAATGACTTCTTCCTGACTGAGGATAACACCGTCGGAATTAAAGGTTAAAATTTGCAAGTCATTGTTGGCCTGCCAACCGGGAGCGACAGAGCGCGGTTCCACAGTTGAATAAGCGATTGTGAGCTTCCGGCCTGGAACCCAATCCGCGAAATGAACCACATTTTCAACCCGCAGGCTGAAGGGGAGGGCATTTTGTTGTTCCAAGTTGACTGCCCACAGGATGTTCAGGCTGCTCTCTTCCTCCTCGGAGTTTGCACTGCGGGAGAACAACAACCAATTTCCATTGGGCGAAATTGAAAAAATTCGGCCGTCCAGGTCTCCAAAAGTAACCACAGGACGGCGGTTTCCGGTGGTATTTTCCATGATCCAGGCATTTCCGGCGGTGAGGTAAACCAACCGTCCGGAAAGAGAAACAGCCGTATAAGGCGTTTGAACGCCCACCATAATGATTTCCGGCTGGGGCTCAGAGAGAACCGTCTTCTTGAAAATGTTTTTGGAGATCTCAACCTCGTCTTCAAAAACACGGCGGTAAGTGATTTGTTCGACGCCATTTTGCCCCGGCTGTATCAGGAGGGTCTGTCCATCGGGGAGGGATTCGTTGAAAACCTTCTGATTTTGAAAAGGTATGATGGATTCTTCGATTTCAAATTCTTCGCGAACCCGGACCACACGGACGGACATCTGATCGGAGGCAATTGTTAAGCCGCCCGGGGTGGTGCGATCCAGGTTCCCTAAAACCAGTCCGGATGCCTTGATAACGTCATTGACCGTACTGCCGGCAGGCACCATTACAGAGTTTGTTTTTCCATCTGCGGTGACATTCAAGGTGATTTCGTTTTGTGTCGGTCCGGCAGGGACGCAGCCAAACAGAAAACTCGCTGCCAGAGTAGCGATCAGCCATAAAATCAGACGGTTGAGCCTGTGATGGTATGTGTAGGTAGCAGCAATTTTCCCATGCATGGTTGCTACGTGTCAGCCTTTGCTTATTTATGAAGTATAATCGGGTTGCTGAAAGATTGTCTCTGGTTAAATTTTTTCTGCGACAATCGTCATCAAACCGTTTGTGATTTCAATTGAACTAATTTGATACCCTTCCGGTAAAGAACCCACAATATTCTGCAAAGATTGATCCAGCGTGCCGGACAAGCTGTTTAAGAGAGAATCGGGGGCAGGAACAGGCCCGAGATCCACGGAAACCAGATTCACTTTAAGTGTACCGGATGAATCCAGATAGGGTTGTAGAGTGATTTTCAGGTTACCGCTGATCAAATTCTGCTCGAATTGACCATAAACAAGGATTAAACCGTCTTCGAGAAAGACCTGCGGGTTAGTGACCCCATATGTGGAAGTATCCACTTCGTAAGTCAGATATGAAGTAAGTTCTTCCTGTGAAAAAGATAAGACAATGGAATTTCCCGCCTGTGTATCCACGCTGGCAGAATCGAGGTCTTTTGTGATTTCAGCTGCAGTATCAGGCGAAACTAAAATTTCTTCATCGGGTTTGGGACCACCGATGTTCATACGACAAGCTAATGTAAGTGTGGCGAGTAGTAATATAACGATAAAAATTTGTATTTTTGAACTTTTCATAACAAATACCTTAATAGAAAATCTAATTTGAGGCAGGGCTTATTATAGCATGACTGAACAGAACATATCGGTCGATGAAAGAGAGCTTGAAAAGACTCTTGAAGCGCTTTTGCTGGTTGCACCGGGGCCAGTGACTCCGGCTCAGCTGGGTCAGGCGTTGGAATTGGCTTCCAAAATTGTAGAGCAGGCTCTTAAGCGATTAGAAACAGAATATGCTCAGGAACGGGGACTCCGACTGCAATGGCATCAGGGACGAGTCCAGATTACCACAGCACCGGAGTTTGGAAGTGTGATCGAGCGCTTTTTGGGTTTGGAAGCAACGGCACGCTTGAGCCGGGCAGCTTTGGAAGCTCTGGCGATCGCTGCGTACCGCCAGCCCATTACACGACCGGAGATCGACTTAATCCGGGGTGTCAACAGCGATGGAGTCATGCGGAGCCTTTTAGCTAAAGGGCTGATTGAAGAAGTAGGCCGGGCAGAAGGCCCTGGCAGACCCATATTATATGGGACAACGGTTGAATTTTTGCAGCACTTTGGGCTGTCTTCGCTGGAAGAACTGCCTCCGTTTGAAGAGGAGGAAGAAGATTTGTCTTCCGGTAATGGATTGCTTAAAGACTGATCCGGATTATTAAGTGGATGGGATCATTTCCCACGGACACAGGAAAAATATGCGAGAAAGATTACAAAAGGTTTTATCAAAGGCTGGATACGGCTCTCGTCGATCCTGCGAGACAATGATTGAGGAAGGCCGGGTGTGGGTTAATGGAACTCCTGCTCAACTGGGAGACTCTGCCGACCCGACAGTGGACAAGATTGAATTAAATGGCGAACCAATAACCGGGGCACAGGTACCGCTAATTTATATCGCTTTGAATAAGCCGCGTGGAGTACTCTCGGATGTTGATACAAAAGACCCCCGGAAAAATGTAAAAGAGTTGGTCCCGGAGAAAGCACATTTATTTGCTGTCGGAAGATTGGATTTTGACAGTGAAGGTTTGATTTTGTTGACGAACGATGGAGAACTCGCAAACCGCCTGACGCACCCCCGCTACGGGCATGAAAAGGAATATGAGGTACTGGTGACCCGAGAGCCGGATGCGACCCAACTGGCGACCTGGCGGCGCGGGGTTGTCCTGCGGGATGGTTATAAAACTCAGCCAGCGATCGTATCTGTATTGAGAAAAGCGGAGAAGGGCGTATGGCTGAAAGTGATCCTGAAAGAGGGAAAAAAGCGTCAAGTTCGGGAAGTCGGTGCACTTTTAGGGCTTCCGGTAGCAAGATTGATCCGGGTGCGTCTCGCGGGGTTACAACTAGGAAACCTTAAAACTGGAGAATACCGTTATTTATCCGCGGATGAGATTGCGGTTTTAAAAAAACAGGGTCCGAGGCCCGAAGACCGGAAATCAGTCCTTGCCCGTCAAGGCAGGTCCGGCGGAAAGGGCAGAACTTCTGATAAAAAAGGAAGAACCGGCAGGTAATTTCTGCCGGTTCTTGTGGATCAACCTTTTAAAAGCTTCATTCGGAAGGAAAAGCTTCTTTTAGCTGTTTTATTTGTTCTGCAGAGAAAGAATTTTCTTTAGGCGCCCGCCGGAAGAAATCCTTAAGCTTATCAATCGAAAGGGTGGGGATGGGGGCATTTTGGGCGTCCACCACAGTTTTGCTTTCCGTAAAAACAAGGACGCTGTGTACCGGAGGGTGATCCTCCCCAAAGATTTTTCCCAAGATGTTTTCCAAATCTCTTTGATGACTCTTAACAATTTTTTCCGGGTTCCCCAAGCCTTCTTGCGAAAATATTTTTAAAAGGATGTTGACGTGGGACTGCTTCCAGCGATTTTTCTGGTCGTTATAGGTGATTTCGCCCCGCTGATGGAAAGCTTCCAGAATCCAGATCCCTGCCGGACCAACCAGCACGTGGGGTACGGGGATCATGTAATTATAAAGCGTGTAATCTCCAGGCAGGCCTTTCAAGGCTTTTACGATTGTCTCATCGGGACGAGGAGAGTTTCCCCAGCGATTAACAAAATAAATGCCAAGCTGGGACACGATATAACCGATCAGTAGCGCTACATAAGACCATAACGCCAGTTCAGGCTTGGATATGGAAATGAAGAAACCTCCCCCCAGAACAGCGATGGCTGCCAGGGTAAGAATTCGTCCGGCTTTATTATTGCGTTCAATTAATTTTGTATTGGTAATAATTTTCATTTGATATCCTGTCAAGCATTAATTTTCGAGTTGAGACATTTTATCCTGAATCGCAGAACTCAGGGCGTCCAATAAGTTTTCCTGGATCGCATTGTGGGCCACACGTAGCGCGCTGGTTATGGCTTTAGCATCTGACCGTCCATGACCTACAAATACCAGTCCATCAATACCGAGGAGTGGCGCTGCACCAATATCTGAAGGGTCCATCAATTTTTTAATTGCACCCAGGGCGGGCTTTGCCAGGACGGCCCCCATTTTTGTTCTGAACGAGGACAGCAACTCTTCTTTGAGTACGGAGGCTACCATTTTCGCAACAGCTTCGCTGGATTTCAGCAAAACGTTCCCTGTGAAGCCATCCGTGACCGCTACATCTGCTTCGCCCTTGAAAAGCTCCTTCCCTTCGATATTGCCGATGAAGTTTATTCCACTTTGCTCCAACAAAGGGTAACTCTCTTTGATCAATTGATTCCCTTTGCCTGCTTCTTCACCATTTGAAAGAAGTCCTACTCTGGGCTCCGGGATATTCAGGACTTTTTGGGCGTAAACACTTCCCATGATTCCAAATTGGAGCAGGAATTCGGGGCGGCAATCTGCATTGGCGCCAATATCCAGCACAACGCAACGACCATGGTAAACCGGGAAAAGCGTGGTGAGGGCGGGACGTTGAACCCCTTCGATCCTCCCCAGTGTGCGCAAAGCGTTGAAAAGCGCTGCACCGGTGTTGCCGGCGGTGACAAAAGCCTGTGCCTCACCGGACTTGACCAGTGATAAACCGACCGCCATTGAATTGTCAGGTTTTTTCCGGGCGCTTTCAACCGGTTTATCTGTCATCTCCAACACATCGGGCGCGTGGTGGACCCGGATTGGCAGTTTTTTGGTGTTGAGCGCATTCAGTTTTGGTTCAACCAATTCCTGCTGCCCAACCAGGATAATTTCTTCATCCAGAAGTTCCGCCGCGTCAATTGCTCCCTGAATTTCGGGGTCGGGATAATTGTCACTCCCCATAGCGTCTAAAACAATTGTCATGATTGCTCCTTTTGTGAAAACGGTAATATATTACTATCAGAATTAACTTGACAAGTCTCTATTGCCGATTATAATAGTCGTTGCACCCGCGCTGGTGCTGGAACTGGCAGACAGGCATGGTTGAGGGCCATGTGCCGAAAGGCGTGAGGGTTCGATTCCCTCCCAGCGCACTCAAATTCCGCCGCAAGGCGGTTTTTATTTTAACATTGATAAAGCAGCTTGAATAGTTCATAACCGACATTTCATATCCATTCTATCTTAATGGATGCGCCGGGAGAGATAATTCACCATTTCCAAAAGGTAATGGCGTCCGCTTGACTCGGGAAGCACTGCCAGTTGTTTTTGACTGGCTATGAGATGCTGGTCAATTTTCTCAAAAGATTTTGCGATGGCCGAACTTTCCCGGATGGCCTGCAACACATCGCTGTTATCGCGTTTAAGACAAGATCCTTCGAGGATGCGGTTTGTGTAAGGACTATCCGGGTAATCCTTTAAGTAAAGAATTGTAGGGAGGTTTAATAGCCCTTGCTTTAAATCACTTCCTACCGGTTTGCCTAAAATACTTTCAGTGCCAATGATATCCAGAACATCATCCATCATTTGAAACGCCATTCCCACGTGGTTCCCAAACGAGCGCATGGCTTCCCTTATTGTTGGATCCGTTGTGCACAAACCGGCAGCAATTGAAGCGGAAGCTTCAAAGAGCGATGCTGTTTTTTGATAGATGCGTTTTTCGTATAGCGATAAATCCGGTTTGAGCCTGCTATCGGAATACTGGGTAATCTCACCATCAACAATGGTTATCAAAGTTTCTGCGAAAATTTTTGCGGTCCCCGGATTGTCAATTTCGGCGGCTATTTTAGCTGCATATGCAAACAGATAATCCCCAATCAGAACCGTCAGTTGCGGGGAACAAAGGGTGTGGATGGTGGGCTGGTGGTGTCTTAAAGCGGCCTGGTCAATCAGATCGTCGTGAATAAGGGTCGCATTGTGAAGCAGTTCAATGGCTGCTGCCAGACGGATAAGTTCGTCTTTGGGCCCGCCCAGGGTGTTTCCTACCAGAAGCACAATTGCAGGCCGGATTCGTTTCCCTCCACTAAATAATGTCTGTTGGATCATCCGGAGTACCTGGGGCCGGCAATTTACTAATTCGGACAATATTTGCTGTTCGACAAGCTGCAGATCTTCCTGAATTGGGGCGAGGAATGATGGGATTGGGGATGTTAATCTATTTTCCATTGGAATAAATCGTTTGCATTTCTTGAGGTCGCATTGGCGACTTCTTCAACCGATAAACCTTTCAGTTCGGCTAATTTTTGAGCGATATTCGTGATCCGAACAGGTTCATTCCGCCTGCCGCGAAAGGGATGCGGGGTAAGGAAAGGGGCGTCTGTTTCAAGGACCAGGGCCTGCAGGGGAAGCGCGGATATCATTTCCTGGCGGTCCTTTGCGTTTTTGAAGGTTACAGGCCCGGAGACGCCGATCAGGAAATGATTTTGGATGGCCTGATCCGCGATTTCCAGATCTCCATCAAAGGAATGAAGCACTCCAGGCCGGAATGCCAATGGAGAGCCTGCAAGTATGTTTTTGCTTTGCCAATTGAGCAGAATAGGCCACAGGTCCGATATGGCTTCACGGTTATGAATAATCACCGGAAGCCCCAAGCCTGATGCTAATTCCAACTGGTCTTTAAAGACCCTTTGTTGAAGATCTTTTGGCGTGTAATCCCGGTAGTAGTCCAGCCCAATTTCGCCGATTGCCAATACGTTGGGATGCTGCGCAAGGGCTTCTAATTCCTTGAGCGTGTTTTCTGTCCAATTGCCGATAATATCATTGGGATGAATTCCGACCGCGGCGTATAACCCGGCGTAAGTCTCGGTGAGCTTTATTGCCTGCCTGCTGGTTTCCAGGTCGATTCCCGGAATCATGATGCGAGTTATTCCGCCAGCCTCTGCACGTTCCAGAACGTCCCGGAGATCCTGACGGAATAACTCAAAATAAAGATGGCAATGGGTATCTGCCAGTAGAGGCACTACGCTAATCCTGCAATTTGCATCCCATCCTGTAAGATGGACTGCACGCACTCTTCATGGGTGGTTTCACAATAAACGCGCATCACCGGCTCTGTGCCAGAGAAACGGATGAGCAGCCAGCCTCCGTCTTCCAGACTGAATTTGAAACCGTCCTGCGAATTCAATCCAAGCACTTTTAGTCCGCCGATCGTTTTCGGGTTTGCGTTCATGATCTTTTCTTCACGATCCTTGCGGTTTCCGGTGAATTTGACATCGATGCGGTCATAATAATGTGCTCCGACCTTGCTGAACAGGAGGTCAATCAATTCAGAGGGTTTGCGATTCAGTTTGACCATCATATCCAAGACCAGAAGCCCGGCTAAAATCCCGTCCCGTTCCGGCACATGGTTGCGGAAGGCATACCCACCAGATTCTTCTCCGCCGACGATGGCGTTTGTCTCGATCATTTTGGGAGCGACGTATTTGAAACCAACGCCGGTTTCATAAACGGGCACATCGTAAATCTTCCCCAATTTGTTAAGCATTTGAGTGGTCGAGAGTGTTTTGACAATGGCTCCTCTTTGACCCCTTACTTCCAGCAGGTAATAAGCGATGAGGGCGTATACGCGAAGCTGGTTGATAAATTCGCCATGCTCATCACCTACACCCAGACGATCGGCGTCTCCATCAAATATGATGCAGACATCCGCATTGTTTTCTGTGGTTGCTTTCAAGCCTGCATCCACATTGGGCGGGATGGGTTCGGGGCGGAGCATTTCGGGGAAAATTGGATTCCGTTCCTTGTGAATTTCGATGATCTCAGTTTTTCCACCCGCCAACAATTTGGGAAACCAACCAGAGCCATTACCCCACATGGGATCGACCAACACCTTGAAACCTGCGTTCCGGATGGGTTCCAGATCTACGAGTTTCTTAATATTTTCGAGGTAGGCCGGGGCGGGGTCAAAACGCACCAGAGTGCCGTTCTTCTCGGCTTCTGCCAAAGAGCCTATTTTAATATCTGTAGTGTCGTCCGGAATGAGGGCTTCAATGGCTTTCAACCCGTCCGGAGCAATTGCGCCCCCCGTGTGATCCCGTACTTTAAAACCATCATCCGTTGGCGGGTTATGGGAAGCGGTGATATTGATTGCTCCAGCTGCTTTTTTAGCTACCACAGAGTAGGATATCACAGGTGTGGGGGTGGGGCCGTCGGTAAGATAGACACGAAATCCGTTCCCTATGAGGACTTCAGCGGCGCTTTGTGCAAATTTTTCTGAAAGGAAGCGCCGGTCATAGCCAACGACAATCCATTCTCCTTTTTTGCCTTCGTTGAGGTAGTAGCTGGCAAAACCCTGCGTACATCTCCGCAAATTGTCAAAGGTATATCCGTCTGCTATAGCGCTTCGCCAGCCATCCGTGCCAAACTTGATTTTTAATGTCATGATATCTTCCACCTGTTATTGGATTAATAAATTGTATGTTTGATTAATCTATTATAACAAGGGATTGACAGGGTTAGAAGTTTCTGCACCTGGCATGCTATAATTTCTCAATTATTGGTGTTTGAAAGAAATTTAGTCCGATTGATGCAAAGGTATGGTAATGGTTAAGGGTGCAGGTGTTGTCGTTGGAATGAGCGGCGGCGTGGATAGCTCCATTGCGGCAGCTCTGCTTTTGCGGCAAGGTTATCGTGTAATGGGGGTAATGGTAAAAGTGTGGAAAGATCTGCAATCTCAGGTCGCGACCTCCGTGGTGGATACTGCTGCGCAAGATGCTCAGCGGGTTGCTGATCACCTGGGGATTCCCTTGAAAATTGTGGATGCCGAATCGGTCTTTCAGGAAGAAGTGGTCCAGCCGTTTATTTGCGGCTATTTGAATGGAATCACACCCAGCCCCTGCTCGATCTGTAACCGCCGGTTGAAAGGGAAAATTCTCCTGCAGGTTGCAAATGAAGAGGGGATGGACCATATTGCCACCGGCCATTATGCCCGCCTTCAAAAATCCGCGAAAACCGGGAAATTTGAACTTTTTAAGGGCGTGGACCCTCAAAAGGATCAATCCTATATGCTGGCACTGGTGGAACCTGAAGATTTAAGCCGGATGATTTTCTCGGTGGGCGATTTGTTAAAGACCGACATTCGCAAAATGGCCTCTGCGCTTGGACTTCCGGTTGCGGACCGGAAAGACAGCCAGGATTTATGTTTTTTGCCCGATGGAGATTATCGTGGTTTTCTTAAGCGTTACGCAGGGAAATCGATAGCCGCGGGTGAGATTGTTAACACTCAGGGAGAGGTGTTGGGTGCGCATGACGGGCTCCCGTTTTATACCATTGGCCAGCGGAAGGGAATTCGGGTTGCGGCACCGCGGCCATTATATGTGCTGCGAAAAGATATCCAATCCAACCAGCTTGTGGTTGGTGAATTGGAAGAATTGGGCAGCCACAAGCTGACCCTGAGCACTGTCAACTGGATTTCAGGAGAGGCTCCGCGAGATTCCTTTAGAGCTGAAATCAAGGTCCGCTATCGTTCAGCTCCTCATTGGGCAATGGTGACACCTCAAGAGGATGGATTGGTTCAGGTGCATTTTGAAGAAAAGCTGCGTGACATTACTCCAGGGCAAGTTGCCGTGTTTTATGATGGGGAGAAAGTCCTGGGCGGCGGTGTGATTGGCTGAACCTGAACGCCGGTAAAAAATCTCCGCCCCGAAACGGAAATTGTAATAAAATGGTTGTATCAGTTGTTTGTGGAGGACTTGCCCGTGCATATCGCAGCAATATTATTCGGCTTTTTGGTAGCATCCCTTTTAGGATCCGCTTTTCATTTGTGGCGGGGGGGCGGCCCGGGGAAACTGGTTTTTTATATTCTATTAAGCTGGGTCGGATTCTGGGCCGGACATTCTGTGAGCAAGCAGATGGGATGGGACTTTCTAAGTGTTGGACCTATCCGGATGGGTACGGCCATTCTGGGCAGTATTTTTCTCCTTTCTGTAGGCTATTGGTTAGGTCTTGACACTTCGGAAATGGAAGAAGACAAAAACTGATGCCCAATGGAAGAACATTATTTGAAGCGTTCAATGCATACTACATGGTGGACTCCGCCAGAAAATTCCGGGACGATGATCACGGGTTGTTTATTGGATGAAGAAGAAATACGTAATCGATTAAAAAGAACTTCGTTTTCGCAATTTGAAACGACGGGTATGAGGGCTTACCGCCCTGCAGCGGTTTTGATTCCTCTGCTCTGTTTTGGGAATTCCTGGCATTTGCTCTTTACCCGGCGAACGGATCTGGTTCAGAGTCACAAAGGACAGGTTTCTTTTCCCGGAGGCGCGGTGGAGTCTACGGATTCGAGCGCGGTTGAAGCGGCTCTCCGGGAGGCACAAGAAGAGATTGGCCTGGCCCCCGACAATGTTCAGATACTGGGACAGATGGATGATTTTCCTACGATCACACAGTATCGAGTTACCCCTGTGGTTGGCCGAATTCAAAGCCCATTCGAAATGCGATTATCGCCGGATGAAGTAAGCCGAGCGTTTATTATTCCCGTAAAATGGCTCGCTGACCCAGCGAATTGGGAAGAGAGGCCTTATCAATCCAGCAATGGGGAAATGCATCGGGTGGTCTTTTATCGGGAATATGACGGTGAGCTGTTATGGGGAATCACCGCGCGGATGACGCTTATATTTTTGGAGCAGGCAGGATTATTCTAGTCCGGGTGTATCTAAAAATAAAGAAACTGCGGTGCCCCAAGGGGGTACCGCAGTTTTTGATTGCGAGAAAACTCAAGGAGAAGATTACTCTTCTTCTTCCCCTTCTTCTTTCTTGCCGTGCTCGATAACTTCCGGTTCGGACTCGCCGCCCATGCCTTCTTCGAGGACTTCTTCTGCTTCCTCTTCCGAAGTACCGGTGGTGATAATTGCGATCATCTCGTCAGGGTCTGTAAGAATTTCGACTTTGCCAGGTAATTGAACGTCCTTGACATAAAGACCATCACCGATGTTCTGGAGACCGGATACATCCAGTACAATTCGTTCCGGCAGATCCTGCGGTAAGGACTCAACCTCAACACCGGAAATACCGTTGACAAGAATACCGTTGAAGTCTGTAATGGCAGGAGCCTCGCCTGTCAGTTCGATTCCCACAACTGTGCGGATCTTTTCTTTCAAAGAAACAACCTGGAAGTCAATATGAAGAATTGTGCCCAGGATCACATGGCGCTGTTTTTCACGAATCAGTGCGGCGTGTACATCGCCGTCCAGGTTGACGTTTACAATACTGGAACCGCTGACGCCGCGCAGGGCCAAAGTGGTTTCCTGAAGCTCCAGTGTAATGGGGGTGGGCTCAAAACCGTGACCATACATGATTGCGGGGATTTTGCCTTCGCGACGAAGCGCGCCCACTTTTTTCCCGGTGACTGTTCTTCGGGTTGCGTTAAGTACAATCTTATCCATCTAAACCATCCTTCGAGCGCCTCTTACCTGTTAAGGCTACCTTCGCTCTTATTATGTAGTTTCCGGCTTATACTGCCGAATTGAATAAATTATGGATTGCAGGGTGTGAATTCACACCAACCGCTTTCGCAAGGTTTGATTTTATTCTGCTTCTTTCGAATCGTCAAGCAAAATTTGTTTTCTTTGTTGTTCACAAATAAAAAACATCCGGGTAGATTCCTCAAATAAAATACCAGGGAAACCGATGATTATTCAAGTCTGGTATCCTAAAAAAACTGATCACTTTTCCGGTTTAAACAAAGACCTGTTGTTATAAATCAGGTTGTTGAAGTATGATTAAATGGACTTAAAAAATGATTTAAAAAAGATGATCTCAAAAGCGAGGTTGGATATGGGCCAAGAAATTGATAAGAACAGGTGGGAAAACGAAACCTTAAAGCCAGTGATTGAGCGCTATCCGGAACGAAAAAAAGAATTCACCACATCCTCTAAAATCCCCTTACCCGTTGTCGCTACCCCCTCAGCAGAGTTTAATTATCAGCAGAAGCTGGGCTTCCCCGGAGAATTCCCTTTTACACGGGGAATCCAGCCTACCATGTATCGCGGCCGGTTATGGACGATGCGGCAGTATGCCGGTTACGCAACAGCGGAGGAGTCGAATCGGCGTTATCGATATTTGCTAGAGCAAGGACAAACCGGACTCTCCGTTGCTTTTGATTTGCCCACACAGATTGGGTACGATGCCGATGATCCGTTGGCAACGGGAGAAGTGGGAAAAGTTGGGGTTTCGATTTCTTCTCTGGAAGATATGGAAACTTTGTTTCGAGAGATTCCATTGAGCAAAGTGTCTACCAGTATGACCATCAATGCACCGGCTTCTATTTTGCTGGCAATGTATATTGCGGTCGGCAAAAAGCAGGGTGTTGAAGAAAAACAACTTCGCGGGACAATTCAGAATGACATTTTAAAAGAGTATATTGCGCGGGGTACTTATATTTTCCCTCCCGCCCCGTCTATGCGGCTCATTACGGATGTATTTAAATATTGTAAAACTCATATTCCCCGATGGAATACGATCAGCATTTCGGGTTATCATATCCGAGAGGCCGGTTCAACCGCAGTTCAGGAGGTTGCTTTCACCCTTTCGAATGCCATTGCGTATGTTGAAGCTGCAATTGAAGCCGGAATGAAAGTTGATGAATTTGCTTCACAATTATCCTTCTTTTTTAATGCACACAATAATTTCCTGGAAGAAATTGCAAAATTCAGGGCAGCACGCCGGTTGTGGGCTATGATCATGCGCGATCGATTCGGGTGTCAAAATGAGCGCTCGATGATGCTGCGCTTCCATACACAAACGGCAGGCTCAACTTTAACGGCCCAACAGCCGGAAAACAACATTGTACGGGTAACGCTACAGGCTCTTGCCGCGGTAATGGGGGGAACGCAATCTCTTCATACCAATAGTATGGATGAGGCGCTGTGGCTGCCGACCGAAAAATCCGTGCGGGTCGCTTTGAGAACGCAGCAGATTATTGCCCATGAATCAGGCGTGGCCGATACGGTTGATCCGCTTGGAGGTTCTTATCTGGTCGAAGAATTAACGGATACCATTTGTGAAAAAGCTCTGGCGTATATTGAGAAAATTGATGAAATGGGCGGCGCCCTAAAGGCTATTGAGAATGGGTATATTCAAAGCGAAATCCAGGAATCTGCTTATCATTATCAGCAAGCCGTTGAGCGCGAAGAGGAATATGTCGTCGGGATGAATTCTTTCCAGATCGATGAAACACTGGACCTGGAAGGATTAAGAGTGGACCCATTAATTGAACAAAATCAAAGAGAGAAACTTGAAGAACTCAAGAGCCGCAGAGACGCGGCCCGGGTCAATGAACTTCTTTCCCGAATTGAACAGGAAGCAAGGCAAAGCCGGCAGAATTTTATGCCTTTGTTCATTGAGAGCGTTGAAAATTTAATCACGCTGGGAGAAATTTGCAATGTGCTGCGTGATGTGTGGGGTGAGTACCAACAGCCGACCTGGATATAAGTGAAATGCGGAGAAAGAGCTTTCGGGAGCGTGAAATGTCAAAGGTGATCAAAGTAAATCACGTTGCAATTGCAGTCGATGATTTAGAAGGCGCGTTGAAATTTTGGCGTGATGATTTGGGGTTAGAACTGGATCATGTTGAAACGGTACCCAGCGAAAAAGTAGAAGTTGCTTTTATCCCCGTTGGAGATAGTGAAATTGAGCTCGTGAAACCTACTTCTGATGAAACCGGGCTTGCAAAATTTATCCAGAAGCGGGGAATGGGGCTTCACCATCTTTGTTTGCAGGTTGATGATATTGACGGGATGCTGATCAATTTGCGGGCGAAGGGAGTCCGGTTAATTAGTGAAGAACCTGTAGAACTGCCGGGCCGAAAGATGGCATTTATTCATCCGGGTAGTACGAATGGGGTCCTGGTAGAGCTATATGAGCTTTTGAGCGAAGCCTGAATAGCCCGTGCTGCTGCCTGTATCCACGCAGGTGGATTGAATACTTTCGCTTTGTAAGTTTTTAGATTTTTAGAGTATGGACAATACCAACTCTTTCAGGTAACATAAAAGATTGTGATCGAGGGTACCATAAATGTTGAGATGGTGTCCGGATGCGCGTTATGGAATATTCCAACTTGCAGCATTAAGACGTTCTCGGCTGTGCCTTTATGGTGCAAAAAGATCTCAATGAGTATCTGGGGTGCAAAGAACGACAAAGTAGCCAGGAAAGGAAAGAACAATGCCGGTTTTCACCCGCGAATTTGGAATAGATTTAGGAACGATGAATACTGTGGTTGCTGAAGGCAACCAGTTGCTTTTGCAGGAGCCTACTATTGTTGCGATTATTGTTGAAGAGCAGAAACTGGTTGAATGGGGGCAAGCCGCGAAAGATATGTTTGGTCGGGTGCCCGATTCTATTGAGGTGCTGCGCCCACTTCAGCATGGTGTTATTGCTGAATATGAGGTTACCGAGAAACTACTCAGTTTCCTGATCAAAAAAATCAGTGGGCCGATGTTGATTTTCCGGCCGAAACTTATGATTACAGTGCCTTACGGCGTGACCAGTGTTGAAAGCAGGGCGGTGCATGAGGCAGGTCTGGGTGCCGGAAGCAGAGATGTGTATTTAATCCAGCAGCCTTTGGCCGCAGCATTGGGCGTCGATCTGCCCATTGGAACTCCTTCCGGAAATATGATCATCTGTTTAGGGGGTGGAACCACGCAAGCTGCTGTTTTGGCAATGAATGGTATCGTTACTGCTGAAACCTCGAGAACTGCGGGGCTGGAATTGGATGAAGCTATCGTCTCGTATGTTCGGAAAAAATATGGATTAATTATTGGCCAGCCTACGGCAGAACAGCTTAAAATACGGATCGGCGCAGCGCTGCCGCAAAACGAACAGCAAATGATGGAGGTTCAGGGCCAGGATCAGGTAACCGGACTCCCACGGCCTCTTAATTTGACCACGGACGATATTGTTGAAGCGCTGCAAGAGCCATTGAATGAGATTGTTAATACGGCAAAGAGAGTATTAGAAAAGACGCCTCCGGAACTGCTCTCAGATATTATTGACCGGGGGGCTGCGTTATGCGGTGGCGGATCTTTGCTGAGAGGGATCGATAAATATCTGACAAAGTCTTTGGGTATTCCGGCTTATCTTGTGGATAACCCCCGAACCTGCACGGCTGAAGGTGCAGCCCGGGCAAATACGTTGAGAGAATCTTTACGGAGAAGCCTGCTTACAGGATAGTTTTTAAATCGTTCTACTTAAGCGACAATTTTAAACAAAAGTGACTTTTCAGATGAAAGTCACTTTTGTCCATTAAATTCCCCTGTGGTTTAATCCAAGAAGAAGGTCATTTGTTGTAACTGTTTGACCGGATCAATGTGAAGCACCTGAACCGAGTCGGTTGGAAGATTTAAGGTGACAGGAGCGTAAGATAAAATGGCCTGAACCCCCGCTTTTACCAGTTCTTCAGCCACTTTTTGCGCCGAAGAGGCCGGAACCGTTAACATTGCAATCTTGATGTTCGATTTTTTTATGATCTCCACTAAATGAGTGCTGTCCTGGATGGTAAGATCTCCAACTCGGGTGTTGATCAGCTCAGGGTCATTATCAAAGATCAGTGTAATATGAAACCCGCGATGGATAAACTCAGGGTACTGCGCAATGGCAAGACCCAGCCGCCCCGCTCCAATTACGGCTACATCCCAAACATGGTTTAAGTTTAGAATTCCCTTTAGTTCACAAATCAGGGTGTCTATGGGATATCCCGTACCTTGTTTTCCAAATTCTCCAAATTGTGACAGGTCTTTGCGTATTTGTGCCGCAGTTATTCCAAGCCGGTTTCCTAATTCTTTGGATGAGGTTTTTCGGATTCCCTCTTTGTGCATCATCTCCAATGTTTCGAGATAGATGGGAAGCCGAGCGATAATGATTTTTGGAATGTTTTTACTATACATGCAGTGTCCTCATTTTTTGTGTTTGGTATGTTAAATTTATCACAAAATTTTCATCAATGCATACATATTTTAGAGTTTCCAGGACTAAATTGATAAAATAGATCGTTATTTTAGAGTTCAATACTGATTCCCAGAGCCTTTCCACCCTGTATCTCCAAGATTGAAATTGGGAAAGGCAAAAAATGTCCATCCGGATAAATCTGGTTGGGATCTTCAGGAAGATCAAGATATTGCAGCGAATCGGTGTAGCCGGATGAAGCAAGCACAATACAATCTTTAAGAGACACCTTGACGGAATCTGGACGATCGGGGTTAACAACAAACTCACAGTATTCCGGACCAGAGATTACTAATTTTACATTAGATTGAATTGAGTAACCTTCTGAAAATTGGGGATTGTTGAGAAGTGTTAAAGATATGGTTTCAGGCTCATCCAGGTTGAATTGAATGGAGAGGGAATCTTTCTGAAGACGATACGTTTTTTGGGAACCCTGCGTTGTAAAAACCAGACCATCCGGCTTTTCGTCCACCGTAAACCGCCGGTGCTTATCTTTTTCTCCAAAAAAGGCCCCGGGGCTGTAAAGGGGGTCTGCACCCAGCCCGTCATCCAATTTCCAATCCTGGGGGGCTCCGGTGCCAATGATGAATTGAGAAGACGGACCAAAAAGCTGGAAGAGGCCTTCCGGGGTTTTGATCAATGCAAAAGCCATGAGACCGCCCTCCTGCTCGAAGGTCGTGAAAACCAGGTGGTTATACATTGTGCACTCATCTTCACCGTCCCAATCGATGTCTTCACACCGAATGTTTGTGGATATGGAAGGCGTTTCTTCATACCAGCGGGATGCTTCTATCAGATGGCCCACAGTGCCCAAATAGTTTGCCTGAAGCGATTGTAAATCTGTTGAAAAGGATGGCGTGGTAAGCATGAGATACATTGCCCAGGCGGAATCTGTGATTGGGTTATCCCCCAAACTTTGTAAAGATTCCCGAACGGCATTTTTTAAATCTACAAACGAGTATGTAAAAGAATCAGAATCTTCCGGGTGAAATATTGGATGAATATCCAGTGTTGGGGGAGTACATAAAATATCCGAGCAGGTATCGGAGTGGAAATCCCCAATTTTTTGGGTCTTCCAGGCGAGCAGGTCTTCTTCTGACAGAGGCCTGATCCACGGGTGGCGGGCAATGTATTCGAATACTTCATCCGATAAATATTGATCGGCCCATAATCCGGTCTTCAAATCCCCTCCAAAAACATTCAGTTGAGTGCTGTCTGTGGATAACGCGCTTTTGACCAACTGCGTTTTTGCCTGAAGCGTTAATCCCTTTTCGTCTAAAATTTTATACTGTAATTCTTTAGAAAGATTTTCCGATGAGAGGTAAAAGGGTGTGGGTAAAGGAATAATTTTCTTTCCGGAATTCAAATAAATATGATTCGGATCACTGAAAAAGGCGAAAGTTGTACTGTATTCTTCTGGAAAAGACAGGTTTTTAAATGCGCCAAAGGCAAACGGGATGTCAGGAAAACCATATCCTCCGGAGTTCTGTCGCGAGTAATTTAAACTGATCAAAGAAGCATCCGGATCGCCATAAGCTGAATCGGGAAGAATGAGCAAACCCTTTTGTTCTAAAGTTTTAATCCAATCCAATTGATGCATATAAGATAAAGCTGCAAGCGAGTGGGGGTTTTTGATATCCACAAGTGCTACCGGAACCTGATACTTTTCTACTGCGGACATCAGGTGAAACAACCCATGCCGCTGGCCGATTGGGCCGGTATGAGCCCCATTCCAGGAGCGCAGGGCCTGTGCAGGAGTGTAGACGTTAAAACTATTCCAGAAAGTCAGTAAAAGAGGAGCCTGTTTTTTGGGAGGAGCGCCATAGAACGAGAAGCTGTTCGTTCGGTCCCAGGATGGAGCTTCTGAATTTGTTTCTTTGTTCAGAACTTGAATCTTGAGACGAGAGAGAGCCGTATTTTCCAGCCAATTTTCCGGGAACGTGATCAAAACGGCATCTAAATGATCGTCTATGGATATAGACGGTTCAACTCCATCTGTAAAGGGCGCTTCTGTTTGATCCGAAAGCTCTGATTTTTTTGTTTTTGATGAAAAAAGCAGGTCCCATGCGATGTCCGACGCAATGTTTTCCGGAAAAAGTTTGGAACCACCTCTGGCGTAATCGAATGCGATGAAAAATTCATCCGGGGTTGAAACTTCCAGGTCCAAAAAATCAATCCGGATTTCGATTTGTGCGGATTTCTGCCGGCAGTAGACGGCAATAATATCTGAAGCAGGGTCTGCCATATCCACGTCATCCAGAACGCGTAAATCTTGATATCCCCAATCCATTTTTTGATCTTCTTCTACTACCAATTCCGGGCCCAGATGGTTTGGCACGCACGAAGAAACGGCAACCAGCGAAAGCAGGATGATTTTTAAGAGGCGTGAGGTGGAGTTTTTAAGCTTTTGCATTAGATTATTTATACCAGAATAATAAATAGACCTGAGAATAATCTCTCAGGTCTATGCTCTAAATTTATTCCGAAATTTTATCTTCTACGTCTGCCCAATAACAGATAGGCGTAATACAAAAGCGTGGACAGGGCTTGAACAGCAGCAGCGACATACGTAAGTGCTGCTGCGTCCAGAACGCTATTGATTCCCTGCATGTCCTGCTGGTATACGACACCGCTGGTTGATAACCAGTTTTTTGCCCGTTTGGTGGCGTTCAATTCCACAGGTAAAGTCATGAGGGCGAATACCGCGGTTGCGGCAAAAAGAACCAGTCCGATCAGAGCTATCTGGAACCCAAAATTTGTTGATGATCCGGAAAGGTAGTCCAGAAACAACCCTGCCATAAAAATAATTGGGCCCAGGCGGGAACCAATTTGAACTGTGGGTACGAGCGCAGACCGAAATTGCAGGGGAACGTATCCCTGTTGGTCCTGCAGGGCATGGCCTACTTCGTGAGCGGCAATACCGGCAGATGCCAAACTGTTCCCCTGAAAGACCGTGGGGCTGAGCCGCAGTACTTTTGTTCGGGGGTCGTAATGGTCGCTTAGAAGGCCCTGAATCTGCTCAATATGGACTTCGGTAAGGTCGTTCGCGTTGAGCATTCTTCTGGCTACTTCAGCACCAGTTAAATTCAAAGAATTCCTGATCTTTGAATATTTGTTATAGGCTGATTTTACTTTAGCCTGTGCCCAAAAACCGAGCAACAAAGCCGGAAGTGAAAAGAGCAGGTACAATCCATAACCACTAAAGAATGGGTACATAATTATCTATCTCCATGGTATATATTAATTATATGCTCAAATTATACTTAAACATTATTATTTTAATTTTAAGGAAATAATAGAATTTTATTAATTTTTTCAATCGAGGCGATTCTGGTTTATCTTTATCCGATATGAGATAATAAAAGCCCAACTGGACAAAAGGTAAAACATGTACAATTTTTCAGCAATAGAGGATTTTTACAGAGCTCATCGCAAAGCCAGTTTGAAAGAAATTGTCTCCACACTGGCTGGATTACACTCGGATTTGCTGCAATATGATGAAATTTTGCAGAAGCTCCATGCACGGGGTCAATCGGACAAGGGGTTACAGGAAATTCCGCTTGACGCCATCGTGGGAACCGTGGGGCGATATTCAGATTTTACGAAAGATTTTCTTCCTAAGCGAGCGGAGAATAAGGACCGGTGGGTCAATGTAAAAACGGCAATGTCAGGCATGAGAGGCGTTCCTCCGATTGAAGTCTATCGAGTAGGTGAGGCTTATTTTGTGAAAGATGGACACCACCGTGTCTCGGTGGCACGACAGATGGGGCATAAATTTATCCAGGCCTATGTAACCGAAATCAGAACACTGGTCCCGTTGAATATTACGGACAACCCCTATGATTTGATCATTAAATCAGAGTATGCAGATTTTCTGGAGAAAACAGGTTTTCACAAAATTTTTCCTGATGCGGACATCGAAGTTACGCTGCCGGGCCGGTATGGAAAACTGCTGGAACATATTGAGGCACATCGTTATTTTATGGGACTGGATCAGAAGCGTTTTATTCCCTGCAGCGAAGCGGTAGAGCACTGGTATAAACATGTTTATTTGCCGATTGAGGATGCGATTAAAGACCAAGGGATTTTGCGCGATTTCCCGGGCAGAAAAAGCGCTGATTTATACCTGTGGATTATGAAATACCGGATTGATCTGGAAAAAGAATTGGGATGGAAGGTTAAAGATAGATTTCTGGTTTCTTTTTTTGAGGAAAGGTTTCGAAAGAAGCCTAAACAGATATTGGAAAGGGTTCTGTTTTACATCCGGTCCGTTTTTTCGTTTAGAAATCAAAAGGAAGCCGATTCTACGACCGGGCCGGAGCGGGATCAGGATGAAACTAAAAAACAGAACTTGTTTGAAAATATCCTGGTGGCTCTTAACGATACCCCTGCAAGCTGGAAAACGCTTGAGCAGGCTATTCTGATCGCCAAACGTGAAAAAGGCGAGATTTACGGCCTGCATGTGGTTGGACAAGACGCCCAAGCACAAACCGAACTGGATGAAATTTCCGAAAAATTTGATCACCTCTGCAACCAGCACAACGTCAAAGGGACGCTGGCCTTTGAACCTGGCACCATCGCAGAAAGGATCTTAGAACGAAGTTATTGGGTCGACCTGGTGGTCTTGAACCTTGCTCATCCACCTCAAACGCAGGCCCTGGCAAAACTGAGTTCTGGTTTTCACACGATCATCAGCCACCTTGGACGGCCGTTGCTGGCTGTTCCCGGTGAAATGATTGTGAGCATGGAAAATTGTCTTGTCGCGTATGACGGCAGCCCTAAATCAAAAGAAGCGTTGTATGTCGCTGCTTATCTGGCAACGGGGTGGGGAGCGCATCTTACCGTTCTGCATGTTGAAGAAGGCAAACGACGAACAAAGGCGGTAACCAACGAAGCAAAAAAATATCTGGAAGCTCATAAAATAAAGGCCGATTTTATTATACGGAAGGGAGAACCTGCCGAAGTCATTTTATCGGAGGCGGACAATTTGAAATCCTGTCTGATTCTTATGGGCAGTTATGGGTATACCCAGATGCTGGAAGTGTTTTTGGGGAGCACACTGGACCGTATTTTGTTAGAAGAAAGATTCCCGGTTTTAATATGCCGGTAGGTACAGGGTCTTTTTAAATTTGAACCACAAAGAACAGAGCCTTTTTAAGGCTCTGTTTTGGTTTACTCCCGGGTGGGTGGACAGTTGACCTGTCAATATTTCAAGCAACTCCCTCCGATGAATTCTCTGATAACCGAATCGCCGGGAACAATATCGTCATTCTCCAGGGGGGTGACGGAAGACAGAAGTCTATAAACTCGCTCTGCACGGGTAAAAGCGTCCTCCCGCAGGGGATCCCCACGATATTTGTCACGCCAATTCCTGAACTGGTCTAACATTTTTGCGGTATAGATTGGCAGTTCATAGGGCATGGCGCTGTTGATGATATAGTCTGTGGTGTTGATGTAGGGAATGATATTGCGAAGCTCGGATGACCGGACGTAATGCCAGTGCTCCAGGGTCTTGGTTGGGTCGTACGCCCGGTGAGACGCATCCCGTAACATGCGGCGAATCAAGCGAATATCCGTCCACCGCACATACTCTCCATCCGAATTCTTCATTTGAAGCAGCGGTTCGAGGTACAACTTGAATATCTGTTCGGGCAAGATCCCTTCCGTCATGGCTCCATAAAGACCATGCAGACTGTCAATCAGGATGATGTCATTTTCCTCGATATGCATAGGGGTTTGATCCGGAAAACGCTTTCCGGTTTTGAAATCATAGAAGGGGATTTTTACCTCTTCCCCTTTGATGAGGCGCTGGAGGTGTTCGTTGATCAGTGCCAGATCCAAGGCTTGAGGGGTTTCGAAATCATAATCCCCAAACTCATCTTTGGGGTGCATTTCCAGATCAAAAAAGTAGTTGTCTACGTTCAGGGTGACCAGGCTCATTCCAATCCGATTCAAGCGCTGCCCCAATTTGATGGTTGTGGTGGTTTTCCCTGAAGAGGAAGGTCCGGATATGATAGCGATTTTGAGATCCGCCCTTTTTGAAGCGACCATTTCGGCAGCGTTTTCAACATCTTCGGAATAAGCTTCCTCGGATTCGGCGATGATTTCAGAGATTTCACCTTTCGCAATTCTTTCGTTCAGGTTCTGTACAGTATCCAAATGGTGCCGGACGGCCCAATCTAAAATATGCCAGATTTTTGCCCAGGGAATATTTTCGGAGGGCGCAGAAGCCTGCTCGGCTCTTTCCATGCGACGTTTTGCCTGTTCGTTGCGATATAAAATATAGGCTTTGGCTACCCGGGCGTGCCCATTCTCGATTAAGACCTTTTCAACAACATCCTGGATTTCCTCAATGGTAGGTGCATAGCCGGGATGAGCGCTTTTTTCAAGAGTCTGAACTACTTGTTCGGATAAGCTTTGCGCAGTAGACCGGTCGCGTCCGCCAACCGCGACAGCCGCACGATAGATTGCATTGGTTATCCTTTCGGGTGTAAAGGGGACTTTTGCTCCGCTTCGTTTAATAACATATTGAATTTTGCTCATATTGATTCCTTAATTGGCTATGGGACACAGTTTGTAATCCGTTTGTATTTCTATTTTATACAATTTTTTATTTAATTCCTAATCCAAGATATACTTTTTGGAGTGTTTTGTCCGGATAAGATACGGATTCAATGAAATGGAACTTTAATTTTCATGGACAAAAAACAGCGTGACCTGACTCGCTTGCCTTGACAGGTGTGAATGGTTGATGTAAAATCAGCCTTGCCCTGAAACGAGGGCCTGTAGCGCAGTTGGGAGCGCGCATCAATCGCACTGATGAGGTCGAGGGTTCGAATCCCTCCAGGTCCACTAGTGAAGCGATCCCAACCAGGTTTAGAGTAACGGGGTTGATTAGTTAAATAAAATGGGCCCATGGCGCAGCTGGGAGCGCGCCTCAATGGCATTGAGGAGGTCGAGGGTTCGAATCCCTCTGGGTCCACTCCAGAAAAACGAACACTCAGGGCAAAAAAGATTTCCCTGAGTGTTTGATTATATCTAAAAAGAAAGATGGAAGCAGTAAACTATCCCGCAGAGAGTTGGCGAACTGGTGAGAAGCCAATAAGGCATCACGGGAATGCCAGAGGTTGAACTCGTCCATCCCACCCTTAACAGGGTACTTTGTGTCAGCGAATGAAGTAGTTGATACCGGGCGTGCCCGTTACAGCAAACTCGAGCGGTCCCTTTTGTGGACAAGCAGGGTGGTACCACGGAGACTACGCCTTCGCCCCTGATTGGGTGAAGGCTTTATTATTCTGAAAAATACTTTGGGAGTTATTATGACAATGGATCAAATTCCTGGTTATAATCCGGCTAAGATTGAACCAAAATGGCAAAAGAAGTGGGAACAAGACGGGCTGTATCATTCCGATATTGATCACAACACGCCAAAATATTACGCATTAACCATGCTTCCCTATCCATCCGGGGATCTGCATATCGGGCATTGGTATGCGATGACTCCCGCGGATGCGCGAGCGCGTTTTATGCGGATGCAGGGCTTTAACGTCCTTTTCCCGATGGGCTTTGATGCGTTTGGTTTGCCTGCCGAGAATGCTGCCATCAAGCGGAATGTTCATCCGAAGGAATGGACTTATAGAAATATTGACCGGATGCGGACCCAGCTGAAAAGCATGGGCGGAATGTTTGATTGGCGGCGGGAGGCAATCAGCTCAGATCCCAAATATTATCATTGGACAGAATGGTTCTTTATCCAGCTTTACAATCATGGACTTGCTTATCAAAAACAGTCGCCGGTGGATTGGTGTCCAAACTGTAATACTACATTGGCGAGGGAACAGGTGTGGGGAGAAGATCGCCACTGCGAACGCTGTGGAACGCCGGTGATCAAAAAGAATCTGAAACAGTGGTTCTTCCGCACAACGAATTACGCCGATGAGCTGCTGGAATATGAAGGGATTGACTGGCCGGAACGTGTTAAAACCCTGCAAACGAACTGGATTGGCAGATCGGAAGGCGCGGCTGTAGTCTTCAAAACCGAACAGGGCGATGATCTGGAAGTGTTTACAACGCGTCCGGACACCCTGTGGGGCGCGACATTTATGGTGCTGGCTCCAGAGCATCCGCTGGTCAAAAAAATCACAACGGACGATCAAAAGGATGAGGTTGAAGCCTATGTGCAGCAGACTTTGAGACAAACCGATATTCAGCGGGAAGCATCGGACAAAGAAAAAACAGGCGTTTTCACGGGCGGTTATGCGATCAATCCCGTGAATGACGAACTAATCCCGATCTGGATCGCGGATTACGTGCTTGTCACCTATGGTACCGGGGCGATCATGGCTGTGCCCGCGCATGACCAACGCGATTTTGAATTTGCCAAAAAATTTGGAATCGAAATCCGGGTCGTTATCCAGCCGGAAGACCTCCCTCTCATTCAGGCGGATGAAATGACAGAGGCCGTTCCCGCTTCGGGAAGCATGGTGAATTCAGGCACATTGACAGGAACGCCTGCTGATGAAGCTTTTGAAAAGATTATTGCTTATCTGGAAGGCAAAGGGATTGGACACCGGGAAGTAAACTATCGTTTGCGGGATTGGCTGATATCTAGGCAGCGATATTGGGGCGCACCGATTCCGATGGTTTATTGCGAGAAATGCGGGACAGTACCCGTTCCGGAAGATCAATTGCCGGTTTTGCTCCCGGATGATGTGGAATGGAAGCCCACGGGCGAAAGTCCTCTGAAGCTCCACCCAACCTGGCGAAAAACAACCTGTCCAAAATGCGGCGGCCCGGCAGAGCGAGAAACGGATACGATGGACACGTTTATGTGCTCATCCTGGTATCATCTGCGCTATTTGAGCCCGAATTATGATCAGGGGCCGTTTGACCCTAAAGAATATGATTACTGGATGCCGGTGGATCTTTACACGGGCGGTATTGAACACGCCAACATGCATCTGATTTACACCCGGTTTTTCCATAAGGCCCTGCGGGATATGGGAATCACAAAAGGCGCCGAACCGATGCTGCAATTGCGGAATCAAGGAATTGTCCTGGGCGAAGATTCGGAGAAGATGTCCAAGAGCCGCGGGAACGTAGTTTCACCGGACGATCTGGTGGCCTCGTATGGCGCAGACGCAGTACGCGCTTATTTGATGTTCTTTGCAAGATGGGAACTGGGCGCGCCCTGGAACAGCAGCGGAATCGACGGAACCATCCGGTGGCTGAGGCGTTTTTGGAATCTGGTCCTTGAACCCGGCAAGACGGGGAAACCCGATAAGAGTGCTACTCGTGTTTTACGCCGAAAGGTTCACCAGACCCTGGCTTCGGTTACCCGTGATTTTGAAACCTTCCAATTCAACACCATTGTCTCTGCTTTAATGGAATTGTTGAATGAGATGAACCGCGTAAAGCAGATGGGTGTCTGGGGAACGGATGCCTGGAACGAAGCCGTTGAGATTTATTTGCTGATGTTGGCCCCGATTGCTCCGCATATCAGTGAAGAACTCTGGTTACGTTTAGGAAAACCTTATTCGATCCACCAGCAAAAATGGCCGGCAGTTGATGAAGAGGCAGCCGCAGAAGACAAGATTACATTGATCGTGCAGATCAATGGTAAACTTCGCGACCGAATTGTGGTCCCCGCGGATATTCCCGACGAGGAAGCCAAGGCTGCCGCGCTTGAAAGCGAAAATGTCCAACGTCATTTGGAAGGCGCCAAACCCAGAAAAGTGATTGTGGTTCCGGGTCGTCTGGTTAATATCGTGGTATAAACAGCAGATAACTTTTTAGTTATAATGAATCGGGAACAGTGAGATATATGCTGTTCCCGATTTTTCTTCCAGCAGGTGAATAATCTGCTATATTGGCATGACTCAGTACCCCTCGTTCAGAGGTGATCAGGTTGAGGGAGAGGTTGATTTATGAACACCGTGATCCTGCATGATTTGTTGCTAGAAGATATGGTTAAACTTGGTTTTGCGCTGCTGCTGGGTGGACTGATTGGTTTTGAAAGAGAGGTTCGAGATAAAGCGGCCGGTTTCAGGACGATGATTTTGATTTGTACGGGAGCGACTCTGTTTACGATGTTTTCGTTGGAATTGGGGCGAGTTTCACAAAGTGCCGACACGACCCGTATTGCGGCAAACATTGTCAGCGGAATCGGGTTTATCGGCGCAGGGGTAATTCTGCGGGATGGTGGAAAAATTAAAGGCCTTACAACGGCATCTACAATCTGGCTGGTGGCGGCTTTGGGGATGGGGGTTGGCGCGGGGAAAATTTCTTTTTCAATATTTGCAACAATTCTTGCTTTGATTGTCCTATGGATATTTCCGCGTCTTGAAATTTTAATTGAGAGATTATCCGAAACCAACACTTATGAGGTCGTTTTTTCAAAGGATTTTGATAAATTCTCTTTGCTTGAAGATCTTTGGAAACAAAATCACTTGAGAGTGATCAACGGGAAGCGAAGCAGATCTGGAGATAAGCTGGTGGGTCGATGGGTTGTGGTTGGCTCCCCCAAGAATCACAAAAAAGCGATTGATTTACTGTTGAGAGACACCTCAATTGATGAGTTTAATTATTAACGGGAAATGGATTTCTCGATTTTACTGAAGAGGATTGAAATGAAAGTGGATTACCTGGAAATGACGCCGGATGATTATGAAGATGCGATTCGTTTGTGGCGTTCCTGTAAAGGGATCGGGTTGAGCACAGCAGACGAAAAGGATCAAATTGTTGTTTTCTTGAAAAGAAATCCCGGTTTGTGTTTTGTGGCGAGGGACGGCGAAAGTTTGATTGGGACTGTACTTTGCGGACACGATGGAAGGCGGGGATATCTGTATCACATGGCGGTGGACCCGGATTATCGCGAACGGGGAATTGGGCGCGCGTTAATGGATAAAGCGCTCGAAGGGCTGAAAGAAAACGGGATTCAAAAATGCCATATTTTTGTTTACGGTGAAAATCGGGACGGTTTGTTATTCTGGGAAAAAACCGGATGGGTGTTGCGAAATGAATTGACCATCTTATCCCAAAATCTCCAGTGAACTGAACGATTTGTTTTTACTGAACAGACGACACCGGCGGGAACGAAATCCCCGCCGGTGTCGTCTGTATTTCAGGCAATTCAAAAAATACTGTGAAAACAATTTCTTGCGAAAGAAATTCTCCAGGAGATTAAAAAATGAAAACCCGCATGTACAGCCTTCTAATCGGTCTGATCCTGGCTTTACTCTCCGTTTTTTCGGTTCAGGCGGATGGAATTATTGTCCCGGAGCCTCCGCCGGATTGTATTGGAGAAAATTGTTTTGAGCCAATTCTGCCCCGTCCTATTTCTCAACTTGTGATTCGGTACCACCATGTTGACGCCGATATTGAGAATCAGATCGCAGAATTGCGTGTAGACCAGGAGTTTTATAATCCAAACGACTGGGCTGTTGAAGGGTTTTATATTTTCCCGCTGCCGACACATTCCACGGTGAGCGAATTCACTTTATGGGTGGATGGAGAACCCGTAAAAGGTGAAATCCTTGATGCGCAAGAGGCCCGAAAGGTCTATGAAGATTCCGTCCACCGGTTAGATGATCCTGCTCTGCTTGAATATATTGGACAGGGCGCTATCAAGGCCTCCGTATTCCCTATCCCCCCGAACGGTTCCCAGCGGATCATGTTGAAATATTTTCAGATTTTAAATCTGGAAAACGGGCTAGTGAATTTTGAATATCCCCTCAATACTGAAAAATTTTCAACAATCCCTTTGGAGGATGTGAAGATCCAAGTGAACATTCAATCTGACGATCCGATCCGGGCCGTCTATTCTTTAAGTCATGAAGTCCAAATTCGGATGGATGGAGAATCGCAGGCGCAAGTGAGTTACCAGGAGGAAAATGTCCTCCCGGATAAGGATTTTGAACTCTCTTATTCGGCAGGACAAGCAGAAAGCGTGCATTTGTTCTCTTATATGGACAGTAATGGTGAATCAGAAACGGAAGGGGGCTATTTTGCGCTGTTGATTGCTCCACCTTCTATTAAAAAAACCGACCCGATCGCAAAGGATATCCTGTTTGTCCTGGACCGCTCGGGAAGCATGGAAGGGGAAAAGTTTGAACAGGCCCAGACGGCTTTAATCTATATTTTAAGGCAGTTGAACCCGGAGGACCGATTCTATCTCACCACGTTTAATGACACGATCCAATCTTATTCCAGCAAGTTGATGCCGGTATCCTCGGCAGAGGATGCGGTTGATTGGGTCGAAAAGCTGTCTGCGGGCGGGAGCACAGATATCAATCGCGCGCTGCTGGAAACCATTTCAGCCGCTAACTCGGAACGGCCGACGTATCTGATTTTTTTGACCGATGGATTGCCTACTCAGGGAGAAGTGGATCCTCAAAAGATTTTGAATAATTTTTATCAATCGGCCCCCGATTCGCTGCGCGCTTTTGTATTTGGGGTTGGATATGATGTTGATACGTATTTGCTGGATTCTCTTTCCGAAGAACACCATGGGGACAGCACTTACGTTAAACCCGAAGCTTCTCTGGAAGAAGCGGTATCCGGTTTTTATAACCGGATCAGCGCGCCCGTCCTGACAGATGTGATTCTTGAATATTCCGGTGTGGGAGTGTATGACGTTTATCCCAGGGAACTTCCGGATTTATTCGCAGGATCTCAATTGATTGTGTTGGGGAGGTACCGGGACGGCGGTGCGGCTTCCATTGTTTTATCCGGAACGGCCAACGGGGAAAGGCAGGAAACAATCTTTGAAGGACTTGCGTTTGACGAGGGAGAGCGAGACTTTGCCGGACGGAGCGACAGTATTCCCAGATTATGGGCTACTCGAAAAATCGGTTATCTGTTGAAAGAAATCCGGTTAAAAGGGACCCATCAGGAACTGGTTGACCAAATTATTCAATTGAGTATCCGTTATGGTATTGTCACACCCTACACCTCTTTTCTGGTAACGGAGCCAAATCCATTGGGAGATGATAACCAGGTGCGATTATCCGAGGAAGCCTTCGAGAAATTTGAAGCGGCTGCAAGCCAGCCGGCTTATGGGATGGATGCTTTTGAGCGAGCAGCAGGGGAAGGCCAGATGGCCGGCGCGAACGCAGCTGCACCTTTGCCAACGGGTTTGGATAAGCAGGTGAAAATAGTCGGTGACAGAGCATTTTTGCTTGAAGACGGCGTCTGGACGGATACACTGTTTGATCCAGAGAACATGGAAGTCCATGAGATTGATTATCTTTCAAAAGCGTATTTTGAGATGGCGGAATCTTCTCCGCAGGTTGCCGCCTGGTTTGCCCTGGGAAAATCCGTGATCGTTGTGAAGCAAGGTGTTGCGTATCAGATCGTTGAAGGACAGGAATCTGTTTCCTGGAACGCGGAAGAAACCGGGATAGCTGACAGAGTGATAGATTCCAAAGATGAAGAATTGCGGGAAGAGCAGCCTGTTTCAAAGCCGGAACAGGCTGAAGAAGCGGGCCACCCAGAAGCAGAACATCCTGATAAAGCGATCTATCACGCCGTACCAATTACGGCGGGTATTGTCGTCCTGGTTCTGGTTTTGCTAACGCTATCGGTTAAATACCTTTTTAACCAAATTTTGAGACGGTGAAATGAATTTTTAACTCAGGATGTCAGGAATTGAGTGTGGATGAAATGATCTCTAACAGGACTTTGGAAGGAATTGTGCCTTCACGTAAAACTTTTGGCGGAGTTTGCGAAAAATCTACCACAGAAGAAGGGATACTTCCGGGGGTTGTACCGCCATCCAGAATGAGGTCAATTCTTCCGCCCAATTGATGGAAGACTTCCCCGGCTGACAGCGGGTTTTCCATCCCGGAAATGTTTGCAGAAGTGGTCGCGAGAGGCCCGGTTTCATTCAGCAGCTTTAACGTGAATTCGTAATCGGGCATGCGGACGCCCACGGTGGGATAAGCGGACAGATTTTGTGGTAAATTTTGTTGTTTAGGGATCACAATTGTCAGCGGCCCCGGCCAGAATGCTTTGATAAGCTTATGGGCAGATTCCGGAACTTTGGATGCGATCAGCCCCAACTGCTCCTGTTCTCCGATCAATACCGGTATGGCTTTATCGACCGGGCGGTTCTTGGCCTCGTACAGCTTATAAATGCTTCTCTCGTCGAAAACAGGAACCGCAACGCCGTACACGGTGTCGGTGGGAAAGGCAATTACACCGCCGGATGTGAGAACCGTTTTGGCTCGTTCTATTGCGTGGGGGGATTGGATGGGAATGATTTCTGTGTTCATAAGAATATTAAAAATTGATTTTTGCAGGATTAAAATTGTATGGATATCAGACGATCTTTCCCTGCCAGGTCTTTAAGCAGCACAGCTTCAGTGAACGGAAGCAATTCGTTAATCCAATTCATTGCTGAATTTCCCTGGTCTGATTCAATCTCCAGCAGAATTCTACCACGGGGGCGGATGACCTGTTGAGACAACCTGAGTAAATTTTTAATCCAGAATAATCCATCCGTTCCTCCATCTAAAGCAGAGAGGGGCTCGTGTTGGGATACGGATAGGCCGCCGAGCTGAGCAGTGGGAATATAAGGGAGGTTGGCACAGACCAGATCAAAACAATTCCGGAACGGCTGCAACAGATCTGTCTGTATCAGGGTAATGTTGGAGTCTACGCCGTGCCGGTTTGCGTTTGCTGCGGCTATTTTCAGAGCCTGCCAGGATCTGTCGGTGGCGATAATTCGGGCGTTTTTGTGGTGTTTTGCCAGACTGACGGCAATGCAGCCAGAACCGGTGCCTACATCGGCGATCCACGCGGTGTCGTTCCGTTGATCCAACCCTTTTAAGGCCTGTTCTACCAAAAGTTCTGTTTCGGGCCGGGGAATGAGCACTGATGGTGTTACTAAAAAATCGAGACCAAAAAACTCCCAATGCCCAATGACATAGGGTAGGGGTTCTCCCTTTAACACCCGACTGCGCAAATCATCCAGCTGAGATATTTCATTCGTTGTGAGAAGGGCTTCGGGATGAGAAATCATCCAGGATTTAGGCCGGTGAAGGACTTCGCCGGCCAGGACATAAGTTTCTATCCCCGGCAACTCGCTTATTTTTCCCAGCCAGGTTCTGGTTTCTTTGATCCAATCACCCAACTGCATGGGAACTAACTTTCGCTGCCAACCGATGCCAGTCGTTCGGCTTCTTCCCTTTGGGCTAACTCATCAATGAACTCGTCAATATTGCCAGACATCACGCCTGTCAGGTTATAAGAAGAGACATTGATGCGGTGGTCGGTTACACGTGATTGGGGGTAGTTGTACGTCCGAATTTTTTCGGAGCGTTCGCCCGTTCCAACTTGAGAACGGCGGTCCGCTTCTAACTCCTGTCTTCTTTTCTGCTCTTCGATTTCGTACAGGCGGGCCCGCAAAATGCTCATTCCACGCAGGCGATTCTGAAGCTGGGACCGTTCATCCTGACAGGCAACCACAAGCCCGGAAGGAATGTGGGTAATCCTTACAGCCGTGGAGTTCTTCTGCACGTTCTGACCACCGGCGCCGGCCGATTTATAAACATCGATCCGCAGATCCGATTCGGGAATTTCAATATCTACATCCTGCACTTCGGCCATGACGACCACCGTAACGGTGGAGGTATGAATACGACCCTGTGTCTCAGTTGTAGGGATTCTCTGAACGCGGTGAACCCCGGACTCAAATTTTAGCTGTGAATAGGCCCCACGTCCTTTGACCATGAAAATGATTTCTTTAAAGCCGCCAATTCCGGTTTCATTTTCGGAAAGCACTTCAATTTTCCAGCCCTTGCGGTCGGCAAAATAAGTGTACATGCGGAATAAATCAGCAACAAAAAGGGCCGCTTCATCGCCACCTGTACCAGCCCGGATTTCCATAATCACATTTCTTCCATCACGCGGGTCTTTCGGAATGAGCATGGCTTTAATTTCATTTTCCAGTTCAACTATCCTGGGACTCAACTCCTCAAGTTCCATTTCGGCAAGCTGACGTAGTTCATCATCCTCGGAGTTTTGCAGAGCCTGCGCCTGCTCGATGGAGCGAAGCGTTGTTTTGTACTCGCGGGCTTTGGAAACAATGGGATCCAGGTCCGATCGTTCTTTTGCCAGTTCTGCAACCATCTGGTAATCTTCCGCGTTTTCACCAAGTTGACGGGTAATTTCGTTATAATGATCTTCAATGGCCTGTAATTTTTCTAGCATATCTAATTTAATACCTTTTTTGAAAAGAATTGTTTGGAGAGTTTCTTTCCGAATTTTAAATTATACCAGCCTTTACAACCGCCGCGGTAAAACCTTAAGGCCCGAATCGGGGATGTGTTGGGAAATAAAGCGATTCCACAGAGCTTTAATCTCCAGGCGTGAAACCCGATGTGGGTTACTTGACGACTAATGGATGGGTGATAGAATATATTGAGAGTAATGAGATAAGGATTGAGTCCTATAAATGTACAATTCTGACACAGAATTAATTTTCCCTTTAAGAGTTATACCGGAGCTTCAAAATCTCCGCGGCCCTGAATGGGTAACACTTGTCCAAAACTCGATCCGTGAGAATGTCGAACTAAATGAACAATTTGCATTTGTCCTGATGATGGTCCGCCTGGGCGGATGCGGGACCTGTAATGCGGATTCGTTCAGAGCTATGCGGGGCTGCACTCAATGTGCGGTCAGAACCATTCGCCGGTACAGGGGAAATGATCATGAATTGACAGAGCTCCACCAACAGTGCCGGCAAGAAGTTAATGCGTATATTGAGCAAAATTATAGCTAACAGAGTATTCTGAGAGGTAAATTGTGACATCTGGAAACATTGATAAAAGTTTGGTATTGAATGCGCTGCGCACAGTGCAGGATCCTGAATTAGGGAAAGATTTAGTGTCATTAAATATGATCCAGGATCTGGAAGTCACCGGCAGCAAAGTATATTTTAAGGTTATTTTGACTACCCCGGCCTGTCCATTGAAAAATAAAATTGAGAAGGATGCCAGACAAGCGGTTCTAAATGTCCCCGGCGTTGAAGAAGTGGAAGTGGACATGGGTGCAAAAGTAAGATCTGACGGACGGGAACGTGGGCTGCTTGATGTGCAGGTGAAAAATGCCGTCGCGATTGCATCCGGAAAGGGCGGCGTAGGAAAAAGCACAGTGGCCGTAAATGTTGCGGTTGCTCTTGCTCAGAGCGGGGCTTCTGTGGGGCTGCTGGACGCGGATATTTATGGGCCCAATGTACCGACGATGATGGGCATTAAAAACCTGCCGCCACAAAACGGAAAGAAACTTATTCCCGCTGAAGCTTATGGGGTTAAGCTGATGTCGATCGGTTTCCTTGTCAAACGGGATGAACCTTTGATCTGGCGAGGCCCAATGCTGCATTCTGCAATACAACAGTTCTTGCGTGATGTAGAGTGGGGAAACCTTGATTATCTGATCATCGACCTGCCCCCAGGAACGGGGGATGCCCAGTTGAGCCTGACGCAATCCATCCCCTTGAGCGGCGGGGTGATCGTGACACTGCCGCAGCAGGTTTCTTTAGAAGATGCCCGGCGTGGACTTGAGATGTTCCGTAAATTGAACGTTCCAATCCTGGGCGTGGTGGAAAATATGAGTTATTTAGAACTGCCGGACGGTAATCGAGTAGATGTGTTTGGCTCCGGCGGTGGGCAAATTCTGGCAGAAGCCACTCAGGTGCCTTTTATTGGTTCCATTCCGATGGATCCGACTGTGCGGGAGGGCGGGGACCAAGGGACTCCAATTGTGGTTTCCAACCCCGATTCTCCATCTGCAAAAGCTCTTAGAAAAGTGGCAGAGAGTGTCGCCGCAAGACTCAGCGTGGAAACTCTTTCGGCTGCTCGTACACCTCAAATAAAGTTTGTGGATTAATCGTTAATCTTATGGCTGATTTTAAAAAATTGATAGCCGGTATTCGTTTTTCCAAAGGCGGTAAGGTTTATCATTTTGATGCTTCTGCAATCCCGGATCTGAAAGTTGGCGATGCTGTTGTGGTGGAAACAAGCAGGGGCTGGCAACTGGGGGATGTGGCCCAAGTTCTTGTCGACCCTGACCAAGAAATTGAGGGAGGATGGAAGTCGATTGACCGAAGAGCGACTCCCCGAGACCTCCTTTTGCGTCAAAGCTGGCAGAAAAAGGAAGCAGCTGTTGTAGAAAAAGCACGACAGAAAGTGATTGAGCTTGGAATTTCGGGCGTGAAGATCGTGTCGGCTGAATATAGTTTTGATGGTGCGCAGTTGACACTGCTTTATAATAACGAAACCGAAGAAAAGATTGACCTTAAAGCCTTGAAAAGAATTTTTCAGAAAACCTATTCGCCTTCACAGGTTGATTTCCGACAGATCGGTCCGCGAGATGTAGCGAAAGTGATTGAGGGGATCGGGGCCTGCGGTCTGGAGAAACGATGCTGTTCTCAGTTTTTGATGGAATTCAGCTCCATTTCGATCCGAATGGCAAAAAACCAGGGTGTTTCTTTGACTCCTTCGGAAATAACCGGAATGTGCGGAAGATTACGGTGCTGCCTTTCTTATGAAAATGACCTGTATGCAGAAGCAAGAAAAAGACTTCCAAAAAGAAATAAGCGGGTGATCACACCGTTGGGTGAAGGAAAAGTTCTGAATGTAAACCCCTTAATGGATACGGTCCTGGTTGACATTCCCGAGGTTGGCAGGAAAGAAATTCCTTTTAAGGACATCACCCTAAAAGATGAGCCAACACAGCCTTCAAAAGATCGAAGGAATAAGTAAATTTAGATCTGATTGGATCGCGATTCAAAGACATAGGGAAGATGAATTGTCCCTATGTCTTTTGGTTTTAAAATTTCTCGGGGGTGCCGGAGCCCAATCTTCAAGCTGAATCAGCATTGACACGGCCTGGTGGGTATGCTATACTCAATCCAGACAAATAATTATCTGATTAATCAGATGAATTAATTAATTTGTCGGCTGTGATCAATTATGGGATATCGAAACTCGTACTCTGATGGGTTTTCTGAGTTTTTCAAATATCTTGCCTTGAGCAGCCAATCAGGACGGGAAAAACTTCCTTCGCTGGTTGAGATTAGCCGAGAGCTTGAGATCAGTGTTTCCAGTGTACGTGAGCAATTGGAAGTGGCTCGTGTTTTGGGGCTGGTTGAGGTTAAACCCAGAACAGGGATCAAAGTAAATTCATTCAGTTTTTCAAAAACTTTAAGCCCTATTCTTTTATATGCAATTGAAGTTAATCCAGAATTATTTCTGGATTTTTCTGATTTAAGGCGCCACATTGAATCTTCCTATTGGTATGAGGCCGTCAGCCTGCTTTCACCGCAGGATCATGAAAAACTCGAAGAATTGGTTCTACGCGCAAAAAAGCTTCTAAGTCTCCAGCCCGTTCAGATTCCCCATCAGGAACACCGTGAATTTCATATGACCATCTTTGGCCGGATCAATAATCCATTTGTCTCAGGCTTATTGGAGGCATATTGGGAATTGTATGAAAAAGCCGGATTGAATGTCTATACGGATTTCAACTATTTGAATCAGGTGTGGCGTTACCATGAAAAAATTGTGGATTCGATTCGAACCGGAGATTTCACGGCCGGTTTTAATGCTTTGAACACACATATGGATTTGTTAAATCAACGACCCAAATCGCCATCAAGGTCTCGATTTGAATGATTCTTTGAAAGATAAAGCAGCCAAAATGTTTTGAACAAGAGGAGCGGAAATGTCTCAAGAATCTGCTGTGGAAATGGAGCTTCCTTTGTTGGAAAGAAAAAAGGTAAATGATTTTACGATCACTTTCAGCACAGTAAATGGGTCCGGAAGTGCAACGGCAAATACGACTTTGCTGCGGGCGCTTTTCAAGATGGGGATCCCGGTTTCGGGTAAGAATATTTTCCCTTCGAATATCAAAGGAATGCCAACCTGGTATACGTTGAGATTGAGCAAAGACGGATTCCTGGCGAGGGTGGAGCAGGATGATATTGTTGTGGCAATGAATCCGGCTACATTCTCAAAAGAAATGGAATTGATCGTGCCGGGTGGAATCCTGTTGTATGCAGACCATATTCGCCCCTCTTTATCCCGACAGGATATCCATGCGTATCCGATGCCGGTTAAACAACTGGTAAAAGATGCGGGTACTTCTGCGAAGATGCGGGAATATATGGGGAATATGGTGTATGTTGGGATTTTGGCTCAAATCCTGGGGATTGAGCTGGAAAAAATTAAAATGGCTTTGGCGTTCCACTTTAAAGAGAAAACTTCCGCCGTGGATATGAATTTCAGTGTGATCGAATCGGCTTTCCACTGGGCAATGGAAAATATTGGAACAACGGATCTGTATAAAGTGGAACCGATGAATGCCACGGAGGGCTGCATCATGTCCGACGGGAATACCGCAGCGGCGTTAGGCGCGATTTATGGCGGTGTTCAGTTTGTGGGCTGGTATCCGATCACGCCGGCTACCAGTCTGGTTGAAACCATGAAGGAATATTTGCCATTGCTGCGCGAGGACCCGGAGACGGGTAAAAATACCTATGCCGTGGTTCAATCCGAAGATGAGCTGGCTTCCATTGGTATGGCGATAGGCGCCGGCTGGGCCGGTTTGAGAGCGATGACTTCAACTTCAGGGCCGGGATTAAGCCTGATGGCAGAATATTTGGGTTTAGCTTATTATGCGGAAATACCGGTTGTGGTTTGGAATGTCCAGAGGGTTGGCCCCAGCACTGGGCTGCCAACGCGTACCGCACAAGGCGACCTTGTTTTTGCCAGATTCATCGGGCATGGGGATACTCAGCACATTCTTCTTATTCCTGGATCCGTAAAAGAATGTTTCGAATTTGGCTGGCAGGCATTTGATCTTGCTGAAAGGTTTCAAACCCCGGTGATCGTCCTGAGCGACCTGGATCTGGGGATGAATCAATGGATGTCAGAGCCTTTTGAATATCCGAACCGACCTATGGACCGCGGGAAAATTCTTTGGGAAGATGACTTAGAGAAAATGTTGGTTAAACAGGGTGGAAAGTGGGGACGTTATATGGATCTGGACGGGGACGGAATTCCCTATCGGACAGTCCCCGGCAACAGACATCCCAAAAGCCCTTATTTTACGCGGGGAACGGGGCATGATGAATTTGCCAATTACAGCGAAGAGGGAGAAATTTGGGAGAAGGGGCTGATGAGGTTGCAAACAAAATTCGAGACTTCGCGAAGCTTTACTCCTGCTCCGGTAATTGAGAGGATGGAAAACGCGGATATTGGGATTATTGCAAGCGGATCGGCTGATTTCGCCGTAAACGAAGCAAGACATCTGCTGATGAAAGAAGAATCCATCCCAACGGATTATCTGCGCATCAGAGCTATTCCATTTGCGCATGCGGTGGAACAATTCATTTCCGAGCATAAGCACTGTTATGTGGTTGAACTAAACCAAACGGGACAGTTGAAACAGCTCCTGACCCTGGATTACCCTGAAAGGGCAACTGATCTGAGGGGATTGGCTCATATTGACGGGCTTCCCCTGACTGCTAAGTGGATAAAGGATGAGATCCTATCCCAGGAGGGCAGAAAATGATGACAGAGCAAGCCGATATGGAACCCAAGCTTGAAAAAAATGCTATTGGATTATCCAGACAGGATTACAGAGGTGCTCCTACAACGCTGTGCCCTGGATGCGGGCATAATTCAATTTCGAATCAGATCATTACGGCGTGTTATGAACTCAACATTCTTCCCGAAGAACTGGTGAAATTCAGTGGAATTGGTTGTTCCAGCAAAAGCCCGACCTATTTCCTGAAGCGCTCTTATGGATTTAATGGTTTGCACGGCAGGATGCCTTCGCTAGCGTTGGGGACTTTATTTGCCGATAAAACGCTGTATGGAATTGGAGTCAGCGGCGATGGAGATACAGCCAGTATTGGTCTGGGACAATTTAAGCACCTTATGCGCCGGAATCTGCCAATGGTCTACATCGTGGAAAACAACGGCGTTTATGGGCTGACGAAAGGACAATTTTCGGCTACAGCCGAAAGAGGGCTTGAACTGAAGAAACAGGGCCGGAATCCTTATCTGCCTGTTGACATCTGTATGGAAGCACTGATTGCAAACGCTTCTTTTGTGGCCCGTTCTTTTGCAGGCGATGCGAAGCAAGTTTTGGAATTAATTAAGGCCGCCTTTATGCACAACGGCATCGCGGTTTTGGATATTATCAGCCCCTGTGTGACTTTCCACAATAAAGAGACACACTTACACTCTTATGATTATGGCAGGACTCATGAAAAAGCGCTGCATGATGTCTCTTATATTCCGGCCAGGAAAGAAATTGTCATTGACGATTTCAGAGAAGGGACCATTCGCGGAATAACACTGCATGACGGTTCTCATATTCTGTTGAAGAAACTGTCGGATGATTATGACCCAACGAACCGCTGGCATGCTCTCCGGATGCTGGAAGAAGCAGAGGAAAAGCAGCTTCTTGTGACGGGGTTGATCTATGTTGACCCGGATTACCCTTCTATGTTTGAGAACTATAATTTGATCGATGAGCCTTTGAATCGCCTTACCGAAGAAAGGCTGCGTCCCCCACGCGAATCTATCCACAAGATCAACGAAATGATGTTCTAGTTGTCAGCAGGGCCTGGACGTGGTATTCTAGGCCCTGTGTTTTATAATTGGGACTATCTAAAAATTTTTATTCACTCTTGACGGAGGAGTTGATGTCCATTTCACTGAACCCGTTTTTTAAGCCTGCGGGGGTCGCGGTTATTGGGGCTTCTGCCAATCCCAATAAATTGAGTCACGGCATCTTGCGAAACCTGATGCAGTATGGTTACCACGGCCCGGTCTATCCGGTTAATCCCGGTTCTTCTAAAATACTTGGTTTTCCATGTTACGCGGATATCCTTCAGGTTCCGGACCCGGTCGAATTGGCGGTCATTGTTGTGCCAGCCCCCGCTACT
>JAHDQE010000022.1 GCA_018433975.1 Ornatilinea sp. | reverse complement strand
GGACACCTGCTTCAGCTTCTTTGAGGATACTGATGATTTGCTGTTCTGTGTATCTTGTTCTTTTCATCTGGAATCTCCTGTCTTTGTTTTACCAGAATATTCCACTTTAGGTTGGTATTATTTTAGGGGATGCTTACCTTGCCAATACGGATTACCCATAATGAGTTTGATCCATCACCTAGCGGCCCACATTAGCGGCGAACGGAGGGAGAAACCTACCCACAAGCGAAAAAAAACAAGATAATGCTACTTTGGGGGGAGAATCTCCTACGTCGACTGGATGTACTGTTAAATTGCGTTTTGTGTATTGACGGATGTGATTGCCACTACATCACTTCGGCTCTGATTAATATACAGATCGGAGACCTTTGACAAATCCAGTTCAACTCGCAAAATACCCAATTCTGCTGACACAATTTCACCCATCACTTGCCCATCCGGTGCCACAGCAATTGTAGGGCTAATTTGATCGGATGCAGCATTGTTGGCACTCAAAACAAATCGTTGTATTTCTGCTGCTCTGCTAATAAGATGGCTTCTCCAAACCGGCTGAAATGCAGAGGTGCCGACCGCATTATTCAAATGTAAAATGACTTGTGCGCCACAACGTGCAAGCCAATTCCATTGTTCGGGGAAGCGTAATTCCCGACACATTTGAACTCCAACTTTCACTGTACCTTCTGGTGTCTTTAACTTAAACACAGGCAGATAATTGCCCGCTGAAAAGACACCTCGTTCATGATTGGCTAGATTTATTTTGGAATACCTCTGTACATCACCATCCGACGAAAAGCCTTGTGCAGTATTGAACCATTTCCCATCTACATTTATACAAGCGCCAACCCAGATATTTATCTTCCGCCGGTTTGATTCTTTTCTTATGTGCTCTAATCCTGCTGTTAATTCATTGTGATCTATTTGTTTAAGAAATGCAGCGTCTGTTGAATACCCCGAAAGAGAGCCTTCTGGAAATACTACCCAATCCCCAACGTTGGTTTGTTCCAATACAGAATCAATAATTTTCAGATTATTCTGTATAGATAGTGATATGGGAAATTGGGCAATAACAACAGTGAGACTCATGATATTCCATTAAATTTACGAAATAGCTTTACGGTGTACTTTACACGGTGATAAGCAGCAAGAATTATGAACAGAATTACAGGGATCCTCTGGCCTCATCCATTTCCTCGTCATATTTCCCCACTTTGATCATTAATTTTAATTCCCTGCAGCCTGCAATACATAAGATATGATTTAGAAATGAACGGACAATTATTCTTATTGGAGTTCACTCACCCCATACATTATATATTACAAAACCAAAAAGCGTCCTCCACAATGGGAGAACGCTTCATCTTCTCAAATCATGGCCCGATTTTAGGCCCCTAAGGCCGGGCGTAATTTACGCTACAGGTGCACAGACGTGTCCTCCTACATCCGTCTCGGTCCGTGCGGATTGGATTCAAAAGATTTTTACCGCGGACCGGCCAGCACCGGCCGAAACTTATGAATATAAATCTGGCTAGTGGAATAAACATATTACGAACCCTGTATCCGAGGAGCGAAATTTGTTGTTACTTTTTGTCGGGTGGTACGGATGATCAGCCCGGTGCGCAGGAACATCCAGATCCCGGCGAAGCTGCCGCAGAGCAGAGCGATCCACGAGTAGTCGGGCATGTAGAGCATCAAATAACCGCGCGTTTTGCCCAGCATGGGAATCAGGGTGCTGGCTATCAACAGGTTGGGGATCAGCGGGAGCAGGATGTACCGTCTCCACAAACGTCCACCGCTTGGGCGGCGCTCCGGCTCGTGATGCCAGCGGCGTAACAGCCGCAGCGTGGCGGCGACGCCGACGATTTGGATGAGTGGGATGAACAACAAGCCACGCAGCATCCAGGGGATCACGCCAACAAACCGGATTGGGTTGGGCTGATCGCCGGCGAGCAAAGCGGCCGCGCCTGCCCCAAAATCTGACAAAACGGGAGTAAACCAATGATGGTTGGCATTGAAGAGCAGGACCAGGCCTTTCTTTTGCTCCGGCAGCAAAGCGATGAAGGCGCCAAAGTCGGGAGTCGTGCCGCTGTGCCAGACAAGCTTTGTCTTTCCACTTTCATCGACGAACCACCCCATCCCGTACTGGCCCAACGAAATGCCCATCACGCTGTCGTCCGCCACCCCGCGGTGCATCTCGGCGATGCCTTCTTCCGAGAGGATTTGTGCATTCCCATAACGCCCCCCATTCAGGAGAGCGATCATGTAGTGGGCTACATCTTCAGAGCAGGAGATGATCTGGCCGGATGGAAGCGAACCGTTTGGAACAGGCGTATTTGGGGCGACGAAGGGAATGGCAAACCAGTACCGATGCCCCATCGCCAGGCCATTCTGTTTCGCCACAGACAAAGAAGTATAACTGTGGCTCATCTCCAGCGGGGTAAAGATGTGCTTTTGAATATAATCCGCGTACGATTCACCACTGGCAGCCTCAATGATCAGCCCAAGCAAGTTGTAATTCGCGTTGCTGTATTCGAACGCCGAGCCGACCGGGCGGGTGAGCATGAGCGTTGATAATGCGCGTGCCTGCCTTTCGGTAGCATTTGAGCTGTCATCGAAATCGGCCATCTGGATCTCACCGGACGATGTGGGCAGACTGCTGGTCTGATTCAACAAGTGGCGCACGGTTATCCGGGCGGATGCCTGAGGGTCTGCCACCCGGAACCAGGGCAGATAGCGTTGAACCGGGGCATCCATTTCGATCTTACCGGCTTCGACGAGCTGCATCACAGCCAAGGCAGTCATCGATTTCGTAAGTGAACCGATGAAGAAGGGGGTCTGTGGCGTTGGCGTTTCACCACCCGGACGGGCCTGGCCAAATCCGCGCAAGTGTACGATCTGGTCGTCTTCAACAATAGCCAGCGATACGCCCGGAATGTTCAGCCGCTGCATTTGTTCTTCGATATAAGCGTCGATGTCACCATATGAAGTGCTGCTCGAAGTTGATTTAGACTGAGCAGGTTTGCTGAACATCTGAGGGATCAACGCCAGCATTATACAGCCGAGTATCGTTGGAAAAAGGTATTTTTGTATTTTCATGATTTTTACTTTCTTCTGAATAATTGGTTTATTACGCCTTTTTGAGTTGGGGCCGAATGACTGCTACCCAATCATGGATTGCATCCCAATTGCGGAAATCGCCTTCCGCACCCCGGATGATGAGTTTGACAAATAGTTTGGGCAAGAGCCTTAACTTGCCGTAATCCAACACTCCGCCGAAAAAGCCTATATTGACAGGCCTCACCAGGGGCGCTTTTTCCAAGGTTGATCCCACGCAATTCGCCGGGGTACCCAGCTTCTCGGAGATATTCATTTTGTCCGGGCTGGCGGGCGGTTTGGCCAATTGGGGATCAAGGAAAATGGGGACGCCGCTGACCTCGGTCTCCGGAAGTTTCGTCAGATGCAGTTGGGTCGTGAAGCAGGCAACAGGAAGTTCTTTGAGCGCTTCCTGATTTTTCACGATGAAAGTCACCATATCCCGATGCCATCTCAGGATCATCGGCGCGCCCAGAACGGCGGCGTCATAGGATGAGATATCCGTAACTTGAGCGATTGGCTGCAAATCTACAGTGGCACCGCCCTGACCGAGTTTATCTGCAACAGCCCTGGCAACTCCAACGGTGGAACCAGACATCGTGGCATAGGTTACAAGAATTTTAGTGTTCATCCTACCCTCACATTCCTTTCGATTTAAGAGATTCCATCCAGGCATCCAGGGTAGTGGCCGGCGCCCCAAGGATTTGATTGGCTTCTGCAGGATCGCCCACTTCGGGGGTTTTGTCAAAATAGCCCATCAGGTTGGCAGCGAATTTGAGCATCTCATTGCCGGTGAGCGTCCCCAGCAACTTCACCAGCCAGACCGGCATAGTACTTATTCCTTTAACTTCGGGGTGAAAGACTGCACAGTAACGCTCAAGGGCTGTTTTCAAAGTCATCGCTTCCGGGCCGTAAACGTAAAAGCGCTTATTTCGGGCTTCTGACAATTGGTAGGATTTCGAGACCATGTAAGCCAGGTCTTGAGCGGCGAAGAAATGCACCGGCAGGGGCTGTTTGCCTATCAGGGATGGTTTCCCATCTTGTGTAAAGCGAGCGAGCTGTTCCATTGGCCAGGTCGGGCAGAAAATGGTATAGGCCACTCCACAACTGCGAATTTCTTTTTCGGCTTCCAGTTTTTGGGCCGCCATAGGGAACCAGCGGTTCTGTTCGGCAACGGTGGCACCGGACACATAGCTGATGCGTTCCACACCAAGTTTGGGCGACAGGGCGGCCACGTTCTCTGCACTGAGCTGATCTACAGCTCCGCCAATGCTGATATGCACGCCATCGCATCCGGTCATGGCTTTTTCCAGGCTTGCAAGATCGGTCACATCCCCCTCCATGATTTCATAGCCATCTGCAAATATGTTTTGAGCCTTCCTGACATCCCGGGCCAGGATGCGCACCTGAAAACCATCGGCTTTCAATTGAATGGCGGTGGGTTTTCCAAACAACCCGGTTCCACCAAGGACCAAGATTCTTTTTATCATCGTGTTATCTCCATAGAGTGATTGATTCGTTTATTCGGCCAGATGCGGCGGGTAAGTCTTCCAACCAGCGTCGATCCAGGTGCCCCTTGATTTTGACCTCGCAATATCCCGGCGCAACAACCTCCTTGATAAATATCTGGCAATAGCTTATCGCATGGCAAAGCAGCTCGCATCCGCCAAACGGGATATTCAGGGGGTTATTTATGGGGTTGTTTGCATATGGGGTATTAGAGGAGGATGCCCAATTCTTGGGCACGGGAAAAAAGCGCCCTCCCAATGGGAGAGCACTTCATTTACTCAAGCTGTAGTGCGGCCTTAAGCCCCTAAGGCCGGGCGGAATTTGCGCCAAAGGCGCACAGACGTGTAGCCGTAAATCCGACTCGGTCCGCGCGACGGATGGAAGAGTTTCAACCTAACGGCTTGCGTAAGCTGCGGGTGGGCGGGTGTGGACAAGGCTTGAAAGCTGGACGTATCACAGTTATCAGTGGCAGCCGTCTTTACTTTGCAACCATTGGTCTGATATTTTTCCCTTCACTTATGCAACAACTTCTTCAAACGTGAACGAATGCCTTATAAAGCAAGCTGTTCCAATATTTCACGCGCTTGAGCTGCAACAGCCTCTTTCAACTCATCAGGCTCCACCATCTCTACAAAACCAGCCAGGCCAAAGACGAGCATTTTCGCCTGCAACTCAGAATCCATGTAAAGAGAAATCGTCTTCCACCCCTTGTCTTCTGCATCAGCAGCCAGTTCCCAGCGCCCGGGCATTAGCGTTTTGATAAACGATATTCGGTCAGGGTGAACCCTTAAGGCGCAATGGAACCCGGACGAAAATTTTTCCAGGTTCTGAGTGTGCGTGCGCCAGTAAGTCGGCAGGTCAAAATCGGGACGGCGTGTAAATGATCCATCGAGCAGCTGCACTGAATGAAATCGATTGACGCGATATGTACGCAGCTCTCCATCGCGTTCGGCGAGTAAATACCACACGCTCGACTTGCAGATCAGGCTATACGGGGCTAGCGTACGCTCTGCAATTTTACCGTCAAAATTCTCATACTGCGCATGGATCATTCTGTCTTCATACACAGCCCGCTGTATCTCTTCCCAAAAGGGCGAGATCGAAGCGTCATGCCACCACCACGTCGGGTCTATCATCAGGCGTTGGCGAATATGATCGGCGGTGGAATGATGCGGATTAGGTAGAGCTGCCAATAGCTTAAGTAAGAGGCGTTCTCCGGCGTCGCCCAAACCCACGTCGCGCAAGGCTTCACTGTTGCTGCTAACAAACAGGCTTTGCACTTCCTTTGTGTTTAAACCCGTCAACGTGGTGCGATACTCCTCGGCAAGCGAAAACCCGCCCCCATGCCCGCCTTCGCTGTAAACAGGCACACCCGAAAATGATAAAGCGTTGATGTCGCGCAGGATCGTTCGGCGCGAAACCTCTAATTCCTCTGCCAATGTCCTGGCGGTCATCTTGCCGCGCGTTTGCAGCAATAGAATGATAGACAACAATCGGTCTGCTCGCATTGCTGTTTTCCTTATATTGGGTGACACAGGTTGTCACCCAACGGAATGTATCATCAGAATATATCAGAATATATTCAAAAACAAAAGGTGAAAAGCTATGATAAAGACAACAAAAAGTTATTTTGATTTGGAAGATGGGCAATTGTATTACGAGACCGCGGGCGAGGGAATTCCGCTTGTATTGGCACACGCCGCATTCCTGGACAGCAGAATGTTCGATGCCAGTTGGGAGCGGTTGGCAAAACACTTCCACGTGATTCGATACGACATGCGTGGCTTCGGGAAGTCCAGCCCAGTAATGGGTCCGCTTTCCCGGCGTAACGATCTGGACCGTTTGTTGACTCACCTGAACGTGACTCAGGCACATATGGTTGGATGTTCCCTCAGCGGAGAGATCGGTCTCGATCTGGCTCTCGAACAACCGCATCGTTTCAAATCTTTAACCCTGGTGGGATCAACCCCGAGCGGCTTTCAACTACAAGGAGAACCTCCCCGCTATATGTTGGAGATGTTCGACGCAATGCAACACGGCGACATTGACCGTTCCAACGAACTTCAAATCCGCATCTGGTTGGACGGCGAACATCGGGAAGCAAGCCAGGTTGACTCAACTTTACGTAAAAATGCTTTGGAGATGAATCGTATTCCTGTAGCGCAAAATACGTTCTTTATCTCCGACATGCAGCCAGCTAACCCGCTTGACCCGCCTGCCATTACCCGGTTGGAAGCAGTAAATTGCCCAACACTTATCGTCACCGGGTCACTCGATCATCCCGAAATATTACGTGCGGCGGATGAAATGGTCAATCGAATTCCCAATGCCCGAAAAACGATTATCGAATCCACCGGGCATGTTCCCAGTTTCGAACAACCTGATACGTTTGTCAAATTGTTAATGGATTTTCTGAGCAGAATTAACTAACCTAAGGTGCTGCCATATCTTAATACCCATTCATTTGTCATTCCCGAAGGATGCCGAGACGGTGTGCGATGGACTTCACTGGCGACAAAGCAAGCTTATTATTTGACTTATGAACCACCATTCCCCTTTAATCTCCCGGCTCTGCCCGCAGGAAGCACCCATTTTCAAAAATCAGAAAATGGGAAAGAAAAACAAAAAGCGCCCTCCCAGTGGGTGAACTACATGGGAAAGCGCTTTATTTTCTTAACGAAAAGGTGCTACAACTTATGCCCCTAAAGTCGGCTTGAACTTACGCCATAGGCGCACAGACGTGTCCCCATACATCCGACTCGGTCCGCGCTGGAGAAATCAGGATGGTGCTTTAGGCGTTTACGTGCGTAAGCTGGAGTTATACGCAACCAATGCAACGTCCGCTTTTCCACAAGTTCCCCATAGTTCTGGGGCTGCATGACAGAGACATCACATTAACGGCACAGCCATTGACAATCCGCCGGATGCGCCAACGCGTCACCGCTGCATCAGAGCGAACACACCCCAGCCCAGGTATTCACGCGTGTAGGTAACGTAGCGCTCGGGTTCCGAGGTCAGTTTAGCTCGAACATCATTCGCAAACTCGTCGTCGAGATTGGCCTCAAGCCATCGGCGCATGGTGAGCCATTTGGCCGCTTCGTATCTGTCCCAATCGTCCTGGTTAGCCAAAACCATTTCAACAACGTCGTAGCCAGGCTGACCGAAAGACGCGAGAAGTTCTGGAAGCATGAGAAAGTCGGAGATGGAGTGAGCCAGACACCCCCTGGCAACATCTTCCGTGGGCGGCAACTGCCGCCAGTAGGGCTCACCGATGAGGATGATACCACCAGGACGCAGGCTCCGCGCCAGAAGCTCGATAGTGCCAGCGACTCCCCCAGCGATCCAGGTGGCACCGACACAGGCTGCCACACTGACCTTCTCGTCAGAGACAAAGCCGGAAGCATCGCCATGGATGAACTTGACTTGATCGGCGATGCCGAGTTCTTCAGCGCGAAGTTTCGCTTGCTCGGTGTATAACTGGCTCATGTCGATACCGATGCCGGTGATGCCGTGATCACGTGCCCAGGTGCACAGCATCTCCCCCGAACCGCTGCCGAGGTCGAGTACTCGGGCTCCTGCTTCCAGACGCAGCGCCGCACCGAGAGTGGCGAGCTTTTCGGGTGTGATCGGGTTGTGGATGCGGTGAGCACTCTCAGTAATGTTAAATATCCGTGGTATGTCCATTATGGAAAAACTCCTTATTTAGCTCTCTCTTGCCTTATTTCTGCCAATATCAGCATAAACCCGATTGAGTAAGCCAGCAAATCTCTCCAGTCGAAAGATGTCCCGATTATGAGGGTGGCAATTTCCGAGTTTACCAAATTCAATCTTGAGACCAGATCGAAATATTGACCTAACTCGACCAGGTAAGCAAACACCAACAGGCAAACAGCCAGCACAATGGGATTTCTTGGTTCGAAAAATACTCTTACAAACGCATACATCAACAAAACAACGAGCAGATCACCAACAAAGGGGCGTACGATTTGATCATTTGCAAACAATGCAATCAGTACTTCGGTCAACAGAATACCGGCAAAAACGGATAGATATTTCACACTAAACTTGAATTTCATGAGTTCTTCTCAGGCTGCCCAACGGTTTGTTTTAGCCGCAAGTGGGCGGAATGAAATGCTTGAAAGTAGCATAAGCCTGAAGCTAGAAAAAGGTTTGTAAATCGCGCAGACTCCCACTTGTCGGCTGCACGCTGTGTTGGCACATTATTTTTCCATGGCATCGACCAGAACATTATCTCACATCAACACAGATCTCTTAGTAAATCCCCGGAAACAACCGATAACGCACGCGTCGTGCATATTCCTGATACCCTGGCAACTCTTCCTGCAGCGTTCGGTCTTCCAGCGCGGTTCTGATCACCGCTATGACCAGCGCCACAACTGCCGGAATGAGTGTCCACAAGGAGCTTAAAGCCAGCACAATTCCTGGCAGTGGCAGAATATTTCCGGCATAGCCTGGATGCCGAACGATTCGATATGGACCGCTGTCACACACCGCATGCCCTCGATCCGTTTGAATACGCACCACGCTAGAAAAGAAACGGTTCTCCACGAATGCCCACACAGAAAAAGCGTATCCGAGCGCTATTAAGAAGATGCCAAGTACGATGAGCCACAGCGGGAATACAGGTGACCAACCAAAGCGATGGTCCAGCCCTGCCACAATGACCAGCGGAAAGCCCACACTCAACGCCATCAACGGGGCAAGCACTTTATCCCATGCTTTCGCTTCTTGGATACTCTCAATATTTTGTCGTTCTGCCGACAATCCCGGATGCCGCCGTTCCGCCAAAATACGCCCTCCCACACCAGCGGCAACAATTAGCAGAGAATAGATCCATGCCTGCCACCAACCGAAATCTCCTCCGCACACGAATAGAAGCACCGGTATGGAGAGATACACCGCAATCAAACCGATCCAATGACGAGGGGAAGTTGCTTGAACCGCCTTTTGACCAACTACCTTCTTCGACATCATACCATCCTCCGAATCACGCGAGAACCAGTCCATGATTCCATCATACTGCTTTTTGAATTCACTGTAAACAATTCCACCCTTGCCTATCACTAAGTTCCAGCCTTCAATTATGCGTCCCAGCTATGGCTTTTGAACGCACCGTTTTCTAACATTTCATTTCCCGCTGCCATAAACTTATGCCCGTATATAGGACTCAGTTCGTGGGATAGTTGTGAGAGTGTCATTCTAACGGTGCGTATTACCTGCACCGGGGCGGGAATAGGTAGTTTCTTGTGACTTTACAGCTTACTACCGCAGAATCTTTTCCATCGCTTTTCCCTTTGCGAGTTCGTCAATCAATTTGTCTAAATAGCGTATTTTTTGCATCAGCGGATCTTCGATCTCTTCCACACGAACACCGCACACTACGCCTTTGATAAGCGAACTGTTTGGATTGAAGGCTGGTGCTTGAGCAAAAAAAGTTTCGAGATTATTTCCCTGATTGATTTGCTGTTGTAGTCCTGCCTGGTCATAACCAGTCAACCAGAAGATAATTTGGTCAACTTCTTCTTTCGTACGGTTTTTGCGTTCTGCTTTTTGAACGTATAGTGGATATATATTTTCAAATTTCATTCCAAAAACCTGATTATGAGGCTTGTTATTCATTGCTAAAAACTCCTCTTACATCTGAACGGGCAATCCCATTCACAGTGAACGTTATCCGTCGCCCGGGAAAAAGCATACTGGCAGCAAAGGGATGCCTTCAACCCAACATTCGGGTTGGGATAGGATGATGGGTTGGGCAAGGTATTCTGCAATGGATGATTGGTCTCATCTTCCGCTCAACCCATTCTACACTCATTGAATAAAAAACTGCACCTCCCAGACATGGGAAGCGCAGCCCATTTCTTTAATTTCGTAAAACCGTCCTGAACTAATACCGGTCATTTTGATTTACCGAATTTTGGGGTGATGATCGCTGTTGGATATCGGATTTTACATCCCTTTATTCGCGATGACCCCTCGAGTAAGAAATTCGATACTGAAAACGATTTGGGTTTCAATGCCCGGACTCAGTGACTATCCTTTGCACAACTCTTTATACCGATAACAGGAAACAATAGGATTGTTTACCATCCCGGTGGCTTGCATGACGGCATACAGAACGGTGCAGCCGCAGAATTTAAAGCCGCACACGACCATATCTTTGCTCACGGCATCGGAAATCGGGCTGGTGCCCGGAATTTGGGATAGGTTTTGCCAGCTATTCTGGAGGTTACACCTCCGGTGAAACTCCATAAATAAGCGTCCAATAAACCAAATTCCTGAAGGTTATTTTACCGGATACCTGATAAAAATGGGGAATCCGTAGATGATTTCCCGGTTCTCCGGTGTACGATCGATGGTGTGCATCCACATGCGCTTACTCCGGTGTGATATCGATCAGCACCGCCCGCACTACCGTCCGCCAACGATAGGCACCGGTTTGCTCGTCGTAGCCGTGGCAGGTAACCAGGGTAATCCAGTCATACATTTCGGATTGGGTCAGCAGGCGGGTGTCGGATGGGTCGACCCGGGTCTGGACCGTGCGCACCTGGTAATTGTACGTCCGCCCCCAGGCGTGAATGGAAACCGGATCGCCCCAATTCAGGTCTCCCAGGTTCACAAACGGACCCGGCAGGCCGTTTTCATTGTAGACGTGCCCGGTCAGGACGGTATTGCCCTCCCAGGTGGGGAAGGCCGTCCCATCCAGGTAGCCGATATCACTTCCCAACCAGGAGATATCCCATGCGCCTTCCTTCCAGGATACGCCGACGATATCCTGCTTCACGCCCAGGGAGGGAATCTCCAGCCATAAGTCACCCAGAGCCGTGTATTGCCCCCCGCTCGGTTGAGCGGGCAGGAGTGTCATACGGCCCGGAGCAAAGCCGGTATCCGGAATCTCCGACACGCTGTGGGTTTTGAAGGTCAGGACGGTATCAACGCCGTCATTGAGCGGATTCCCTGCCAGATCGGTGATGGAGGTCGTCCCGCAGAGGAACAGGCGATACTTCCCATAAGGCAGCGGGACGCCGTTGTTGAGCACGACCTTTGCGGTGAAGCTCTCAGGATTATAAACAACCGGGCCGGTTGGGATTTGTACGTCGTCCCCCAGAACCGCCCCGCCATTGTTGCTGACATCCAGGCAGGAAGTGGTATTGTAGATCGCATCGGGACCGGACTGGATCAGTAAATAATTGTCGGGGTTGGTTACGTCGTCCGGGTCGCTGGAGCCGGACGGATTGTTGGCGCCGGCAGTGAAGGTGATCTCCAAACGGGTAAACCGACCGATGTAAGCGCCCAGGTCCTGGAGGACAGCGCCGGATGGTTGGGCGACAATGCCACCGCGGGCAATCGTCAGGCCGGTCGTGTCGTAAGTAACGCTGTTATCGCTGGCGGTGGAGGCGGCGTTGTTATTCCCCAAATAGTCCTGGGCGACCCCCTGCGGAATACTGGCCGTGACGGTTTCACCGTCGGCCATGCCGCTGACCGAGACGGTATACGTGTCGCCGCTGCCGGTGTCCGTGACTACGACGGTCGGGCTGGCTGCCATGCCGGTGATATCGATGTCGCTGTTGTCGAAACCGGTAACAACTTTGCTGAAAGTAACCTCAAAGATAATCGGACTGGTGTTGGTCGGGTCGGGTTGTCCGGCACCCTGTTCGATGGTTACACCGGGCAGCGTCTTCTCGATGGTGTAGGCTTCGCCCGAGGTGAAATCTCCGTTCCCGCTGCCTGTATCGCCTAAGGGCCGGCTGCTGGTATCCAGGATACTGTCGTCGTCGATCAGGTCCAGGCGTAGAGTGCCGCTGCCGCTGCCACTGTCCACCGTCACGGTGTAAACGGCCGGGTCGGCCGTGGCAACCACGGAAGTAACCGACGCGCCGCTGACTGCGCCGCCGGGGGTCAGGGTGAAGTCGGTGTCATCCACCCCGCTGACGGCTTCGCTGAAAGTCACGGTAAAGTTTAGGCTGGCTGCAGCGGTCGGGTTGGGGTCAGCCCGCGTGATGGATTGCACGGCCGGTGGAAAGTCGGCTTCTACCCGGTAGGCCTTAGCGCCGCTGCCGCCCTTGAAGGAAATCCAGCCCACATTTTCGGCCCAGGCGTAACCGTCAAACTTACCGGTGATGGGATCAACCGTGAGTCCGCCGTGGGTGGGGTTGAAATTGATCCATCCGATGTTGCTGCCCCAGGCGTAGCCGGAGAGATTACCGGCGCCGTCGATATTGACGCCGTAGGTCGTGGCGGCATCGTTAGCGTAAGTATGCGCGCCGCCGCCGGTGTAAGCGCCAAGGCGGATCCAGCCTATGTTTTCGCCCCAGGCGTAACCTTCGAGATGGTCTTCGTAGACGCTGACGCCACCGTAGGTAGGGTTGAAGTTGACCCAGCCGATATTGGTCCCCCAGGCCCATTTGTTTGTTGGATCTACATCGCCGGAAGCCGCTCGGACTGCCTGAACGCCGGCAAAAGCGAATGCTATGGTAAAGACTGCACATAACAATGTTTTAAGGATTCTCTTCTCCATGCACATTTCCTTTGGATAAGGATTGGCCGTTTCGATTTTCGACCATGTTTTTCCAGGTATTAGTTTGATTGTGCATCGCTTACTTCATATAGTGAACAAAATAGCCCTCATCGCCCACTGCCCAGATATCTGAGGCGTTCACCACAGATAATGAAAGTAAACCTGCTGTTGGCAGATCGTCGTACAAACGCCAACTGCTGCCATCCCAGTGGTAGATCTTCCCGGCATCGCCCACAATCCAGCCGTCATTGGCGCTGACCATTTCAACGCCATAAAGTTTCGTCGTATCTGCCCCGAGCGAGTACTCTACCCAGGTCGTGGTGCCGCTGTTGTAACGGAAAATAACGCCATTCAGACCCACCATCCAGCCATCGTTCGCGCCGACCATGGTGAGCGCCTGCGCGGTGATATGAACGTCCTGATAGAAGCCCCAGGTATCGGTGACGCCGTCGTAATGGTACATTTCTTCTGAATACATACCTGCAAGCCAACCCTCAGTCCAACCCCCATTTCCAATGAACATTTCCATGTCAGCCAAATATACTCCAAGGTCCGTATGCTCAACCCAGGTATCGGTATGGCTGATGTAGCGATAGATTTTGCCCTGACCGGTCGCCATCCAACCATCCGTGGCACTGACCATTTCCATATCGGTGGGCAGGATACCGGAAATATACGAATGATATTCCCACGTATCCGTTGCGCCGTTGTAGTGGTAGATGGCGCCGCCATCTGTGGCCGCCCAGCCATCCTCTGCGCTGAGCATAGAAATCGCAACGATTTCCCCCATGTATTCAAGATGGGCGTACTCGCTCCAATCGCTGCCATCGAAATGGTATAAAAACGATCCATAGGAATTGTCGTTCGTCCCTGCCCATCCATCTGTAGCACTCACCATTTCTACAACCTGAAATAGATAACTGCTGTCTTTCTGGTCGTAGACACTCCATCCTATTTGCGCCTTGCCCTCTACGCCAAAAATGTTGGCCCCGTGCATGATATTCAATGGCGACAGGTCGCTGTCTTGCGCTGTGGCGGTATTCCCGGAGTAGCAGCCATCCGGGATGTTAAAGGTTCTCTCGCCATCTGCCCCGGTCACGTCACTCCCCTGCGTCATGCTGCCGGTCTGCAGGCCCCATTCGCCATGGGTCAGGCCCCAAAAAGTTGCCCCGGAGAGCACATCGGCGGCCGAAGCTCCCTGGGTATCATCCAACGCGGGGGCGGCGGCCATCAGGGCGTTAATGTCGTGCATGGTTCCCGTTCCCGGGGCCACGCCCGGCTCGGTGAAGGTGCTTTGCGCGCCGGCTGTGCCATTCACCAACCGCTGGTAGATGTCTTCCAGGGTGTAGGAGTTCGTGCTTTCCGGTGCGGCTGGCGCATCGGTGGTGCCGGTGGCGGCAAGAACCGTGATGGCCGTCAGCAGCATCGAAGTGATAACTATCAGCAGAATCTGTGGAATGGAAATTAAAAATTTACGTCGCATTTTTATCGTTACCTTGCTCAGTTTTGGGGATGGCCTGTGAATCATCCAGGACGCTCTGCAAAAAGGCTACCAAAGCCTCAAAATTCAGGAAGCTATGCACAGTCTCGCCTTTTGAGTCTTGCAAGCTGAAGCGCCAGTTCGAACCCGATTCAAATGGATTGAATATTTGACTGCGGGTTTCTATGCAGCGCAGCAAGAAAGAAAAATACCGGGGTGGGCGGTCCGGGAGATGAAAGTCGGGGTTCTGAGTACTTGTGGCCATAAGAGGTCGCTTTCAAAGTTGTTGGATGATTATTCCAGGTTTTATTGTATGTACCGGGCGTTCCAAAATCGTACGAAATTGCACAAATGCGGGCCCAATTTTTCACAAAAAGAGCACATCCGCATCTTCCATCCTGCTTTATAATAGGAACCTGTGCAGAAAATATTACAAAAATAATATTCGGATAGATCCGAAATATCCGGTACCCTGGAATCGCTGAGACCACAATGTCCGATATCGAAGCTCCTCTGAAAATCACCCTGCTGGGAAAGCTGGAGGTCAGGCAGAACGGCGCGCTGCTGCCCCAATGGCAATACCGCAAAACCCTGGCGCTGCTGGCCTACCTGGTGGTGAGCGGCGAGAGCCACAGCCGCGAAAGCCTGGCCGGTCTGCTGTGGGGGCAGGCCTCCGATGCCAACGCCTTGAGCGGACTGCGAAAATTGCTGGCCGAACTGCGCAGAGCAATCGGCCCGTATCTGCTCGAGCATGATCGCCGGGTGGCTTTCGACACTGCACGGCCCTGCCAGGTCGATGTGCTGGATTTCGAACAGGGTCTGTCACAGGCACACGGCCTGAAAGCCGAAATGCTCGATGCGGCAAAAAGCGCAGCCCTCAGCCAATCGCTCGACCTTTACAAGGGGGATTTCCTGGCCGGTTTCTACGTCCAGCGCGCCCCCGCTTTCGAAGACTGGGTCACCTTGCAGCGTGAGCGATTGCGTCTGGCAGCTCTGGAGGGGTTGTATCTTTTAAGTAAGGCGGCTTACCGGCAGGGCGATTTCCCTGCATCGATCCGTTATACGCGCCGCCTGTTGGAACTGGAACCCTGCCACGAAGAGGCACACCGCCAGTTGATGTCGCTGCTGGCGCTCACCGGTCACCGTGATCTGGCCCTGCGCCAATACGAGCGCTGCCGCGATGCGCTTGCGGCGACATACGACACGGCTCCCCAGGAAGAAACCAACACCCTGTACCAACGCATTCGCCAGGCGCCCAATCAGGCTGCTCGCGGAAGCGGGTTCCACCTGCCTGTTCCGACCACACCGCTGGTCGGCCGCCGGCCGGATTTGGATGCGCTGCGGGTGCGTCTGGCCGATCCCGATTGTCGCTTGCTGACCATCCAGGGCCGTGGAGGGTGCGGAAAGACCCATCTGGCGCTGGCTGAAGGTCTGCGCGCTGAGGATAGTGTCTCGTATCCGGATGGAATCGTCTTTATCCCACTCGGCGCCCTGCGCAAGATCGAAGCGCTGCCATCCGCCATCGCCCACCAACTGGGCTTCCAATTCTATAAAGATGCCACCCCCATCCGGCAGTTATACGAGTATCTGACCGAGCGCCGGATGCTGCTGATCCTGGATAACTTCGAGCATTTGCTCGAACAACCCGGGCAAGGGGAAGATTGCGATCTTGCCGGACCGGAGGAGATGAGCACAAGTGCCCTCACCCGGATGATCCGGCACGCGGCGGGGGTCAAAGTGATCGTCACTTCGCGCGTGCGTCTCAATCTCAAAGGAGAATATGTTTATCCCCTGGATGGAATCGAGTTTCCATCTTCGGAGGCAGAGATCACCCCGGCGATTGCATCGATCCCGGCCATCGAATTGTTCACCCAAAGCGCACGCCGCATCGCGCCGGATTTTGTAATCGATGAAAACGCCCTGGCCGAGATCGCCAAAATTTGCCGGCAGGTACAGGGCCTGCCGCTGGGAATATTGTTGGCAGCCGGATGGAGCAGTCTTTTACCGCCCGGCGAGATCGCTTCCCGGCTCCTGGCCGAAAACGGTATCGACCTGCTTGAAAGCGAAGCCGGGGATTTCCCGCCTCGCCACCGCAGCCTGCGCGCCGTGCTGGCTTACTCCTGGAAATTGCTCTCCCCCGGCGAACAGGCTACGTTGGCGGCCCTGTCCATCTTCAGGGGAGATTTCAGTCTCGAAGCCGCCCGGCAGGTGGCCGGCGCCGGGCCGGGCGATCTGCGTTCCTTGATGGACCACTCGCTCATCCAGCGCTCATCTGGCGGCCGCTATAAAATCCATGAATTTCCCCGCCGGTTTGCGCACGAAAAATTGGATAATCTTCCCATTGTCCGCTCCCGTTTCTGGGACTATTACGCCGACCGGTTAACCGCCTGGGCTGCCGATATCAAGTCCGGCCGCCAGATCGAGGTGATCGAGACCCTGGACCTGGAAATCGACAACGTCCGCGCCGCCTGGGATTGGGCCGTCGCCGGCGGCAACCTGGATTTTTTGGGCCAGGCCATCGATGGAATGTGCCTGTATTACGATTGGCGCCATCGCTTCCTTGAAGGCTTGAGCGACTGTGCAGCTTTAGTTGAAACCTTGCAGAATGTCGAAACAAAGGGAGAAACCGGCAACCACCTGCAAATCAAACGCTTGATGGTGCGAGCACTGGTCTGGCAGAGTGTTTTTAGCCCTTTAGAAAATGCCGAACGCTTTTTACGCCAGGCGCTTCAAATTTTGGACCAGATGGAAAGCCAGACTGCCGGCGAAAACGGTGTTCTGGCCGAACGGGCTTTCACCTATTTTCAGCTTGCCAGGGTCATATCCCAGACAGGCGATCATGCCGAAGCATGGAATTTTTACGATCAGAGCCGGGCGATTTTTGCGCAATTGGGAGATGCATGGGGATTCGCAGAGACGCTCAGAGGCCTGGGCGTTCTGCTGGAGGATCAATCGGAATATAACCGTTCGCGCGAACTTTTGCAGAAAAGCCTCGCCATTCAGGAGAAGATCGGGGACCGGCGGGGGGTGGCCGCCACCCTGGGTTGGCTGGGGATGAACGCCATCTTCCAGGGAGACGAGCAGGGAGAGCGTTTGATCCGAGAGAGCATCGCCATTTACACCGAACTGGGCGAGCGCATCCGCATACTCGAAGGGGTGATCTTAGCCGGCGTTTCCCTGATGGCTTTAGGCCGCTTCGATGAAACCCGCGCTTTGATGGAAGAAATCGGAATGACCGATGTTGGTTTCGTTTACCGCCAGGATTCGATACAATCGATTTTCTCCAGCGCTCTGGTTCATTTGGGACGCTATGCCGAGGCCCGTGACCCCGCCGAGAAAGGCCTGGCCCTGGCCCGGCGGTTGGGCGACGCATATGGGTTGGGGTTTGCCCTGGTCGCGCGCGGCTGGCTGGCCCTGGTGGAGAACGAGGACACCCACGCTTTCGACCTGTTTCAAGAAAGCGCCGAAGTCTGTGACCGGCACGGCATCAAAGAAGTATTGATCTGGGCGCTGTCCTTTCAGGGTTTTGCGGCTTACCGCCTGGGCAAGCCGGAGGATGCACGGCGCGCCTGTGTGAGGGCCCTTCAAGTTGCTATAGAAATTAAAAGTTTTGTGGGAATGGCCTTCAGCGCCACGTTCGGCCTGCCGTTGGTCGCCGACCTGAGAGAGGCTGAATTGGCCGTCGAGCTGTATGCTGCCTTATGCCAAATTCCGATGGTCGCGAACTCGGTCTTTTTCCGCGATCTTATCCTGCAGCCCATCGAAGCCCTCGCCGCCGGATGCCCCCAGGCGACTGCGGCCCAAGAGCGTGAGCAGAGGCCGGGATTAAATGGCGTGATCGCTTCTTTGTTGGACCTTTTGCTTGAAGAGAACACCATCCACTGATTATCGCTCCCGGTTCACCGGCATTCTTTCTGCTAATTTCCGCTGAATCTGCGCGTACCGTTCCCGTGTAAGCGGGTAGAAGCGGGCGACAACCATCGAACCCCTCAGGAATAATGCCGGCAAAATCGCAATCGTGAGATGTAAGACCTGTAATGCCGCAGAATCCCACACGGCAGGTGCACGATTTGTTGGGCGGCACTAACTTGTATAACATACATTATGGGGTTCTAGCCCATTGAATAACAGGCGTTATCCACGCATCTAAAGGTTTGTAAAGGATACCGTGTCCTGTTCCTATATTTAATTATCTCATCTTTGTTTGCGAGCTGACGGGGTTTAACGCCACAAACAGGATGTCCAGATTTTCTCGTACAAATGGGGGTAAATTCGATTGTTCCATGATTCTCCCCTGCGTAAATGCATTTTGTTCATACAAAGAGCCGCCCTACGATTGACGCCAAGCGCGTTCGATGGAGATACCGTTCACGCTCGGTCTCAGAAAAATTGTTTAGGGCGCCACCAAGCGCCGCGTTAGCGGAGCGCATCACCTGCATGTCAGGTTAGGCGCGACCTTATATTTGACTTCATGGCTATATACTGGACAAGATTTCTACTTTTTTCGTGTCAAACTCAGCTTGAGTAATCAATCCTTCTTCAAGCATTTGCTTGAGTTTCTTGAGTCTCTCTACAGGATCATCCTGTGTAGATGCAGGAGAAGATTTACTGCTATCCTGCCGTTTCACTACTTTTCCAAGGGCACCCTTGAATTTTTGAGCGGCTTGTCCTGCTGCGCCAATTGTAGTCACCGCCATACTACCCACCGCCCCCGCCGTTTTTTCAAACATATTCTTTTCAACAATAACCTGATATTCTTTCATCCGTTTTTCCACCTGCCCTATGTCCAGCGACACCTCCAATCTTTCAGCGGTGCTCGTCAGAAATTCGCGTTCTTCGGTGGTCAAGATGCCGTCATAGATAGCCATCAGCGTTAACAATTCAACTAAAACTTTTCGTAATTCAACATCTTCAATTTGTGAAACGGCATCAAGAATGCTCTGCTCATCACTGATAAGCCTGTTGAAATCAGCAGGTGTATGCTCTTCAAAAGACATGCGCGAAAGCATAGCCCGATAGAACTCCTTTTCTTCGGACGACACGTTGCCGTCAACCCGAGCCATAAACATTGCGGCGGCAGGTATAGCTAAATCGTAGATGTTTTGCTTTGAAATGACTGTCCGCAATTCATCAGTCACTTTCCCCCTGTTCTTGAAATGGCTTTTGGCAATTTCCCCAACGGACTTCGTAGTAATATAGTTGTAGCCACTACCCACAGCGGCCGAAGCAACGGGAACTGCATATTTGATGATTGTCCTTTGCAGGATTTTGAAGCCAAGCCGTTGGGCGAATTTTTGCAGAGACTGTAAGGTTCCTTTGCTCACCACTTTCTTGATTGCGGTTGTTGTGCCACCACGCGCCGCAACTTGTAAACCTTTGCCAAGCAATTCGGCAGGCGCGACGCCTAGTGCATACCCGAAAATCAAGAGTATATCTTCGGGGTCTTCTGTGTCTAACTGTAAGTCATACAGAACTGACATATCCAATACAAGCCGCATTTGAATATTAGAAAGGTACAGCATTTCTGCACCAATGCTCCCAACAAATAACGCGGCTGTCAGACCTGCCGAACTTATGGTAGCAATTTCGTTCGCTGTTGCGGCGACTCCTGTAATTGCTCCAGCGATCGTGGCGTACTTTACTGTTACCGAAGCAAGAATATCCGCGATTTCATCCGGGGGCAGGCCGGGGTATTTTTTCTGGAAATAAGCGGCTCTTGCGTTACGGTCATAAGCCCTTACGACTTGCTGTAGTAATTTGATAAACCACTCGCCACTCTTAACTTCTTCAAAGTTGAGAGTTTTCGCTAAGGTTTTAGCATCTTCCAGCTCTTTCGAGACTTGTGCTTTTACATTCTCATCATCTGGCATTGGTGTTGTCATTGACGGACCCCTTTACTCACTGATGCACGATTATGTGTCCCAACTATTATTGTGCAAGCTCGTGATACGCTGAAATTATTCCGTATAAATAACTAATATACTACAATAACGCTAGATTATTTTCATTTTTCAACGCAATGTTTCTTCAACACAATTATGCTACACAAGTCTTTTCTGAAAGGTATTCATAATAAATAATCAACCGACCACAAAACCAAAAAAACGCTTATACTGGTTCGAGGTGTGATTCGTCTGAAACATTATTCCTATAACATAGAGAAAAACCTGCTCTACTGAGTATGGCGGTAGATCCTTATTTCTTGATAAACCCCATCCCTCTGATACAGAAACAAACCTAATCTAATCAATACAACCAAAAAAGCGCCCTCCCAATGGGAGAGCGCTTCATCTTCTCAACGAAATGGTGCGGTCTTCGACCGTCACTCTACGCCTTACACTTGGCGGATAAAACCGCTCCGTGAAACGCCGAAAGTGTAGACAGACACCCGGGTCTTATCTGACCTTCAATACGGCCGGCTTATGCGCTAAAGGGGATCCTGTTTTCAAAAGACTAAACGACTTTCCCAACCAACGTTACTTCAACCGGTGCATCTGAAGGAAGCGTAGCCACACCAATCGCAGCGCGGCTTCCGATGCTGTCGGCTCCCAGGTGTTCAATCAGAACCTCTGATGCATAATCCGCAATTTTAGCATGTGCAGTAAACCCTTGTTCAGCATTCAGAAAGACGTTAAGTTGAAGGATGATCGATATTTTCTCGTCTTCTCTCAAACAAGCCTGCGCGGCTACGAGAGCATTTACGGTAGCCAGACGTACAGCATCTCGATGGCATTCTATTGGATCGGCGGCTCGGATTTTCCCGGAATACATCAGTATCCCGGCTTTGCGCGGCGTCATACCCGAGGTATAAATCACGTCTGCGTGTCGAACAGCAGGCAAATACTTCCCTTGCGGGATAGGTTGTTCAATATGCTGGTTCATGCGCGGTAGACCTCCACCATCTTGACGATCCGCTCTGCTGCCGCGACTGCCGTGGCGCGGTCCTGTGAAAAGTTGAGGCGGATGCTATCACGCATAGCAGGAGCGAATTCTGTTCCAGGTGTCACTGTCACGCCTGCCTGGTGTCGAAGCAGTCGTACAAATGTATGTGGTTCGATCCCAAGGGATGGCAGTTGTGAGAAAAGATAACTTCCGCCCTGCGGCGTTGCTGTCAGGATATCAGCAGCCCTGAAAATATTCAGCAATTCATCTCGTATCGCTTCATGGTCACGAATACGCTGTTCCAGCCAGCCTGACGGCTCCTGGAACCATGTATCCAGAACCGCTTGATTGTATCCTGCTGCACGGAGAGAAACGATTGCTTGAAGCCGTTCCATTCGATCAATCAAACTTGGGGTCCCGAATGCCGTTCCAAGACGGAACCCACTGAGAGATTCGGTTTTCGATGGGCCCATGATCGTAAGAAGATTTTCCGGCTGTACATCACAGGCGCGAAGGTGGGTATAGTCCTCACCGCTGTAGAGCAGGCGAGAATACAGTTGATCCACGATGAGAGTCACATTATGCGCTGCCGCGAGCGCCGAAATTGTGGCGATTGCGCTGCTTGAATAGACAAGACCTGTAGGATTGTTCGGTGTTGAAAAGACAAAAACCTTTGTGCCGCTTTTAAAGGCGGATTCAACGCGATTCAGATCGGGACCATTTTCGGAAGGAGATCTCTGGTAGTGCAAGGGAATGGGGACAATTTCACCGCCGAAGAATGTCACCAGTTTGCGATTGGCAAAATAATCAGGCTCAACAACAGCAACTTTCGTCCCTGAAGTGACTGTAGCCCCGAGTGCCAAAAACAACGCCCCTTGCGTTCCGGGGGTGATAATTAATTCGCGCTCAGCTGAAACCGGTCGGCCGGTAAACGTGCCAAGGCGATCAGCCAGTACCTCGCGGATCCGGGCCGCACCGCGATACTCGGTGTACGCTTGCAGTGCCCCACTCTCAAAACCATTGTTCCAGGCCTCCAATGCGCCGGGTGTTGGAGGAAAGGCATCGACATCTCCGTGCGAGAAATCAACCGGGACCCCTTCCAATTTCCCGCCGCGCATGATGGCATTGAGGTCGCCTATGTCTTGTCGAATCTCCTGACCAGGAGCATTGTCTGTCCTAAGAGCGCTAAATTTATCATTAAGTGTCATTATTTCATTCTCCAATAATCCAATCCGCAATGGCCGATTTCAGCAATAATTTCAAATTGACGCGCAAGTGTACGTAGAATAAATGTTTTACGTCAATACTTTTCCTGACATTTATTTTTCCGGAATATTCTCTGAGTGTATTCGTTAGATGACCAACTATCAATTATACAGACTCTGGATACACTGCGATTACAGTTGATAATTTCAAACATGAAACTGCAAACCCAATATTGGAATAGTATACACCTCTAATCGTTCGGAACCAAATTTCTATGAGCGTTCAACCAAATCCAAAATCGAGAAAGCTCATTCTCTCATCTTTAAATCAAAAAGCACCCTCTCAATGGGAGAGCGCCTCATCTTCTCAAATCACAGTGGGTTGGGCGGTAGTTCCTCAGACTTCCCGCTCTAACCCGCCCGTGCGCCTCGGAACGCTGGACACGCGGCGCCGGATCGCTGCTCTGGCGGCAGGATCATGCTACAATGTTTCTGGGTTTTGCGCAGCCTGATTAAGGTTGGCACCTTCGCTCGCGGTGCGCCAGGTGGCTGAAGCTCTCACGCATCCCTTTATCGGAAACATATCGTCCCGCATAAGCCATACCCCAAGGAGGTATTTCGATGGCCGGTCGAACACCTATTGAGACCAAAAATCTTGACATTTACGGCAACGCCCCGCTGCCGTGGAGCAGGCCGCGCGATCTCTTCGCGGCCGGCATCTTCTTCGGCAGACCTGCCTTCCTCGGCACCACCCGGCCGGACGACCGCCCTCACGCCGCCGGGGTGGCTGCCCTCTGGCTCGACGGCGACATTTATTTCACCAGCGGTCCGGAGACGCGCAAGTCCCGCAATCTGGCCGCGAATCCGGCCTGCACAATCTCCGCCAGCCTGGAGACCATCGACATGGTCCTAGAAGGCGAAGCGGTCAGAGTAACCGATAGTCCAACCCTGGAGCGGTTGGCTGCGCGCTGCCGGGAGGCCGGCTGGCCGGTGCAGGTCGAGGGCGACGCCTTCACAGGCCCCTACAGCGCCCCGAGCGCCGGACCGCCGCCGTGGCACCTTTACCGCTTCACTTTCCACACCGCCATCGGCAACGCCACTGCCGAGCCGCACGGCGCAACGCGCTGGCGATTCGAGCCCTAAGAAGGTCCTTCAGAAATCTAAATGATCCATTTCTATGTGCTCAACCGCGGTCCAAAGGCGGCACGCGACCCGCAGCATTGAAATTCGTTTCCGAGAATGAATCAAAAAAGCGCCCTCCCAATGGGAGAGCGCTTCATCTTCTCAAGCTATAGTGCGGTCTTACACCCCTAAGGCCGGGCGGAATTTGCGCCAAAGACGCACAGACGTGTAGCCGTAAATCAGCATCCCGCGTTCGTCGCCGTCCTGGCGGATGCGGCGGGTGCCTATCTCGACCGGCATGCCGATCTTGACGAGCTCTTCGCCCTGAGTATTGGATGAAAGAACAGACCACACCCGGTTTTTAGAGAATGCATTATTATCCACTCCACTCACGTCACCTTCTCAATTTATTCTGTGTTCTTGCTTTCAGGCATATTTGACCCACCGCAGATAGCCGCCCTTATCCTATCAAGACTGGCCTGACGAAACTGCCTATATTGCCTGTGATATCGCCATCCCGTAGGAAAAGTCAAAAAAATGGGAATGGACCGATCAATGCCATCAATCCGACTCTGAATAAGTTCCCCTTCCATCAAGCTTTTAATGTAGCGTTCAATTTTATCTTTCGAAGCGAGATTAAATACGCCTTTGTTGAATGTGATCACCGCATCCACGCATGTCTCTTCAACGGTCTTCCTAAGCTCATCCATTGCTTCCGGTTCAATAAACTTCTTGAAACACGCCTTTCCAAATATTTTTTTGATTTCTTTCGGATAATAGGTTGGAAAAGCATAGTAGCAGTAGAAGATCAACTCAAATGGTCCCTGGTAATTTGCCTTGAGGCAGATGTCCGCAAGCTGTTTTGGATCAGGATTTTTTTCTGAGATAGTGATCCAGCCCGCATCTCTCATGATAGACCAGAAAAGGTTCTCCCGCCCTTTGATATTTGGTGAAAGGAACATACCTTGTTGAACGGAATGTGGATGAGGGTTTGAGAACAGAAGCATGACCCGCGGTCTCTTTGTGGAGAAAGTAGGAATCAATCTTTCCGTTGAAAAAGTAACAGTCCTATCCGGTTCATTGAACGTTATTAGATCTGGATATCCTGGGTATCTGACCAATACTTGATTTGCACGTTCTTTAATATCGTCATACGCTTCACCCAAGAGATAAGTTCTTTTGAAATTTATGCCAGACAATTGAACTCCCTGTTGTGATATGCTAGTTTCAAGATTGCCACATGACTACTACTTTATGGTTACTATCAATGCTTCTCAGTACAATTATGCCACTCAACCAAAAAAGCGCCCTCCACATTGGGAGAGCGCTTCAACTTCTCAACGAAATGGTGCGGCCACCCTACGTCTGTCAACGGCGTTTTATCGTCCGGCTAGTTCAAGCACTTCCAGATAATGCTTAACGTTTCTGTACTGCACCACTTTATCGCTCGATAGCATTGCGTTTCCATGGGGAAAGGCAATATTAAAAAATCCGGTTGGGCAATTTACAATCAGTTTGCCTAACCAGCCGGAGTTGCTGCGCGGCAAGGTATGCCCTACAAATCGCATGAAATTCTTCAGCACTTTTCCATGCAGCAAGATCACCACTTTGGGGGACAACCTTTGAATCAGACGATATAGATTCCTGCAATCTTCGCGGCCCGGTTTGATCTGGCGGCTGTCGCTTTCCGCGATGCCGGTCACCAGATCGGTGATCCCATAAAACTAACCATGAAAATTATTTTTCGCGCCACCAAAAATGATCTCATCGGCATTCGCTTTGTCCACCGGCGAAAGGGTCTGCCCAAAATCGTACAACTGTTTAGTTGACGGAGAAATAGTGCCTGCTCCAGCTCGACCCCTGGCGAAGTTTAGCCCCACAGACAGAATGCCCTAGTTTTTTCGCGCAAATGGGATTAAATTTGATTGTTTCATGATTTCCCCTGTGTAATAACATTAGACTGTCAATTTTGGGAAACTTAACTGTTGAGATTCACTCTTTAAACCAAGGATCATCTTTTAATGCCCTTCTTAGAGGTGTGTTAATTTCTTGTGGAGCTTTCTGAATATAGATACGTGCTTCCTTTGCTCCATCCTCAGGAAGACTATGCAGATATCTAACTGCTTCATCAACAGAGAACTGTGCATAAACTTTTTCCTTGAAGTTGGACGGCAAATCAGTCCATATTACCGCATCAAATGTTTGACAACAAGCCCAAGCGCGAATAACATTACTTGATTCTGGATAAACATTACACCTTTGGCTACCATCAACTAGATTTACAAATCCGATACGCTTCACTACTGTTTTTTCCCTGTTACGAAGATCACATATCGCATCTGCGAGCTCAATACGTCTACTAATCGCAAACAAAGTTGGCACATCTTTTCCATTTACTGAATCTATAACCAATGTAAGTGCTCCAGCTCGGCTCTCCGACACTCTAGAGAATTCAATTGGAAGTCTTGGACCACCATTTTGCCAACTGCCATTTAGAGGAATTTCACCCAATTCCCATATTAGGGAGCCCCAGCCTAAGATTGCAATCTTCATTTTACTCCTTTCAGTATTATTCAAATACAAACAACGTATTATAAATATTCAATCCCAAGTTAAGCATTCGTGTTGGTAAATAAAGGTGCGATCTATCTGAGAGCAGGGCTGGTCACACGTCGTATACAATAAAATAATAAATTCAGGCATCTTAAAAATTGATTGTTATTAACATATTCCAGCGTTCCATTAAATTCCCATCAAGTCTATTATCCAAACTCTATCCCACCTAAACAACAAAATAGTGCCCAATGGGAGAATGCTTTATCTTCTCAAATGATTGCGCAATTTTCAACCGCCCCATTGAATATACTCGAATATTTGGTGACGCACCTAACTACCGGTACACACTTATTAGGTGTCAAGTCTTGCAAAGGCTTCTTTTGCCGTTTTGGGGTTCATCAATGCATTAGCCCAAATCTCCAGTTGCCGGAGAATTTCCGCTGTTTCAATGTAGGTCATACTTGCATCGACACTGCAGAGACCATCGTTCGTAAGCCAAACTGGAACAGTGGCACCCGGCAGCATTTGACCATGTTCAATTCGAGATTCGACATGCTTCATTGTGTTATAGAGTTTGTTAAGACGCTCTTCAAGGGAACCGTCACCTTTTTCAAAAGCTTTCCCCACCTCAAAAGCTTTCATGAGGAGTAAGTATGCATGCCAGGACTGGCCAAGAAAGGTTTCCCAGTGAAACAACGCTTCGCAGTATCGAGTAGGCGATTGCCCACCAGTTGTTAGAAAATCAAGAGTGCAGTCGCGTGCAAGCCGGTATTGGTTAAAAGCTGCTTGAGCACGTCGCAAGAAATTGTATGCATATACGTTCATTGGTGGTTTAAAGGAGGCTGTTAAGGCCGAATTCAGGAAATAGTTGGCGATCCAATGCGATGATTCCTTTGCCGAGGTGGATATGTCAGGAATTTCTGCACACGTAAACAATGATACATTAGGAGCAATGTATTTATCAACAATTTGTTTGGAGTATTGAACGGTCATATCTTACACCTAAAGATTGGCATAATTATGTAGTGTGGTGTTTGTAGGAGCAATCCGATCTCAGGCTTTCGAACTCATCCCTGCCCTGTAAGCATACCACACCGGTGTATTTCATCACCCGAATTTTTCCCGGTGCGGAATCTATATTTTCCCAATACTTAATATAGCCAGCACCAAACCTTTACTTCTAAACAAATGGAGTTTTTTTATCACCCCCACAAAATTAATTATACTGATAATATTGTTATTCGCAACCAAAAAAGCGCCCTCCCAATGGGAGAGCGCTTCAACTTCTCAGGCTATAGTGCGGTCTTACACCCCTAAGGCCGGGCGGAATTTGTAGCCGTAAATCAGCATCCCGCGTTCGTCGCCGTCCTGGCGGATGCGGCGGGTGACCATCTCGACCGGCATGCCGATTTTGACGGGCTCTTCGCCCAGGTCGGTCAGTTGGGCGGTTACCACGGGGCCTTCTTCCAGCTTGACCAGCGCCACGGTGTATGGGGTGGTGTCCTGAAAGCCGGTTGGGGCGTCGTTCATCACGGTGTAGGAGAAAATCTCACCGCGCCCGCTGAAGGCAAACGGTTCTTTGGCCTCGCCGCCGCATTCCGGGCACACGTCCCGCGGGGGGAAAAGTTTGGCATGGCAGTGCGGGCATTCCTCACCGATCAGGGCGTAGCGCTGTTTTCTTAATCTCCAATGTCGCGGATTTTCCATAATTCAATGTCCTTTCGTGGGCTCAGGAACCTTAACCACTAACAGGAGAGCCCGACAGATTGAATTCTAAGAGTTTGAAACTATCAAATCCTATCAGATCGCCCTAAAAAGCTATCATTTCCGTAAGGTTTAATGCCAGCGTTCCAGAACATGGGTGATCGCGGTGGATGCCGGGCCGCCCAGGACCTGCACCAGACCCAACCGGGCATCGGCAATCTGGTTCTTTCCGGCCTGGCCGCGCAGCTGCTGGGCCGCTTCCACAATCTGATAAACCCCGCTGGCCCCAAAAGGATTCCCGCGGGCTTTCATGCCGCCCATTGTGGCAATCGGCAGATCCCCCTGCAGGCTGAACGCGCCCTCCTGTGCCCGCTGGCAGGCCGTGCCGCGCTCCGCGAAGCCGGCCGCTTCCAGGGAAAGGGCCGCATAGATTGAAAACGAATCGCTCAGTTCAAAGAAGTCCGCGTCTGTGGGCAAAATGCCCGCCTGGCGGCAGGCTTTTTCAATCGAATATCCGGCAGCCTTAAAGGACAGCGGCGAATGGCGGTCATGCAGCGAGACGGCATCAATCACCACGCCCGAGCCCAGCACGCGCACCAAGGGGTGCGGGAGCTTCTCTTTGATCAATTCCGGCCGCGTCAGAATGACCGCTGCCGCGCCGTCGCCATAAGGGGCCTGGTCGAAAAGGTTGAGCGGCGAGCTGATTTCCGCGGCGTTCAGATAGGCCTCCCGGCGAATCGGCTTCCGGAAAAAGGCGTTCGGATTGTTAGCCCCATTGGCATGCGCCAGCAGGGGAAACTCGGCCAGCGCCTCTCTGGGGACGTCGTATTCATATAAATAGCGCTGCATCAGCAGAGCGGCCTGAGAGGTCAGGGTGATGCCCTGCATGGACTCGTAATCATAGTCCGTGGCCTGCACCGCAGCCGCCTCCAGTTCGGATGGAGCCACATCGGTGCATTTCTCCACCCCGACCACCACCGCCGCATCCACAAAACCGGAGGAAACCGCCAGGTACCCCATGCGGAAAGCGCCGCCGCCGGAAGCGTCCGCCGCTTCCACGGTCCACCCTTCCACGCCCTGCAGACCGGTGTTATCGGCAATCAGCGAACCCAGGTTGGACTGGTGAGATAAGGTAGAACCTAAAAAGTTCCCGATGTAGATCGCGTCCGGCATCATCCCGCCCGCGTCATGGCGCGCGGCCAGGATGGCTCTGGAGGCCATATTGCGCAGTGAAAGTTCCCAATGTTCTCCAACCGGGATCTGTCCAATACCCGCAATAACAACTTCTGACATCGGAACCTCCTATTTTATCGCCAGGATGCGGCGCATCCGGGTGTACTGGGCATAATCAATTTCGGTCCGGCGGGCAATGTAATCCGCGGTGGAAGGCGCCAGATTGCGCCGTTCTTCAATCGCTTCCGTCACCCGCAGGGCAAAGGCATCTGACCCCGCCCCCGAGCCGAAAGAAACCATCAGGATGCGGTCCCCCGGTTTGGCGATATCCAGCACCGCCGAAAGCCCGATCAGGGCGGCTCCGGCATAGGTGTTGCCGATCACCGGGGAAAGCAGCCCGGTAGCGATCTGTTCTTTGGAGAATCCGAGCATTTTTGCCACCCGGCTGGGGAATTTCGTATTGGGCTGGTGGAACACGGCGAACGCATAATCGGCGGCAGTGGTGCCGGTCTCTTCCAGCAAAGTTTTTGCGGCAGAAGTGATGTGCTTGAAATAAGCCGGTTCACCCGTAAAACGCTGCCCGTGTTCGGGATATTTCTGATAAGCCCGGCGCCAGAAATCCGGCGTGTCGGTCACAAAAGAATAGGAAGCCTCGATCTTGGCCAGCGCTTCCTGGGCGGAGCCCAGGATGTAAGCCGCCCCGCCTGCCGCGGCAGTGTATTCCAACTGGTCGCCGGGTTTACCCTGCGCGGTATCCATGCCGATCGCCAGCGCGTAGCGCGCCATGCCGGAGCCTATCAGGCCCATCGCGGCCACCATAGCTTCGCTGCCCGCCTTGCAGGCAAACTCCCAGTCCCCGGCCTGAATGTGAGGCGTGGCGCCGATTGCTTCCGCGACAATGGTCGAGGTCGGTTTAACAGCATAGGGATGCGATTCGGAGCCAACCCACACCGCCCGCAGGTCCGCCGGGGAGATCCCGGCGCGGGCCAGCGCGTTGCGGGCCGCTTCAATCGACATGGTAGCAACGTCTTCATCCAGCCCCGGCACCGCTTTTTCTTTAATCGGCACTCCCCCTTCGCCGTCCTTCCAGATGCGGTTGATCTCTGCCGCGGGAAGGCGGTAGCGCGGGACGTAAGCCCCATAACCAATAATGCCTACCGGCCGGTCCGGTTTCAATAACAGGGTTCCTTTTTCCTGCTCGCCTGCTTTCTCCATAAAGTCATCTCCTGTTCCGTATTGCATTGACAAAAAGATAATTTCTCAATTTCCAATTTCTTAGACCCAAAATCCAGCCTGCCGCAATGAAGGGCAAATATCAGGACTTCGATTTCCATTCCTGAAGGATCGCTTCCGCCCGGTCAATGCGGACGGTCTTCTCGGCGACCAGTTGTTCCGCCAGGCGCTCCACCTGCTCGCCTTCGGCCCCGGCGGCAATCGCCACCTGGCGGGCATGCAACGACATATGCCCGCGCTGGATGCCCTCCGTAGCCAGCGCGCGCAGCGCGGCCAGGTTCTGCGCCAGACCCACCGAAACAATGATCTCCGCCAGTTCCTGCGCGTTCTTGACGCCCATCAGCTTGAGGGCTGCCCGGGCAGTCGGATGGACGCGCGTCGCGCCGCCCACCATGCCCACCGCCATCGGCATTTCAAGGGTGCCGACCAGGTTCCCTTCGCGGTCTGCGCCCCAGGTGCTCAGGCTGGTGTAGCGGCCGCTGCGGGCGGCGTAAGCATGCGCGCCTGCTTCCACGGCACGCCAGTCGTTCCCGGTTACCAGCACCACCGCGTCCACGCCGTTCATAATGCCTTTGTTATGCGTGGCGGCCCGGTAGGGGTCGGCCACGGCAAAAGCCCAAGCCTCAATGATGCCGTCGCGCACTTCCTCTGCGGAAAAATCGTCAAAGGCCAGTACCGCAAGCGGAACGGTGCAGCGCGCTCTGGCGAGACGTCGGTCTGCAAGGTTAGAAAGGATGCGCAGCAGCACCCGCCCGCCGGTGATCGCTTCTACTCTGGGGGCCAGGTATTCCACAGCCGTGTTGACCGCGTTCGCTCCCATAGCATCCCGCACATCATAGATCAAATGGGCTGCCAGAAAGGTGCCAACCGGCGAGTCTGCAATCAGGCGCACTTCCAGATCGCGCGGACCTCCGCCCAGCTTCTTCAACATCGGGTCCAGCTCCGCGACCTCCGCCAGCAGTTTCTCCTTCTGCTCCAACAGTTTCAGACGTGCCAAAGGTGCATCATCCAGGTCAAGGATCTGCATCTGGCCGATCATTTCAGGCGGTGTGGTATGCGCCGTAAAACCGCCGCCGGCACGGGCTAGTTTAGCCATAAAGGAGGCCCCGGCCACCACCGAGGGCTCTTCAATCGCCATCGGTACCAGCACCTCGCGGCCGTTGACCACAAAATTCTGGGCGACACCCAACGGAAGCGCGTGATACCCCACCACATTCTCGATCATGTGGTCCGCCTGGTCCGCGGTCAGTCCGGCCTCTCCGCTGAGCGCTGCCAGCTCTTCCCGGCTCAACCCGGTCGCTTCGGCAATTACCGCCAACCGTTCTTCCAAACTCAACTGATAAAATCGGGCGCGCTTGTGTCCTTCCGGCGCAGCGTTCATGCCTTCCTCCTCATCTTTCATCGATACAGTTCTCATATTACTCATGAAAAACTGGCAAAATCTATCAGTTCCTTTTAAAAACCGGAATGGGCGGGATTCCGCCCATCAAAATTCCAGTTTTTTTATAATTCGTTCCGGGGTTCACCGCTCCGAAGCTTCACCCAAAGGGAACGACAGGCTCTCGCCCGGCTGGATGTCGTGCACCAGTGTGTCCGTTTCCCGGTGGACACGCTCTGCCCATGCCTTCGCATCCTGCCGGATCAGCGGCCAGGTGTTGTAGTGGGTGGGGACCACATGCCGCGGACGCAGCAGTTTTACCGCCCGCAGGGCATCCTCCGGCCCCATGGTGTAGTTATCGCCAATCGGGATCACTGCCAGGTCAATGCCTTCATCCCCGATCAGGCGCATATCGCCAAACAGGCCCGTATCTCCGGCACAGTAAATTTTCTCGCCCGCATTGGTCGTCAGCAGGAAGCCTCCCGGGTTCCCACCGTAGGAACCATCCGGCAGAGGTGAGCCGTGCAGGGCATAGGTCATTTTCAAATAACCGAAAGGATGCCGGTGCCCGCCGCCCAGATGCTGGGCGTGGCCCTCAATGCCCCGCTGCTTGAGCCAGTGGATGATCTCGGCATTGCTGATCACCAGCGCACCGGTGCGCACCACAATCTTTTCCGTGTCGCCGAGATGGTCCCCATGACCGTGAGTCACCAGAATAAAATCCGCATCCACTTCATCCGGCCCAACTTTCGCGACCGGGTTGCCTTCAAAGAAGGGATCCACCAAAAGATGGTATCCGCCGGTTTCAATCCCCAGCGTGGCATGTCCAAACCAAGTAAACTTATAGCTCATTTTTCACCGTCCGATTAATAAGATAACGTCTTGCCCTGGGAAAGTCAACTCTTTAAACATTATGCTACCCCAATCCATTTATAAAATAACAGCCAAAGCAATTCACGGCTGATGATGGAGAATGTAAACCAGGCCAGCTTTTTCCGGAGCGGGCGCAAGAAAAAGCGCTGCCAGCAGCCCACCGTTCTCCAACTTTCCTAACGTTGTCTCAGAATAGAAGAACTCCGGCTGACCCCGGACCGGCATGACCAGAAAAATCGTGGTTAATCCCAAAACAGCGGTCCAGGCAGAATTTACGGCATTCTTATTCATCTCTCCCCTTACTATGGAAGCATGAGATACAGCCAGGTCAAACCCGACCATCCTTATTATATTTCACAGGATATTAAATTCCAAGCAAAGCCAGTGGCAAGCATGCTATAATCCGAATAATGGGAACTCCGGACTGCAAGGTAAACTGATGCCCAAATCGTGCCGCAACCATCCAACCATTGGACAAAAGAAAGCTTCTCTTTCCGCGCTGGGAGTATGCCTGCTGCTGGCAGCGTGCGTATTCGCGTCCGTTCCGGCATCACCCACCGCGACAACCGCTTCCGGCCCGGCAACACCCTCTCCAAAGGCGAATACCGCCACCCCCTCCGCAACCTGGAGGCCTTCTCCCACTTTCACCGCCACAGCCGAACTGCCCGCGTGGCAGACCTATCCGGGCCCCAGCACCGATCCGCCCGTCCCCATCCCGCCGCCCATGGAACCTTTCGACCTGTCGGATGATATCCAATCGATTGTGCTGTTGGGGACGGACCGCAACTCGCCTTACATCGGGCGCACCGACGCCATTGTGCTGGTGCTGTACAGTGCCAAAACCAACCACGCCAGCTTCCTCTCGCTGCCGCCGGACCTCTTTGTTTACCTGCCCGGCTTCACCATGCAGCGCCTTCAGATCGCTTATGCCATGGACGGGATTGACCTGTTGAACACCACCCTGGAGTACAACTTTGGCATCCGGCCGGACCATTATCTGCTGGTCCATCTGGACAACTTCTCCCAACTGGTTGACGACCTGGGCGGCCTGGAAGTAGATGTCCCGCGTGAACTTCCGGATCTGTGCGATGGAATCCCGACCGGTTACATCCAGATGGACGGAGAAACCGCATTGTGTTATGCGCGCTACCGGGAGGGACAGAATGAACTGGACCGTAACAGCCGCCAGCAGGCCGTCCTCAAGGCGGCTTTCCTCAAGCTGGTGCAGGGCGGCAACCTGATCAACCTGCCGGAATTACACCGGAATTACAAAGACAGTGTGGAAAGCGACCTTTCACTCAAAGAACTCATGGATGCCATCCCACTGGCCCTGAACCTGGGGGTTGAAGGCAGAACAGCAAACTTCACCCTGGGTGAAGAGGGAACTACCCCCTGGCAGCTTCCCGGACAGGCCCAGGCTGTGGTTTTTCTGCCTGTACCGGATTCGGTACAAAACACGCTTCAGATGGTGGTGGATTTTGTCCAGTCCTCTGCTCCGCAGTCCAGCCGGGTGACAACTCTGGAATACGAACTGACCGTGTCTCCCACCGCAACCAACACCCCCACCCCAACCAGGACTCCGACCCGCACTCGGACGCTTATTCCCACTCAAACCAAGACCCGTACCATCACGCCAACACGCACCAAGACCCTGACGCGTACGCCGACCCGCACCCGGACCGAAACCACAACCCCCACCGAAACCGAGGTGCCCACAGAAACATTGACACCAACGCCATAGATACCAAAATGGACAGATGCTATGAATTCGAATAAAAAGATCCATAAACATCATAAAACCCAACAGCCTTTGGAAAATCCACAACCTTTCTGGAAGACCAAAAAGCTGGAGGAGATGACACAGGAGGAATGGGAATCGTTATGCGATGGCTGCGCCAAATGTTGTCTGGTCAAAGTGCAGTACGCCGATTCCGACATCGTCTATTACACCGACCTAGCCTGTAATCTGCTGGATATTGAGGCCTGCCGCTGTTCCGATTACGAACACCGCTCCGAACTGGAGCCCTCCTGCGCGGTACTGACCCCTCAAAAGGCCCACGACTTCGAATGGCTACCCAAAACCTGTGCTTACCGCCTGATTACGGAAGGCAAAGAGCTCAAACGATGGCATCACCTGGTATGCGGTGACCCGGAGCGAGTCCACACCGCCGGAATCTCCATCCGCAACAAAGCCATCCACGAGCGGGATATTGACCCCGAAGATCTGGAAGACCATATCGGCAAGTATGACGAAAAGATCAGGGTATCTCCGCTCCCCAAAATCCGTTGAGCCGTTTTTACCCGGATAAACCCCTTACAATGCTGCAGAATCCGCACACAGACTGTGTTTTAATGTAACCAATTGCCTTTGTTCTTCATCCAAAACAATAAAATACAGATTTTTTATAAAAGGAATTTTTACCAATGCATGAACGCCGCTTTCACCGAGATAAAAGCAGATTGCGCGCCCCGGAACGGGTGAGTTTAATGGAAGTAGACCGCGTTGTCGATACCAGTCTAGAGACCTTCCCCGCCAAAAATGTCCTGGATGTCGGCGTAGGTACCGCCATCTTCGCCGAAGCATTTTCCGCCCGCGGTTTATCCGTCGCCGGAATTGACGCCAACCCGGAGATGGTTGAAGCCAGCCGGAACCTGATTCCGGACGGAAAGTTTGAAATTGGGCTGGCCGAGGAAATCCCTTTCCCGGATAGCTCTTACGATCTGGTGATGATGAGTCACATTCTCCATGAGACGGACGACCGCCTTAAAGCCCTGCAGGAAGCTCGCCGTGTCGCCAGGATGGGCGTCGTGGTTCTGGAATGGCCTTACGATGAGACCCCCGGACCGCCGCTTTCCCACCGCCTCAAGCCGGAGGAAATCAAGGCCATGGCTGCACAGGCTGGCTTCACACAAATCCAGCACTTTCCTTTAAAACATATGAACCTGTTTTTACTGAGCAGCAAGAGCGACTCTCCGGCGTAAAAGAAAACCGTCCGGATTCACAACCGGACAACAGTTGTGAATCCGGTTTCTCAATCGAGTTATCCTTTACTCCTTTCAGTCCGAGGCAACAAGGAACCTTTTCATCAAAAAAGGAACCTTTCGCTGCATAAAATTGATTTTGCAAAATACTGGATTTAGCGCATAGAAAATGCTAAAATAATTCCACCGGGTGATAGACTTCTCTTTTAACCGGAAAGTACAGAATCATCTTGAGGGGGTCGATTTTACATATGCTGCACAGAGACCTCCAAATCTTTGTCAGGTCATTGCAATGTAATTTTTCAAGAGCTTATGCTAAACTTAATTTGATTTCATTGGAGCAGCACCGCGAGGGATAAATCTTCGGTTCAATTTTGGGAGCAGTAATGCACTGGGGTAAAAAACTCCTTACCGCCGGATGGATAGCCTGCATTGTCATCAGCCTGATTGCCCTTCCCGGGCAATGGGTTCCCGGTGCACGCGCCGAGACAGGCGATGAAACAGAACCGGATGGCCCGCACCGCACTGCCGACCTCATTGTAGATGTAAATCTGTACGCCTGGTGGTTATCCCGCTGGACCAGCAACACGGTAGTTTGTGAAGCCATTGTCGAACACGAGGGCCTTCCGACCAGCCTTGAAATTTATAATGCCTGCGGTCCGGACATTCACGAAGACTGGCTGGATACTTATTCCTGCAGTGAGACCGACGTCACCAAATGCCCGGGCGTGTATTTACACCTGGCAGGCGAGGGGCGGGGCCAAAAAGCCGTGAACGTTGAGCTGCCCCCATCAGAAGTATGGATTTCCATCGAAGGCTGTGACCTGAAACCCCCGGAAAACCGCTGCGACAGTACGCCTATCCTCAAATTCGTCGGTGAAGAACCGCTCCCCAATGAAACCATTATCCGCATTCAGGGCAACATCAATGGAGAACCTTTCAGCTGCCCCGGTAATGAATGCGGTATCCCTCTCAAATCCACCGGAGTCCAGGGCCAGAGCATTGAATTCTGGGCCGACTCCAGCTTCGGCGATTCCAGTGAACATTTTTCGGCCCTGACCCGGGTTATCCCCTGGGGAGATTTTACCAACCCGGAGGGAGAGACTCGGGATCCTCAACTCTGGTATGTGGATGTGCTCAGCAGCCAATGGCGCGGCGAACGGATGGCCAGCGCCGCTGAAATTTGGGAAGTATTCCCGTCAATTGGCGGCCCCCCGCAGTGGCTTACCACCCCCGATGCCGTCGATGGGCTGAGTTCCTCGGTTTCTTACTACTATCTGGCCGGCATGTTGATCCGCAACGGCGCGGTAGATGCCAGCGGCTGCCCGGAGGGCGGTCTGGCAACCGAACAAATTGCCAACGAGTGCGGGGCAGACGTTGCTATGCCCCAGGTGCTGGAATGGCAGAACCAATTCGATAACCAGATTATCGAAATCGCAAAATCTACAGGCGTCCCGGCGCAATTGATGAAAAACATTTTCAGCCGTGAGAGCCAGTTCTGGCCCGGAATGTATAAAACTTACCGTGAGGCCGGCCTGGGGCAGTTGACCTCCAACGGCGCGGACACCCTGCTGCTGTGGAACCCGGCTTTCTTTGACCAGTTCTGCCCGCTTGTCCTGAGCGAGCTGACCTGCCAGGAAGGTTTCACCCGCTTATCGGACTACCATCAAAACATGCTGCGCGGCGCATTGGTGCAGAACGTCAATGCAACCTGCCCGGATTGCGCAAATGGGATTGACCTTTCTCAGGCCAATTTCAGTGTGCGCGTGTTCGCCGAGGGGTTGCTGGCAAACGCCGAGCAAACCGGACAGATTATCTACAACGTCACCCGCCGTTCACCCGGTGAGGTCGCCACTTATAATGATTTGTGGCGTTTCACCCTCGTCAATTACAACGCCGGGCCGGGTTGTCTCACCGATGCCGTCGAATACACCTGGGACCGTGGGGAAAGCCTCACCTGGAGCAATGTATCCTCCCATCTCGCAGAGGGCTGTCAGGATGCTATCCAATATGTGAGCGAAATCAGTAGTCTGGACGAAGGAACGCCCAGCACGACCATCCAACTGCCCGGAGCGCAGGACGAAGAAAATCTCCCGGAAGACGGATGGGGAGAAGAAGACAGCTCTGACGATGAAGAGTATTGGGACGACGAAGAATACTGGGACGATGAGGAAGATCCTGAAGGCGGACAATATTGGGAGGAATGGGAAGACCCCTCCGCTTATCCCTGATCAATCCCTGTTCCTCCTCCAGAAGTAACTATAGGGGTGAAATGCTGAAGGATTCCTACCAGCTCACCCGCCGCGGCAGGCCCCAGCTTCCCCGGTTCACCTCTTCCGGCCGATCCGGCCACACCCCAGCAATATCGGTACCACACTTCGGGCATTTTCCTGCAGCAGTAATCTTATAGTCCAGGATCGAAAAACCCCGCCGCTCAATCAGCAAAGTCTGGCAGTAAGGGCAGTACGTATTCTCCAGCGAGCCCACCCGTCCGGACAAATTCCCCGCATAAACATATCTCAGCCCCGCTTCCTGCCCGACCTCTGCCGCCAACCGCAAAGTCGAAGCAGGCGTGGAGCCCACATCCCTCCGCTTATAATCCGGATGAAAGGCGGTAACATGCCAGGGAATATCCGGCGATACAGAGGTCAGAAACCGCGCCGTTTCCCACATCTCTTCCCGGCTGTCATTGAAACCCGGAATCAGCAGGGTAACCACCTCAACCCATAGCCCCGCTTCCACCGCTTCCTGGATGGTCTCCAGCACTGGTTTCAGCCTGCCGCCCATCTCGCGGTAATGTTCAGGCTGCATCGATTTTAGATCAATTTTAAAACCATCCAGATGCGGCAGAAGATATTTCAACACCTCCGGCGTGGCAAATCCGTTGGAGACATACACGCATTTCATCCCGGCCAGTTTGGCCTGCCGAAAAATCTCCACAGCCCATTCAGTGGTGATCAACGGCTCGTTATAAGTAGAGGCGACCACCTGAGCCCCGGTCTGCCGGCCGTAAGCAATCATCTTTTCCGGTGTGATTTGCCGGATATACTCCGGTCCCAAATGGGCCGCCGGCTCGCACAGCGCCTGGGCAGTCGTCCAGTTCTGGCAGAAATCACAGTGGAAATTGCACCCCACCATTCCAAAAGATAGCGCATCGCTTCCGGGCAGGAAATGCGCAAAAGGTTTTTTCTCAATCGGGTCCGTCTGGGCAGAGATCACATAGCCCACGGGCACGCGCAGAACGCCATCCCGGTTAAAACGCACATTGCAGATGCCGCGCTGCCCCGGTTTAAGAACACAGCGATGTGCACAGGCAGAACACTGCACCGCATCCTTATCCAGTTTTTTGAAAAGCTGGCCAGGCATGGTCAGTTCATCCAAAATTTCTGCAAGAGTCTCTGGCATCTTTTTTTACCTCCAATTTGATTATACTCATTTCACCTGCTTAAAAATACAGACCTCCAACACGGTGTCCGTGGCGGAGGCCTGTCATTTTAAAACGGGAACAAATTACAAACCAAATTCATCTTTCAGTTGAGCCACCCAGGCTTTAACCCGTTCCGGGGTTAACTCGCTCTGGTTATCCTCATCCAGAGAAAGTCCGAGAAATTTATCTCCCATCAGGGCTGCCGAATCATCAAACTCATAACCTTCATTCGGCCACATACCCACCACTTCGCCGCCTAATTCCTTGACCTTATCGGCCAGCACCTTGAGCGCATCCTGAAAAGTATCCGAGAAGCCAAACTGATCGCCCAGGCCAAAAAGCGCCACTTTCTTGCCGCTTAAATCCAGTTTACCCACCTCATTCCAGACTTCATCCCAATCATCCTGCAACTCGCCATCTCCCCAGGAGGAAGACCCCAGGATCAAACAATCATAATCCGCCATCTTTGCAACGTTTGCATCCGCAACATTAAAAACATCCAGCAAATCCGCTCCCAGCTTGCCAAATTCTTTCTGGATCAGATCTGCGGCAGTTTCCGTGTTGCCGGTTGTCGAGCCATAAAACATTCCAACTTTTGCCATTTCGCATTCCTCCTTCTATTCCAATTCGGGGTTATTGTGCAATCCCGTTCATTTCTAAAAACGGATTTCTTTCCATAACTCCATACACCCGGAATGTCTGATGGATGTCTGTTTACATTCTTATACTAATCGGATCATCCGGACAATGCAAGACTTTATCAAAGGCTATTCATTTAAAAAGTTTAAGGTCTGGCGCCGGAATCCCGGCTACAGACCATTCGGGAGCAGCCGCATCCCTCTCGCGCGGCCTGTTCCCTGATTTGGTTATCTCAAATCTCTTAAGAATCGGTCGAGTCCAGCTCACCCTCATCCGATTCGGCCGAAAGGTCCTCCGGGAGTTCATAATCTCCGCGTTTCAACCCTTCCAAAATTTCCTTGGCCTGCTCCACCTGGTCTTCCGGAACATAAACTTTAGCTTCACCCAGTTCGGAAACGGTCAGCCCCAAAGTCACACCGGCACTTTCCTGAACGGCTGTGGCATCAATTCCCATCGATTGCAGAAACATCTGCATGATTTCTCCCGAAAGAATCCCTTCGGCGGCATAGATTTCAACCAGTTTCTTTTCCATTAATTAACCTTCTTTTCTTGTGTTTCTCACAGTATAACAGGCTTGAGGGCCTCTTTCACGTTCTCAAGTTATAACCTTAGACAACCCTCCATCGCTCCCGCGCCCAGCACGGCAAGTGGGGACTCACTCCTTTTTTGGAATACGCCGCAGCTCAAAAACCACCGGGTTGGTAGCGTCCGGGCAGGCATGCGTGGTGACATCCGGATCATCCAGCCACGGGAAGGTCGCGCCGTATTTCATGGCGAACACTTTCGGCAGCAAACTGTACAACGCGTGGATGCACAGTTTGCCCTCAATATCATAGCCGCAGAACGAGACCTTATCACCGGGTTGGTATCCGGCGCCGCAGTGCCCGGTCTGGCTCAACACTGTCACTATCACATCCTGTCCAACTTCTTCCGAAGGCGAGACGATCTTCATGGTTCCATCCTCCATTTTCTGAATAAACCTATTTTACTCCTTCCGGGCTATCTGACCAGCTTGAAATTACCCCGTCGATTCGATACACTGATAGAAAGAACACAGACGCCTTCTTGAACCAATCTTATTCATGAAATAGAATAAAAAGGAGGCAGAACCATGACAAACCCCATCGGAAAAGTTACCCATTACTATAACCGGATTGGTGTCGCAGTTTTAGCTCTGAATGCCGGGCTGAAACTGGGAGATTGGGTTCAATTTCTGGGATTTTCCACCGATTTTGAACAACCGGTGGATTCGCTGGAAATCAACCATCAAAAACTCACCGCTGTCGGCCCAGGCCAGGAAGTTGCCATGAAAGTCAATGACCGCGTACGGGCCGGGGATGAAGTCTACCGGGTTAACCCTGACATTCCATAAAACAAGATTAAGGGTCTGGCCCATACAGGGCTCGGAGGCTGTTCAGACCGTTTGGCGCCCCCTACCATCCTGTTCGTCCCCTTTCGCTCTGTTCCAAATCGTAAACCACGCCAGCCACACCAGGTACAGCATAAAAGGAAGGTAGTGGTCCGCCCAAGGAATCGTCCCCAGTATGCTGAGGGTAAAAAAGACGTATGACGACACCAGGCCGCCGCCCCATATCAGCACCAGCGCAGCCGGGTGCGGCTTGCTGTGGGCTGTCCACAAGACCAGAGGAATCACAAAACTCAACTGTTCGTAAGAGATCCCGGTCGGGTGCAGCAGATAGACCGCGAACCCGCACCAGCTCAAAACCAGCAGGTCTGTGGTTTCGCCGCGGTACCAGCGCCACAGCAGATAGGCCGACAGCGCCAGAACCACCAGATAGATTCCCCCCATCACCACCGGCAGGAACTGCGCCCCAACCATAAACCGCAAAGTGGTTTTCAGAAATGGTTCCACCGGCAAATAGCCCGAATATTCCGTAACCCGCCGCAGCCAGCTCAGCGGCCAATCGGGACGCACGGCCAGCGAAATGCCTCCCAGCGCCGCCAATCCAAGAAAAAAACTCCCCAACAGGGCCGTGCGCTTCTTCCGCAGGCTGTACAGCAGGATAAAAGCCCCATACAGCCAGACGAACTGCGGCTTGGCTGTGGTCCAGGCCAGGACCAGCCCCGCCAGCACCTGTGTCGGAACCGAATCCAGCCTGTCTGAAAGCAGCCGGTCCAACACCCACACCAGTACGGCAAAGATGGCAACAACAAAATTCCCCAAAATCAGGCCGAACGCCATCTGATACAGGAACAGCACGGCTATCCCCACCCACTTTTGACCCGCACGCAGTACGCCCAGCAGCACGCCGGACACCAGTAAAATATTGAACGCCATCCAGGCCGCCTGTGCCCAATCAAAAGGCAGCCACAACAGGGGGTAGATCGGCAGGAGGACATAAGCCGGGTAAGCAAACTTCATCGGGTCTTCCCCCGGCCCGGCCAGCCGCCCGTTATAATAGCCCATCTGCACCTGGCGGGTTACTTCCTCACCGTAGGGATCGGCTCGTTCAAAGAAAAACGCCCGGCCGGCCTTCCAGAAGATGTAAAAATCTCCGCCGAGGGTGTTGTCTTTAAGCGCCGTGTGGATGCCCACCGCCAGCAGGCCCACCAGGAGCAGCATCACAGCGGTTACCAGCGCTATCCGCAGGAATGCGTTGTTTTCTCTGCCTGTTATTTTTCCGGTTTCATGTACTTTTTTTGGCAAACTACCTCCTGTGGCTTCACGGATCGGATCACTTTTCCACCCTGAAGGATAAATCCATTCTAGCACAGCCGCCGCTGGAAAAGCCGCGAAATAATATCTTCCTTTCTCTCATTTCCGCAGGACACTTCTTTTTAAAACAAAGAGAGAAGCGCTGGTGTGCGCTTCTCTCTGGATGATTCTCAATGACGATCTTTAGACCCGCTGCGTGCTCCGCTGCCGGCTCTTCGAAGACTGACCAGCTTTGTGGCCGGTCTTATGCCCAGCTTTGCTGCCCGCATGACGATCTTCCTTGCGGGCCGGTTTGCCATCCGTCCTGCTGGCAGGCTTGCGGCCGTTTGCCGTCTCCGACTTTGGAGAGTTCTTCGGCAAAGCCTGTCCCTGGACCATCGGCGCCTGATAATCAAAATCAGGCAGGCGTTCTCGAGCCAGGGGCTCGCCCATGATTTTCTCCAATGTTGAGACCAGATCTTCGTCTTCCGAGGTGATAAAGGTGAACGCGTCGCCCGTCTTCTCCGCCCGTCCTGTCCGTCCAATGCGGTGGATATAAGCATCGGCGGTATCGGGCATATCATAATTGATGACATGCGAAATCCCGTCCACATCCAGGCCTCGCGCGGCGATATCCGTCGCCACCATGATCTGGTAGGTACCGTTCCGGAAACCCTTCAGCGCAGATTGGCGTTGGCCCTGGGTCCGGTCTCCATGCAGGCTGGTAGCACGGTAGCCCGCCTGTCCGAGCTGGTGGGCCAGGCGCTGGGCGCGGCGTTTGGTACGGGTGAAGACCAGCACCGAATCGATATCGGTCTTCTTCAGGAGCGCCAGCAGCAGGGGGCGCTTGAGATGGCGCGGCACCGGATACAGCGCGTGCTCCACAGTATGCGCCGGCCGGCTGATGTCCACCGCGATACGTTGGGGTTGGTACAGCGTCTGTGCCGCCAGATCCTCGATCTCTTGGGGAAAGGTCGCCGAAAACAGCATGGTCTGCCGTTCTTTGGGGACATATTTCAGGATGCGCTGCACGTCGGGCAAGAAGCCCATATCCAGCATGCGGTCGGCTTCATCCAGCACCAGGATTTCCACCCGGTCCAGTTTGGCGTAGCCGCTTTGAATCTGGTCGAGCAGCCGCCCCGGGCAGGCCACCAGGATTTCCACCCCGCTCCGCAGGGCTTCGATCTGTGGTGCGGCGCCGACCCCGCCGTAGATGGTGGCGCTTCGCAGACGAGTGCCCGCGCTTAACTCGCGGATGTTTTGATGAATCTGTTCTGCCAGCTCCCGGGTTGGGGTTACAATCAACGCCCGCGTCTGGCGCAGACGTCCGGTCATCAATTTATTTAATATCGGCAGCACGAAAGCAGCCGTTTTTCCGGTCCCGGTTTGTGCCGTACCGATTAAGTCATGTCCTTCCAGAGCTGCCGGAATGGCCGCTTCCTGAATGGGCGTTGGTGTTTGATAGCCGACGCGTTTGATCCCCACCGCAAGGCGCGGATCCAGTTCTAACTGATTAAAGTTCACAAATATTCCTGTTCTTCAGAAGTCTTACACAGATGTCAGGGGAATCGAGCGGACGCTCAAAAGGTACTAACAAAGGGGACTGCTGAACTTGTTTCGAATTTTCGTCAGGACAATGGGGCAAAACTGACCTTCCTCGCCGCATTGTGGCTGGAATTTCGAGACCAGCCCAACGATTTACGTTTTTGGTTTTCCGGCATATGCCGCTACGGGCAGATGCTAACCAAGCAGACAGCATTATAACACGTCTTTCCGAAAAGCGTTTTTTGCACACCGCAAGGCTGTACGGCTCAAGATTTTATGTCGTCGCGAGCAAGCGGGTGATTTCCCTTCTGATGAGCAACCCTGCGTTTTTGCCATCGGGAGTTTGCCACACTCGCTCCGCTCGTTCGCAAAGACACGCAGGGAATGTTAATAAAAGCCAAAATAGGATACCTTGCTTACCCCAGGATCTCCTTGACCCGCCCCACCGCGCCGCTCTCCAGCCGCACCTTGATGCCGTGCGGGTGGGTCGGCGATTTGGTCAGTAAGTCCTTCACCACCCCTTCGGTCAGCTTTCCGGTGGGCTGGTCCTTCTTGAGCACAATCCGCACCCGCATGCCCGGTTTAATATCACTTCGTCTGGTTCCATCCATTAACTTTATTTCCTTCCTATAAATCGGGCAGATGCCCGTCTTTTTACGTTAAACCACTTTACAGAGTTGATGATACCACCGACTCATCCAGGCCACCATCTTGTTTTACGGCGCCGGGTTTCTTATAATCATTAAAGATTTTGATCCGGAAAAATGGAGGGATTTCCCAATGAAAGCACTGGTAGTTTACGATTCGGTTTTTGGCAATACGGAAAAAATTGCCCGGGCAATTGGCAGCGCGCTCGGTTCTCCGGAGGATGTCGGCGTGATGCAGGTCGGTAAGGCAGGCTTGGAACAGCTCAAAGGGTTGAGTGTACTGGTGGTCGGCTCTCCGACCCGGGCCTTCAACCCCACCAAGCCCACCACGGCATTTTTGAAAAGCCTCCCATCCCACACGCTGGACGGCGTGGTAGTGGCCGGGTTTGACACCCGCACGAACATTGACGAGGCCCCCGGGTTCCTGAAATTCATGGTGAAGTTCTTCGGCTACGCCGCCGAACCGATCGCGAAGCGCCTCACTAAGGCCGGCGGGAAAGAGGCCGCGGCACCGGCCGGCTTCGTTGTGGCCGATACCGAAGGCCCGCTGAAGGACGGCGAGCTGGAACGGGCTGCCGTCTGGGCAAAGCAGATTTTGGAAACCAGCGGGGTGGATTAAAAGAAGAAAATGCAAAACACATTTGTTGAATCAAAGAGGTGTATCTATAAATGATGCACCTCTTTTAAAAAAGCTCCTGAAAGTAAACTCGAAGCAGAACCTAGCGAAGATGATTTCAAGTTTCACCTGGTATACATTGGGCAAGCCGTAATGCTCAAAGAGATTCACCTGATCACAGAAAACTTTAATTGTGCAACACAATAAGCACTCAAGATCAGAATTCGTAATTAAATATTTTTATATCTCTTTTGTAAAGTTTGTACACTTTATCTTTTGTGCTATCTGTATAATATTCTCGATATCCTTTTCTCCCTGGAGAAGCACCTTTCTTTTCTATCACACCCTCAATACCCAATATATCAAGGACTTCTTCCAGATCTGCTGTAAAATTCTCAAATCTCCCTAAATAATCAATATGATTAAAATCGATCAGCTTCGATTGAAAACGAAGATGTAGATCACCACACTCCAAATCCATATTCTCTACAACGTAATCCACAAAGTTTTCAAATTCTTGCATTCTTGGTAGCATTTCCGCAGAAAAATGATAAAGATTACTTCTAACTACTTTATTGAGCCAGCAAGATACAAGTCTGTCCCAAGGATTGCGAACAAAAGCAAATTTAAAATATTCTTTATACTTATTCACAGGATAATGGCAATCATAAGGGTGCGCTGCAGTAAGTTCAACATTTGCATTCTTAAAAAGATGTAAGATAGTCCTTGTACCAACTTTAGCAACTCTAAAAAAAATAAATTTCTTCTCTTGAGAAATCGTTAGGGCATATCGAACGTTAGATGGATAAAAAGACATTTTGGTAAAAAAATGGCTACTCTTTTGATAGAGAAGGCTCGGGAGTGATAATTTTGACGAAAATTCTTCATCAGTTTTTACTGTTTTTATCATAGACCTTTCCTTTTTATTTAGAATCTTAGATTCAACTACCAAGTACAACAGAAGAATATCCAAAGAATACCCCAAAAGGTGTTCTGAAATCAAGGGTTTTCCCTTTGTTGTTCTTACGGGTTGAATCTAAGAATCAATTAAAGCTCTGGTTTGAGCAATAACTCATTCTAAATCCTCAACAGATAATTTTCTATCTTGAATCAATAGTTTTTTCAAATTCTATTAATTCCTGATCGATATCAACATGATATTTATGGCGCATTTCTAACGTACCAAAATTCCACCTGTTTTCTTCACAAAAAAATCCATATATTCATTCCCCCCGTATATCCAAATACAAGCGCCGCGAACTGCGTAAGTTCTTTGTGATCATCAACCCCACTCGTCAGACACTTCTCTGACTTAATACCAGTTTTTACTTTCCGATCAGGCGGATGACCCGGAAAATTATTCCTTCTATGTAGTAAAAAGCCAGACAGCCTGCGGCAAACCAGACCAGGGGAAGAGACTTGAGCACCAGCGCCCCAATAATTGCAAGCACCATCAACACAACCAAAATTCTGGAACTCCACAATGCTATCTTTCCCATGGGTCCGGGTTCGGGCAGCACAGGGTCAACCGGATTGGATTTTTTACTACGCTTTTCCAGCCAGTAGGCCACGGCGACCAATCCTCCAATCGCACCGACAAGGACCACAACAATTAAAAGCACATCGTTCATTAAAAACAACCTCCAGTGAATAACAAGTCCAAAAACCTTAAGGTTACACCCCGTTCACCACTCGCCCATAAATTGCCCCACAGGCCCAAATTCAAGCCACGCTGCGCTGAATGCAGCATTCATCACCTTCGCTGCTCAGTCCCCCGCAACACTCCATCCCTGTTCCTGGTATTCCTGCCAGGTTTTCCTTAATCCCTCAACAAAGGACTGCGGCTGCCAGCCCAACTGTTCCCTTGCTTTCCGGTTGCTGAAACACCAGTTAAAGGCGATCATTTCAAAGAAGTCCGGCGGGAAGACGGATTTCCCGGTCAGCACCCGGCTTGCAGAGGAAATCAGCTTCAAAACGGGAAGAGGAATCTGCTTCCGCGGCGGTTCTTTCCCCAGCACCTCGGCCACCGCATTCCAGATTTCTTTGAACGTCAGATTTTCATTCCCCAGGATGTACCCTTCACCGGGTTTCCCATTCCGGTGGGCCAGAAGAATACCAGCGGCGGTATCGTTGTAATACGATAAACACAGCCGGTTCCTGCCGCTCCCCATAACCGCCACCGGCTCGCCCACTGCCATCCGCAGGAGAGTCTGGTCCTGCATGCTCGGATGGCTGGTCGCCTGTGAACAGCCGTATCCGAAAGCCGGGTAAACGATCTTGACGGGCAAGCCTCTCGCCGCAAAATCCCGGGCAATTTCATCCGCCGCGTATTTCGTCTTTTGATAGAGGTTCACATGCTTGCCCGTATCGATTGGACGGGTTTCATCCGCGGTTTCTCCCGGTTCGGTGAAGCCCAGCACGGAAAGCGAACTGACCTGCACCATACTGTCCACATGAAGGTCGTAGGCCGCCTGGAGGACATTCCGACTGCCATCCCGGTTAACGCGCCACCATTCCGCCTCCGGGACGTTGTGCCCCACGATGGCGGCCAGATGGGTCACGGACCGGCAGCCTTCCATCCCTTTCCAAATGCTGTCTGCGTCCGTCACGTCCCCTTCGACAAAGGTCACCTCCGGAAATTCGAGCACTGATCGATTGGAGCTTTTGCGAACCAGCGCCCGCATGGGAATCCCCTGCGCGGCCAATTCTTTTACCAGAATACGCCCAATTGAGCTTGTTCCACCGGTGATAAACATGGTCATCGTTGTTTATTCCTTATGCTTCAGATTGGTATCTTGTGATTTACGTGAGCGGCAGGCAGCGTCTGTGTGCTCTACATTTTCCAGGGCATTGCTCCAGTTTTGGACCGGGTCACAGAGCAAAGATATGTTTCAAAAAAGTCAGGATCCGGGCCCATGCCGACAGCCGGGACGGCCAGAAAGCTCTGTGGTTGAGGTTGTGCCATGTAGATTCCTTATAGGGATTGTCATGAATCGCACTGCTGCCGTCTTATTGGATAACCAAAAACAGCAGGCACACCACTCAACATTCATCCGGGATACGCCCTGCAAATAACTACCCCTAAGTATATTCCCCCAAATATCCAATTACAAGCCGCTTCCCCGAAAACCCGCGCCAGCCCGGCTGGCGGGTTTGTTATATAATCCTTCTATCCGGAAGGACACCATGAATCCACCAGAAGTCCACTTTTACCGCAACCCAAATTTGAAAGAGATCGAACTGCGCTTCTCGCTGTACCGCCAGCACGCGTTTGAAAAACACGTCCACGATACTTACTCGATCGGGCTGATCCGCCACGGGCAGACCCGCTTCCTGCACGAGAAGAGCGCCTTCCGCATCGGCGAAGGCGACATCGCCCTGATCAACCCCGGAGAAGTGCACGCGTGCAACCCCCAACCGGATTCACAGCTTATGTATTACATGCTGTACATTGAAGCACCCTTCCTGCAAAGCCTGGCCGCCCAAATGAACGGCCGGCCACAAAACCCGTTGGTCTTTACCCGCCCGGTGGTGCAGGACAGGCTGCTGTATGAGGAGCTGGAGCGGTTATTCACCGCCATGCTGGATGGGAAAAGTCTGCTGGAGGTTGAAGGGCGCTTATATGACGTCCTCTCACGGATCGTACTGGCCTACACACGCAGCCCGGCCCAACCGGAATACGATAACCGTCCGGAGGCACTGGAAAAGGGCAGTACCTACCTGCGGGAGAACCTGGCCGAGAACATCAGCCTGTACAACCTGGCGGAGCACTGCGGCCTCAGTCCTTATCATTTCTTACGCATCTTCAGCGAACATTTCGGACTGCCGCCCCACAGCTACCAGATGCAGCTTCGCATTCAGGAGGCACGCCGCCGGCTGGCGGCCGGGGAAAGCGGCGCTCAGGTGGCCGCAGCGCTGGGGTTTGCCGACCAGAGCCATCTGATCCGCAAATTCAAGGAAGGGGTCGGGGCAACCCCCGGCCAATACCAGAACAACACCTATTCCAGCGGCTAACGCAGCAGGCCGATCGACCCGGTCAGCGTTCTGACATGTTTTTCCGGGCCGCACATGGCGATACCCAGGTAACGCAGTTCGTCCACCGGAACCCGTTCGATCTTGCTGCGGTAATCCTCATATTGTTTGCTCTTCTGCGCCGCGTCACAAAAATCCACGTAATACAGGTCGGGGGCATCCAGCGCGACCAGCTTTTCACGGGTGTCGCGGATTAACTCGCTGCTTCCTTTTAAGAGCGGGATAGACAGCCGCGTGATCCCACGGTGCACTTTCCCCTCGCTGTCCTGCACATCCGGCCCAACGATGCCCTCAATCTGCGCTCCCAGGCTGATCCCCAGCACCGCCGCAGTATTGGCAATTAACCCTAACGGTAAACTTTCATCAATAATCATCACACACTTCATGGTTTACAAAATCCTTTACCGGAACAACTTTCCCCCAGTTTAAGCAAAACCACTCCGGGCGGATAGAACAGGATTGCGGTTTTTACTTTTGGAATTCTAAACGCCAAACAAAAAATGCCTCCAGCATTTAAGAAACCCACATCCGCTATCTTTTAGAATAGGCACAGGATAAATTTCGAATGTAAAAGATATTCGTCCTACCTTTCCAAAATCCTTGCTGAATTGCTCCCAGAATAAACAGAACGGGTGTTTATCTGCGGTATATACAAAAAAGATTTGCAACCGCCCGATGGTTTTTTATCTGGCTAAATGACAATAAAAACGATTATCGGAATATTCAGCAAGCCTGGCTAAAAAACCTGAAAACAAAACGGATGCCAGCAATTCCCCGGACAAGCGAAGCGGTAAGCCTAGAAGGAATATTGAAAATCGCTGCTGTTCCTGTATATTCAACGGCTGGCCATAGGGTAGGGCTATGTTATGTTATGTTTTTCTTTCAGGAATGCGAATCGGCGCATTCATTTCAATGCCCATTCTGGCGGTCGATTTTCAAAACTGGTTGGTCAAGCAGTATCCAAATTTAGGCGTTTGAAGAAAAAAATGGTAAGCATGCCACCACCTATTTATTGGATATTCCAGAATTAATTACAGTTGTTCAGGATTGAGATAATGAAGTGCGTGCTGTTCTTCCAGGTATTGGAATGTGATTTCCTGCTTTATTCCCTGAAACTGGAGAAATCAATACAAATGATCTATCATCCCCCAGAAGCCGAACAAGTATGGCAACCAAGCAATTGAAAGCTTATTTCAACAAAGTAGGACTACTTTACCATTCCCCACACAAATTCCGGCATGGTCATATTCATTATAGGTTGAAGCGTTCAAAAAATGTTGCTGACTATAAAACTGTCAGTCAGAATGTGATGCATTCCAGCATGAATATCACAGATTACCTTTATCCAAACATGAATGAGAATGAGGTTCAAAACAGGATACAAAACTTATGAACCCATTCGGAAAAAGAGTGGATACAAGAGGAAGAATTTAGGCTCTTCCAAGAATTTAACAGGCGGCAAACAAGCCAAGGTTAAGATAAATACATTTTTGTAAACATTTAAGATTCCTGTGCCCCAGGAATTTTTCTCCCTGAAGGGAGCAAATCAACGCCCAAGATCAAACCCATCCACAGGGCTAACCGGAACTGCATACTGATTTGAAAGGCATGTCGCGGAACTTCAAGCGAGCCGCCCACCCAAATTAATATCATAAGAAGAGGCATCGTAAGTAACAATCCCGATACCAAGAACCACAAAGGGTTAATGACCTGATTAGTTCGAAACGAAAACGCAAAAAAGCCTATTACAGCCGAAAATAATCCCAACAGCACAATTTGATTGTAGGGATATAAAAGCTTAGTAAGCCACTGAATTCTTCGAGAGAGGGTACCATTTGGTTCTCGATATTCGTAATTGTTTTCCAGTATCATTTTTTTCCAATTTTTCAATGGTTCAGTCAATGTGTTGATTGGGTTGTGCAGCAAATAAGAAATATAGGTTTTTTTACTGTAATCCGCGAACCAGGTATTAAAAACATCTGCGCCGGTTCCACCCAAAACCTGAAATCTCCTTGAATCTAAAAATGAATGAAAATCAGGATAAGCATGATTGGCCAGAATATCTTCAACTGGAGGCATTCCCTCGTCAACAAAAAACGAGATAGCGTCTGGATCGTTTGAAAGTCGGTCGGTCATGATGTCCATAATTACAGGATGCCAACGGTTGGAAACATCATAGACGTAAGAATGAAGTATAAACAGCGCTGCTACAACCAAAGCTACAACAATAAAAAGTTTTTGTCTTAACATATAATTTTGTCTTAATATAGTGAACCATAACAATAAAAGCCCTTCAATTAAAACGACAAAATAGATATTTGTGTCTCTGGCATTCGCATATAAAAAAGTGATTACTGTAAAGACAACTAAGAAACTAATCCGAACCACTACGCTTTTAATGGGCTTATAAAGAATATACAATAGAGAAGAGCTGGCCGCCATCCATAGTGCGAAAAAAGAAATTGAAAGCGATTCCGATAACGTCAGACGATCCCACAAAGAGATATCTAGCGTCGCGCTAAAGAACAGAATAACAGCGAAAGCCAATAATTTAGATTCCCTCTTTTTGAGATGAAAAGAAACTGAAAGGGCAAAAATTGACCAGGCTGCCGCGGATATAATTAATTGGATATTTGCAATATCATCTAACAATTCATGTCGAAATATTTCTGCGTTGGTATATCCTAAAATGCGGATCAGCAAAGGGAGCAAAGGCGGTTTATACGCTGTCCAAAATTCGAGACTTAAGGGATGATATGCAGAGCCTAATATGAAATCAATAGTATCGCCTGATGTTCGGGGTAGATCAGAGATTTGATAAATCATTTTTGTGTTGATAAACAATAAAAATATAGTTATAAAGAGCTGAATCACAGTGGCACGCTCAAGCTTTTTAGGGTTGGTGACTTCTGATTCGGCGGGTATATCCTTATTAATGCTTTTCGATAACAATAACTGAATTTTTCCATACAGGGTCGGGTTCAAAACCATTGCACTCAATCCAGCAACGGCTACACCAGGCAAGATAATTTGGGAACTCAGCATCAATCCCCGCAGAGAATTATCAAAGATACCAATCAATAAAATAATGTCAAATAGTACTAAACAACATATCGATATCGTGTAAGGCAGGATTTTAAGTGCGTTTATCTTTTTTTCAGAAGCCATCAATTCCCCCTTTCTTGCTGTATGATCTATCAAGGAACTGTAAAACAGATAAGTTTCGCTAGAAGAAATCAGAAAAATTCATACTTCCTGAACAATAACACAACAGCCAGTTTGTCATTATTTATCAGGCATTAACAACCCTTATTATTATACTCCTTAGATTTAATTATTAATATCCAAGCCATTATGAGATTCAGTTTTGTTATTAGTAATTTATTGCAAATTTATTTGGATCAGTTGGAATATCATCCAAAGTGATGAAGGCTACCAACCTGATAATCATTTCCCATATCCAACACATTTTAAATATGAAGGAATAAAAGATATTTATTATCATTAAAAATACCTTTAGCAAAAATGCTAAAGGTATTTTTAATAAAAAGGCTCCTCGAAGTGGACTCGAACCACTAACCTAGCGGTTAACAGCCGCTTGCTCTGCCGATTGAGCTATCGAGGAACGCGAAGGTAATTATAGTCACAAGCCCCAAAATTTGTCAAGTGCTTCTTAAAGTTTGTCTCTCCAAAAAATGCAGCGCTCTGTTTATGGTTAAAAAAGAGCCCTGTGTTAGAATTCTGTGCCCTGCAGTTTCGCATTCCCGGAAATAATTACCATTTCCGTACCGGAAAAAGCGGCTTTTGGATAACCAATTCATTACCATATCGATGCGAAGCAGCCAGGTCAGGCTGCTTAAAAACACCGTATTTATGGATTAAAACCCAAAAAACCACCAAAAACTCCGTATATACGCCTTCTCAGACATCCAACAGGCGTGTATAAGCTTGTACCACTTATTCTTCGGATTTTATTTGACAAACCAATTCCTTACACTTATACTGTAAATACTTACTAATAAGATATTAATTATCGGTATACATTAAAAACAGAACAGTAAGATTTGTTTGTCCTGCGGGGGCCAAGATCTGAGCATCTAATTTGGTCGCTTGGTTGAAAAACTTTTCAACAGGGTGCACAGGGAGCCAGTAGCGAAACCGACCGAAAGGACGTCTTTCCGGCAAAGCCGGCAGGGATGTTTCAAAAACACAAAAGGCGTATCTTTTCGGAGGAAGTAATGAGTACAAAGAGGTGGAAGTTATATCGTAAATTGACGCAGTTAACTTACGCGTCCGGAATCGTTTTTCTACTGGTGGGTATGGTGTTATCCGCTGTAAACCAACCAGTACTTGCATCTTCAACTTACCAACAGGGAGACCCCACCCCCGTTGATCCCGGTGGAAAAGATCCGGGACAGGGTGTGGATCCCAATCCGGGCGAACAACCCGGCGAAGTCCCCCCACCAGACAGTGGGGAAACTCCCCCACAGGATGGCGGCGAAATTACCCCGCCCGATAACGGCGAAGTGCCTCCCCAAGATGGCGGGGAAGTTCCCCCACCGGATAACGGTGAAGCACCCGGTCAGGGTGAATCCCCAATCGGAGTCAAACCACCTTTAACCGGTGAAGCCCCTGAAAAAGGTCAGAATCCAAATAACGGCAGGCCCCCTGTCAGAGATGAGAATCCAGGCACAGAAAGCTCCGTCCGTAAAAATCTGTCGGCAGCCAGCGGCGTGAGTGTCGCCAACCCGCTGCAGGACAAATGGAACAAAAGTTCTTTATCCTTTGTTGGCGGCTGTACCGATTCCAGTTGTAATAATGTCAGCGTGCAGGTCTGTAATGTAGGCGACGGCGATATGTCGGACTCAGTCGATTGGGAACTGTACTATATCTTTGAAGGCAACCCCAAAGATGGCGAAGTGCTGACTTCGGGAACCGTAGGACCGCTAGGCCAGGATGAATGCCAAACCCTGTCCTACAATCCAAACGGTGTTGCCGGCAATTATATGTTCCGCGCAGAGCAGGAACCCGGTCACCCCGGAACTGGTGAACTGTGGAGCTCAGGCTGTACAATTGGCGTCTGCCAGCTCACAGAGACCCCTCAGCCCGAAATTGAAGGCCAGGTCGAATTTACCACCAGTGATACTGCAATCTGCCAGTACAACGAAGGTTCAATCTCAGCGACGGTCCGGGTTTCTCTTCCGGAAGGCGTAACTGCCCGGCTGCAAACCCAATGGTATGTTGTCAACCCTCCGGAATCGCGCACTTCTCCGGTTTATGAAATCCACCAGGTTTCAAACGGCGATGAAGTCACTTTTGATGCCACATGGCCCGGCGTCAACCCGGGCGACGAGGTCGTTGAAATCCACTGGGGAGCCCGGCTGTCCATCCGCGAGAACGGGATCGACACCCAGTTGGACACCGCAGGGCTGGATTACTACTGGTACCCATGGGTTTGCCAGCCACAGGAAACCCCAACTCCTGTACCTTTTGAAAAGATTTCTCTTTCCTCGGTCTGTGGTTTCTCAGGCGACGAGCAGATTCAATGGAAAGTCAGCAATCCCAACAGCTACCCTGTGGATTACACCTGGGAAGTAGAAGGCAGCAGCGAAAGCGGCAGCGGTACAGCCGGCCCCGGTGACAGCTACTTCACCACCGATCCCGGTCTCAAAACCGTCCAGCTCTTTGCAAAGGATGAGCTGAACGATACCGCAACCAGCACGGATGCCTGTAAAGAAGATATTTCCGTAAATTACTCCTGTACGGAAAACGGCGTGCTATTCACCGCTTTCAACCCGAACGATTTCGCGATTGAACTCAATTTCGAATTGGACGGCGTGAGCGGTTCAGCTTCCCTGCCCGCAAACGGCAGTTCCAGCGTGGCGGTTGCCAGTCCCGGTGCCCATACCCTGAATTACAACTGGACGAACGGCGCGGACAGCCGCAGCGGCTCGGTAAGTTCTGCCAGCGACGCCTGTGAAGAACAAACTCCGCAGCCCGGAAGACTTTCTCTCAGCTACTTATGTGTGGGAGACGGCCTCAACTGGACCGTGACCAACCCCAATAACTTCGCAGTAACTTTCAACTGGGAAGAAACTGGCGGAGCCAGCGGAACCGATACCGTGGGCGCGAACAGCAGTTTGACTTTCTTCAAATCGGCTGCTGGAACCACCACCCTGAACCTGGACTATGTCATTCTGGACGAAGAATTTTCTAATTCGCTCAGCAACGGCGAAGATTACTGCCAGACAATCCCGACCCAGACTCCCCCGCCGGCAACCAACACGCCAACACCGGTAGTGCCCACTACAACACCGGTTGTACCCACTGCAACACCCGGCGGCCAGAACCCCACCTCGACTCCTGTTGGGCAAAATCCAACCGCGACCCCTGTCGATCAGGACCCAACTTCGACACCAGGGAGCCCGGGCCTGACCTTACTCCAGGCCTCAACCCCGACACCGGAACCCACTCTGGCTCCTCCCGCGCTTTCGGAAGCCGATGCGGTATTGATCCCGGTAACCGGTGTGGATCTCACCACTCAGGGCAGAGTTGATTTCGTAAAAAATCTGATGCTCAATCTGGGACTGGTTTTCCTGGGCATGGCGTTTATCTCTCAGGGAATCGTCAATAAATTTGGTCCCTTCTAATCCATTCAATTTGTAACGCGCAAAGGGGCTGTCCCAAAAGTAATTGGGACAGCCCCCAAAAAATTTAATATAATAGAGGGGATGAAAACACAAATCTTCAAACCATACACACAGAATCAACCCATGTTGTTGCCGCCGAATCTGGAAGAGATGATTC